>CAYOED010000016.1:0-53921 GCA_964402925.1 uncultured Lachnospiraceae bacterium | reverse complement strand
CTGACGTTTTTATAGGGACTCCTTTTGGTATATTTACCTATCCTGTGCTACGTTATCGGTTAGCCTGAAAAATAGTAGGATGCTTGCTATTTTTCACTAGATAGCCAATGCACAGCTCTGAGAGGATAAATAATCCATAAGGAGCCCCTTAAAAAGGGTCAGCACTTAGCACATGCTTAAAAGCATGCGGTTCTTTCGAGCTTAGTGCCTGCTACGCTTTTTGCGGAGCGAGAGCGCGGCGACGGTGGATTATTTATCCTCTCAGAGCGTCACTCTGGTCAGTGTGTGAATAGTAACCTGTGTGTTGGCTGGTAGAAAAATAATCATAAATGCATATTGACAATAATGTATATATATGATATATACATTATATAATCATTAGTTAAACATAAATATGAGACAGAGGTGACGATAAATGATTCTGTTAACCTTATGTGTTCATGCAGGAAAGGTATGGGGATAAAATGAATATTATTATAAGTAATTCAAGTGACAAACCTATTTATGAGCAGATTACCATTCAGATTAAGACTATGGTCATGAATGGTCAGCTGAAAGAAGGAGATCCCCTTCCGTCTATGCGGACTTTGGCGAAGGAATTGCGTATCAGTGTGATTACCACCAAACGAGCCTATGAGGATTTGGAAAAGGATGGTTTTATTACAACCGTTGTGGGAAAAGGAAGCTTTGTGAGAGCAGCGGATACCAGACTTGTGAGGGAAGAAAAACTAAAACAGATAGAAGAACTGCTTTCAAGGGCTGTTTCCACAGCACAGCAGAGCGGCATAAGCAGAGAAGAAATAGAAGAAATCATTGCTATCTTATATGAGTGTGATGCCTGAAGGAAATAGGAAGAATGCCGTCGGGGCATCATGAAGGTGAGATTGGAAAATGATAAAAGGAGATGCAGCATATGAATACAGAAAATGCAATTTCAGTTAAGAATCTAACCAAGCAGTATGATGGATTTAAATTAGATAACGTTAGTTTTCAAATTCCAATGGGAACTATAGTGGGATTTGTAGGAGAGAATGGAGCAGGGAAAAGTACGACGATCCGCGCGGTTCTGGGGCTGATTCCAATAGAAGAAGGCGAAATAGAAATGTTGGGGCATAAGATTGACCGCAGTGAGCAGGAGGGTGCATGGAGAGAACAGATCGGCGTGGTGTTTGACGAATGTAATCTGCCGATTTCATTAAAGATTAAGGATATCCGGCACATTATGAAAAACATCTATAAGACATGGGACGATGATAAGTTTACGAGCTATCTGATGCGTTTTGAGATACCGATTAACAAGAAAATAAAGGATTTATCCAAAGGCATGAAAATGAAGTTGTCCATTGCAGTTGCCCTATCTCATGACAGCAGGCTGTTGATTTTAGATGAAGCGACCAGCGGACTGGATCCGGTCATCAGAAGTGAAATTCTTGATATTTTCCGAGAGTTTATTGAGGATGAACAGCATACGGTCTTTCTTTCATCACACATAACATCTGATATTGAAAAAATTGCAGATTATGTCATGTTGATTCACAAAGGGAAACTTTTATTTACAGAAAATAAGGATGAGCTTTTGTACAATTACGGTGTCGTTAAATGCAGCAAAGAGCAGGCGGCATTAATACCGCAGGAACTCATTGTCGGAAAAGAAAAAAATGCATTTGAGACAAGTGTACTTATTAAGGATGTTGGACGACTGAAAGAAAGTCCCATTTGGAAAGAGTCAGAACAGGAAAATACAAACAGATTTGTAGTGGACAGGGCAAATATAGAGGACTTGCTTCTTTATATTGTCAAGTCAGAGGAAAAGAGCAGTCAATAGAAAATGTATCATGCGTAGACATTTTAGAATGAAGAATATTGTGAAAAATCAGCCATCCAGCTGATTTTATCACAGACAAATTTGTGCTGACACCCCAATCTGCGGGCTGTTGGCAGCAAGGAGGATTATGATGAGAGGACTTGTTTTAAAAGATTTATACTTGCTGAAGGGATTGGGAAAGCAATTCGGCATTATTCTTGCATTTTTGTTTCTATACTCAATGATGATACAATCATTTAGTTTCATGATTATTTATTTTGTGGTGATGTGCGCGTCGATGGTGATGAGCACTATGAGTTATGACGAGTCGGTTTCCTTCAATAGGTTTGCACTGACTACACCAATTCAAGTAAAAACGTTGATAGGTGCAAAGTATGTTCTCATTCTGCTGATCATGCTGGGAGGCGCAGGGATTAGCTGTCTGTTTAATATATTGTCACATTTTTTTGCAGTAACTGGCCAGTCTTTTGTATTTGAATGGGGCGGAATTGCAGCGACAGTTGCTGTATTTATGGTAGCGAACGCTGTATCACTTCCCGCAATGTTTAAACTGGGAACAGAAAAAGCAAGATATATCTACATTTTCTGCATGCTGCTTATCGGAGGTGTGATCACAGGAGGCTATGTCCTGTGCGAGAAGATGGGCATTTCCTTACAGGAGCTAGAAGCTCTATCAGAACAGGTTATCACAATTATACTGTTTGCAATTGCAGTGGTATCCATGATCATTTCCTATTTCATATCAGTAAAAATCGTGAAAAACAAAGAATGGTAGTTACTTTTTCACACACTGGTTAGCGTGACGCTCTGAGAGGATAAATAATTAGGCGTCGCCGCGCTCCCGCTCCGCAAAAAGCGTAGCAGACATTAGGCTCGAAAGAACCGCATGCTTTTAAGCATGTGCTGAGTGCTGACGCTTTTTAAGGGGCTCCTTATGGATTATTTATCCTCTCAGAGCTGTGCATTGGCTATCTGGTGAAAAATAGTAAACATTATGTTACACTTTTGCAGGCTAAACGATAACGTAGCACAGGATGGGTAAATATTCCATAAGGAGTCCTTATAAAAACGTCAGCGCTTAACGAGGTTCTTCACGAGTTTAGCGCTGCTACGTTTTTATAGAGCGAGAGCGCGACGACGTTGGAATATTTACCTATCCTGTGCGGACTAATGGAACTCCCCCCAAAAGAAAAATAGTAAGTTACTTTCCAGCTCTGGCAAGATGTTTTCCTTGGCAGGACGGGAAAAAATTGTTATAGTTATAGGAGCAGGATAAGTTGCAACAGATGCTGTGCAGCGTCAAGGAGGAAAGGGTTTGGGAGAAGATATATTGTATGTGAGTGATCTGGATGGAACGCTTTTAAATTCCCGTGAAGAAATCAGTCCATATAGTCTTAGCATTATTAATGGATTGATCGAAAAAGGGATGAAGTTTACATATGCGACAGCCAGGTCTCTTTCTTCGGCTTCAAAGGTAGCAAAGGGACTGTCTTTGCATATTCCGGTAATCATCTATAATGGCGCATTTATCGTGGAGGCGGATACGGGAAAGATATTATATTCCACCGGTTTTTCAAAGGAGGAACAGCAGTTTGCAGCCAGCCTGTTGGAAGAGCTGGGATTGTTTCCGCTGGTCTACACCTATCGGAATCATCAGGAAAAGGTATTGTGGTACCCTAGTCATGAAAATGACGGCATAAGAAATTATCTTTCTGCCAGAAAAGGTGATAAGCGGATGGAGCCGGTAAAGGATGGAGAGAGTATTTATCAAGGCGACATGTTTTATTTTACCTGTATTGGAGAAAAGGAAGAACTGCAGGAGGCATATGAGCAGATGAAAGAAGACCCGCGTTTTCGGGTCACATTTCAAAAAGAACTGTACAGACCGGAATATTGGCTTGAAATCATGCCGGCAAAGGCATCGAAAGCAGTTGCTATCAATGAACTTAAGAAGATCTGGAAATGTAACAAAATCATATCATTTGGGGATGCTGTAAATGATATTCCTATGTTTCAGATTTCTGATCAGGCATATGCGGTGGAGAATGCAGTAGATGAATTAAAAGAATACGCAACGGATGTAATTTTATCTAATGATCAGGACGGTGTGGCAAAGTGGTTGCAACACCGGTCTTGTTTTGCTAAAAATTAAATGGAGATTTAATAATTATGAATGCCTATCGTGTAAAGAAACTTGATAATGTAAAAGAAATAATAGTGCAGGTGCCGGGATCAAAGAGCATGACTAATCGAGCCCTCCTTCTGGCAGCGCTATCTAATTATAGATGTACCCTTCATGGCGTTTTATTCAGTGATGATTCCAGAGCTTTTCTGGACAGTCTTGAAAAGCTGGGATTTGAAGTTAAGGCAGATGAAGAAACCAAGGATGTGATCATTCAGGGAATGGGAGGCAAAATACCATATTCTCATGCATCCATTGATGTGAGGAGTGCAGGCACCGCAGCAAGATTTTTAACGGTTATGCTGGCTCTTGCAGGGGGAGAATATGAACTTCTGGCGTCACCTCAGATGTGCAGGCGTCCCATGCAGCCTCTTTTAGATATTTTAAAGAGAGCAGGCGTTATATTTACATTTAAAGGAGAAGAAGATCATTTCCCTTTTATTATGAAGTCACATGCAATCTCACTGAATGAGGTTCTGATTGACACGGGAATCAGCAGCCAGTTTGCCAGCGCACTTTTAATGTCAGGTGTGTTGCTGAAAGATGGGTTAAAGCTGATCCTTTCGGGAGACCGGGCGGAAGGGTCTTATATTAGGATGACCATTTCCATGATGGAGCAGTTCGGCATTCATGTGACCAGAAATGAAAATGTCTGTGAGGTTCCTCATACGAATTCGTTTGGTCTTAGAGAGTACCAGATAGAACCGGATGTTTCTGGCGCTTGTTATTTTTATGCGATGGCGCCTTTGCTAAAAACGGATGTTATTGTAAAAAATGTACATAGAGACTCGCTCCAGGGAGATATTAAGTTTCTGGAGGTTTTACAGGACATGGGATGCAGGCTTTGCGACAGCCAGGAGGGAATGCTGGTGGAGGGAAGCAGGCTTGTGAATTTTCAGGGCATGGATCTTTCTATGAAGGATTTTTCAGATCAGACGATGACGATGGCAGCTTTAGCTCCTTTTGCCGAAAGTCCTACACTGATTCGAAATATCGGACACATCCGGTATCAGGAAACCGACCGGATAAATGCTGTTTTAACTGAACTTAACCGTATGGGAATACAGTGCGAGGAAGCACCTGAATATGATGGAATCAGGATTTTCCCCGGACAGGTGAGCGAAAGTGAAATTGAAACCTATGAGGATCACAGGATGGCAATGGCATTTACATTAATTGGACTTAGAACCGGAAAAATTACGATTAAGAATCCGGAGTGCTGTAAAAAGACCTTTGAAAATTATTTTGATTTAATAGAAGAATTATATCAATGATTAGAGGACTAAAATGGATATGGAAAAGGGAAATAATGTTAAGACAGACGAGCCTTATGAGCGCGTGCTTTTAGTGGGTGTGGATGACGGAACCAGGAAGGAAGATTTTGCCTATTCCCTGGAGGAATTGAAAAGCCTTGCAAAAGCATGCTTTATGGAGCCGGTGGGTGTGGTCACCCAGAAAATGGAAGGTATAAACAAGGGTTTATATATTGGAACCGGAAAGGTAAAAGAGGTAAAGGAGGCAGTCAGCCTCCTTGAAGCTGTTTTAGTGATATTCGATGATACCCTTACACCGTCTCAGCTTCGCAATCTGCAAAAGGAGCTGGGAGTACCGATTCTGGACAGAACATCGCTTATTCTTGATATTTTTGAAACTCGTGCACGGACCAGAGAAGCAAAGCTGCAGGTAGAATCCGCAAAGTTAAAGTATCTGCTTCCAAGACTTGTAGGGATGCATGAAGCTCTGACAAGACAGGGCGGTACCAGCGGCAGCATGAGCAGCCGCGGAGCGGGTGAGAAAAAACTGGAACTTGACAGAAGAAGAATCGAGCACCGGATATCAGAGCTTTCCAGGGAACTTGAAGAGGTGGTGAAGGAAAGGCAGGTACAGCGTAAAAAGCGAAAGGAAGCCAGAGTACCGTTGGTTGCCCTGGTGGGATATACAAATGCAGGCAAATCTACCATTATGAATGCAATGATAGATACTTACGGGATGGATCAGGAGAAGAAAGTACTGGAAAAGGATATGCTTTTTGCGACTTTAGATACAACGGTGAGAAGGATCAGTACCGGAAACAACAAAGATTTTCTTTTGTCGGACACTGTGGGATTTATTCATAGGCTGCCTCACAGCCTGATAAAAGCATTTCATTCGACGCTGGAGGAAGTGTTAAATGCAGATTTACTTCTTCAGATAGCGGATTATTCGGATCCACACTATAGAGAACAGATGAATACGACCAAAGAGACGCTGGAGGAACTTGGTGCCGGGAAGATACCGATGATTACAGTATTTAATAAGGCAGACCGGATGGAGGAACAGGTCAGATACCCGCAGGCAGTGGGGGAGGAGAAAATCTACATTTCGGCAAAGGAACCAGAGTCGCTTGCACTTTTGACAGATATGATACTGAATAAGATATATGCAGATTATACCTTGGCGGAATTTTTGATTCCCTATGAAAAGGGGAATGTTGCTTCCTATTTCATGGAACATTCCCATATGATCAGTCAGGAATATGAAGAAAAGGGGATTCGGATCAAGACAAAGTGTCATAAAGCAGATCAGGAAAAATATAAAGTATATCTGGTTCGAAAGGAATAAAACCGATGAACCATGGTAAAAGATATGCGGAAAGGCAAATGGTACAAAGATGGATAAAGAAAGACTGAACAAATATCTGGCATCCTGCGGCATATGCTCCAGAAGAGAAGCAGATCGCTTGATTGAGGAAGGCAGAGTAGTAGTAAATGGAGAAAAAGCAGTGACCGGAATGCAGGTCTGTGACGAAGATCAGGTACTTGTGAATGGCAGACCGGTACATGGGAAAAATAAAAAGGTGGTATTGGCATATTATAAGCCGGTTGGCGTCGTTTGTACGGAAAAGGATCGGTTTGCAGATAAAAAAATCACGGATATGATCAAATTCCCTGTGAGAGTGACTTATGCAGGCAGGTTGGATAAGGATTCAGAGGGACTGCTGCTTCTGACCAATGATGGGGCACTGATTGACGCTATGATGCGGGGGAGTGCAGACCATGAAAAGGAGTATGTTGTTAAAGTAAACAAAGAAGTTTCAGACGAGTTTATTCATAAGATGGAATCGGGAGTTTATCTAACAGAACTTGATATCAAAACAAAGCCGTGTAAAATCGAAAAAACAGGTAAATTTACTTTCAAAATTATCTTAACTCAAGGAGTCAATAGGCAAATTAAGCGAATGGCGAAGGAAATGGGCTATCATGTCATTGCAATCAAAAGGATCAGAGTGATGAATGTTCTGCTTTCAGGGCTTGCACCGGGGCAGTACAGGCAACTTTCAGAAGGTGAATTACAAGTGTTATATAATTCCTGCTTTGGAGAAAAATCAAGCAAAAACACAAAATATTGTGTAAGTAAAAAATAAATATAGTAGAAAAGGGAATTTTGCCGCTGTAACGTAAATAAAAACGTTTTGTTGACTTAAAACGACAGAAAATAAATGAAAAAACAAATATAATTCGTGAAAAACGGGTTTTATTTAAAAGGTGTTTGAAAGAGAAAATAGCGTTGTTGAAGGAAAACTTGCAGAATTGGAGGCTGAAATAGATGGAAAATCATAAAATGAGGTGCGAAGAACTGGTAAAACGTCTGAATGAGGCGTCAGAGGCTTACTATAACGGCAGAGAAGAGATTATGTCCAATTATGAATGGGATGCAATGTTTGATGAGCTTGTTTCCTTGGAAGAAATGACGGGTTATATCCTGCCGGAGAGTCCCACTCAGAATACAGGAATGGAAGAAAATGGAGGAGAAAGAGAAGCGCATGAATTTCCAGCGCTGTCTCTGGCAAAAACCAAACAGATATCAGAATTGCAGAAATGGGCGGAGGATAAGTCCATCTGGCTTTCTTGGAAACTGGACGGACTGACTTTGGTCCTCACTTATGACAATGGAAAGTTGACGAAGATTCTCACCCGAGGGAATGGCACAACCGGAACCAACATTACTTATTTAAAAAATTCCATAAAGGGATTTCCGCTGAAGATAAAATATCAGGGACATTTGGTTGTGCGCGGCGAGGCGACTATTTCCTACACGGATTTTGAACTGATTAATGATACCATTGAAGATGATGATGAAAAATATGCAAATCCCCGAAATCTGGCTTCAGGGACCTTGAGTCTGGATGATCCGGAAAAGGTGAAGGAGAGACGTGTCCATTTTCATGCGTTTACCTTGGTCTATCTTGAGGAAGACATCGTATCCTGGGGAGATAGAATGGATTTTCTTGCAAAGGAAGGGTTTGCGGTGATAGACAGGGAAGCATTTGATGCGCAGTCTCTGCCGGAGGGGATTGACAGATGGACAAGAAAGGTGGAAAACGGAGAGATGGACATCCCGGTGGATGGACTGGTGATCTGTTATGATGATACACAGTATGCATCCTCCGGCAGTGTGACCGGTCATCATGCCACTAGGGCAGGATACGCATTCAAATGGCAGGATGTGTCTGCCCAGTCAGAACTTTTGTATGTAGAGTGGTCCTGTGCGGCATCCACAATCTCTCCGGTGGCAGTCTTTAAACCAGTTTCCCTTGAGGGAACTACAGTCTCCCGGGCTTCGCTATGTAATATCAGCGAAATGGAAAGACTGGGGATTGGAAAGCAATGCACGTTGGAAGTGATTAAAGCAAATAAGATTATTCCCAAGTGTATATCGGTGAAAAATGCAGAAGGAACTTTTGAAGTGCCTTCAAATTGTCCGGTTTGCGGTGCGAAGACTCAGATTCACATCAGTCCGAAAAGCCAAACCAAAACGCTGCACTGTACCAATCCCGACTGTACTGCAAAGCATGTCAAGAAATTTACCCGCTTTGTCAGCAAATCGGGGATGGATATTGACGGACTGTCCATACAGACCATGCTGAAATTCATGAATGAAGGATTCATCAAAGAGTTTGCAGATATTTATCATTTGTCGGAGCATGCAGAGGTCATTAAGCAGATGGAAGGATTCGGCGAAAAATCCTGCACCAATATGATGCGTGCCATAGAAAAGAGCAGACAGGTAAAGCCGGTCAACTTTATTTATGCGCTGTGCATTCCCATGATTGGAATTGATGCCGGGAAGAAGATTATTGCAAAAGATGGATTTGAAGGTTTTCTAAGCAGACTGGAACAGGGGATAGGATTTGAGGACATTGACGGTATTGGACCTGAAAAGTCCGGTTCCGCCATGGAGTGGTATAAGGATGATAAAAATCAATCCTCCTTGAAAGCCCTGTTAAAAGAGGTTACAATAGAAAAAGCAGACATACAGTCTGACGCATCAGGGAAGTGCGCGGGTCTCACCTTTGTCATCACAGGGGAAGTGCATTATTATAAGAACCGGGATGAATTTAAAGCCTATGTGGAAGGGGCAGGAGGTAAAGTGACGGGAAGCGTGACGTCCAAAACCAATTATCTTGTGAACAATGATGCGGAGTCAGGCTCTTCTAAGAACCGGAAAGCAAAAGAACTGGGGATTCCCATTATAACAGAGGAAGAGTTCCTTAAACAGTTTGGAGAAGCGTGAGCCAATCCAGAACCAGACATTTTAGAATCATGTGAAATGGAGTAAAAAGACTATGCCTATAAAAGTTCAAAGCGATCTGCCAGCAAAAGAAATTCTGGAAAATGAAAATATATTTGTGATGGATGAATACCGGGCGATGCATCAGGATATCCGCCCTTTGCAGATATGCATTTTGAATCTGATGCCGGTGAAGCAGGATACGGAACTGCAGCTGTCACGTGCATTGTCCAATACACCTTTACAGATTGACGTGACATTCATGAAAATGAACAGCCACGTTTCATTAAATACACCCATTCAGCATCTGAACAGATTTTACAATACCTTTGATGAAGTAAAAGACAAGAAATTTGATGGCCTTATCATCACGGGAGCGCCGGTGGAGCAGATTGCTTTTGAGGAGGTGGACTACTGGGAAGAACTTTGCGAGATCATGGACTGGACAAAAACACATGTTATGTCCACACTTCACATCTGCTGGGGCGCCCAAGCGGGACTTTATTATCATTATGGACTTGAGAAGATGCTGCTGCCTAAGAAATTGTTCGGCGTTTATTCCCACAAAGTGATGAACCGAAAAATTCCGCTTGTGAGAGGATTTGATGACTATTTTATGATTCCTCACAGCAGACATACAGCGGTGAGCAATGAGGATATACATAACTGCAGCGCACTGACAGTTCTGGCGGAATCGGAGGAAGCAGGTGTTCTGCTTTGCATGACAGAAAACGGAAAACAGATTTTCCTCATGGGACACCCGGAGTACGACAGGTATACCCTGCATAATGAATATATACGCGATAAAAATAAAGGGCTGCCTATAGAGATGCCAGTGAACTACTATCCGGGAGACGATGATACAAAGAGACCGAACCTGCAGTGGCGGTCACATAGTAATAATCTGTATTCTAACTGGCTGAATTATTACGTATATCAGGTAACGCCATATGAACTTTAAGATAACATGCGCTATATATTTGGGGAACTAGTAAAATCAATAGTATAATGAGGTGTGAAGTAATGGAAAGTATACAGAATATAATACTTGAATTTTCAAATCTGGCAAAGGAGATACTGGGAAGTTGTTTGACTAAAATTATATTGTATGGTTCTTTTGCACGAGGAGATTATACGGAAAATTCAGACATTGATATTATGATTTTGACAACATTAACGGACAAAGAGATTGAAAAGGCTGAAACAGAAATATTTAATTTGGCTTTTGAATTTCAAATGAAATATTTTGTAGATATAAGTGTTGTCATAAAAAATGAAGAACAGTTTAATTATTGGCTCGGAGCATTGCCATTTTATGATAATGTGCAAAGGGAGGGTATTGTAGTCAATGGATAGCAGACAGACTGAACTATGTATATATCGTATCCGAGAATCAGAAGATTCTCTAATGGTTGCTGAAAAATGTTTGAAAGATTGTTTTTATAAGGACGCAATTAATCGTTCTTATTATGCAGCGTTTTATGCAATTAAGGCAGTTCTTTCATTAGGAATGGTTGATTTTAGGCGTCATAAGGATGTTGTTGCATATTTTAATAAGGAATATGTGGCATCAGAGATTTTTCCAAGAGAAGTGGGGCGAAGGGTGGCGATCTTAAAACAATTAAGAGAAAAAAGTGACTATGATGATTTTTATATTGCATCAAAGGAAAAGGCAGAAGAACAGGTAGAAACGGCAACGATATTGTTAAATGCAGTAAAGAACTATTTAGAGAGGCGTGGTATAGTCTGAACTAATTATGTATATTAGGTGACTTCACACGAACTTTAAGTCATATACATTTGAGGATGAGCATCCCGGTGTTCCCAAGCATCTGCATGCATCAAATAAAATAGTTGCTCGAAGAATTCTGTAATTATTTACTCATTACACAATCAGAGCTTATGGAGGAAAATGGATATGAAATTTTTGGAACAAGAGATTGAAAAGATTGAGGCATCTATTGATAAATATAATGAAGTGGATACAATTGTTATGGAGGAAAGTATAGATGCCATTAAAAATGCGGGATATAAGCAGGAAGCAATAGAACCATTGTTGCAACTGATTGAGAGACATCCCATAGCATATTTTGGTGATCCGGGAGCGATTGTGCATTTTATAGAGCATTTTACTCCGGAGCATGAAGAATATTTAACAGACTCATTAAAAAGAATACCAACCATTACAACGATTGGGATGCTGAATCGGTGTATCAATATGAGAGAATATACAGAAGAACGAATCGGTATTTTGAAAGAGATCGCTGGAAGAACAGACGTTGATAAAGAAATTAAAGACAGGGCGCAAGAATATGTAAATTTTCAAACAAATCGTTAAAGTAAAGTTTGGCTTATTCAAAAAATAACTATCCAGAGCTGTGCTTTGGTCACCTAGTGAAAAATAGTGGGCATTATTCCACTTTGCAAGCTAACCAATAACGTAGCACAGGATAGGTAAATATTCCATAAGGAGTCCCTTTAAAAACGTCAGTGCTTAGCGAAGTCCTTTTGAGCTTAGCATTGTTACGTTTTTATGGAGCGGAAGCGCGACGACGCCTAAATATTTACCTATCCTGTGCGGACTCATGGATGCCCCGTGAAAAGTAACCGGGAACAGAAGGAATCCTTTTTTGGGTTTAGTAATGCTTGAAAAAACCGGAAATTTTGATATAATGAAGAAAGTACAAAGGAGAATGAATTATGGCAAAACTTATCATAACGGTTGAAGGTGGAAAGATAACACAGACTCTGAACTTTCTGGACAGGAACATCAAAGATAACAGATACGTTTATGGAAACGGCAGCGAATCAGGTATCATAGGAAATCCGGAGGAAATATATGAGGATATTCCGGAATGTCAAATTATATCCGAGAGTTATGATGAGCTGCTTGAGGCAGTAAATTTAGGGAAAAGCCAGGTTACAAGCGTTATGCGGCAGTTAAATGACCTGGAAAAGGAAATGAACCAGTATGTGATTCCGAAGCCGGAGAGTGCGCAGGAGCATGTGATTACTCTTAATAATGATGATATCATGAAACTTTTCAAAATACGCGGAAGTATTCCGATTACGACTGATAAGCAGATTGAAGAGGCAATAAAAAAACTGATACATGAAGAAAAGTGATTTTTTTACATAAGAATGTCTTGCGAGTCGAGACATTCTTTCTTTTTATACAATGAATAAAATCCGGTACTTGTCCATATACTATAGTAATTATAGTTTTCAGGAGGTAAGAAATGGCAAGAGGACAAAGAAAAACGGTGGAAGAGAAGATTGCGGAAAAGGAAGAACTGATTTTGGCCCTGCGGACAAGGCTGAAATCGGAGCAGAGCGAATTGGATGCGCTTTATAAAGAAAAGAGGGAACGGGATCTGGAGGAACTCAGTCAGCTTCTTGCAGCATCGGGACTGAATCTGGAGGAGGCTTCCGAAATATTACAGGAATATGTACAAAACCATATGTCTGAACAGCAGCCTGCGTAGAGGAGTGTTTTTAGCAGAAGGAAGCAGATCGTTTTCCCATAGGGAGGATGACCTGCTTTTTTTGCAATAAACTGGCTCGCGGAGCGTGGCAGCGTTTGTTGGGGAGGATTTTACAAATTTTCTATGGAAATTCATGTGAATATTGTGTATAATGAATAAATAGTGAAAACTATAAAATGAAATATACTAAGATTTGAAGGAGAAAGATATGCTTGTTACATTAATACCGCTATTTGATGAAAAGATGAGCGTGCAGGCTTACTCGTTATTTTCACAAAAGAACAATTACCTGCTAAATCCCAGCCTGCAGGGAACCGGGCAAAATGACGGTGCGGTTGATATACCGGGATTTGAAGTCATTCAGCTTGTAGGGCTTGAGGCGCTTGCTTTAGGCAAAGAAGTATTCGTGACAGCAAATAACATTTCCATATTTTCTGATATCAATTCCCAGTGTCAGGCACCGCATGACCGTCTGGTTCTACTCATCGATAGTACGATTCCGGCAGATGAAATGTACATAAACAGGCTCCGGGAACTTAAAGAAATGGGATATAAGCTGGCAATCCGTAAACTGGCGGTATCTAGTTTTGAGGCATATCGGGAAATCCTTCTTTTAGTGGATTATATTTTCCTGGATCATAAGAAAGTCGATGTCAGCATGGCAAAGATTTACTTTTCAAATCGGTATCCCAACGTAAAGATATGTGTGGTCAATATTCAGACACAGGAGATTTATGAAAAGCTTAAAGAAGAGGGCGGTTATCAGTTTTATGAAGGAGAGTTCTATCGTGTGCCGGTGACGAAGGGCGAAACGGAAGTAACTCCTTTAAAGATCAATTATATTGAGTTGCTCAACATGGTAAACGCGCCTGACTTTGATCTTACAAGTGCAGCGGATGTTATCGGAAGAGATACTGCGCTTGTCATTTCACTTCTCAAGATGGTAAATAAAATGGCGGTAAATTCAGAAATTACTTCCATCAGACATGCAGCAGCGATGCTTGGACAGCGGGAACTTAAGAAATGGATCAATGCAGCAGTGGCAAATAACCTGTATGCGGACAAACCTAATGAAGTCACAAGGTTATCCCTGCTCCGCGCTAAATTTGCAGAGAATCTTGCACCCATGTTTGGAATCAGCAAGATGCAGACTTCAGAATTATTCCTTATGGGACTATTCTCTGTATTGGATTTGATCTTAAACACATCCATGGATGAAGCGTTAAAGATGGTGGTGGTATCTAAGGAAATCAGGGATGCGCTTGTTGAACATAAGGGAGTTCTGGCACCGGTTTTGGAATTTGTATTAGAGCATGAGAAAGCTGACTGGCAGGAAGTATCAAGACTTATGATACTGCAGGATATCAGTATGAACCAGGTTTACGATGCTTATATGCAGTCGCTTCAGTGGTATTGCGATTTGTTCACAAGAGAATAAAAAATGCCCTGCCGTATTTGGCAGGGTATTTTTTATTCATAATCTGTGGTGGTATTATTGTTCCTGATGGTAATTCCATTTACTTCCACGTGATCGTTGATTTCAATTACCAGACAACGTTTGCCCTCTAAAGTCATGGTGTTGACCAGATCCGCCCTATCGGGGTTGACTTTAACGACTACATCAGGGGTCTTCACTTCAAAGGTTCTGGTATTGGCAACATTGTCAACCATAAGAGAAGTGCGTTCTCCGGCGGCAGCGTCATAAAGCTTTTCAAAATCAGCCAGTTTTTCTTCTTCCACACCGCTCTTTTCAAACAGATTCTTTACCTGATGCTTGTCCAGCATAAGGGGTTCAGGTATTTCCTTATGTTCTTCAATCATTTCCGTAAGGTTTTCATGTATATTCTTAACAACTTCATATTCAGCCTCATCCCCAAGAGTTTCTTCGATAAGCGCTTGGAATGTCTCTTTCTGGCTGCCGGCGGTAAGCGGCAGGACGGCGCCTAAAATGCCGTCTACAAATTCTGAGTGAGGTTCCTCAGGATTTTTGGAATAATAAAGGGTGCCGTGAATATCGGCGCACCTGTCGTTGAAGCTGGGGAACAGGAATCCGATTTCGGGCAGTTCCACGATCCAGTCCCGGACTCTGTTGTGGAATTCATTGGTTTCACTGTTGTAGCTTAAGCCCGGTTTAGAAAGATTCACAGGGCAGATGCAGCAGAGGATATATTCATAGACGCTGTCAGAGGCATCATCCATAGTAAGTCCGTCGCTGGTTTTTCCGGGAACATCATAGACATCATGAATCAGCAGGATCAGATAATTTCCTACATATTCGTAGGAGCCAATGACTTTGTCATAAAATTCTTCCAGAAGGGCATCGTCCTTCAGCTTGCTTTCCCTAAGACGCAGTAGAAAATCCTGTGTGCCGCCTTCTTCTTCGCTGGCAAGAGGGAACTCCAGGTTCAGCATATTTTTTCCCACGGAGCCGGAAAGCGTCTTGCGCAGTAACTCAAAGTATTTGAAGATTTCTTCCTCGGGAAGAGAGAGAAAAGCTTCTTTGAACTCTGTTTTTTTATTCTTTTCACCATCCACATAACAGCCGCAGATCCGTGTGATGGAGCAGTTGCTGGGCGTGTATAGTCGTTTGATTTCATTGATTTCTTGTTTGATCATAAATTCTCCCTCTTAAGCGGTTTCCTGTTCGATTTCTTTCTGCGCAGGAGATTTTTGCTTTTTCAAATTCTTTTGGGCAGTAGAGAGCATCAGCTTGATTCTATTTAGCTGATTGACTTCACTGGCACCGGGATCGTAGTCAATTGCAACAATATTACTCAAAGGATACTGCTTACGCAGTTCTTTGATGACGCCTTTCCCCACTACATGGTTTGGAAGACAGGCAAAAGGCTGAGTACACACAATGTTGTTCACGCCCTCGTGAATCAATTCCACCATTTCTCCGGTTAGGAACCAACCTTCCCCGGTCTGATTACCGATGGAAACAATGGGCTTTGCGTATTCAACCGTTTGATAGATGCTGGTAGGAGGAGTAAAATGCCTGCTCCTTGCAAGGGCCTTGGAAGCGCTGCCACGTAAGAATTCAAGGGCATCAATGCCAAGCCTTGAAATAAGCGCCGCTTTTTTGCTTGTGCCAAGTTCGTCTGCTTTGTAAATCTGGTTATAAAAGCAATAAAGCATAAAGTCTAAAAGATCGGGCACGACAGCCTCGGCTCCTTCGGATTCTAGTAATTCCACCAGATGGTTGTTTGCGGCAGGCGCAAATTTTACCAGAATTTCACCAACAATACCGACTCTGGGTTTTACTTCGTCAGTGATGGGGATAGCATCAAAATCTTCTACGATCTGGCGGCACATTTTACGGAAGGTAAAGAAATTCATGTGCTTTGCTGATACGAAATCCTGACACTTTTTCAGCCATTTTTGATGAAGCGCTTCCACACTTCCTTTTTCCTTTTCATAGGGGCGCATGCGGTAGATGCAGCGCATGAAGATATCCCCAAATACAGCGCCGTAGGCAGCGCGCATCAGCATGTCAAGGTTCAAATGAAAGCCGGGATTAGACTCGATACCTGCCATATTAAGAGAAATAACGGGTATCTGCGGCATTCCAGCCTTTTCAAGGGCTCTGCGGATAAAGCCGATATAGTTAGTGGCACGGCATCCGCCGCCGGTCTGGGTCATGATGACGGCTACCTTATTCAAGTCATATTTTCCGGAAAGCAGGGCATCCATAATCTGTCCCACCACCATAAGAGAAGGGTAGCAGGCATCATTGTTTACGTACTTTAATCCCACATCCACAGCTCGTTTGTTGTCATTGGAAAGCACTTCAAAGTGATAGCCGCAGGCGTTGAATGCAGGCTCTAAAATGTCAAAATGAATAGGTGACATCTGAGGGCACAAGATGGTATAGTCCTTGCGCATTTCTTCTGTAAATTGTACCTTGTTAATAGCGGAAGACTGAATGGTACGCTGTTTATTTTGTTTTTCTCTGACACGAATAGCAGAGAGCAGAGAGCGGATTCTGATTCTGGCAGCCCCCAGATTGTTTACTTCGTCAATTTTGAGGCAGGTATAAATCTTATCTGAACCTGTCAGGATATCGTTGACCTGGTCGGTGGTAACGGCATCCAGACCGCAGCCGAAAGAGTTTAACTGGATCAAATCCAGATAATCCACAGTTTTTACATAACTTGCCGCAGCATAAAGCCTTGAGTGATACATCCACTGGTCGGAAACGATGAGCGGACGCTCCGGAGCGGTAAGATGGGAGATGGAGTCCTCTGTCAGCACGGCGATATCATAGGAGGTAATCAGTTCAGGAATGCCGTGGTTGATTTCAGGATCAATGTGATAAGGACGTCCGGCAAGCACGATACCGCGTTTTCCGGTTTCTTTCAGATAAGAGAGTACCTCTTCCCCCTTATCCTGCATATCTTTTCTTGCTTTTGCAAGTTCTTCCCATCCAAGAAAGGCAGCTTCCATCACTTCTTCTACGGGCAGTTCTTTAAATTCCTTTGTAAGGGCCGCTGATACCGTTTTTAAGTCCCGGAAGGACATAAAAGGATTGCGAAGAACGGCTTCGCCTCTGCCGATTTCCTCTACATTGTTTTTAATATTTTCCGAATAAGAGGTCACAATAGGGCAATTATAGTGATTGTTTGCTTCGTCAAACTCGTTGCGCTCATAAAAGAGGGCAGGGTAGAAAATGAAGTCTACTTTCTGATTGATCAGCCAGCTCACATGACCGTGTGCCAACTTGGCAGGGTAGCATTCCGATTCGCTGGGAATAGACTCGATTCCCAATTCATAAATCTTCCGGTTAGAGATGGGAGACAATAAAACCCGGTATCCCAGCTTGGTAAAGAAGGTAAACCAGAAGGGGTAATTTTCATACATATTAAGGACCCGGGGGATTCCCACGACGCCCCGCGTTGCTTCATCAGCAGCAAGGGGCTCGTATCCGAAAATACGTTTCAATTTGTAGTCAAAAAGATTGGGAACGCCGTTTTCGTTTTTCTGCTTTCCAAGTCCGCGTTCACAGCGGTTACCTGAAATGTATTGGCGTCCGCCAGTAAATTTATTGATGGTAAGGCGGCAGTTGTTGGTACAGCCTTTACATTTTGCCATACTGGTATCAAACTGCAGCGTATTGATCTTCTCAAAGGAGAGCATTGAGGTTTCGTAACCTTCGCTGTAGCGCTCTCTGGCAATCAGAGCAGCACCGAAGGCACCCATGATACCTGCAATATCAGGACGGATGGCTTCACAGCCGGCAATCTTCTCAAAGCTTCTAAGGACGGCATCATTATAGAAGGTTCCGCCCTGTACCACAATATTTTCGCCAAGTTCCGAGGCATCAGAAACCTTTATGACCTTAAACAGGGCGTTCTTGATAACGGAATAGGCAAGCCCGGCGGAAATATCCGGAACGGAAGCTCCTTCCTTTTGAGCCTGCTTTACCTTGGAATTCATGAACACGGTACATCTGGTACCAAGGTCAATGGGATGCTCGGCAAAAAGAGCAGCACGGGCAAAGTCTTCCACCGTATAGTTTAAGGACTTTGCAAAGGTTTCAATAAAGGAACCGCAGCCTGATGAACATGCCTCATTAAGCTGTACGCTGTCAACAGTCTGATTTTTGATTTTGATACACTTCATGTCCTGTCCGCCGATATCTAAAATACAGTCCACCTGCGGATTGAAGAATGCAGCAGCGTAATAGTGGGCAACCGTTTCCACTTCCCCGTCGTCTAAGAGAAAAGCCGCTTTCATCAATGCTTCGCCGTAACCGGTGGAGCAGGAGCGCACGATTGCCACATCTTCAGGAAGAAGCGAATAGATTTCCTTGATAGAACGGATGGCTGTTTTTAAAGGGCTTCCGTCATTGCTGCTGTAGAAGGAATATAAAAGAGAGCCGTCTTCGCCTACCAGCGCAACCTTGGTTGTGGTGCTGCCGGCATCAATGCCCAGATAGCAGTTGCCGTGGTAGGAGGAAAGCTGATCCGTTCCTACCCGGGCTTTGGCATGGCGTGATTTGAACCCTTCATATTCCTCCGGTGAAGAAAACAAGGGCTCCATACGTTCGACTTCAAATTCCATTTTAATATCGGAGGAGAGTTTTTTCACCATTTCCTCCATAGTATAAGAAACATCTTCTTTGGCATTTAAGGCGGAGCCTATTGCCGCGAACAGATGTGAATGATCCGTTTCAATCGTATGTTCCTCATCCAGCTTTAATGTGCGGATGAACGCAGTTTTAAGTTCAGAAAGGAAATGTAAGGGGCCTCCTAAAAAGGCAACATGTCCCCTGATTGGCTTTCCGCAGGCGAGCCCGCTTATAGTCTGATTGACCACAGCCTGAAAAATGGAAGCAGATAAATCTTCTTTTGTGGCGCCGTCATTAATCAGAGGCTGGATATCAGATTTTGCAAATACACCGCATCTTGCAGCGATGGTGTAAAGAGAATGGTAATTTTTCGCATATTCGTTAAGACCAGTGGCATCTGTCTGTAATAAAGAAGCCATCTGATCGATAAAGGAGCCGGTACCTCCTGCGCAGATACCGTTCATGCGCTGTTCAACGTTGCCGCCTTCAAAATAAATAATCTTGGCATCCTCTCCGCCAAGTTCGATGGCAACATCTGTTTTGGGGGCAAGTTCCTTTAAAGCGGTGGCAACTGAAATGACCTCCTGCACAAAAGGAACCGCTAAATGGTTGGCAAGGGTAAGACCGCCCGAGCCGGTTATCATTGGATGAAGTTTTATATTTCCTAATTGCCCATATGCTTCCTGCAATAAATCAGAAAGGGTTTCCCTGATATTGGCAAAGTGTCTTTTATAATCGGAAAATAGGATATTATGAGCATCATCCAGTATAGCAATCTTGACAGTGGTCGAGCCGATGTCAATGCCTAAAGTATTGTATTGATTGTCCATAATCTACCGCCTTTCAACAAAAATATGACATGCTTAGTAATTATACGACACGAAAATTCAAAATGCAACGCAGGAAACGAAACATTTTGTAAAGAAAAAATTGTAAATTTCTAAAAAAGCATTGGCTTTATTTACAATTGAAGCAGGGGATGTTAGAATATATGATATTTCACGAGTGGTAATGAATGAACCTTTGAAAAAGTAAATGGTTATGGATAACTATTCAGTACAGGTCGAAGCATTTGCTGCCAAGACCTAAGAATATGATTCAGGCATGCAAAATCCCATTGCCGTAGGCAATTTAGGATGGATTTTGCATTGTAACTGTGAAGGTACTGAACAGTTATGGACAAATGGAGGCTGTATATGAAATTTACTGGTAATTTCGAAAAGAAATTTGGCAAATATGCAATTAAAAATCTGTCGCTTGTACTGATTATATGTTACGCCTGCGGATATGTGTTTGAACTGACCGCTCCGGGCATTTTCCAGTATTTGTATTTGAATCCCTACCTGATTCTTTTCCACGGACAGGTATGGAGACTGATTACCTGGGTAATCGTACCGCCGTCAAGTTTTGACTTTTTCACACTTTTGATGCTGTATTTTTATTATTCGCTGGGAACGACGCTGGAGCGGACCTGGGGAACCTACAGATATAATGTCTATATTTTCTCGGGGATATTGTTTACCATATTGGGGGCTTTCCTGCTGTTCGGATTCGGATTGCTTGAAGGGAAATTGCTAGTGGGCAATATGGTGAATTTCAGTACGTACTATGTAAATATGTCCATTTTCCTTGCATTTGCAGCGACTTATCCTAATATGCAGATTTTGTTATTCTTTTTCATACCAATCAGAATCAAGATTCTCGGCATCATATATGGAGCGTTGTTGCTTTATGAATTCCTTGCAGGACGGGTGGACATGAAATTTGTGATTGCAGCATCGCTCATGAATTTTATCGTATTTTTTATTACAGGCAGGGGCAAGGTGCATATGACGCCCAGACAGGCGAAACGCAGGCAGGAATTTAAGAGAGAGGTCAAAAAGACAACGAGGGTCACGAGGCATAAATGTGCAATCTGCGGAAGAACAGAAGAGACGAACCCGGAATTGGAATTCAGGTTCTGTTCTAAATGTGACGGTAATTATGAGTATTGTCAGGATCATCTCTTTACCCATACACATGTTAAAATGAAATAAGAAAATATGAGCGCAGTATCGCAGATTGTGTCTGCGGCATGCAGGAGGTATACAGATGGAAACAAATCAGGAAGTTTTATTTGCCAGAACCCTTGAAGAGGTAAAGAAGCAGGCGAAAGAACAGCAGAATTGTATTTCCGAGCAGCAGGTGCGGGATGCTTTTGAGCAGCTGCACTTATCAGAGGAGCAATTCAGCCTGGTATTCGACTATCTAAAAAAGCATAAAATAGGCATTGACGAGCCTGTGGATTTGGATGAGTATCTTTCTGATGAAGAAATGAACTATCTGGAAGAATATAAAAAAGAACTGGCAATGTTGGAGGAGGTCAGCGAGGGGGAAAAAGAAGCCACGATTCTCTCAGCCATGGCTGGAGAACGGGATGCCCAGAAGAAGCTGATTTCATTGTATCTGCCCCAGGTGGTAGAAGTTTCCAAACTTTATTCAGGGCAGGGCGTTTTTCTGGAAGACCTGATTGGAGAGGGAAATGTAGCGCTTTCCATGGGCGTTGCGATGTTGGGATGTCTGGAACATGCGAAGGAAGCGGAAGGCATGCTGATGAAAATGATCATGGACGCCATGGAGAATTGCATCAATGAAAATATGCAGGAGGCAGACAAGGACCAAAAGGTAGTTGACCGCGTTAACAAGGTGGCGGATAAAGCAAGAGAGCTTGCCGCAGAACTTCACAGAAAAGTGACTGTAGAAGAACTTGCAGGGGAGAGCGGAATGTCGGAGAAGACGATACGGGAGGCCATGCGTATGAGCGGCTTTGCCATAGAGGATCTGGAAGGATAGAGTGAAAACAGCTTATGAACATAAAAGGAAATGTGACGCAGTATGAGGATTTTAAATATGTGCTCCAAGATGTAGGTAGTATTTATCTTGGAGCAGGCTTCTCTTATGAAGAATTATTAGAGCATGAGATGGTTCCCTTTAAACTGAAAGCAATTCTGACACAATACATATTAAAGGAAGCGGCTCCCGACACAACTCTGGAAAGTCAGTTCTATTATATGGAAGAAAATACCTTTCTTTATGAAACATTCCAGCAACTAAAGATACGCGTGAAGGTGCAGATACAGGAGGAAAAGAGAAATCTTCTAGGTAAAACTAAATTCAAATATCAGGAAAAAATCTTCCCTCTGCAAGAGTTTGCACAGATGAATTTGGCAAGAAAAAAGGCATCCGGAGTGCTGGTGAGGGAGATTATCATTTCAAAACTGGGGATGATGACCTTTAGCTTATAGTTTTTTCGGGGTGGCAGGAGTCCGCACAGGATAGGTAAGCCTGTAAAATAAAATCATAAGTCAAGATTTACAGGCAGCATTAAGGTAACTGTGCACCCCCCGTCAATGTTATTTTCAGCCCGGAAGCTGTAGTTCTCGCCGTAAAGATAATTTAGACGTCTGCGGATATTATAAATTCCAATATGCTCGGATTCTGCAATGTCTGTAATGGATTGTAGTGGTGTTTCAAAATATTTCTGAATACTTTCTTCAGAGATTCCGACCCCATTGTCTTTGACGGTAATGACAAGGGTGGTGGAGTCTCTTTGCACATTTATGGTGATTTCTCCGTCAAGAGGTTTATGAGTTATCGTATCCTTATGATGCAGCAATCCATGTTTGATAGAGTTTTCTACAAGAATCTGCAGGATATTTTTGGGAATGAGTAGATGAAGATCTTCTTTTGGGGCTTCAAAATGATAGCAGATTGTGTTATGGCAGAGATAACTCTGAATTAGCAGATACTGATCAATGATTTGCATTTCTGTTTCAATCGTGTCACAGGTCCGCAGGTTTTTGATGGCAAGCCGATCCCGTAAAATTTCAATCAAGGCGAAATTAATGGCGGCAATTTCATCATTTTTTTTCATATGAGCGAGAAAGGTAACGGTATTTAAAATATTACAGATGAAGTGAGGATCAATCGCTGAAACAAGCAGGGAATACTGCATCTGTGATTCCCGCTTTTCCTGTTGTAGCTTTTGGTCAATATCCTGGCGGACTGTTTGCAGCATCAGGTTAAAATTTTGCGTCATATTTCCTATTTCATCATGATGCAGATCTTCTGGCAGGGGGGTGTAGTTGCCATCGATGACACAGTTGATTCTCTGATTTAGGACAGTCAGCCGTTTCAGCAGATTTTTCAGAAGCAGGACAATAATCGCTACCAGGAAAAAAATACTGCCAGTGAGTGCAAATTCCATCAGTTGAATTACCTTTTTGTAGGGGGACAGCAGGGTGTTTCGGTCTGCATGTACGGCTATTTTTAAGTTTTCCCCTTCGTAGGAGCATAAAGTGATAAAATCCATGCAGTGAGATTGCAACCAGACTTGTGTCTCATATTGGAGTTGAGAAAACATATATTCTGGATAGGAATCCAGATCAAATTGATAATCGGAGTTTTCATATAAAATACGTTCATTCTGAATAAAACAATAATCACAGATACCCACTTCTTCCAGATTCCGAAATAGTTTGAGTATATAAGAAAAATCCATCATGTGAATGGCAAGGCAAGGCATTCCATTGGCGGAGAAGGGCATGACAAAACAGATGACAGAGAGGGATTCATCACCCAGAACAGGGGAATAGACCATATCCATGTCATCCGTGATAGAGGAAAGCCATCCGGAGTTGAGTATAACAGATGCTATTTCCTCTGCATCCTTCCAGTAAAGAGCTTCTTTTCCGTCAGTATAAATCATATAATAAGATGTGGCAGAAATGGCACCTTCACCAGCAATTTGATGAGAGGCAATTCCGACTTGCTGGGTTTTTATATTGTCGAGGAGCTGTGTTTTTATAGATGCACGAAAAGCCTCATCATCAGAAGTATAATAATCAAAGATCATTTCTTGCAGATACGTATCCTGTGAAAGATGAAAAACGGTTGAATTGGCGTGCCAGATATAGCTCTGTCCAATGGTATTTGCATACATCATACCAGTGATATGATTGGAAATATGAGCATTCATTAATTTGAAAAAAAATGATGGCATGATGGTATGAATCATAAGCGCCATAATGAGTCCGATGCCGATGATCAGAGAACAGGATTTCCAGGTGATGCTCTTAAATCTGCTATGTTTCATGCTCTTGTCCTCGCTTGTATTGTTGTGGTGAGATTCCATATGCTTTTTTAAATGCCTTGGAAAAATAGGAAAGGGAATTATAACCAACCTGAACATACACGTCATGTGGAGCAAAGCCCTGTTCTATAAGTCTGTGGGCATGTAAAAGACGTGTGTTGATGATGACTTTCCAGGGAGTGTATCCGGTTTCTTTTTTGAATAGTGCATTTAGGCTGCTAGAGCTGATCTTCATTTTTTTTGCAATCCAATCAACTGTAAGGTCGTAATTGCTGTAATGCATGCTGATAATAAAAACTGCCTCACGTATTAATGGCGAAAATTCAGGAACGCGGCAGAGGGAAAGAATATCTGTCAATACGGTAAACTTTTTTCGGACAAACCGATATACAGCCATAACGTCACAGCTGGCAGGAGTATCATGTTCCGAAAACAGCGAAACAATGTGTCCGGTAGCAGGGTCAACAATGTGCCTGTCATACGAAAGAAGGATTTTCAGCCATTTGTCTGCAATATAGCAGAAGGCAGAATAATCTTTTAAAGCGGCAATGGCTTTGAACTGTTGATCCATAATTGGTAGAAGATCATGGTGAAGAGGAGAATACTGCTGGCCAAACGCTTCCGGAAATGTATATGCATTCTGGGGCTTTAGGTAAGAACCCTCGATAATAGAAGCAGGCGGATAGAAATAAATCTGTGAAAGAATTCCAGCGATATCTTTGTAAAAACCAGCGCATTCTTTAATGGAACGATTTTTTTGGAGAATTACAACTGAATATATGGGAGAACCATTGTTTTTTAATTCCTCTTGTAGCTGGCAACAAAAATCAAAGGGATTTTCGCAGGGGGGTGTTATGAGAATGTATTGATATTCTGATACTGCAATCAAGTGCACCAAGGAGGAAATGTGTTCCACACTGTGTTCATTCAACGTTTTTTTTAAAGATGTTTTTCCGACAAGCGGGTATTCTTTGAGAATTTGGCTGATAAAAGGAAAGGGATGTTCCTGCTCAATAAAAAAACAATCGTATGTTTCTTTAAGAAAAAGGGCATCAGGGTCAGAAACAACTGTTTTTTCTTCTTTGCACAGAAAAATCCTGGAAATGTTCTCTTTCGCAAGCAACTGTCGCTTTTTATTCTCCCAATCTAAATGAGCCCTAATGTCTGTCAGTTTTTGTATAAGAGTCCGTTCAGTGGTTTCATGTTTTAGGAGATAGTCATAGACCTTCAGCTTCAAGGCGGCGTGTGCGTAATGGAATTCTTTATAGCTGGAAAGGAAAAGGAATACGGTATCTGGGGCAATGTGTAGTATTTTTTCAGCCAATTTGATTCCGGACATTACTGGCATCTGAATGTCTGCAATCACAACTTCGGGATGATGGTCCTGGAAAAGATTCCATGCATCTTCTCCATCGACTGCTGTAGCAATCAGCTGATATCCATAATCCTCCCAACGAATCAGCTCGGAAAAATATTGCAAAGACATTTTATTGTCATCTGCCAACAATACTCTGATCATATGATTTCACTCCGTTTCTTTTGATTGACCGTATCATACTTTTCCTGTTAATAATATACCGTAAAAATAATTTTGTATCAACTGAATTTTCCGACAGTTTACTTGAAAAAAACTTGAAAAAATCTTGTATTTTACAACAAGCAGTGATAAAAAGTCAAAAAATGCGAGAAAAAATCTTAAAGAGTGAAATAAGCTTAAATTAGCTTTTTTTTATGATTGCTGAAATCCACAGACTTGATAAAATGTAACCACATTTATTTGTATAATATTCTAAAAGGAGGGCAATCAACATGAAAAACAAGAGAGTCATGTTAATATCGCTGATGACTGCACTGGCACTGACAATTGGTGGCTGTGGGGGAAAGTTTGAAGAAACAGCAGACGGGAATGTGCCGGAAACAAAGGAGACAGTAGAGGAAACAGAGGCAAAGGAAACAGAGGCAGAAGAAACGGAAACGGAAGCAAAAAACGATACTGTCGGGGAAGAAATGACTGAAGTAGAGCTTAAAGAAGGTGTAGTGGTAAACGCGAGCAGTGAATCGCCCACAGGCTATAGGGTTCAGTTTGCTTATTCAGATGAAATGGCAACAAATGTGACTTTGGCGGGAGGATTCCAGTTCTATGAGAGTGGAGATATCAATGTGTATGCAAATGGGTTTGTGCTCCCGGCTGGTGATTCACAGGCAAATCATTTATACGGACCTGAAGAGTGGGAGGCCGGCCGTGGATTTAAACATCTTAATGATACCGGTTATACGATGGAAATGAAGCAGGATGAAGACGGCATCTGGAGGGCAAGTTTGGATCTGCCTGGTGGAAACTATCTGTATCAGTATCAGGTTTCTTATGATGGTGGGGAGAATTATGAAGCAATTCCAGATCCAGTCTGTATGCCGGTTTGCAATGCAGAATTAGGAGCTTCCCAGACCAGAAGCCAGTTCTTTGTACCCTATAATGAAAAACAGGGCGATGAAGATTATTATGACTGGAGTTGGATAAATCCTGTTGAGGATGCGGCGCAGGCAGGAGAAATCAGTTCATTCACTTATGAAGGGCTTGACGGTGAGCAGATTGCCGAAATCTATCTTCCGGCAGGTTATGATGCGGACCGCGATGAACCGTACAAGGTGTTATATCTTTCACATGGTGGCGGAGGAGATGAAGGCGACTGGTTCTATCAGGGACATGCCGGAAATATTGTAGATCGTTTGACGGCAGAAGGAAAATGTGAACCTTTTGTTGTGGTATGTATGGATAATACGATATACGGCAGTAATTTCCAGAGTTACAGCGGAAAGAGCGAATATTATTTATACTGTTATGAAAATATTAAGAATTATTTGATTCCGTATGTGGAAGAAAATTATAACGTTTCAGCAGAAACAGCGGGAAGAGCATTTGCAGGTGATTCTAACGGTGCGAAACTCACCACGCAGATATTCATCAATGATCCGGGAGAATTCAGTTATTATGGTCTGTTTAGCGGTTCTGCCGCATGGGCATGGCCGGAACTGGAAGATTATTCGGATTATAAGAATGCGGATGTTTATTTGGCAGCAGGATGGGCGGATCAGCTGATGATGCAGAATTCTTATCACACAGACACCGACAAAACACTTATGGGTATCAAAGAATTGCTGGATTCAGCAGAAATTCCCTATAATAAGGGAGAAAATTATGTTACGGTAGAAGGCGCCCATGATTGGTTTACTTGGGCACAGATTTTCCGTGATTATGTGTCCACAACGCTTTGGAAATAAACTTCTATGGAAACGCTGATTAAAGCGTTTCCTGCACCAGAGGCGCTAAGGAAGCATTGAAAAAAGACAAATTATTACAAAAAAGTACTTGCAAAGTATAAGCGAAACTGTTATACTGTCTTTATAGTCAAGGAGAAATCCAGACTAAGTAATTTTTGGTAAAATTCCCCTTTTACACTGAGCGGGTTGGAAACTTTGTTTCCACCCGCTCTTTTATTTCTGAGAAAGATAGGGTATACTATACAACAGATGATGCCATTTTATGGTACAAGGAAAGGATAACATATATGAAACAGCAGATTGAGAACATGAATGCTTATCAGATGATTGAAAAAAGGAAAATAAGCGATTTGAATTCGGATGGGTATATTTTGAAACATAAAAAGACAGGGGCTATGATCACGCTTCTTCTAAATGATGATGAAAATAAAGTTTTTTATATAGGATTCCGTACGCCGCCTAAGGACAGTACCGGTGTTGCCCATATTCTGGAGCATTCGGTGCTGTGCGGTTCAAAGAATTTTCCGGTGAAGGATCCTTTTATTGAACTGGCGAAGGGGTCATTAAATACGTTCTTGAATGCCATGACTTATCCCGATAAGACGGTTTATCCGGTGGCGAGCTGTAATGATAAGGATTTTAAGAATCTGGTGCATGTGTATCTGGATGCAGTTTTTTATCCTAATATTTATAAAGAAGAAAAGATTTTCCGGCAGGAAGGCTGGCATTATGAGATGGAAAGCGTGGAAGATGAGCTTACCATCAATGGTGTCGTGTATAATGAGATGAAGGGGGCTTTTTCTTCTCCGGACGATGTTGTGGAGAGGGAGATCATGAATTCACTTTATCCGGATATCACTTATGGGCTGGAATCCGGCGGCGATCCGGAAGTTATTCCTGAGCTTACTTATGAAGAATTCTTAGCCTTCCATGAGAAATATTATCATCCTTCAAACAGTTATATTTATCTGTATGGAAATCTGGATGCCGAAGAGTATCTTTCCTTTATAGATGAGAACTATCTGTCCGAGTATGACCCCATTGAGGTGGATTCCCTGATTGGAAAGCAGCAGCCTTTTGCCGCGCCCAAAGAGCTGGTGAAAGAGTATCCTATTATGGAAGATGAGTCTGTTTTGGAGAATACTTATCTGACTTATAATGTATCTATAGGGAGCAGTCTTGACAGGAAGCTTTATATTGCTTTAGATGTATTGGATTATGTGCTTTGCTCTGCACCGGGGGCGCCCCTTAAGCAGACATTGATTGACAGGGGAATCGGCAAAGACGTATACAGTACCATGGAAAACGGTATCTATCAGCCCTATTTTTCTGTTATTTCAAAAAATGCGGATGAGGATCAGAAGGATGCGTTTGTATCCACGATTCAGGAAGTGCTTGTAAAGCAGGCGGAAGAAGGGATTGATAAAAAGGCTCTGGCAGCCGCTATCAATTATTTTGAATTCAGATACAGAGAGGCTGATTTCGGCTCCTATCCAAGAGGACTTATGTTGGGGCTGGAAGCGCTTGACAGTTGGCTGTATGATGAAAAAGAACCTTTTATGCATATTGAAGCAAACCAGACCTTTGAGGAATTGAAAAAGTCCATTGAAACCGGCTACTTTGAAGGCCTGATCAGACAATACATTTTGGAAAATCCCCACAGGACGATTATGACCGTGAAGCCTGTGCAGGGACTTACCACGAGAAAAGATAATGCGCTGCATGAAAAACTGCAGGCATATAAAAAGACTCTTTCCGAGGAGGAAAGGCAGGCAATCGTGGCTCAGACAGCGGCTCTTCGGGCTTATCAGGAAGAGGAAAGTTCACAGGAAGCATTAAAGACCATACCGCTTCTTGCCCGGGAAGACATGAAGAAAGAGGCGGCCGGCTATATTAATGAAGTGCATGAGACGGAAGGGACAACGATTTTATTCCATGATATCTTTACCAATGGTATCGGATATCTGAATTTGGTATTTGATTTAAAAGATGTGCCTGCCGATTTGTTCCCTTACGTGGGAATTCTGAAAGCAGCGCTGATGATGGTGGATACGGAGCATTTCAGTTACAGTGAATTGTTCAATGAGGTAAACATCCATACAGGCGGCATCAAAACGGTAGTAAATACCTATACAAATGCCAACGATATGAAAAAATATAAAGCCACTTTGGAAATCAGGTCCAAATCCCTCTATGAAAAGAGAGATAAGGCATTGGAACTGATGAAAGAAATTATATTGACTTCCAGATTTGATGATACAAAGCGGTTGTATGAAATCATTGCAGAAAGCAAATCCAGAATGCAGTCTGTTATGAGCGGAGCAGGGCATTCTCTTGCCGCAATCAGAACCCTTTCCTACTTTTCACCTACTGCGGCAGTGTCGGAGCAGATCAGCGGTATTCCCCAGTACAGGCTGCTTGAAGAACTGGAAAAGGATTTTGAGAATCAAAAAGATAAGGTGGTACAGAATTTAAAAGAATTGACCAGATGTATTTTCAGACCGGAAAATCTTCTGGTGGATTATACTGCAAAGAAGGAGGCTTATTCCGGGATTGAACAGGCGGTAAGCAGTCTGAAAGCGGAGCTGTTTACGGAAAAAATCGCGCATGAGGGATTTGAACCTGTACTCCAAAAGAAAAATGAGGCGTTTATGACCGCAGGACAGGTGCAGTATGTATGCAGGGCAGGAAATTTTATTGATAAAGGACTGCCTTATACAGGTGCGCTGAAAGTCCTCAAGGTTATGATGGGATATGATTATCTTTGGAACCAGGTCAGGGTAAAAGGCGGCGCTTATGGCTGTATGTGCAGCTTCTATAAAAACGGGGACGGCTATTTTGTCTCTTATAGGGATCCTAATCTGGATAAGACCATCCAGGTTTATGAGCAGGCAGCCGATTATATTAAAAATGCAAAACTGGATGAACGTACAGTGACCCAGTTCATTATCGGTGCAATCAGTGAACTTGATACACCCATGACGCCTGCAACGAAAGGAATTTATTCCCTTGGCGGTTATCTGACAGGGCTTTCCATGGAAAGAGTGCAGAAAGAGCGGGATGAACTGCTTGCGGTGACTGCGGAGAAAATCAGAGAACTTTATAAATATGTGCAGGCATTTATGGAAGATGCGTGTCTGTGCGTAGTTGGAAACGGAGAGAAAATCAAAGATAACAAGGAATTGTTCATGAATGTGGATCAGCTGTTCCACTAAATTTTCACACAGAATTTTATCTGTAGAATCCATAAATAAGGACGGCATGAATCGTATCTGTGATATCAAGTACTTTATGACAGGGCACTGTGAAAAATTCACAGGCAAATTTGTGGTTGCGCCCCAATTTGCAGGCTGAGTAGGAATGGAGGATTTATTATGATAAGAAAAGACAGATGGAAAGCAGTATTAACGATTTTGATGGCGGGAATTTTAATGACAGGGTGCGGTGGTTCCGCCGCATCAAAAAACGCAGCGGTGTCTGCGGAGACCACTATGGAAGTAGCTTATGACAATTCAGCATCCTATGATTCCGGAGATATTTACAGCGGCGGTACGGTGGAGACATCGGCAGAAGCGCAGGAGAATGGAGGATATGATGAGGGAGAAGGAGGGACAGAAGGATACAATACTCAGCGCAAACTCATCAAAAACGTGAATCTGCAGGTGGAGACGGAGAATTTTGATGAACTTCTTGCCACAGTGGAGGAAAAGACACAAAAGGCAGGAGGATACATAGAGCAGAGTTATACTTATAACGGCAGCAATTATTATGGCGGCGGAAGAAGAAATGCCAGCCTGACCATACGGATCCCGGCAGAGAGACTGAATGACTTTTTGTCATCCGTGTCGGAAGTATCCAATGTAATCAGCCGGAATGAAAGCGTTACAGATGTCACATTACAGTATGTGGATATGGAAAGTCACAAAAAGGCATTACAGGCAGAACAGGACAGATTATTGGAGCTTCTTGAAAAGGCAGAAACCATTGAGGATATCATCAGTCTGGAAAGCCGGCTCTCGGAAGTGCGTTATCAAATTGAAAGTATGGAGTCCCAGCTGCGTACTATGGATAACCAGGTTTCTTACAGCACCGTTGAATTGTATATTGATGAGGTGGAAAAACTGACGCCTGTGAAGGAACAGACAGCTTGGCAGAAAATTTCCGTTGGCTTTGCCAAAAGCCTTCATAATATTGAAAACGGACTTGTGAATTTTGGAATTGGTGTGATTATTAGTCTGCCATACCTGGTTTTGTGGGCAGTCATCATCCTGATCCTTGGGGGAGGCTGTGTGCTAATTATAAAAGTAAACCAGAAAAGAGTCAAAAAAGCCATGGAAAAAGCAGAACAGGAACATAAAGAACAGAAAACAGCAAAGGAAGAATAGAATGAATGACCAGTATAAATCCGGTTTTGCAGCATTGATTGGAAGACCGAACGTAGGAAAATCAACATTAATGAATTGCCTGATTGGGCAGAAGATTGCCATTACATCCAGTAAACCGCAGACCACCAGAAACCGCATCCAGACAGTGTATACCTCTAAGGAGGGGCAGATCGTCTTTGTAGATACGCCGGGGATACATAAAGCAAAGAACCGGCTTGGGGATTATATGGTGAACGTGGCACATAGAAGTCTTAAAGAGGTAGATGTGATTCTATGGCTGGTAGAGCCATCTAACTTTATCGGGGCTGGAGAGCGGCATATCATAGATCAGCTTCAAAAAATCAATTTGCCGGTCATATTGGTCATTAATAAGATTGATACGGTAAAAAAGGAAGAACTTTTTGGATTCATCGACACCTATCGCAAGGAGATGGATTTTGCAGAGATTGTCCCGGTATCGGCGTTAAAAAGAGATAATACGGAGGAACTTTTGAAGTGTATTATGCAGTATCTTCCTTATGGACCTGCTTTTTATGACGAGGATACGGTGACAGACCAGCCGCAGCGCCAGATTGTGGCGGAGTTGATCAGAGAAAAGGCGCTTAGGTGTCTGGAAGAAGAAATTCCTCACGGTATTGCGGTCACCATAGAAAGAATGAAATGGCGCGGAAAAATCGTGGATATTGATGCGACGATTATCTGTGAGAGAGAGTCCCACAAAGGAATCATCATCGGAAAGCAAGGAAGTATGCTCAAGAAAATCGGTACCAGTGCGCGGCGGGACATTGAGGATTTACTTGAGAGCCAGGTCAATCTTAAACTCTGGGTAAAGGTGAAAAAGGATTGGCGGGACAGTGATTTTCTCCTCAAAAATTTTGGTTATAATCAAAAGGACTGCGAATAGAAAAAAGAAAACAGTAAACCCTAATATCATGCTTACATTTTGATACTAGGGGGCACAAGATGAGAATTATAAATTACTGGGAACAATTTTTAAGTACTGGAAGGATTAATGATTATCTGGCCTATCGGGAGGAAGAGGCAGCCGGGTCAGAAGAAGATGAGGGAGCCGGAGAAGTTGCAGGAACAGATCAGTGTTACAGGGATGATTTTAAAAGCAGAACCAGTCGGTGAATATGACAGACGGGTAGTGATACTTACAAGGGAGAGGGGAAAGATTGCAGCGTTTGCAAGAGGCGCCAGAAAGCAGGGGAGCCGGCTGCTGGCTTCCACCAATCCCTTTTGCTTTGGCGGGTTTAGGATGTATGAGGGGAGAAGCGCATACAGTATCGCGGAAGCTACCGTCAGCAATTACTTTGAGGAATTCAGGGAAAAGTTTGAAGAGGCATGTTTTGGGATGTATTTTCTGGAGGTCATGGATTATTACACCAGAGAAAACAGCGATGAAAAGGAAATGCTGAAACTCATATATCAGTCGCTGCGGGCACTTTTGCACGAGGGGCTATCTAATTCTCTTGTGCGATACATATTTGAAATAAAAGCATTGGCATTAAGCGGAGAATATCCGGGACCGCCCAAAAGAGAACAGCCTTATCTTGATTCCACGCTTTATGCGCTGGATTTTATAGTTGCTTCCAGTGTTGAAAAACTTTATACATTTACGGTGTCGGAACAGGTACTTGGTGAGATTTCCCAGATTGCCGATACCTTCCGAAAACGTTTTATTGACAGAAAAATGAAAAGTCTGGAAATCTTATCTGAAATAAATGCAGGCATTGATTGAAATTCTTTGTTGAAAAACAAAGGTAAGTCATATATAATGAATGGGGTAAATTGAAGGAAACAGGGGAGCGATATGAAAAGCAGGTTTAAAAAGTTTTATAAATTGATTACTGTAACACTGATTTTTGCCGGAATGCTGGGAATTGTTTCCTGTGGAAACAAAGTGGATGGAGTGAGTGAATCCCTCCTTACGATTGAAAAGGATGGGACGGTTCGTGCGGAGATTGTGGAAAATTTTATGGAAGGATATTATGATAAAGAGGAACTGCAGCAGACAATCTTAGAGCAGGCTGCTTTTTATAATCGAAATGCAGGAAGCGGGAGTATAACGGTTGAAAAGGTGGAATCCAAGGACGAAATGATTATCGTCCAGATGACTTATGCCGGGACGCAGGATTATGCAGATTTCAATCATGCCGTCTTTTTCGCAGGAACCGCAAAGGAGGCAAAAGAGGCCGGTTATAATCTGAATGTGGTGTTAAGCGGTGTAAAAGACGCACAGGAGACTGTGGGAGAGTCAGATATTCTTAGGATGGAAGATGGTAAGATTCTTATTACGAATGTAAATGAGGGAATAGCGTTAAACGGAAAAGCGCTTTATGTCAGTGATAATGTCATCACAGCGCCGAATGCCAAAAGTATATGGTATACCGGCGATGAAGATGGATTAGCATATATTGTCTATCAATAATGGAGGATTATTATGGAAAAAACAATGGAAAAAATCGTTGCTCTGGCGAAGGCAAGAGGATTTGTATATCCTGGTTCCGAAATTTACGGCGGTCTTGCCAATACCTGGGATTACGGAAATCTGGGCGTGGAATTGAAAAATAATGTGAAGAAGGCATGGTGGCAGAAATTCATCATGGAAAATCCCTACAATGTGGGTGTAGACTGTGCCATACTGATGAATCCCCAGACGTGGGTCGCATCCGGACATCTGGGAAGCTTTTCCGATCCCCTTATGGATTGTAAGGAATGTCATGAGCGTTTCCGTGCGGACAAGATCATTGAGGATTTTGCTGCTGAAAACCAAGTGGAATTAGACGGCTCCGTGGATGGATGGAGTCAGGAAAAGATGAAGAACTTCATTGAAGAACATAACATTGCCTGCCCTTCCTGCGGCAAACATAATTTTACCGACATTCGTCAGTTCAATCTGATGTTCAAAACCTTTCAGGGTGTTACGGAAGATGCCAAGAACACCGTTTATTTAAGACCGGAAACGGCACAGGGTATTTTCGTCAACTTTAAGAATGTACAAAGGACATCCCGCAAGAAGATTCCGTTTGGAATCGGACAGATTGGAAAATCTTTCCGTAATGAGATTACACCGGGAAACTTTACTTTCCGTACCAGAGAATTTGAACAGATGGAACTGGAGTTTTTCTGTGAGCCGGATACGGATCTGGAATGGTTTGCTTACTGGAAGCAGTTCTGCATTGACTGGCTTCAGAGCCTTGGCATGAAAGAGGAAGAGATGCGCGTGCGCGATCACGATAAAGAAGAACTGTCCTTCTATTCCAAGGCGACTACGGATATAGAATTTTTGTTCCCCTTCGGCTGGGGTGAACTGTGGGGAATTGCAGACAGAACAGACTATGACCTGACACAGCATCAGAATACTTCTGGAGAGGATTTGTCCTATTTTGACGATCAGAAGAACTGGAGATATGTTCCTTATGTTATTGAACCTTCGCTCGGTGCGGATCGTGTGGTACTGGCATTTTTGTGTGCTGCCTATGATGAAGAGGAGATTGGAGAAGGTGATGTGCGTACCGTGCTTCATTTCCACCCTGCGCTTGCACCAGTGAAGATTGGTGTTCTGCCTCTTTCCAAGAAATTGAACGAGGGAGCAGAGAAGATTTTCACGCAGCTGTCCAAGAAATACAATTGTGAGTTTGATGATAGAGGAAATATCGGAAAGAGATACCGCCGTCAGGATGAGATTGGTACACCGTTCTGTGTTACTTATGATTTTGAATCCGAGACAGACGGATGTGTTACTGTAAGATTCAGGGATTCCATGGAGCAGGAGCGCGTAGCGATTGCGGATCTGGATGCTTATTTTGCAGATAAAATGACCTTTTGATAAATGATTACGGGCGACCGATTTGGAGGAAAAAAACGTGAAAGCATATGGTGTAAATGAACTTAGGAAAATGTTCCTTGAATTTTTTGAGAGCAAGGGACATCTGGCGATGAAAAGTTTTTCACTGGTACCCCATAATGATAATTCATTACTGCTGATTAATTCAGGAATGGCTCCTTTAAAGCCATACTTTACAGGACAGGAAATTCCTCCCAGAAGGAGGGTGACTACCTGCCAGAAGTGTATCCGCACAGGCGATATTGAAAACATTGGGAAAACGGCGCGTCACGGTACTTTTTTTGAAATGCTTGGAAACTTTTCTTTCGGCGATTACTTTAAGCATGAAGCGATTGCTTGGACTTGGGAATTCCTTACCCAGGTAGTAGGACTTGATCCTGAAAGGCTGTATCCTTCCATTTATCTTGAGGATGAGGAGGCATTTGAGATTTGGAATAAGGAAATCGGCATTTCGGCAGAAAGAATCTTCCGCTTCGGCAAGGAGGACAATTTCTGGGAGCATGGTTCAGGACCCTGCGGACCCTGTTCAGAGGTTTACTATGACCGCGGTGAGAAATACGGCTGCGGAAAGCCGGACTGTACAGTGGGATGTGACTGCGACAGATATATTGAAGTTTGGAACAATGTATTTACCCAGTTTGACAATGATGGTAAGGGCAATTATACAGAACTGGAGCAGAAGAATATTGATACCGGTATGGGACTTGAAAGACTGGCTGCAGTAGTGCAGGATGTAGAATCCATCTTTGATGTGGACACAATCCGTGCGCTGCGCAACAAAGTCTGTGAGATTTCAGGCAAAGAATATCAGAAGAAATATGAGTGGGATGTATCTATCCGTATTGTGACGGACCATATCCGCTCCGCAACCTTTATGATTTCCGATGGCATCATGCCCTCCAATGAAGGCAGGGGCTATGTGCTGCGCAGGATCATCCGCCGTGCAGCCCGCCACGGAAGACTCCTTGGCATTGACGGAACATTCCTTGCAGATTTGAGCAATACTGTCATTGAGGGAAGCAAGGACGGTTATCCGGAACTGGAAGAAAAGAAAGACTTTATCTTTAATGTGCTCACTCAGGAAGAAAATAAATTTAATAAGACCATTGATCAGGGACTTAACATTCTTGCAGATATGGAAGAGGAAATGCGGAAGAGTGAAAGCACCTGCTTAGAAGGCAGGGAGGCGTTTAAGCTGTATGATACCTATGGATTTCCGCTTGATCTTACCAAAGAAATTCTGGAAGAAAAAGGTTTTACCGTGGATGAAGAGGGATTTGCAGCCGCCATGCAAGAGCAGAAGAAAAAGGCAAGGGCAGCCCGCAAAGTCACCAATTACATGGGCGCGGATGTGACGGTATATGAGTCCATCGATCCGGCAATTACGTCAACCTTTGTAGGATATGACAGATTAAGCCATGATTCAAAGATTACGGTGCTCACTACAGAAAGTGAAATCGTGGAAGCGCTTACAGACGGTGAAGTGGGAACGATTATTGTAGATGAAACTCCTTTCTATGCTACTATGGGAGGACAGTCCGCCGATACGGGTATCATTACCTGCGCGGATGGAGAGTTTCAGGTAGAAGATACAGTAAAACTCTTAGGCGGCAAAGTGGGGCATATCGGAAAAGTTGTCAGAGGTATGCTTAAAGTAGGCGATACTGTTACTTTACAGGTAAATGAAGCAAACAGAGCAGATACATGCAAGAACCATAGTGCAACTCATCTGTTGCAGAAGGCTCTAAGGACCGTTCTGGGATCCCATGTAGAGCAGGCGGGATCTTTTGTAAACGGTGACAGGCTTAGATTTGACTTTAGTCATTTTTCAGCCATGACCAAGGAAGAGCTTGACCGGGTTGAAAAAATCGTCAATGAAAAAATTATGGAAGCCATTCCGGTGGAAACAAAGACCATGAGTCTTGAGGATGCCAAAAAGACCGGAGCGATGGCACTTTTTGGAGAAAAATACGGCGAAAGCGTAAGAGTGGTGCAGATGGGCGATTTCTCCACGGAACTTTGCGGCGGTACCCATGTGCCGAATACGGCATCCATCATGCTTTTCAAGATTGTCTCGGAGAACGGTGTGGCTGCTGGAGTACGCAGAATTGAAGCCCTTACCGGAAATGGTGTGCTGAAATATTATAGCGATATGGAAAACATACTCCATAAGGCAGCTTCTTTAGTGAAGACGACCCCGGCAGAACTAGTGCAGAAGTTAGAGCATATCATGGCGGAAATGAAAGCCCTCCAAAGTGAAAATGAGTCCTTAAAGAGCAAAGCAGCAAAGGAAGCGCTGGGAGATGTCATGGATCAGGTTGCTGAGGTTTCAGGTGTAAAACTGCTTGCAGCAAAAGTTCCGGGTGTGGACATGAATGGACTGCGCGACTTAGGCGACCAGTTAAAAGCAAAGCTGGGAGAAGGCGTGGTTGTGCTGATTTCTGATAAAGACGGCAAGGTTAACATGGTTGCCATGGCAACAGAGGGAGCAATGCAAAAGGGCGCTCATGCCGGCAATCTGATTAAAGGAATCGCAGCGCTGGTCGGCGGAGGGGGCGGCGGACGCCCCAATATGGCGCAGGCAGGCGGAAAGAATCCGGCAGGAATCGATCAGGCGATTGCGGAGGTTTCAGAAGTACTGAAAACCCAGCTTGAATAATTTTAGATATTTTTTGTAAATAAATGATTGACGTAGGGAAAAAATGTGGTATAATCATACGTGTGTATGTTAGTACACATGCGTATTTAGTACGTAAATAAAAACCCAATCAGTCAATGTTGCTAGGAAGGGACTGAAGGGAGGTCAGGGTGTAGGATGTCAAACGTAATCGTTAAAGAAAACGAGACTTTAGATAGCGCTTTACGTCGCTTCAAAAGAAGCTGCGCGAAGGCTGGTATTCAGCAGGAGATTCGTAAGAGAGAACATTACGAAAAACCAAGCGTAAGACGCAAAAAGAAATCTGAAGCAGCAAGAAAACGTAAATACAACTAATGGTCCAATCGTCCGATACGAAACGAATGACAGTTGGAATGCAACGAAAAGTCCTTGTTTTTTAATCAAGGACTTTCTTGTTACAATAAGCTGACTCGCGAAGCGTGGCAGTGTTTGTTACAATAAGCTGGCTCGCGAAGCGCGGCAGCGTTTGTTGATGTGGAGAAAAGAGATATGTGGACAAAGGAAATATTTGGTACGGATGTATATCATCTTATTTCAGCCTTTATCGTATATAGTATGATGGGATGGCTTGTGGAATCTATTTATATGTCGTTTTGCAACAGGAAACTGACGAATCGGGGCTTTGGCCGGGGACCATTTTGTCCGATTTACGGGTTTGGCGGTGTGATAGGTTATTTGATTCTCCGCCCTTTAAGCAGTAATCTGGTAGCACTTTATCTGGCAGGCGCTTTTTTGGCGACTCTGTTCGAGTATCTGGTGGGCAGATTGATGCTTCGGCTGTTTGGAGAAGTATGGTGGGATTATAATGAAAAACCCTGTAATTTTCAAGGAATTATTTGCTTGGAGAGCACTGTTGCATGGGGGTTTTATGCAATTATTATCATCACATTTCTGCATAGCAGAATCCTTGGACTGGTGGATAGGTGTGATATGGAATGGGGAATCAGAGCTTGTAAACTGATTCTGGTTCTTGTAACGATAGACTATGTCATAAAATTGATGAATGTCTTTCAAATCAGTCTGAAAGATCAAAAAGACAGAATTGCGGATGCATATCATTCCATCCGTGCAAGATGGTATTAAAAATTGTACTTGCATTTTATAATTAAATAAAACATATCCATAGTAATAGAATACATAAGGGGAGAGTAATTGCGTGAATAAATATTTTAAAGTGACCCTATGCTATGTGATGTGTTTTATTTTTTTACTGATGATTCCAGTAAAGGCATTTGCTGCGCCTGCCGTAGAAGCGCCGTCTTATATTCTGATGGAAGCCTCTACAGGGCAGATTATATGTGAGGAGAATGCAGAAGAACGCCGCAGTCCTGCCAGCATCACGAAGATCATGACGCTTTTGGTGATTTTCGATCATCTGGGGACAGGGAGAGTAAAACTTGACAGCGAAGTAATGACCAGTGCATATGCAAAATCCATGGGCGGCTCCCAGGTTTTTCTGGAAGAGGGAGAAGTGCAGACACTTGAGACTATTATTAAGTGCATTGCAGTGGCGTCCGGAAATGATGCCAGCGTGGCAGCTGCTGAATTTATTGCAGGCAGCGAGCAGGAATTTGTGAATCTGATGAACAAAAGAGCGGAAGAGATGGGGCTTACCAATACCCATTTTGAGGATTGCTGCGGACTTACAGATTCTGACAATCATTATACCACGGCAAAAGATGTGGCACGCATGTCGAGAGAACTGATCACGAAATATCCGCAGATTCTGGACTATACGAAAATATGGATGGAAGATATTACTCATGCGACCAATCAGGGAACGAGTAATTTCACTCTGTCGAGTACCAACAAATTACTTAAGATGTACGAGTGGACTACAGGGCTGAAAACCGGTTCCACCAGTAAAGCATTATACTGTCTTTCTGCTACGGCAAGCAAGGATAATATTGACATGATTGCAGTGGTGATGGGATCTCCAAGCAACAAGAGCCGTTTTCAGGATGCAATGGCACTTTTGAATTACGGATATAGTGTCAGTGCGCTGTACGAAGACCCCAATGAGGAAAAGCTGCCTTCCCTTCCGGTCAAAGGAGGAGTGCAGGAGGAAGCAGCGCTGGTCTATAAAGAGCCTTTCCGCTATCTGGATATAGCAGGAAGTGATTTAAATGCCATAGAAAAGACGATTTCCTTACCGGCTGAGATCGATGCACCTGTTGCCAGAGGGGATGCGGTAGGAGAAGCAGTATATAAACTGAATGGACAGAGGATAGGTAGTGTATCTATTCTGGCGGATGTGACCATAGAAAAAGCAGGGTATAAGGACTATTTGATTAAGATATGGAAATTATACTGTTGCCTGTGAAACTCTGACAGGAGAACGTCGAAAAGTAAGACAGGAAGGAAAAGACTTTGATTATATTTATTAGTGTGACAGCAGTATTTGCAGCATTTTTTCTGATAATCATGGCGGTGGATTGTAACCGGTTCGTAATCAGAAAATATAGATGTACAGGTAAGGCGCTGAAGAAGGATGGAACTATCATCCTTCTGTCAGACCTTCATAATAAATCATTTGGGAAAAAGAATGAACAACTGCTTGCCGCAATTGAAAATATACATCCGGATATGATATTGATAGCAGGAGATATGTATACCTCCGTAAAGGGCGGAGATACGCAGACGGCAAAGGAACTTCTATGCGCGCTGGCAAAAAGGTACCCGGTCTACTACGGCAATGGAAATCACGAACATAAGACCAGGCTTTATCCGGAATACTTCGGCACCATGTATCAGGAATATGCGGATGCAGTGAAAAATGCCGGTGTCCGGCATCTGGTAAATGAAAAAGTATCTCTGCCTGCTTTTAATATGGATATTTACGGGCTCGAAATCGAGCGGGAATACTATGGAAAATTTAGGTTTGCGCAGATGGAACCATCCTACCTGGAAGGGCTTTTAGGAAAAACGGACGATTCAAGATTTTCTGTGCTGATAGCGCATAATCCTGATTATTTTGACGCTTATGCAGGGTGGGGCGCTGACCTTGTGGTATCAGGGCACGTCCATGGAGGACTTATGAAACTGCCTTTTTTAGGAGGTGTGATTTCCCCGGCGCTTAAGCTGTTTCCCAAGTATGACGGCGGAGAATTCAAAGAAGGAAAGTCAACCATGATACTCGGCAGAGGGCTTGGGACACATACGCTTCCCATAAGGATCTTTAATCCGGGAGAGCTTGTCGTAATCCATCTTACACAAAGTTGACGTTAAATTTAGTTCGTGATAATATGATTGAGGCAAAAGGACAGGCATCTGCCCAAAGGAGCAAAAGGATGGCAATACCAGTAAAACTGCAGGCATTTGAGGGACCTCTTGATCTCCTCCTGCATCTGATTGAAAAGAATAAAGTAGATATTTATGATATTCCGATTGTGGAAATTACTGCCCAGTATCTTGCGTATATCCAGGAAATGGAAACAGAAGATATGAATGTGATGAGCGAATTTCTGGTAATGGCGGCGACCCTTTTGGATATCAAGTGTAAGATGCTTCTTCCCAAGGAAGTCAATGAAGACGGGGAAGAGGAAGACCCAAGAGCAGAGCTGGTTCAGAAATTGTTGGAGTACAAAATGTACAAGTATATGTCCTATGAATTGAAGGACAGGCAGGTGGATGCTGCGCGTACGCTGTTTAAGGCCAGGACGCTTCCGAAAGAAATAGAGGAGTACAAGCCGCCTGTTGATATGGAGACTCTTCTTGGCGGGGCAAACTTAGGAAAACTGCAGGAATTATTCAAAACAGTGATGCGCAGGCAGGAAGACAAGATTGATCCGGTAAGGAGCAACTTTGGACAGATTGAGAAGGATGAAGTGGATATGGATATCAAAATAGTTTATGTTGAAGAATATCTTCATACCCACAAGAACTTTAGTTTCAGGCAACTCTTAGAAAAACAGAGGAGTAAGATGGAAATCATAGTTACATTCCTTGTCATACTGGAGATGATGAAAATGGGAAAGATTTCTATTGTACAGGAAGATACCTTTGACGATATCATGATTACTTCTAATGAGGTATGGGAGGGATAGGATTTGGACAGGCAGAAGGAAAAGGCCATATTAGAGGCAGTTCTTTTTACGATGGGTGAGTCAGTGGAAGTGGAAAGGCTGGCAACGGTCATTGAGAAAGACAAAAAGACGACCAGGGATTTGCTTATGGAAATGAAGGAAGAATATGACACGACAGAGTGCGGAGTCACCCTGCTGGAGCTTGATGATTCATTTCAGATGTGTACCAAGGCGGAAATGTATGAATATCTGATCAAGATCGCTAAGACACCGCGCAAGTATGTGCTTACGGACACATTGCTGGAAACACTTTCCATCGTAGCATATAAACAGCCCATTACCAGGGCAGAAATCGAAAAGATCAGAGGCGTCAGCTGCGATCATGCGGTAAACAGGCTGGTTGAATTCGGGCTGATTGCTGAGGTGGGAAGAATGGATGCACCGGGACGCCCGCTTTTGTTTGGAACCACGGAAGAGTTCCTTAGAAGCTTCGGCGTAAAATCCCTTGAGGAATTGCCGGAATTGTCGGCAGTTCAGATAGAAGAATTTAAAATGCAGGCTGAGCAGGAAGCAAGCGTGCAGCTGGAGGTATAAGAGCGTGCCTCCTGCCGTGCCTTTTAATATAAGCTATAGCGCAGCAGAATCTGTTTCAGGCACCAGATATAATCAATGGCGGGGATGGTGTCGGTAGTGATGATTGGTTCCACTGCGCATACTTCACCGTCAACAAGATATTTGATGGTGCCTACCTGAGTACCTGCGGTTATGGGAGCGATAAGTTCATCTTTTATCTGACAGTCTACCTGGATCTGTTCTCCTTTTTCAAGAAGGAGTCCGTCATCAGAAAAAGTATCTTCCCGCCGGTCTATTTTTATGTTGGTGTAGGCATCGGCGTTTAACCGGTCTACCTGCCCGTTTATGACTTTGATGGGGCTTAAACTGCTTTCATCATAGGCAGCTTCCCGGAGTCTGTGAAATTCGAAATTATCCAGTCCATAATTCATAAGCAACCGGGTGTCGCTCCATTTATAGGTTTTGTTGTTAGGCCACCCGCAGGCAAGAAGCGCTACCACATAGGTTCGTTCATCCTGACGCAGTGCGCCGACATAACAGTAACCGGCATTGCCGGTGAAACCTGTTTTACCGGAAAGCGCTCCGTCCATCATGGATAGAAACGCGTTGTGGTTATTACATTGAAAGGTGCGCCCGCTGGGAGTGAAAGAACCGTCTTTTTCTTTATAACTGCCAAAAGAATAGGAGGAGGTGCGGGTAACCTTGAGGAATTCTTCCTTTTTGGGAGAATCCATGATGCAATATGACATAATACGTGCAAGGTCTGTGGCTGTGGTGGAGTGGGATCTTACGGTGCCGTCGTTTCCCGTCACAGTGGCGTCTAAACCGTTAGGCGTTATGAAGAAAGTGTCAAAGCACCCTATATCCCGTGCTTTTTGATTCATCATATCTGCAAAGGCCTCCGTGCTTCCCGCAATATGTTCGGCAATGACCACAGCCGCATCGTTATGGGATTCCAGCATGAGAGAGTAAAGAAGATCCTCCAGCTTATAGTATTCGCCCGGGTTTACATATAGCTTTACCTTCGGCATACTGGCAGCATAGGAAGAAGCAAAGGCATAATCGTCCATATTACCGTATTCCAATGCCAGGATGCAGGTCATGATTTTGGTGGTGCTTGCCATAGGGAGGATTTTCTGACCGTCTTTTTCATATAAAATACGCCCGGAGTCAGCATCCATCAGAACGGCGGACTGGGCGTAAAGCTTTAAGTTTGTACCATCCTCCTCCTTGGCAGATGCCGTCGGCACGGACAGGGAAGTGATAAGGATAAAGGTGGAAATAAGGAACAAGCTGATAAATCTGGTAAGTGAGGGCCATAAATATTTCATTTGATTTTCATCCGCACAGGTATCTTCTCTTATTTATATGTCAGCGCAAGGATAAAATATGCTATGTGATCAAAGGGAAAGGGAAGGCTTTTATGAAAAAAATACTGGTGGTTCTTACAGGAGGAACGATAGGAAGCAGAGTGGAGAAGGAACAGATTGATGTGACCGATGCATCCCCGCTTTATCTTTTGGAACTTTACAGAGAAACCTATGGCAGCGGCATCGAATTTGAAGTGATACAGCCGCTCAATATCCTGAGTGAAAATATGAATCTGCAGTTCTTAAGCCGTATTGCCCAGGTTATGTGGGAGATTCCCTATGAAAAATATGAAGGAGTCATAGTGACGCATGGTTCTGATACCTTGTCCTATACGTCAGCGCTCTTAGGGATGCTGCTTTGTCATGTGCCGGTTCCGGTGGTGCTGACAGCATCTAATTATCCGCTTGGGGAAAAAGGCAGCAATGGCCTTGCTAATTTCAGAAGTGCAGTGGAATTGATCAGCACGCATCTTTTTAAAGGTGTGTTCAGCATTTATCAGAATCAAAAAGGCGAAAATAATGTGTATCTTGCAACCCGTCTTACAGAGGCGGACGCATATCTGGATCAATTTGGAGGATTCGGAGGAATTGCTTTTGGGAAAATAGAAGATGGGGGATTTCAATATAATGAAAGTGCAGTCAATCCAACGCTTTCACAGATCAGGGAGAAGCGCGCTGCAATTACCGATTATTGTCCTGTTTTTAAAAGACCGATTCTTATGCTCAGAGCCTATCCCGGATTAGACTACAGGATGATTGACCTGCATACAGAGCCGGCAGCCGTGCTTCACTGTCTTTATCACTCAGCGACAGCCTGTACGGAGGGAGAGAACAATTCCATACTGGAATTTATGGAGCGATGCAGTAAGAAAGGAATTCCTGTTTATGCGGCATCTGCCAAACAGGCGGAGGGGAAAAAGTATGTGACTGCAAAGGCAATTCAGGATAAAGGGGCAGTTTTGTTAGAAAATATTTCTCCGGAGGCGGCTTATGCCAAACTGCTGCTTTTGCACAATCTGAAGTCCGGCGAGGAACTTAGCAGATGTTTAGGAGAAACATTTTATTTTGAAAATCTGCCATTTCCGGGGAAGCTGGCAGAAAATACAAAAAAATAACAATAAAAATAAACTTTGCTCTAGGCGATTTATGACATTTGTGGTATACTGCTATAGACAAAATTATGGGGATACTTGTGTCCCTATGAATCAAGTTATAATTTTTTTAATATAAAATGGAGGGTTGAAAAATGAGTACTACTTCACAGGCGAGTCAAAGAATAGCAGCTTTGCTCGATGAAAACAGTTTCGTTGAAATCGGTGCGCAGGTAACAGCAAGAAGCACAGATTTTAATTTGAAACAGACTAAAACTCCTTCTGATGGTGTTATTACCGGCTATGGAGTGATAGGCGGCAGCCTTGTGTATGTATACAGCCAGGATGCGTCCGTGCTTGGCGGCAGCGTCGGCGAAATGCATGCAAAGAAAATTGCAAACCTCTATGATCTGGCACTGAAAATGGGAGCACCCGTAATCGGACTTATTGAATCTGCCGGACTTAGATTACAGGAAGCAGCAGATGCGCTGAATGGATTTGGTGAAATCTATAAGAAGCAGGTAATGAGTTCTGGCGTGATTCCTCAGATTACAGCCATTTTTGGTTCCTGCGGCGGCGGACTTGCGCTTTTCCCTACTTTGACAGATTTTACTTTCATGGAAGAAAAGAAAGCAAAATTATTTGTAAATGCGCCCAATGCACTGGATGGCAATGAAATCGGCAGATGTGATACATCAGCAGCTTCTTTCCAGAGTGAGGAAGCCGGCATCGTAGATGTAACCGGAGATGAAGCATCCATTCTGGCACAGATCAGAGAACTGGTGAGCATGCTTCCTTCAAATAATGAAGATGACATGGCATTTGAAGAATGCACAGATGATTTAAACCGCGCATGTGCTGAAATTGCCGGATGTGTGGGTGACACTTCAATCGCTTTATCTCAGATTGCTGATGACGGTGCAGTTTTTGAAGTAAAGGCAGCATATGCAAAGGAAATGGTGACTGCTTTTATCAGATTAAATGGAGTGACAGTAGGCGCTGTTGCGAACCGCAGTGAGGTTTACGGTGAAGACGGAAAGGTAACAGATAAGTTTGAAGCAGTCCTGACACCTGCAGGCTGTGATAAAGCAGCAGACTTCATTAATTTCTGCGATGCATTTAATATTCCGGTTCTTTCTCTTACGAATGTAAAAGGTTTCAAGGCCGACAAATGTTCTGAAAAGAAGATTGCAAAGGCAGCGGCAAAGCTTACATATGCATTTGCTAATGCTACGGTTCCGAAAGTGAATGTTGTAATCGGACAGGCATTTGGAAGCGCTTATGTTGCCATGAATTCAAAAGCAATCGGTGCAGATATTACTATGGCATGGCCGGATGCACAGATTGGAACAATGGATGCGGGACTTGCTGCAAAGATCATCTGTGATGGTCAGGGGGCAGAGGCAATTGCTGCATGTGCAAAAGAGTATGCCGAACTGCAGACAAGCGCAGCAAGCGCTGCAGGAAGAGGATATGTGGATCAGATTATAGAGCCTGCGGATACAAGAAAATATGTAATAGGCGCTTTTGAGATGCTGCTTTCCAAGAGGGAAGACCGTCCTGCCAAAAAACATGGTACAGTTTAGAAAGGATGATACTTAATATGAAAAAATGGTTATTAGTATTAGGTATGATTACCTGTATGCTGGGGTTGTCCGCATGTGGTCAGAAAGAGGAGGCTGCTCCTTTTATGACAGAGAAGGAAGCTGAAGAATATGTGAAGGAGCAGATTGTCAAGATCAACCAGTATGTTCAGACAGACACGAAAGATCAATTAACAGATCAGGTATGGCTGAATGCAGTTGAAAGCTGGGAACAAGCCGCTTCAGATATGGGTGATTATGAAGAGATTGTAAGCATTAAGTACAATCTTGAAGAAAAAGACGGTGTTGTGAATGCCAGAATAAAGGGAACCGAGCGTGAGGCAACTGTAGAATTTGTATTTGAGAATGGAGCGATTGCCAGCCTTACAACAAATGTTGAATATACATTTGGCGAAAAAATGGAAAAGGCAGCATTAAATACAGTCCTCGGCATGGGAACGGTGTTTGCGGTACTTATTCTGATTAGTCTGATTATAGGATGCTTTGGTTTCATCCCTAAGATTCAGGCAAAATTTGATAAGAAGTCTAAGAAAGAAGAAGTGAAGAATGCGGCAGTGGACAATACCATTGCACAGATTATCGAGAAAGAGGAACTTTCAGATGATTACGAGCTGGTTGCTGTTATTGCAGCGGCAATTGCGGCAAGCGAGGGCGCTTCTTCCACGGACGGATTTGTAGTAAGAAGTATCAGACGCGCGGGAAACAAATGGCAGCGCGCTTAAATTAGAATATTGTTGAATTGAAATCACAGGAGGATTTAAGGAATGAAAAATTATACAATTACCGTAAATGGAAACGTATATGACGTAGTAGTAGAAGAAGGTGCATCCACCGGCGCACCTGCACCCGCAGCGCCGAAAGCAGCACCCAAGGCAGCTCCTAAAGCAGCAGCGCCCAAAGCAGCCGGCGGCGCAGGAAGCATCAAGGTAGAGGCTGGTGCAGCAGGTAAGGTATTTAAGGTAGAAGCAAGTGTGGGACAGGCACTTAAAGCTGGTGATACAGTAGTCATTCTGGAAGCAATGAAGATGGAAATCCCTGTTGTAGCACCTCAGGATGGTACTGTAGCAAGTATTGATGTAGCTGTTGGCGACGCTGTTGAGGCAGGTGCTTTGCTGGCAACTCTTAATTAGTACTTTTGCCGAGAAAACAACAGGAGGTAAAAAAATGGATTACATTGTATCTACACTGTCCAATCTGATTCACCAGACGGCCTTCTTTAATCTTACATGGGGCAACTATCTGATGATTCTTGTGGCTTGTGTATTTCTTTATCTTGCGATTGCCAAGGGCTTTGAACCATTGCTCTTGACACCTATCGCATTTGGTATGCTGCTTGTCAATATTTATCCTGATATTATGATGAGTATTGAGGATTCAGCCAATGGAGCAGGCGGCTTACTGTATTATTTTTATCTCTTAGATGAATGGGCAATCTTACCGTCACTGATTTTCATGGGTGTCGGTGCCATGACAGACTTTGGTCCTTTGATTGCAAATCCTAAGAGCTTCTTACTTGGTGCAGCAGCACAGTTCGGTATCTTTGCCGCATATTTTGGTGCGATTGCAATGGGCTTTAATGACAAGGCAGCGGCAGCAATCTCCATCATCGGCGGTGCAGACGGCCCGACCTCCATCTTCCTTGCGGGAAAGCTGGGGCAGACTGCTTTGCTTGGACCGATAGCGGTAGCGGCATATTCCTATATGTCCCTGGTGCCTATTATCCAGCCGCCTATTATGAAACTTTTGACAACTGAAAAAGAGAGAAAAATCAAGATGGGGCAGCTTCGTCCTGTATCCAAGCTTGAAAAAATTCTTTTCCCTATCATCGTTACGATTGTTGTTTGTATGATTCTTCCTACCACAGCACCCCTTGTTGGTATGCTGATGCTGGGTAATCTGTTCAGAGAGTCCGGTGTGGTAAGACAGCTGACAGACACAGCCTCCAATGCACTTATGTATATCGTGGTTATCCTGCTTGGTACTTCTGTAGGTGCGACCACCAGCGCAGAGGCATTCTTGAACTTAGATACTCTGAAAATCGTTGCACTTGGTCTGATTGCATTTGCATTTGGTACAGCCGCCGGTGTTCTGTTCGGTAAGCTGATGTGTATTGCAACGAAGGGTAAAGTTAACCCGCTAATCGGTTCAGCCGGTGTATCAGCGGTTCCCATGGCAGCCCGTGTTTCCCAGAAGGTGGGAGCAGAGGCGGATCCTACGAACTTCCTGCTGATGCATGCAATGGGACCTAACGTGGCAGGTGTTATCGGTACAGCAGTAGCAGCCGGTACTTTCATGGCTGTATTTGGCGTATTTTAATAAAAATTAGGAGGAAAAAGAAATGGCAGAACAGGCTAAAAAACCGGTTGGAATCATGGAAACCGTTCTTCGTGACGCACATCAGTCTCTGATTGCTACAAGAATGCCTACTGAAATGATGCTTCCAATCGTTGACAAGATGGATAAAGTTGGTTATCACGCAGTGGAATGCTGGGGCGGTGCCACATTTGATGCTTCCCTTCGTTTCTTGAAAGAGGATCCTTGGGACAGACTTAGAAAGCTGAGAGATGGATTTAAAAATACAAAGCTGCAGATGCTTTTCAGAGGTCAGAATATTTTAGGTTACAGACCGTATGCTGATGACGTTGTAGACAGCTTCGTAGAAAAATCCATTGCAAACGGTATTGATATCATCCGTATATTTGACTGCTTAAATGACCTTAGAAACTTACAGGAAGCAGTAAATGCGACAAATAAGATTAAAGCGCAGGAAGGAAGAGGACATGCACAGGTTGCTCTTTCCTATACGCTGGGTGATGCCTACACCATGGAATACTGGATGGATATGGCAAAGAAAATAGAAGAGATGGGTGCAGATTCTATCTGTATCAAGGATATGGCTGGACTTCTTGTTCCTTATAAAGCATCCGAAATGATTGCAGCAATGAAGTCTGCAACAAAACTTCCAATCCAGCTGCACACACATTATACATCAGGTGTTGCAAGCATGACCTACATGAAGGCAGTAGAAGCAGGAGTAGACGTGATCGACTGTGCAATTTCACCTTTTGCAATGGGTACTTCACAGCCGGCAACAGAGGTTATGGTCGAGACCTTCAAGGGAACACCTTATGATACAGGTTATGACCAGAATATCTTATCTGAAATTGCAGATTATTTCAGACCTTACAGAGATAAATGTCTGGCAGATGGTCTGCTCAATCCTAAGGTTATGGGCGTGGACATCAAGACTCTGCTGTATCAGGTACCCGGCGGTATGCTTTCCAACATGGTAAGCCAGCTGAAGGAACAGAATGCAGAAGACAAGTATTATGATGTGCTTAAGGAAATCCCTCAGGTTAGAAAAGACTTAGGTGAGCCGCCTCTTGTTACACCTTCTTCACAGATTGTAGGAACCCAGGCAGTATTTAACGTACTTATGGGTGAAAGATACAAGATGGCAACGAAGGAAACCAAGGCAGTTCTCCGCGGTGAGTATGGTCAGACTGTTAAGCCTATGAACCAGGAAGTAATCGACAAGGTTATTCCGGGTGAAAAGAGAATTACCTGCCGTCCTGCCGATCTGATTGAGAACGAGATGGATAAGTTAGAGGCAGAGATGAAGGAATGGAAACAGCAGGATGAAGATGTATTGTCCTACGCACTGTTCCCGCAGGTAGCAACTGATTTCTTCAAATATCGTCAGGCTCAGCAGGAAAAAGTTGACATGACACAGGCAGATGTAAAGAATGCTGCATATCCTGTTTAATCCTAAAAACAAAACACGACCCTCGTACAATATTTGTGCGGGGGTTATTTTTATGCTATAATCTATGTGTTGATGGAAAATATAAGAAAATTGGGAGGATTGCATGGACAACAAGCGTTTTGCGTTGCTTATTGATGCAGATAATATTTCGGCTAAATATATTGGAGCTATTTTAGAGGAATTATCCACTTATGGAATTACTACTTACAAGAGAATTTATGGGGACTGGACAAGCACTCAGGCAACTAAGTGGAAAGGGGAACTTTTGGAAAATTCGGTGATCCCGGTACAGCAGTTCAGCAATACCGTTGGGAAAAATGCCACCGATTCCACTCTTATTATTGATGCCATGGACATCCTTTATACGGGAAATGTGGACGGGTTCTGTATCGTGTCAAGCGACAGCGATTTCACTCGTCTTGCAAGCAGGCTCCGTGAATCTGGCATGGAAGTTATTGGAATGGGTGAGGAGAAAACACCCCGTTCTTTCAGAGTTGCATGTACAAGATTTGTCAATCTGGAAAATATTGGAAATCAGGATGATGATACAGAGGGGAAAGAAGGAAAGGACAATACAATTGGCAGAGATGTTATATTCAGCGCCATTACCAATATCATTAATGAGAATGAAAACAAAGGTAAAAGCGTTGAATTGGCATCTGTGGGCAACCGGCTTGTAACGATGTATCCTGATTTTGACGTGAGAAATTACGGTTATAGTCTTTTGTCAAAGTTTGTAGAGGATGCAGGATTATTTCTTCTGGAGAAGCGCCAGAATGTTATCACAATTTCCTTAAAAGATAATGAGCAATCCCAGGAGGAAATCAGAAATTATATCATGCAGATTATACATGGGGCAGGCAAGAAAGGAATCGGGATCAGTGAATTGAGCAATCGTGTATACAGCAAATATGACAACTTCAATGTTAAGGATTTCGGCTACAGCCAGTTCTCCAAGTTCATTCAGGGCCTTGGAAATGTAGAGCTCTATCAGGGTAAAAATGACCGGAAGCGGGCAAGGGAAAAGAATTAAGAAAATCTTTATTTTATATTATAAAAATTAATTTTCTTTTCTGGTAAACTATGTTCTATCAGTGCGTTATATTTTTTACAAAGGATGAGACGGGATGGGACTGGAATTTATTGACATATCCAGGGAAGAAGAGTACGAAAGACCTCGTGTCAGAAGTACAGTAAATGGAAGAAGAGCTGAAAGGTTAAATACAGGGGCAACGGAAAGAAGACGAAGACCTGAAGGGCAGCGGACATCACAGCCAGAGCGTAGACGAAGACCCGAAGGGCAGCGTATATCTGAGCCAGAGCGTAGAAGAAGACCCGAAGGGCAACGTGCAACAGTACCAAAAGGAAAAAGAAAATCCGAAAGACAAAGCACGGCAGTGCCGCAAAGAAAAAGAAGGTCTGAGGCGGAAATATATCAGATACAGGATAATAGAGAAGCAAGAAGGCGTGCAAGGGCGGCTGAACTTAGAGAAGAACAGGTGAGAAGCCGAAGAAGAAAACGCAAGCAGAGAAAGATGATTGCAGCAAGAATGACAACATTGTGTTTTTTAGTACTGTTAATTGCAGGATCAGCTTTCTTGTTAGTTAAAATAGTGACAGAATTAAGATATACGGATAAAATAACAAATGATTTTAGTGCCGATATCCAGCCGCAGGAAGTAATTAAGATTGAAGAGGCAGAAAAGCCAATCATAACGGAGGATTTTATTCCAATCAACGAATTTTCCAGACCCGGAGAAGTTTTGCCGGAGGTAAACAATATTTTCGTACATTACACAGCAAATCCGGGAACAAGTGCGGCACAAAACAGGAGTTATTTTGAAAACTTGGGTATTACAGGAGAAACTTCTGCAAGCGCGCATTTTGTCATAGGATATGATGGGGAGATTATCCAGTGTGTTCCGCTGAATGAGATTGCTTATGCAGTGGCAGGAAGAAATTATGATTCCATTTCGATAGAGTGTTGTTATCTGTCAGCTGATGGAAGATTTACGAATGATACCTATCAGGCACTGATTAGATTATCGGCATGGTTGCTAAGCGAGTATGATCTTACGCCGGAAGATATGAGAAGGCACTATGATGAGGGAGGAAAGAAATGCCCGCTGTATTTCGTAGAGCATGAAAATGCTTGGGAGCAGTTTATAAAGGATTTGGAAGATTACATTATGAAGGAGCAGGCGTAATGCCTGCTCCTCTTAGGCGAGGTTGCTTTAATTATCGGGGGTGATGATTGTAATTTGACTTCCCTCGTATTTTTCTTCGAACTGGTTAATTTCTTTATGGAACGTTTTCCAGAATTCTTCGGTTAATTTTGTACCTGGAGTTGTAGTTACGTAAATTAATATATCATTTTTTTCATTTAATAAATCACGAATGTTATTCCCATCATAAAAAGTAGAAAAGTGAGTTTGCCCACGTGAAATTTTAACTTCAAGTGTTACTCCACTTGTTCCAAAGGTGTTCGGCATATTCTGCATCACTAGTTCTTCATATGCCGGGTGGATTTGTTCATATTGGAAATTGTCGTAATAGTCCTTTTCTGGAACACGACCTTGTATTTCATACTGCTTTCCATCAACGGTGAATTCGCCTATCCATATTCGGTCATAATATGCCTTAAAATCGGATGACAGCATATATATGTCAGGTTCAAAAGAATTCATTTCAAAATCCATATGATATTTATCTTCCAAATATTTTCGGGCATCTGCTTCTGCATGCTCCCTATCATCATCTAATTCCCGCTGTGATTCCACACTCAATTCATTATCGTTTGATAAAAAAGCAGATGCAAGTAAGCCGCATATACACAGAATATAAATAAAATAAGGAGATAGGACCAATATTATTAAAATTTTCATATTTAATTTCATTAAAACTGCCCTCCGCTGCGTACAAGAATTACTGTTAAAATAAAAATGTTATTTGATACAATCATACCATATAATCATAGCACGAACAATCTGATTTGAAGGAGCACTGCCGCAGAGGGGAGATATGCAATCCGGTAGCCGGGATAAAAAGCTGCGCC
>CAYOED010000015.1:0-54228 GCA_964402925.1 uncultured Lachnospiraceae bacterium | reverse complement strand
GGTTCATCTGACCAATGAATCTTGGTCGGCAGGCTCAAGATTCCGAGAGCCTATAGTAAATAATTCTAATTTAAAAAAATGATAGCATAAACATGGCACGCACACAATTGTAAAAAAAATATACTACAAAATTGGAGAAAGTTTTTGATTAAAATAGATAAAAGGTAATTGACCGCCGGTCGGAGGTTATGTTAGTGTTATATCAGAAGCGTTCGACCATTGGTCGATACGGGAAATGCTGAAAATAAGGAGGAAAGTAATGACTTACGCAGATTTTTTTTATGAAATCAAAGGAAAGTTTATGGGAGCTGATGTGCGCGATATCCATGAGCATCTGGCTTTTCAGTTCAACATTGAGGATGAGGAAGCCGGCGGCGCATTTTATGTGGAGGTAAAAGACGGTGTGTTGTACGTGGAACCCTATGAGTTTTATGACAGGGATGCAATGTTCATCTGCGCGCCCGATGTACTCCTCAAGATCGCTGACGGAGAGATGGACCCTGTTGCAGCATTTACGGAGCAGAAGCTTAGGGTTGAAGGAAACATTGAAAAGGCACTGCGGTTGAAAGAAATCATAGAAATGAAAAAAGGAACCGAAAAGAGCATTGCTCAAAAGGCGGCCGATAAGGTAGTGAACACTGTGGTCAAGACGATGTCCAAAAAGGCGGCAGAGAAGGAAGACAAGAAAAAATAGCAATCATGTTGGACATGTCAGTAAAAGAAAATAAAACAGCAGAAAGAAGATGAGGAAACGATGGGAGCATTGAAAAACATCGCGGCTGCAGCAGGGATTCTTGCTGTAGCAGGGTTAGGCGAAACGTTATATTTCTACAACAGGACCATGAAGCGTGGAAATGCGAAGACAGACAGAACCATGAAGATGGCAGGTACGGACTGGGAGAAGTATTTTCCGCTGATGGAGGAGAGAAAAGGATTCGTGATGGAACAGCAGCATAGGGATGTGTACATGACATCTTTCGATGGACTTAAACTTCATGCCACGTATTTTCCAGCGATTGAAAATACTGATATTAAGAAAGCAGTGATTTGCTTCCATGGGTATACGGGAGAGGGACTGAGCAATCATGTCGCCATTGCCGATTACTTCCTGAAACATGGCTATGCCATGCTGCTGCCTGATGCGAGAGCGCACGGTGAGAGTGAAGGAGAGTACATAGGCTTCGGGTGCCTGGACAGAAAGGATGCCCTGGGCTGGATCAAATGGCTGATAGGAGAGTGCGGTGAAGATGTTAAGATTATGCTTCACGGTACATCCATGGGCGGCGCTACAGTGCTTATGACAAGCGGATTGAAGCTGCCTGCCAATGTCAGAGGAATTGTGTCAGACTGCGGTTTTACCTCGCCCAAGGAGGTCTTTACCTATGTACTGAACAGCATGTACCATCTGCCGGCTTTTCCGGCAATTCAGGGAGCCGATTTGCTCAATAAGAAACTTGCAGGTTACGGAATGGATGAGTGCAATGCAAAATACGAGGTGCAGAAGGCGGATGTACCGATTCTTTTCATACATGGTTCGGCGGATACCTTTGTACCGTGCAGTATGTGCCATGAGATTTATGATAACTGTCGTTCGCCGAAGCGCAAGCTGATTGTGGAAGGCGCCGCGCATGCGGAGAGTTATTACAAGGAAATGGGAACTTATGAAAAAGCATTGGATGAGTTCGCGGAGGAAATATTTTCAAGTATGAGGGGTAAAACAGAATGAAGACAAGAAAAGGTTACAAGACATACCCGTTGACGGTGGCACAAAAATTTCATAATTACTATTCTCAGTATTGTCCGGGGAAAGAGATTTTGAATGTGGGAACAAGTCTGACCATAGAGGCTGAGCTGAATGTGGATGAGTTAAGGAAAGCGATCTATAAGGCATATGACCGATGTGAATCCATGCGGGCACGGCTGGCATATGACAAGACTGAGAAGGAATGGTATCAGTATATCGTTGAGAAAGAAGAGCGTGATATTGAATTTGTGGATTTTACGGGGAAGACCATGGATGAGGCGGAAGCTGAGATGACGGCATGGACGCGTGTTCCTTTCGACAAAGAAGATGCCCCAATGAACAGAGTTGTTATTATCAAAACGCCGGACTGTTTTATGGGTATGTATATCGTGGGAGATCATAGATTTCTTGATGCACAATCATTAATCGGCTTTATGAAGGATGTCATAGAGTTGTACTGTAATGCGAATTTTGAGAATGTTCCTTATCCTGCTGATATGCGTTCTTATATAGAACAGATTGAAAAGGATCTTGCCTATGAGGCAGGCAGCAAGGCGCAGGAAAGAGACAGGGCGTATTTCCATAAGCTGATCGAGGAGTCTGAACCAATCTACAATGGCATAGAAGGACCAAAGAAACTGGAGGAAGCAAGGGCGGTAACGGGTAATCCGAATCTCAGGGCGGCGCCTACCGGTTCGGACAGTTTCGCGGCGTCAATCGATATCTTCCATCTGGAAGAAGAGCCTACAAAGCGGCTGCTGACATTCTGTGAACAGCAGCATATTTCCCTGCAGTGCCTGCTCATAATGGGAATCCGCACTTATCTGCAGAAACTTAATCAATGTGATGATGTGTCGATGCAGATTGCATATGCACGCCGGGCTACGCTTCAGGAAAAGAAATCGGGCGGAACACGTATACACTGTTTCCCGTTTAGAACCATAATTTCTGAGGACAAGACCTTTTTGGAGGGTGTCTTTGAGATTAGGGACAGACAGAATGAGGTGTTTCGGTATGTGAATTTCGATCCCGGTGAATATCTTTCTTACAGAAATCAGTATTACAATCCGCCAAGAGGCATGGGGTATGAGACAATATCGCTCACATATCAGCCGGCAACATTGAGGGAAAAGGGCTTGGTGGACCTTGGCAACATCAGATATAAGACCAAAAGATACTGTAATGGTTACTATTCAGACGGCATGTATCTCACGGTTATGCACAGACCGGAGGATAACGGATTGGATTTCAGTTTTGAACATCAAGTGAAAGCCTACAGCAAAGAGCAGTTGGAATACTTCTATTATTATATCTGTAAGATTATGTTTAAAGGGACGGAGAATCCAAATCTAAAGATTGGCGAGATTATAAAACTGGTGTAACAAAGCGGTACAAAAAATGAAAAATCATATCAATGGAAGAAAGGATGAAATATCATGTTTGATCAGTTGAGAGATATTATTGTAAATTATGTGGAAGTTAAAAAAGAAGATATCAAGCCCGAATCGCGTTTTATAGAAGACTTGGGATTCACATCTTTTGATTTTATGAGTATGCTCGGTGAGATTGAAGATGCGTTGGACGTTGAAATCGATCAGGAGGAAGTGGTCAATATCCGCACTGTGCAGGAAGCCGTTGATTATTTATCATCATTAGTTTGACGGCGTGTAGAAGCACGCAGAGGGAGGATGTATGATTGAATTACGCAGTACAATTTATGAATTACTTGTAAAGGCAGAGGAAGCCTATGGCACACAGGATGCCATCAGATATAAAGTAAAGGAAGACGGTCAAAGCGGCAAAAAAGAGACAAAGGTAGCGGCAAAGACTTATACACAGCTGAGGCGGGATAGTGAACATTTTTCGGCGGCATTAGCGAAATTGGGAGAGCAGGGCAGACATATTGCTCTCGTAGGGGCAACTTCTTATTCGTGGATTACAGGCTATTACGGGATTGTGAACGGCGGCAGCGTGGCGGTGCCGCTTGACGCCAATCTTCCGGCAGAGGACTTATGTGAACTGATCGACAGAGCAGATGTGACCACCCTTGTCTATGATGAATCGAAGGCCAATGTGGCGCTTATGGCAGCAGAGAAGTGTCCAAAGCTTGCCAATATCATAGCAATGGACGAGGGAACTGCGGTTCCGGATGCCTTGTCTATGTGGAAACTGATTGCAGATGCACCGGAAAGAACAGATTATGAACCGAAACCGGAGGACCTTGCCACGATTATGTTTACTTCCGGTACTACGGGAAAAAGCAAAGGTGTTATGCTCACTCACAGAAATTTGGCGGAGAATGCGACGGCGCTTGATATGGGATATGATCCGGGGGTGGTCGTTATGAGTGTACTCCCCATCCATCATGCATACTGTCTGAGCATGGATATTCTCAAGGGAACTTCTATAGGGGCGATTATCTGCATCAATGATTCTCTCCTTCGGGTTGCCAAGAATATCAAACTTTTTGAGCCAAATATGATCTTGATGGTTCCGCTTATGGTGGAGACCCTGGCAAAAAAACTGGAGGAAGTTTCTTTTATTCCTGCGCCGCTTGTCAAGGCGAAGGTATTCGGAAAACAGTTCCATACGGTGTGCAGCGGCGGAGCATACTTGAATCCGGCATATATTGATTTGTTTAAAAAGTATGGCATCACTATTTTGCAGGGCTACGGCATGACAGAATGTGCGCCGGTGATAAGCACGAACTGCAATGATGCGTTTAAAGCGGGATCAATCGGGAAATGTATGCCCAACTGTGAGGTGAAGATCGTAGATGAAGAAATTTGGGTAAAAGGCACCAGTGTTATGCAGGGCTATTATCAAATGCCTGAGGAGACCTCCCAGACACTGGAAGATGGCTGGCTGAAAACGGGGGATCTCGGATATATAGACGAGGATGGATTCCTGTTTTTGACTGGACGTAAGAAAAACCTGATCATTACGCCTAACGGCGAGAATGTATCTCCGGAAGAGATTGAAAATAAACTTGGTGAGAACCGGTTGGTGCAGGAAGTTTTGGTGCGTGACAGCGAAGGCGTTATCGAGGCCGAGATTTTTCCGGATTATGAATATGCGGACAAAAAGAAGATCAAGGATCTGCAGGCAGAACTTCAATCAATCATTGACGCATATAATAAAGCGGCACCGCTTTATAAGCGCATCTTCAAGTTAAAAGTGCGTGATGTGGAGTTTGAAAAAAATACGACCAAAAAAATCAAGAGATTTTAATTTGCGATCATTGCCGTCAGTCATATTAATAATAAAGAGCAGGAGTGCAATATTTCCAATTGATAAAACTGCGTTTCCTTGGTAAAATAATTCTTATTTTATAAGTTATAATGATTGATAAGAGGATGATACCATGCGCATAGCCATTTGTGACGACGACGCAGATTTCGCGGACAATTTAAGAGTTTTGGTGAAAAGAGGATTTACCGCGCTGGATGTCAGACCGGTTATTTCGGTTTACAATGACGGCGCGGTTTTTCTTGCGGACAGACCCGAGTGTGACGTTGTTTTTTTGGATATTGACATGCCTGCCGTAAACGGCTTTGACATCGCCGAGCAAATCAACCGTATGGGAGAATCACTTATCGTCTTTGTGACAATGCATGACGAACTTGTGTATTCATCCATTAAATTCCAGCCTTTCCGGTTCATCAGGAAATCTCACCTTACAGACGAACTTCACGAAGTGTTGGATGCTTTGAACAGGACGATATGTAAACGCAGCGCGGGACAGAAATTTGAGTTTCAGACGAAAACGGGATCCGTTTTCCTCGATGTGGGCAGCATTGAATATATCGAAATATATGGACACTGGCTTCATGTCTGTGTGGACGGCGGCGAAGATCTGGAGTGCTATGGAAGTCTTTCGGAGTTAGAGAAGCAGCTTGCTCCTTTTGATTTCATACGGACTCACAAGAGTTATCTTGTGAACTGTAAGTATATCTATGCCATAGAAAACAGGCAGGTCATTCTTGATGATAAGACTGAAATTCTGCTCAGCCGCTATAGGGCTGAAGAAGTCAGAGATAAATTCAGAAGTTATATACGGAGTGGAATATGAACGATATTGCTGAAATCATTGCTTCCATTGCGGAGTCTTTTATTGAGGTGAGATTGTGTAACAGATTCTTCAGTTTTAAGAATAAGAACAGGACTATGCTTAAATCCGTGGGTTTCTTTAGTATTCTTGCATTGGGGAACATACTGGGCACGCAGAAAGAATGGAATGAAGACGTTACCATTCTATGGGAGAGTCTGTTCTGTATCAGTTCAATATTGATATTAGGTGCATATGCATTTCTCTTTCTGGAAGGAAAGTTTTTTGATAAAATATTGGTCGCGTTGATGCCTGCCATTGCGATCCTGCCGATTAATTTGTTCGTTTTTAATGTGATCCGCACACTGTCCGGAGTATCTACCGCTGATATCGTTGAACCCGGCGGAAAAGCACGTATCTGGGCGCTGATCTTCAGTAAGCTGGCTTACTTTCTGGTGTGTGAGTTTGTCACACATATGAGAAAACGCAGCCGGGATTCGCTCAGCATCTTCCAGTGGAGTATTCAGCTATCCTGTTTCTTTATTACATTTCTTGTTTCTTATTTACTGTTTAATAGTTCAATGAAAAATGACAATATGCCGGAGTTTCTTCCTGCGAGTATACTGATTATGGTTCTGAATATACTGTTGTATGTTTTATTGGACAGAATGAAGCATGACAGTATGATCAAAGAGGAGTACAGAATTTCGAAGATAAGCCTTGCCGCGCAGGAAAGGCTGGTTGATGAAGCCAGGAAACAGTACACCGAAATGAAGACACTGCGACACGATATGCGTCATTACCTTATGGCAACGGCGGAATTGATCAGGGCAGATAAAACGAAGGAAGCCAAAGAATATATTGAGAAGATCATTGATGATAAAGTAGACCAGACGGCCTTCGTAATAGATACGGGAGATGCGGTGATAGATGCCGTGATTAACAGCAGGATCGCAGTCTGTGTGAAAAAACATATTGAGATAAAATGTATGATCGATTCACGTCCGAAAGGTGTGAGCGGCATAGATATGAGCGTACTGCTTTCTAACGTGCTGGACAATGCCATATGCGGATGTGCCGGGGCGGGGGAACCGAAGATTGAATTGGTTATCGGCATAAGAAAGGCTTTTACTTATATTATTGTCAAGAACAGTATCAAAGAATCCGTTCTGGCAAAGAACCCAAATCTTGAGACGGACAAAGCGGATAAGTCGGCTCATGGGTTTGGTGTCATGTCCATACGAAAGGTTGCGGAGAAATATGCGGGAAATGTTGAATTTAAGGAGGAAGACCATACCTTTATCGTTGAGATCTGGCTCGAAGAATCAGAGTGAAGGAAAGGTCTTATTACAAAGACACCACATTTGGTTACAAATTCGTTGATTTCATTGAATTTTTTTGCTAAGGTATCTTGCAAATTCCAAATGTGAGTGTTACACTTATAATAGCTATAAGGAGTTCTGCGATAACATAATGTATATAGCAGATGTAAGGACATGGAAGTCCATATTTTATTCAAAGGAGTGATGACAATGGGTATTGGTATTAACGTAGGTACGAATCAGGATTCTTCTTATCTGTTCCAGAGCCTTTCATCCAGCAGCGGCGGAATGGGAAATCTGAATTTCCTTTCAGATTATGCCAGCATTAAGAACGGCAGTTACGCTAAGCTGATGAAGACTTATTACGGCACAGTGCAAGGTTCAAGCACGGCAGCGACTGGTAAGAAATACAGTTCAAACAATGTTCTCGAGAAGATTTTGGAAGCGAAAAAGAATCCTAAGGTTTCCAAAGATGTGCAAGAGTCAAATGCTAAATTGTCAACGGGCCTTGCAAGCCTGAGCGGCTCTGTTTCGGCGTTGCAGAGTGACAAAACATACACGGACACAGCAAATGGACAGAGTGCAGCAGACAAAGTAGTTTCTGCAGTGAAAGCTTATGTGAAGGATTATAATAGTGTTGTGAGCGCGGCAAAAGGTTCTACGCTGACAGGCAAGACGGCATATGTGGCAAATATGATGCGCAGCACGGCTGCGAATGCTGATAAGCTTTCGGAAATTGGTATCTCTATCAACTCGGATGGGACGATTGAACTGAATGAAGGTAAGCTGAAGACAGCAGATCTCTCCAAAGTGCAGGAACTGTTTTCACCTGATAATATCATGAGTTATGGTTCTACGGTTGCGTCTCGTCTCCAGTTTGCAGGCGCTGCGTCCAGTACAGATGCTACCGGCACAGAGACAAACACTGCGGCAGCTTCAAGTGCAGCATCCCTCAAGGAGGATGGCAGAGCGCTTGCGTCGGATGAATTATACGCTAAGATAAAGGATAAAGATGGCAATGAGACAAATCAATATGATGTTGATAAAATTTTTGCCAAGGCAAAGAGCTTTGTAAGCAATTACAACAGTATGTTTAATGCCGCTGAATCCAGTACAAATTCAGGTGTATTAGCAAATTTGTCTTACATCAGGGAAAAAACGGCACGCAGTGCGGATGAGCTTAAACAGTTTGGAATCAGTGTGGATGAGAAGGGCAGAATGAAGATTGATGAGGAAACATTCAAGAAATCGGATATGTCCAAGGTACAGGCATTTTTCAAAGACTACGGTTCTTCTATCGCCACCAACGCATCACTTGTAGATTATTATATGACTACGCAGGCGAGTGCAGCCGATGGTTATACATCTACCGGAGCATATAATGTGCAGGGAAATTCTCAATATACGGATATGATGTAATCTGTTTAAGGAAAGACAGAAGCTGACATAAAAGAGATTACAAAGCATAATGTAAGTGCAGTAGAGAAGAAGAGATTCTGCTGCACTTACTTTTTTTCAGTTTGAAAGATATGCGGCAGTTCCTGACAGGGGGATGGACTGATATGGAAAAAATTAATCGTGAAGATATGCTAGAACTGACCAGACGCATGACCTTAAAGCGTAACTGCTTTGCCAGGATCGCAGGGGCATATATGGATGAAGAGGGATTTGTGGATGGGACTTTCAACAAACATTTCCAGAAACTGACAGCGAAAGAACAGCAAATTAACCTGGATATTGCCAAGGCAATCCCATTTTCGGATACCAACGTGCAGCTGAGGGAGTATGTTTTTCGGGAAGCAGACAGAAAGCAGGGGAGCATGTGGCAGCTTCTTATGGCATTGAAAGAGTGCGGACTGAAAAATGACGCGATGCTGGATGTTTTCTATGAGGAATTTGGAAGCAAATACCGGATAGATAGCAGCTATGCCGTTTACTTTTTTCATGGAAGTTATGATGTGCCCCTGAAAGCCAGTGACAAAGAAAGTTTGTGGGAATCGGAAGAAGTATTCCAGTTTCTCATCTGTGCAATCTGTCCGGTGAGCGGAGACTATGAGCCGGAGGAACCGGAGTGTGGTTTCCTTTTTCCAGCGTTCAAAGACAGAAGCAGTGATATACATAGAATTGATATTTTCAGGAAAGACGGTAAAGCAGTGCATGGAGAGCGGGTGGAAGAAATCCTGTTTTCCCAGTAACTTTGCGTCTGCTACGTTTTTATGGAGCGAGAGCGTGACGACGTTGAAAGATTTCCCGATTCTGTGCGGACTCCTGGGAACACACAAAAACTCAAATCCTATACAGATTGATACAAGAATTTGGCAATATTCACAATGCCCATCCGCAGAAAAATTGTTTAAAATGTCCTTTGAATTACGAAAAGCGGGGAGATATAATATTGTCCGGAAATGAATAAAGAGCAATTAACGACACATGTAGCGCATCGCGCGTAAATCTGATTACGGTACAGATGCTGCATGTGTTTTTTTGCGCAAAATTAAGGAGGATTTATGGAAAACAATCAATATCTTGGTACAGAAAAGGTCGGTAAACTGCTTGGTCAGTTTGCAATCCCGTGTATCTTTTCTCTTATTATTTCATGCCTGTATAACATTGTGGATCAGATTTTTGTAGGCAATGGTATCGGCTATCTTGGCAACGCAGCTACAGGCGTTATTTTTCCCATCACTGTTGTAGGATGGGGAATGTCATTGTTTTTTGGAGATGGCGCAGCAGCACATTTAAGCGTATCTCTAGGACGTAATGAGACAGAATCAATCCACAAGGGGGTAGGGAATGCTGCTTTGTGTTCTTTTCTTTCCGGTGTGATTATTATTGCAATCAGCTATCTTTTCGGTGACAGCTTACTGCGGCTGATTGGGGCAACGGATGCAAACCTTACAATGGCTCATGATTATGGATTTATTATTTATGCTATGATGCCTCTTGCTATGGTGCAGAATACACTGGCATCCATTATCCGTGCAGACGGAAGTCCGCGTTATGCAATGGGGGCAATGTTGGTAGGTGCGGTAATCAACATTATTGGTGATCCTGTTTCCATTTTTGTTCTGCATATGGGAATCAAAGGAGCTGCATATGCAACCATCCTGGGACAGTTCGTAAGTTTCCTGATCTGTGCTGCTTATCTGCTTAAAAGCAAAACCTTCCATATTTCTGCTGGAAGCTTTCGCTTGGACTTTTCTCTTTTAAAAGGAATCATGGCACTAGGGACATCCAGCCTTTTGACACAGTTATCCATTGTGATCATTACAGTAATCAATAATGTTCTTCTGGTGCGTTATGGAGCTGTATCAGCCTATGGGGCAGACATTCCGCTTGCAGCCTTTGTGGTCATTATGAAACTGTTCCAAATCGTACTTAATATTGCGATTGGTATTGCTGCCGGTGCACAGCCTATTGTAGGTTACAACTATGGGGCAGGAAAATATGAACGTGTAAAAGAACTTCTGAAACTGATCATTACGTGGACAGTTATCGTCTGCTTGGTATGCACAGTCCTGTTTGAGGCAATTCCGCAGGTGTTTATCCGTATGTTTGGTGCAGACGGAGAACTATATACACAGTTTGCGGTTGCATGTCTGCGGATTTATCTTTCACTGATTGTATTTACCTGTGTACAGAAGGTATGTGCAATCTTCCTGCAGTCAATCGGACACGCCAAAGCGGCAGCACCGCTTTCTGTGCTTCGTGATGTGTTCTTAATTCTTTTTTCACTGATTGTGCCAATGTTCCTTGGCGTTACCGGTATTTTCTGGGCAGCACCCATTGCCGATATTCTGGCAATTGCAATTACGTCAGTTGTGATGGTAAGACTTTGGAAGCAGTTAAGTGTGGTAGATGAGAATAAAACGGCCAAAAGCGTTTTGCCGGAATATCCGACAAAACCTGGTGTGGTAGTTACAATATCTCGTGAACATGGCTCTGCGGGAAAGTGTATCGGACAGTTACTTGCCCAAAAGCTTGGAATTCCATGCTATTACAAAGAGATGATTGCGGTTGCTGCTCAGGAAAGCGGATTGGCTGAAGAATTTATATCCAATCTGAATTCCGATGAAAATGCGGTAATGCGTGACTTGTATTTGAGCACAAATGTAGTGCAGGATGCAATCACGGCCCAGGACAGGGCAATCCGTAAGATTGCGGATGCAGGTTCCTGTGTCATCGTAGGTCGTTCTGCGGATTATGTTCTGAGAAATTACAAGAATATCGTGCGTATTTTTATCACTGCGCCTAAAGAATACCGTATGAATAAAGTAATGGAGATGTACGGGGACAGCAAAGAGCAGGCTAAAAAGAGCATTGAGCGCTCCGATATGGCACGAAGTTCGTACTATAAGAGCATTACCAATAAAAAGTGGGGCGATTCTCATGGTTATGAATTGTGCGTTGACAGTTCTATAGGAGTAGAGGCGACGGCAGATTTGATTTTATCTTATGTAAAAAAGGCTTCTGTATCTGTTTCATAGGTTTTTTACAGCTGTATTGCATATCAAAAAAGCAATGCACCCGACACAAGTTTGGGTGCATTGTTTTTGCTTACAATAAGCTGACTCGCGAAGCGTGGCAGCTTTTTTTACGTATGTTTAGCTTGACCGCTTAGCGGCTATATCGTATATATAATAATAGAAAAAACACTTTTTAAGAGAAACAAAAGCAGAGAGGTAAAAGTGATGCAGACAGATTATAAAAGCAAGGGGATGCTTCTTCTGAAAAAGGGGCAGAAGGGTATTGTTCACGCCATATTCAGCAGATTCGGGCTGATCTTGTTGCTGCTTATCATACAGGTGTTCATCCTGTTTGGTATTTTTCAATGGTTTGAGGGATTTCTGCCCCATATTTTCGGCGGGACAGTGCTGATCACATTTGTTATGGTAGTCTATCTCCTTAACAGTACGATGGACCCCACCGCAAAAATAACATGGCTGATTGCAATTATGCTTCTCCCTGTGTTTGGTGTACTATTATATGTATATACGCAAAGTGACATTGGGCACAGGGCGCTGAAAAAACGCGTCAGTGAAATTATTAGCAATACGAAAGAACGCATCCCTCAGGAAGAAGAGGTGATGAAGCGGCTTTCCGAAGAAAACAAAGGTGTGGCGATGCTGGCACACTATATGCAAAGGAGCGGCGCGCATCCGGTGTATGATAAGACCTCAGTTACTTTTTTCCCGCTGGGGGAGAATAAGTTTGAAGAAATGCTGATACAGCTTGAGGCGGCCAAGCACTTTATTTTTATGGAATATTTTATCGTGGACGAAGGACTTATGTGGGGCAGGATACTGGAAATACTTGCACGGAAGGCTGCGCAGGGAGTGGAAGTCCGCTTTATGTATGATGGCGCTTGTGAGTTCGCGCTGCTTCCCCACGATTATCCAAAACGGTTAGAGGCATTGGGAATCAAGTGCAAAGTATTTGCGCCTGTCTCCCCTTTTGTGTCCACTCATTATAACTACAGGGATCACAGAAAGATCATGGTGATTGACGGGCGTATCGCTTTTACCGGAGGAGTGAATCTGGCAGACGAATACATCAATCAGACCGTAAAATTCGGACATTGGAAAGACACTGCCGTCATGCTGAAAGGAGAGGCGGCAAGGAGCTTCACATTGATGTTTCTGCAGATGTGGCAGATTAATGAAAGAGAGGACGATTCAGCACATTTTCTTTCTTATCCTGCATTTCCGGTAAAAGAGGCAAAGGGCTTTGTCATTCCCTATGGAGACTGTCCGCTGGATAATGATAAGCTTGGTGAAAAGGTATATATGGATATTCTGAACCGGTCTTTAGAGTATGTGCATATCATGACGCCGTATCTGATTTTAGATGGAGAGATGGAAACTGCCTTAAAGTTTGCTGCGGAGAGAGGTGTGGAAGTGATACTGATTTTGCCGGGCATTCCTGACAAGGCAATTCCCTACGCGCTGGCAAAGACACACTATGCTTCTTTGCTTGAATCAGGTGTGAAGATTTATGAATACACACCGGGATTTGTCCATGCGAAGGTATTTGTCAGTGATACAAGGGAAGCAGTAGTCGGAACAATCAATCTGGATTACCGCAGCCTGTATCACCATTTTGAATGTGCTTCGTATTTGTACGGTACAGACTGCATTCCGGAAATCGAGGCGGATTTTCAGGCTACCCTTGCAAAGTGCAGGCAGGTCTCTATAGAAACGGTCCGTAAAGAAAAATGGCTGGTGAGACTAACGGGACGTTTGATGAAGGCGATTGCCCCGCTTATGTAGGAGAAGAGGTACGATATTGCAAATAGATACGTTTGAAAAATGAGATGATAAAATAAGCGTTCTATCATAGAAAAAGGTGCGGCAGATATTGTCTGTCGTGCTTTTTTTGAATCTTATAGGGGCGGAGACTGCGTTGACTGTGTTACCCATCCGTGTTAAAATAGGGCATAAGTGAAAAGATTGCTCTGATGCAGAAACGGGAAAGCAAAGATTGAGAGGAGAAATAATATGTATCATTGCCGGATTCAATTATATCTAACAGGTTGTCAGTGCAGGACGTTTGAAATTATAAAAGAGGTACTTCCGCTTGAGCAGTTTACGCATGTATTTATGCAAAGCGATATCCCGGAAGAAGCAATGGCAGAAAAGGCGGATGTGATTCTGGTTCATTTGCAGGAGATGGATATTGAGGAAACCCTTCGGCTGCTTACATCATGTAAGCGCAGGGAGGCTGAACTCATTTTGCTTGCAGATAAAGATCAAATGATGCTCTTGACTGACTATTTATCGGAAGTGAAGGATATTTGGACGCTGCCTATGTCTGATGAGGAAATACGATTCCGTTTTTTGCGGTGGCAGCAGACCTGCAAGATGAGCAGGGATTTCTGGGAGACCAGTCAGTTTTTTGAGACCACGATTAATCATATTCCGAACCTGGTCTGGTATAAAGATAAAGCAGGTATACATGAGAAGGTAAATGACAGCTTCTGTGCAACGGTGAATAAGACAAAGGAACAGGTGGAGGGGCGCGGTCATGCATATATCTGGGATGTGGAACGCGATGATCCTGCCTGTATGGAGTCAGAGCTTGAAGTCATGACAAAGAAAGAAACCTGTATCTCTGAAGAAATCATTGAAACAGGAGAGGGAAAGAGAACACTTACCACATATAAATCGCCGTTGTTCGATATAGACGGAAGCGTAATGGGAACGGTGGGCGTAGCCATTGATGTGACACAGGAACGCGCATATGAGCAAGAGATTATAGCGAAGAATCATATGCTGGAAGCCATTTTTACATCCCTTGATTGCGGCGTGATCTTTCATACAGTGGATGGAGCGCGTGTTCTTAGTGTAAACAAAGCAGCACTTAAGATTTTAGGATATGAATCATGGGATGAACTGACAACAAATGGATTTGATGCGGTGGCAGCATCTGTTGTGGAAGAAGATAAGGAAAAGCTTCGAAGAAGCATTGAAGAACTGAAAAAGGAAGGAGACAGTACTAACGTAGAGTACCGGGTAAAGCATAAAAACGGGAAGATTCTGCATATTATGGGCAATGTAAAGCTCATGAATGAGAATGGGCAACTCTTTTACCGGCGTTTCCTTTTGGATTGTACTGCCCAGAAAATGCGGGAAAAGGAGAATGAACAGCATCATACGGAATTAGTTCAGGCGCTTAGCATTGATTATAAGGTGGTCTGCTTCATTGACCTTGCTTCGGGAATGGGAATCACGCTCAGACAAGATAGTGAAGATGGTCATATGTTTGATTCTAAAGAAAATGGGAAATTTTCTTTAAAAGAAAGCATGGAGACTTACATACAAGAGTGCGTACATGAGGAGGACAGAGAAATGCTAAGGCAGGCTTCCTCCATAGAAAGGTTGAAAGAAGAACTGTCGAAAAAGAAACTGTATCATGTGAATTATCGTATGCTTAAGAATGGTGAATATAAATATTATCAAATGAAAGCTGTGCGTACGGGAGAATGGGGCGACCATTACGGTATGGTACTGGGATTCCACAGCGTGGATGAAGAAATCCGCAATGAGATGGAGAAGAAAAGGTTGCTGGAGGATGCACTTTTACAGGCAAATAAGGCAAATAAGGCAAAAAGTGAATTCCTTTCGAATATGTCACACGATATTCGTACCCCAATGAATGCAATTATTGGCTTTACGACTTTGGCAATTTCTCGTATTGACCGCAAAGAACAGGTGGCAGAGTATCTGGAGAAGATCATGACTTCAGGTAATCACTTGCTGAGTTTGATCAATGATGTCCTGGATATGAGCCGTATTGAAAGCGGTAAGGTACGTTTGGAGGAAAAACCCTGCAGCCTGCCGAATATTCTTCAGGGACTATGCAATATTTTACAACCGGATATAAATACCAAGAATCTGAAACTGCACGTTGATACAACGAAGCTTAGGGATGAAGAGATTTATTGCGATATGCTGCGGCTTAATCAGGTACTTTTGAATCTGGCGAGCAATTCTGTAAAATATACAGAGGCAGGAGGCAGCATTGAGATTAAAGTCACTCAGAAACCGGGCGCTCCTTCAGGGTATGCAAATTATGAATTCGCCATTCGGGATACAGGTATCGGTATGAGCGAGGAGTTTCTGGCACATGTTTTTGACCCCTTTGAGAGAGAAGAAAATTCTACAATCAGCGGAATACAGGGGACCGGTCTGGGAATGGCAATTACCAAAAATATCGTGGATATGATGAACGGAACCATTGCAGTAAAGAGCAAGCAGGGAGTGGGAACGGAGTTTACTGTTTCTTTTACATTCCGTCTGCAGTCTGGGAAAAAGGAACAGATGGAGAAGGACGGAAGTTCTAATAGTGCCATAAGCGGGGCGAAGGTAAGCGGAAAGAATTTTGATCAAAAGACAGGAAAGCTTCGTACCGGGCGTATTTTGCTGGCAGAGGATGTGGAACTGAATCAGGAAATTGCGGTAACGATTCTGGGGGACGCTGGATTTTCCACGGAAGTTGCCGAGAACGGTAAGATTGCCGTAGACATGGTGGAAAAATCTGAGCCGGGGTATTATCAGCTGGTGCTTATGGACGTCCAGATGCCCGTGATGAATGGATATGAGGCAACGAGAGCAATCCGCAAACTGGATAATAAAGAATTGGCTTCCATACCGATTTTAGCTATGTCTGCAAATGCTTTTGAAGAGGATAAGCAGGAAGCTTTAAAATGTGGGATGAACGGTCACATAGCCAAACCGATAGATGTTGCAAATCTGTTTGACACTTTGTATAAAATGCTGTCTGATGAAGACTAAGAGGAAATAGAATGTTACCGGAGTTATTTTTAAACAGAATGGAAAGGATGTTGGGGGAGGAATACCAGAAATTTCTGGAGAGCTATCAGATGCCGCAATATCATTCCCTGCGTGTCAATCTGCTAAAAGGAACAGAAGCGGAATTGCGCACAAAAGTAGGGTTTTTGAAAGAACCGGTAGCATGGGCTGCCGGCGGCTGTTATTGTAAAGAAGAAGAAAGACCGGGAAAGCATCCCTTTCACGAGGCGGGCGCTTACTATATTCAGGAGGCAAGCGCCATGGCGCCGGTGGCATATCTGGGAGCGGAGCCGGGAGAAAGAATTCTGGATTTATGTGCGGCACCTGGCGGAAAAAGCACACAGATTGCAGCAGATATGTGCGGCAGGGGACTTTTAGTCTGCAATGAAATACATCCTCAGAGAGCAAAGATACTTTCAGAGAATATAGAACGAATGGGAATCAAGAATGCACTTGTGGTAAGTCATAAGCCGGATTTTCTGGCGGAGCGTTTTCCGGCATATTTTGACAGGATCCTGGTGGATGCACCCTGTTCAGGGGAAGGGATGTTTCGAAAAAAGGAAGAGGCAGTAAATGAGTGGAGTCTGGAAAATGTGAAAATGTGTGCTGACAGACAAAGCGATATCCTTGAAAGTGCTGCTCTTATGTTGCGCCCTGGGGGCAGAATGGTTTACTCTACCTGTACTTTTGCTCCGGAGGAAGATGAAGGGACAGTCAGCGCTTTCCTGCAAAAGCATCAAGAGTTCCATTTGGAGGAAACAGAAAAATTTCCGGGTATGGCATCAGGTATGTCTCTATACTGTGAAACAGACTCAAGGGAAATAGAAAAGACCATACGCCTCTGGCCCCATAAATTAAAAGGAGAAGGTCATTTTGTGGCGTGCTTTCAAAAATCTGGAGAAGCTTTGAATGGCGGGTATGGTCTGTACGAGGAAGAAAAAGGAATTTCATTAAAGGAATGTGTGGAATGGGAGTTGTTTGGCAGTCAATACTTAAACATTTCGCTGAATGGAAAGTATTTAAAATTTGGGGATCAGTTGTATCTGGTGCCGGAAAATACACCAACCTTGAAGGGGATGAAGGTTTTAAGACCCGGTCTTCACTTGGGAACACTGAAGAAGAACCGATTTGAGCCCTCCCACGCATTAGCGCTTTCTTTAAGACCGGAGGAGGCAGCATTTAAACTCGATTTGTCCATTGAGGAGGCAGTTCGCTATCTGAAGGGGGAGACTTTTCCGGTGCAGGGAGAAAAGGGATGGTATCTGATTACGGTGGAGGGTTACAGCCTTGGATGGGGAAAACTTGCCGGCGGTGTCATGAAGAATCACTACCCGAAAGGACTTAGAAAATAAGAGTGAAAAGAGAGAAAGATATGAATATAAACATGAAAAGAAAAGGACATGCGGTCGTTCTTGGTATGATTCTCATGGCAGTGTGCACGGGCTGTGGCAGAGGAAATAAAAATGAAAATATCACAGCCGGTATGGAGGCGATAGAAGCGCTGAATTATGACAGTGCCCTTGGCTGCTTTGAGGCGGCGAGGGAAGCTGGTGAGAATGAGCGCCTTTTATACAGAGGAGAGGGAATGGCATATATGGGGAAGACCATGTATGCTGAAGCGGCACAGGCATTTGAGACGGCTCTTTCTCTCAGTAACGGCAGAATCAATAGTATGGATTATGATATCAATTATTATCTTGCCGCTGCTTATTATAAACAGGGAGAGCTGGGAAGGGCAATTGATGTATACAGCGCGATCGTAGCGCTTAGGGACAGCGAAAAGGATGCTTATTACCTAAGAGGCGCCATTTATGCGGGGCAGGGCAGTCTTGACCTGGCAAAGGCGGATTTTGACAAGGCAATCGACCTGAATAAAACTGATTATGACAGACTGATTGATATATATGGTGTGCTGGCGGCTGAAGGATACAAGGAGGCGGGACAGGAATATCTACAGGCGGCAATGGACGCGGGCACAAAGAACATGACTAACTATGAAAAAGGCCGTATCTGCTATTATCTTGAGGATTATGAGAATGCAAGGACTTATCTGGAAAAAGCCCGGGATGAAAGCGGATATGAGGCAGTCCTTTTCCTTGGAAAGACTTATGAGACCTTGGGAGACAATAATTATGCGATCAGCGTATATAATACATATTTAGAGAGCGAAGGACCGAATCCGCAGGTCTTAAATCAGCTTGGACTTTGCAAGATGCAAACAGGGGATTATGCGGGTGCGCTTGGCAATTTCCAGACAGCTATGAATATTGAAAACAATGGCATGATGCAGGTTCTTAAGATGAATGAGATTATTGCCTACGAAAGACTTGGAGAGTACAAGAATGCGTCGGTTCTGATGGACGGTTATCTGAAAACTTATCCGGATGATGAGGAGGCAAAGAGGGAGTATACTTTTTTACAAACAAGATAAAAATTCCCAGCAGTATATAGTTGGCGGCTGCCTTGGAAAGCAAAATTGAAAGAAACATTCAAAGCACAATATATTATGTTGACGATATTATGTAAACACAATATATTGTGCTTTTTGTTGACTTTTATTTTGGCGGATGATACACTTTTACTATGTGGCGTCAGAGAACATCTGAGTAAGCGATTGGAGGGTTTTGGATGTTTCAGGTAATCAAAAGAGAAGGTGATGTAGCAGATTTTACTTTGACTAAAATCAGCGATGCAATTATGAAGGCATTTAATGCTACAGAAATGCAGTATAATAACGATGCGGTGGATTTACTTGCACTTCGTGTGACTGCTGATTTTCAAGGTAAAGTGAAAGAGGACTGCATTCATGTGGAAGACATACAGGACAGTGTGGAAAAGGTACTGGAGCAGACCGGTTATGCGGAAGTGGCAAAAGCATATATCTTATACCGCAAGCAGCGTGAAAAGGTGCGTACCATGAAAGTAAGTGATTTTACAAGAAAGGAAGAGTATTATGATTAATAAACTGATTACCAAGATTAAAGCGACAGGTGCACCTATCGTAGTGGGGCTGGATCCTACGATGAAGTTTGTTCCTGAACATATTCAGAAAAAGGCTTTTGAGGAGTATGGAGAAACCCTTGAAGGAGCAGCAGAGGCAATCTGGCAGTATAATAAGGAAATCGTAGATCACATTTATGATATCATCCCGGCAGTGAAGCCCCAGATTGCCATGTATGAACAGTTTGGTATTCCGGGACTGATTGCGTTTAAGAAAACAGTGGACTATTGTAAGGAAAAGGATCTGGTGGTCATTGCTGATATCAAGAGAGGAGATATCGGTTCTTCCTCAGAAGCATATGCGGTTGGTCATCTCGGAAAAGTAACGGTTGGCAGTAAGTCTTACTACGGTTTCGATGAGGATTTTGCAACGGTCAATCCTTATCTGGGGTCGGATGGAATAAAGCCGTTTATCAAGGTATGCCAGGAAGAAAAGAAAGGCTTGTTCGTTCTCGTAAAAACATCTAATCCCAGCAGCGGAGAGTTTCAGGACAGGCAGATTACAGATGCCGGCAACAGACCTCTTTATGAGGTGGTGGGCGAGCAGGTTGCAAAATGGGGCGAGGAGCACATGGGTGATTCCTACAGCTATGTTGGCGCGGTGGTAGGAGCGACTTATCCCGAGATGGGTAAGGTTCTTCGTAAAGTGATGCCCAAAAGTTATATTCTCGTGCCGGGGTACGGCGCACAGGGCGGAAAAGGCTCTGATCTGGTTCACTTCTTTAATGAAGACGGACTTGGCGCAATCGTAAATTCCTCCAGAGGCATCATTGCCGCTTATCAACAGGAAAAATATGCATCCTTTGGTCCGGAGCATTTCGGAGAAGCATCACGGGCAGCAGTTGTAGATATGAGAGAGGATATTGCAGGGGCTTTGAACAGCAGATAAAATTTTATAGGTTTAGCTGATGAAATTTGGGGGAGCGTCTGCTCTCCCTGTTTTATTAACATAAGAATGTCTCGCAAAGCGTGGCATTCGTTGTTGGTGGATAGCATGAATAGAAAATACATTATTCGCTATTGATTTTCGTAAATATATCTAATAAAATAAAGTTTATAAACGTGAGAATGTATTATGCGAAAACAATGATGATGAAGGAGGAAGCAATGTAATGGAATGTAAAAAATGGTCTAAAAATGCATCAGTGACATTACAACAAGCAGAAACAAAAATATCAGAGCTAAACGAAGAAATAAATAAACTATTGCAAGAACGTGAAAGCGTACTTAAGGAGTGGATCATTGCCTTTAACACAGAGAACCAAGAAAACATCAGTTGCATAGATGAAAATATAGGCGACAGCCATAAACTATATTTGATTAATGGTAAATCGAGGATGCTAGTTTGTCATTTGGATAATTATGACATGAGAGGCAGTATAAGCGATTTCTACAAACGCATTGATACTTCGATGCAGATTCAAAATATTGCAAACAAGCGGGATTTTGAAATATCGGATTACCAGAAAAATCTTGTATATACAAAGGCGATTGAAATTAGGGAAAGTTTGGACTTGAAAACATGATTAATCAATATGGTCACACAGGATGAAAGGTAAAGGGGAGAAGATGAATAAATACCAAGAAATAATAGAAATTACAGATCTTTTTAGTGAGGCAATTACTGGAAACGGAATAAGCGCCGTGCAGTTTTTGATGAAAACTAAAGAAATTGTGAGCAGCATAAGGGACGTAATGTTTTATAAAAAAATAGACGCATTTATCAATGAGTTAGAAACTAAAAATACTGATAAAAGAAAAATGGGAGAACTGCTTGCAAAAAGTGACTATAAGGAAGAATACGGCTTCGTGCTGTTAAAATATATTGATGATTTTGAGAGCACAGAAAAAGGAAAGTTTTTAGCCTGCCTATTAGATGCACTTTCAAAAGAATTTATTTCCGTCAGAGATTGCTTTATCTACGCAAGATTACTTAAAGACATATCTCTGTCAGGTCTATTATTTATTAAGGGCAATATTTCTAATCGAGTTTTCAAAGACGATATAATTTTTAAAGAACTGCAAAGATACAATTTGGTATATGAAGCAAATGAGGGCGGCTATGCATTTGAGTATACGGCGTATTATTTAGATAAATATGCATTATCATATTGCAATGAAAAGTACAAATATAACGGAGAGAAAGATTACATTCCATCAAGAGAAAAATTCCCAGTAAAAGTATCTGCTATAGCAGTATCACAAGGAGAACCATATTAATGGTATTATGCGTTACTTTGCAGGCTAACCAATAACGTAGCACAGGATAGGGAAATATTCCATAAGGAGTCCTTATAAAAACGTCAGCGCTTAACGAGGTTCCTCACGAGTTTAGCGCTGTTACGTTTTTATAGAGCGAGAGCGCGACGACGTTGGAATATTTCCCTATCCTGTGCGGACTAATGGCTCCTTCATGAAAAAATAACTACTTAATAATGACTTTAAAACGATAAAACAAAAATGGTTGAACACAAATAGCAAATGTGGTAAAATTGGTGCGAACAAATAATTGTAAAAAGGTCAAGACAGTAAAAAAGTCCATAAAATGGAGGGTCAAAGAATATGGAACAGTATAAGCAGGAATTTATCGAATTTATGGTAGAGTGCCAGGTGCTCAAATTTGGTGAATTCACATTAAAGAGCGGCAGGAAATCCCCTTTTTTCATGAATGCCGGAGGTTATGTGACCGGTACCCAGCTTTTAAAACTTGGGGAATATTACGCAAAGGCAATCCACGACAATTACGGTCTTGATTTTGATGTGCTGTTTGGACCCGCCTATAAGGGAATTCCGCTTTCAGTAGCAACTACGATGGCTATCAGTAAATTATATGGAAAGGACATCCGGTATTGTTCAAATCGTAAGGAAGTAAAGGATCACGGGGATACCGGTATTTTGCTGGGAAGCAAGCTTAAAGATGGCGACAGAGTGGTCATTATTGAGGATGTGACGACTTCAGGAAAATCGATTGAAGAAACTTATCCCATCATCAAGGCTCAGGCGGATGTGGAAATCAAGGGGCTTATTGTTTCTTTAAACCGTATGGAGAAAGGGCAAACAGATAAGAGCGCTCTTTGTGAAATCAAAGAAAAATATGGTTTTGATGCAAATGCAATCGTGAATATGCAGGAAGTAGTGGAATATCTTTATAATAAGCCCTTCAATGGACAAATTTATATTGATGATACATTAAAAGCGGCTATTGACGCATATTATGAGCAATACGGTGCAAAGTAATCCCGAAGGAAAGGAGTAAAGGCATGGAAGAGAAGGTTTATAAGACCATGAACGGAGCAGGTGCAATGAGCATTGCAGTAGGTGTAGTGACGCTGGTGACGGGTATTGTCTGCGGAATATTGATGATTATAGGCGGCGGGAAGCTGCTTGCAGGAAAGTCGAAAATCTTGTTTTAAAACGAAGGGCATTTCTATCAGTAGGAATGCCTTCTTTATGATAAGCAAAAAGAGGCGGCGAAATGTTAAAATCAAAGGGTTTCATTTTTACAAATAAAGAACACACCCAGAAAGGAATAATGTCAACGATTCTGGGCATCCTTGCCAGTGTAACACTGGGAGTGGCAGTGTATCAGTCTTATCTAAATGGCGGAATGCCTTCTGATAAGTATGGAGCGGCAGCGCTTTTAGCCATTATTTTTATGCTGGCTGGCCTGGTGCTTGGAATCTGGTCCACCACAGAAAAAGAAAAATTCAGGCTGTTTACTGTGCTTGGGATTTTTGTGAATATCCTGGCATTTGGTGTGCTCAGCCTTATATTATTTGCAGGAGCGTATGTGGATTGATGGTTGAAGAGAGATTTATATTGGCAAAAGAACGAATACAGGAGATAAAGAGCGAAAACATATTGCAAAAGGAAAATCAGCAGTATTTTATAAAAATGGCAGAATTTCTGGAAATGATTTTCGAGACATGGGACTTTATTAAAGCCGGAGGACTGAAGACGGCGCCTATAGAGGAACTGAAGGAAAGGAATCAAAGGCTCTATGCAGATATCCTTGAAGAGCAGTATACTCACAGTTATGCCAATCCCGCGTACAGTGTTTTGAAGTTGGGGGAAACATATGGGAAATTTTTTTCCTTCTTATATGCAGAACTGCGCAGTCTGATTCCGCTTGTTTATGAGCAGAGGCTTTCGGATGTTGTCATCCGTATGGAACTGTTTCTTGAGGTATATGGTTCCTTTTGCTGCGAACAGGAAGAGAGCGGAATGGAACCGGACTATGAGGCGCTTAAGGAGATCATTTATTGGTATGTCAGTGATTATACCAGAGAAGCAACAAGAAAAAAGCTGGAGGATATGTTGGATCCCAATTCCGATTTTGCGCTGCGCATCATAGAAGGGGATTTATCAGACCCAAGATATCTTTATTATTTCGGCGAGTATGTTACGGACAATGAGATAGAGACCTTCCGTCATTTGTGTGAACTGCCCGAAGAAACAGTGCAGAAAATGGCAGATACTTATACGGAAGGATATAGGATAGGCTTCCTTGTGGGAAATAAGGATATTACCAGAAAGAAAACAGTGAATATCCGATATTGTCTGGGATTTGAACCTATGATTCAGAAGGCGATTGAAAATTTCAGGAAAATGGGGCTTGAACCTACCATATACCGCGCGGCTTCCAGCATTCTTCAGGGAAAAGGCATGAGCCGGGTAGGTTACTATGGCGCAATTCCCAATAAACAGTATGATTTCGATCATAAAGATGATCAGGCGTTTGTCCTTGATAAGCGTCTTGTGCAGGTGCGCCTTGAGGCACTTAAAGAGACTTACGAGGAATATAAAGAACTTGCCGGCGTTTTTGGAGGGCCTGCGGTGGTGGAGGTGTTTGGAGAAAGACCTTCAGACCTTAAGGAAAAACAGGAGGCGCTGCACTTGTCGGATGCACAGCAGAAGCTTACGGTGGAATATATGGCGGCAGCAGGGGAATTACAGAACCGCTATATTAAAGGAGAAGAAAGAAGCTTCACCATCATTGCTTTTCCGGTACCTGAAATCGGAGAGGATTTTACGGCAATCTTTGATGAGGTGGTGCGGATCAATACTCTTGATTATGACCTTTACCAAAGGATGCAGCAGAACATCATTGACACATTGGATAAGGGGAAATATGTGCTGATTAAGGGCAAAAAGGGCAATAAGACCAATATGAAGGTGGTGCTCCATTCCCTTGCAGAACCTGAAAAACAGACAAATTTTGAAAACTGCGTGGCGGACGTTAATATCCCAGTGGGCGAAGTTTTTACTTCTCCGGTGCTTAAGGGAACAGAAGGTGTGCTTCATGTAAGCAGGGTCTATTTAAACGAACTGGAGTACAGGAACATGACGCTGACTTTTAAGGACGGGATGGTGACAGATTACGATTGCGAGAATTTTGAACGTAGGGAGCAGAATCGTAAGTATATTAAGGACAATGTGCTTCATCACCATGACGCCCTCCCTCTTGGAGAGTTTGCAATCGGAACCAATACCACTGCCTTTGCGGCGGCAAGAAAATATGGAATAGAAGATAAACTTCCTATTTTGATTGCAGAAAAGACAGGTCCTCACTTTGCGGTGGGAGATACCTGCTATTCCCATGCGGAGGAGGTGGCAGTTTATAATCCGGACGGCAAAGAAGTCATAGCCAGGGATAATGAATGCTCCATCAAAAGAAAGGAAGGGGACAAAGCAGCATATTTCAATTGTCATACGGATATTACCATTCCATATGATGAATTGGGAGAAGTCAGTGTGGTCACTTATGAAGAAAAGGTCATCCCAATCATAGAAGACGGGAGATTTGTGCTGCCGGGGTGTGAGGAATTAAATATTCCTTTAGAAGAAGTGTAAAATATAGTTGTGAAAAAGCAGGGTTTTATAGTATGATGATAGGTGACAGTTTGGCTCTTGCGCTGAAGCGGGGGCAGACGGTATCGATGTTATAGAATAAAGAATAACGGACAGAAGAATGGAGGTAACAAATATGGCACAGGTAGGAATCGTAATGGGCAGTGATTCTGACATGCCGGTTATGGCAAAGGCGGCGGATATCCTTACGGAACTTGGGATTTCTTTTGAGATGAAGATTATTTCTGCCCACAGAGAACCGGACGTATTTTTTGAGTATGCAAAGACAGCGGAGGAAAAGGGCTTTAAAGTGATTATTGCAGGAGCAGGCATGGCAGCCCATCTGCCGGGCATGTGCGCAGCAATCTTCCCGATGCCGGTAATCGGTATCCCCATGCATACCACTTCTCTTGGAGGACGGGATTCTCTTTACTCTATTGTCCAGATGCCTTCCGGCATACCGGTGGCAACGGTTGCAATCAACGGCGGGGCAAATGCGGGGCTTCTTGCCGCAAAGATTCTGGCAACTTCTGACGAGGAACTGCTTACGAAACTGAAAGCCTACAGCCAGAGCCTTAAGGAAAGCGTTCAGAAAAAGGACGAAAGATTAAGTCAGGTAGGTTATCAAAATTATTGATAAATAGAAAGGAACGGATGAAAATGGATTATAAGAAAGCCGGAGTTGATATCGAGGCGGGTTACCGCAGCGTGGAATTGATGAAAGAATATGTAAAGGAAACCGCAAGACCGGAAGTGTTGGGTGGGCTTGGCGGTTTTTCAGGCGCTTTTTCGCTTTCTGCTATCAAGAATATGGAAAAACCGACGCTGGTCTCAGGAACCGACGGTGTTGGGACAAAAATAAAGCTGGCATTTCTTATGGATCAGCATGACACAGTGGGAATCGACTGTGTGGCAATGTGTGTGAACGATATTGTATGTGCAGGCGGCGAGCCCTTGTTTTTCCTTGATTATATTGCCTGCGGAAAGAATTATCCGGAAAAGATTGCTGCTATCGTGAAAGGTGTGGCAGAAGGATGTAAACAGGCTGGTGCCGCGTTGATTGGCGGCGAGACGGCAGAGCATCCGGGACTTATGCCGGAGGAGGAATATGATCTGGCAGGATTTGCAGTAGGAGTGATAGACGAAAAAGATCTGATTACAGGAGAAAATATAAAGCCGGGCGATGTACTGGTGGGGATTGCCTCCTCAGGAGTGCATAGTAATGGATTTTCGCTAATCAGAAAAGTATTTGAAATGACAAAGGAAAGCCTTGATACATATTATGATGAACTGGGAAAGACTCTGGGAGAGGCATTGATCGAGCCCACGAAGATTTATGTAAAGGCACTGAAAAGTGTAAAGGAAGCAGGAATTACCATTAAGGGATGCAGTCACATCACCGGCGGCGGTTTCTATGAGAACATTCCCAGAATGCTGCCTGAGGGTGTTAGTGCCATGGTGAAAAAGGACAGCTATCCGGTACCGCCAATCTTCCGTCTGATACAGGAAAAGGGAAATATAGAAGAGCAGATGATGTACAATACTTATAATATGGGACTTGGTATGGTGCTTGCGTTTGATCCTGAAGATGCAGATCAGGCGATTGCGGCTATTAAAGCAGCAGGAGAAACTGCTTATGTGGTAGGTGAGGCAAAAGCCGGTGAAAAAGGAGTGACCATATGCTAAACATTGTGGTGTGCGTTTCCGGCGGAGGAACCAATCTTCAGGCGATTATTGACGGAGTAAAAGAGGGAAAAATCAGAAATACGAAAATTGCGGGCGTCATCAGCAACAATGCAGGTGCGTATGCATTGCAGAGAGCAGAGGATGCAGGGATTCCGGCTTTTTGTATTTCTCCTAAGGACTTTGAAAGCCGTGAAGAGTTTAATGAAGCATTTTTGAAACAGCTTAAAAAATTAAATCCAGGTCTGATCGTCTTAGCGGGATTTCTTGTGATTCTTCCGGAAAAGATGATAGAGATGTATCGGGATCGTATCATTAATATCCACCCATCCTTGATTCCGTCCTTCTGTGGGACAGGATATTATGGGCTTAAGGTCCACGAGGCGGCGCTTACCCGGGGGGTGAAGGTGACCGGGGCTACTGTACACTACGTAGATGAAGGAACGGACACCGGGCGGATCATCATGCAAAAAGCGGTGGAGGTTTTAGAGGGCGATACGCCGGAGATTCTTCAGCGCAGAGTCATGGAGCAGGCAGAGTGGATTATCCTGCCGAAAGCGATTGATCAGATTGCCACAACCAGCGAGTAAAGTGATTAAGGCAGCACCGCAGATGCATTGCGGGGCAGGAGGTATAAAAATGAGAGTTTTAATTGTGGGAAGCGGCGGCAGGGAGCATGCAATTGCTGCCAGCGTTGCAAAGAGTAAAAAAGTGGATCAGATTTATTGTGCACCTGGAAATGCGGGAATCGGTATGATTGCACAGTGCGTACCAATCGGAGCCATGGAATTTGACAAGATTGTAGACTTCGCAAAAGAAAAAGAAATTGATCTCACGATTGTAGGAATGGACGATCCGCTGGTGGGCGGTCTTGTGGATGAGTTGGAAAAGGCAGGTTTGCGCGCTTTCGGACCGAGGAAGAATGCAGCTATCCTGGAAGGAAGCAAGGCATTTTCCAAGGATCTTATGAAGAAATATCATATACCAACAGCTGCATACGAAACCTTTGACACGGCACAGGAGGCACTTAAATATCTGGAAACAGCGCAGTTTCCCATCGTTCTTAAGGCAGACGGACTCGCACTTGGCAAAGGTGTGCTGATTTGTCAGAATCTTGAAGAGGCAAAGGAGGGCGTTAAGTCAATTATGCTGGATAAGCAGTTTGGCAGTGCCGGCAACCGCCTTGTAATAGAAGAATTTATGACAGGAAGGGAAGTTTCCGTCCTTTCCTATGTGGATGGGAAGACGATTAAGACTATGACATCCGCCCAGGATCATAAGCGGGCAAAAGATGGAGATACAGGGCTTAATACAGGCGGTATGGGAACTTTTTCTCCCAGTCCTTTCTATACAGAGGAAGTAGATGAGTTCTGTAAGAAATATATCTATCAGGCTACGGTAGACGCAATGGCAGCTGAAGGCAGGGAATTTAAAGGCATTATCTTTTTCGGGCTGATGCTGACGGAAAAAGGTCCCCGTGTGCTTGAGTACAATGCGAGATTTGGAGATCCTGAAGCGCAGGTGGTGCTGCCCAGAATGAAAAATGATGTCATTGAGGTGATGGAAGCCTGTATTGACGGACGGCTTGACGAGATTGATCTTCAGTTTGAAGATAATGCGGCAGTCTGTGTGGTGCTTGCATCAGAAGGATATCCGGTCAAATATGAAAAAGGCTTTGTGATAAAAGGACTTGAGAAATTTGAAGACCAGAATGCTTATTTCTGTTTTCACGCAGGTACAAAAAAGACAGAGCAGGGTATTGTGACAAATGGAGGCAGAGTCCTTGGAATCACAGCAAAGGGCAAGGATCTTAAGGAAGCAAGAGCAAATGCTTATGCGGCAACGCAGTGGATTGATTTTGAAAACAAATATATGCGTCATGACATTGGAAAAGCCATTGATGAAGCATAGGGCAGGGGAGTAATGAGTGATGGATAGACGGGTGGAGAAGTTACTAAAAGCAAATGATTTGCATAGACCGACCCTGTGCCAGAAATGCGAAGGTGTTCTGGTATATCAGGGGATTGGAGAATACATATGCGAAGAATGCGGTGCAGCGGAATATGATGATTATGGAAAGGTGCGCAATTATCTGGAAAAGCACAGAGGCGCCAATGTGGCGGAAATTTCGGATTTTACAGGCGTTTCCCACAAAGCTATCAGAGATATGATTAAAGAAAAGCGCTTTGAGATCATTGACAATAAAGGCGGTTATCTCAGATGCGAAATGTGCGGAGAAAAAATCAACAGCGGGCGGATGTGTCCTAAATGCGAGGAAAAGTATCATAGACAGGTGGAAGAACGCGCCCGTGAGGAACGCAACAAGGGATTGTCCGGCTACGGAGAAAGCAGTCATTCAGAGCGTGGAAGCAAACGATATACGAGAGATAGATAAAGGAGAGTTAAAGTGAAGAAGTTAAGTATAGTAAAAACAATAGCCGGTCTTGCAGTGATGGCGGCAGTTTTTTGCGGAACTGCATTTTCAAGTCTGGCAGCCGAAGGCAAGATAACTGCCGAGACTGCAAAAATCCGTGCCAGTGCCAGTACGGACAGTGAGGTTGTGGGCAGTACAGTAAAAGGAAAGACGATTGATATTCTTGAGGCAGTCAAGGACAGTTCGGGAACGGTCTGGTATAAAGTGACGGTAGCGGACGGCGGATACGGATATATTCGAAGTGATCTTGTACAAACCAGCGAAACCATTGAGGTAAGTACCCAGACTTCTTCGTCAGGCACCCAGACCGCAAGTCAGCCTGCTGAAACGGTACCGACCTCCATTGGAGAACAGCAGGCGGTTGTTAAATCGGGTAATAATGCCAATGTACGTTCCGGTGCGTCTACCCAGCACAGCGTAGTTGCATCCCTTCCGGGCGGCACATCGGTCACATTAATCGGTGAAGCTAATGACGGTGCCGGAAATAAGTGGTATCAGCTGACCTGCAGCTACAACGGCAAAACGGTAGAGGGATATGTAAGATCAGATCTGCTTACAATCGGCGCTGGAGAGGCGCCGGCCGAGACTGGTTCAGAAGGCGGAGAAGGGGAAGGGCAGGATTCTTCCCAAAGTGATAACCCGGAAGACGCGGCATCTGCGGAGGGGGGAGAAGCGCCGGCACCAGATGAGGAGCATAATGATTATAAGGTCGTTTATACAGCAAATGATGCGGGTGTGCAGGACTATTATCTTTATCTGCCGGGTGGAGAAAGCATGGTAAGTGTGCCGAACCTGTTGAACGCATACGACGTTGCAACACAAAGCGCGCAGGATCTGCAGAAATTGCAGGATCAGCTGGATAAGGAAAAAATTGTTATCATCATTCTGGCTGTTGTGATTGTACTTCTTTTTATCGTAATTACGGTTCTCTTATTCAAAATCAAAAGTCTTTATTATGAAGATTATGAAGACGAAGAGGAGGAAGAAGAGGAAGAAGAGGAAGAAGAACCTGTACCGGTTCGGAAGAAAGTCAGAAGGCGTGTGGTGGAAGAGGAAGAAGAACCCGCACCGGCACCTGTCAAGAAGAAGAGACCGGCACCATCTGACGATTATGAGAGACCGGCAAAGCCCAGAGAAAAATCGGGACAACCTAAAGCAAGGGGAGAAAAGGAACTCCATGCGGCAGAGAGAAAAGAATCTGAAAAGAAACCTGCATCCAGGAAACCGCAGAATTTCCTGATAGACGATGACGAATTCGAATTTGAATTTTTAAACATGGACGATAAAGATCTGTAAAATACATGAGAGGGATAGCGGGCGCTATTCCTCTTGTGTGCAGGAAAGGGCGTGTATATCATGATAATAGAGATTGATTTTAACAGTGAGGAAGCGCTTTATCTGCAGCTTAGGAACCAGATCATACTTGGAATCGCAACTTCAAAATTCCAGGAGGGAGATGCCCTTCCGTCAGTAAGGCAGTTGGCAGATGATATTGGCATTAATATGCATACGGTAAATAAAGCTTATACTGTGCTTAAGCAGGAAGGTTTCGTGAAAGTAGACAGAAGAAAGGGGGCAGTGATAGCGCTGGATATCGATAGACTGCAGACCCTTAGAAAGATGGAGGAAGAGTTGCGGGGCAGCCTTGCCAAGGGAATCTGTAAAGGAATTTTGAGAGAAGAAGTACACCGGATGGTTGATGAAATATATGAAGAATTTGGAGGAGTCTAACATGCAGTCAGGTGGTTTTACGGATAAAGCGAAAACAGCATTGTCACTTGCAGAGAAGACAGCATCCAGAATGCGTGCAGGTTATGTAGGCACAGAGCACATTCTGGTAGGCTTATTGAAAGAAGGTACAGGGGTAGCATTCAAAGTCTTAAAAGAAAATGGAGCTGACGAAGATAAGATTATAGAGATGATACAGGAACTGATTATGCCGGAGGCAGCAGTTTCGCTAAAGGATCGGGAAGGTATTTCTCCCAGAGCCGGCGCAGTGCTCGAAGAAGCTCATAGACAGGCAGACCGCTTTGGAGCGGAAAAAACGGGAACGGAACATATCTTGCTTGCTCTCCTGAAAGAGGGGGAAAATGTAGCAGTACGCCTGATTAACACACTTGGTATATCTATACAGAAACTTTATGTGGATACACTGATCGCCATGGGCGAGGACGGAAACCTTTACAAGGAAGATCTGGGGAAAAAGCAGAGCCGGAAAAATAAACAGACATCTACGTTGGAGCAGTACAGCCGGGATCTGACGGCGCTTGCCGCTTCAGGAAGATTAGATCCGGTTGTTGGAAGAGAAAATGAAATTAAACGTGTGATAGAGATTTTGAGCCGCAGAACCAAAAACAATCCCTGTCTGATTGGAGAACCGGGAGTAGGCAAAACGGCAGTGGTGGAGGGATTAGCCCTTCGTATCGTGTCGGGTGAGGTGCCTTTTACCGTGCAGAATAAAAGACTTTTAACATTGGATTTATCAGGCATGGTGGCAGGATCCAAATATAGGGGAGAATTCGAGGAGAGGATTAAAAAGGTGATCCGGGAGGTTCAGGAGGATGGCAATGTCATTCTTTTTCTGGATGAAATGCACACAATCATCGGTGCAGGCGGTGCGGAAGGGGCGATTGACGCTTCCAACATTTTAAAGCCCTCTCTGGCAAGGGGAGAGTTACAGCTGATCGGGGCTACCACAGTAGCGGAGTATCACAAGTATGTGGAAAAGGATGCCGCTTTAGAGAGACGTTTTCAGTCTGTTTATGTGGAAGAACCGTCCATAGAAGAGGCTGTGGAAATCTTAAAGGGGGTTGCTCCTAAATATGAGGAGCACCATAGAGTCACTATTACGCAGGAAGCAATTCTCGCAGCGGTGCAGTTGTCAGAACGTTATATCAATGACAGAAATCTGCCGGATAAAGCCATTGATTTGATAGACGAGGCGGCAGCGGCAATCAGACTAAGGACCATGCATACACCTGAAAATCTAAAAGAAATGCTCGTGCGTATTCACGAGATTGACGGAGAAATCGAGAAGTGCCTTAAAGATCAGAATCTGGAAGAGGCAGCAGTTATCCGCAAGGAGCAGGAAAAACTAATCCGAAAGTTCGAGCGCTTAAAGGAAAGGAACCGGCAGAAACAGACGGAAAATAATTTTTCCATAGGAGCAAATGAAATCGCAGAGGTGGTTTCTTCATGGACAAAAGTCCCCGTAAAGAAACTGACAGAGAAGGAAAGCGAAAGATTGCTCAAATTAGAGAATGTTCTGCACAAACGTGTGATTGGGCAGAAGGAGGCGGTTCTGGCTGTAGCGAAAGCAATTAGAAGAGGGAGGGTCGGACTTCAGGATCCTGGCAGACCGATTGGCTCCTTCCTGTTTCTTGGACCTACCGGTGTGGGAAAGACGGAACTGAGCAAGGCGCTGGCGGAAGCCGTGTTCGGCTCAGAAAACGCTCTGATCCGTGTGGATATGTCAGAATATATGGAAGGTCATTCTGTATCCAAGATGATCGGTTCGCCTCCGGGTTATGTGGGTTTTGAGGAAGGCGGACAGCTCAGTGAAAAAATCAGAAAGAATCCCTATTCTGTAGTTCTATTTGACGAAATCGAAAAGGCACATCCGGATGTGTTCAATGTTCTGCTTCAAGTGCTGGATGACGGACATATTACGGATTCCAAGGGGCGGAAGGTAAGCTTTAAAAATACCATCCTTATCATGACGTCTAATGCCGGTGCACAGAGAATTATAGCGCCGAAAAATCTGGGGTTTTCCACGGAAAGCACTAAGGAACAGGACTACGAAAAAATGAAAGCCGGAGTGATGGAGGAAGTAAAAAAGCTGTTCAAACCTGAATTCATCAATCGTATAGACGAGATCATGGTATTTCAGCCGCTTGACAGGAAGGAAATGCATCAGATTGTCAATCTCTTATCTGATAATCTGGCAAAGAGATGCAAAAAGCAGATGCAGATAAAGCTTGTTATAAGCAATGCGCTAAAAGAGCACATCATCACAAAGTACGCAGATGATAAGATGGGAGCAAGACCTTTAAAGAGAGCTCTCCAAAGCGTGGTTGAGGACAGGCTTGCGGAAGAAATCCTCTCCGGCAGGGTAAAGGCGGGGGACACAGTTATGGCAGGCTTCCGTAAAGAGCAGGTTGTTTTTGATGTAAAAATGGAACAATAAATTTTAAGAAATTTTCATTTTTTTGGTAGATATAAATGTAAAAATATATTATACTGTCATTAACCTAGCGGGGAAGATAAATGACATATTGCAGGAGGACATAAGACAATGGCTGTTGTAGAGGAATTAATTCGCAAGGAAGCAGATGGAACCATCAGTTTTGGCAATCACATGCTTAAGGATAAGGCAAAATTGGAGGATTTCGAGCACTGTGGAGATTTGTACAAGGTTAAAACCTATAAAACAATGACCAGATTAGAGAGAAATGGAATGTTTGTTTATGAATCAGTACCGGGAACAAGCGTTTCTCAGTTTGAAGAGACTGCGGATAAAATCAGCTTTAAAGTAGAAGGCGACGAGGACGCACAGATTACGGTAGGTCTTACGGAAGATACGGAATATGAAGTCTTTGTCAATGAACAGAACATTGGTAAAATGAAGACAAATCTCAGCGGCAAGCTTAATATCAGCGCTTTGCTTGCACAGGCTGGGGAGGTAAGCATTAGGATTACCAAATAAAAGTTTCAAAAAGATAAGAATAGGAAAGGCTGCTGCAAAATGGGATTGGATCCGTTTTGCAGCAGTTTTTGTACAGTACATTTTGGTTTGGCGGAAATAAGGAGCAAATTTATGGCAAAAGGAAAAAATGCCTCTGTATTTTTCTGTCAGGAGTGCGGATATGAGTCCAGCAAATGGATGGGGCAGTGTCCGGGCTGCAGACAGTGGAATACATTTGTAGAAGAGAGCGTGGTTACAAGAACGCAAGGGAAAAGCACAGCGGTGTCAGGCGGTATAAAGAATAAGCCGGCTTCGCTTAGGGAAATCTCGCTGGAAGAGGAGGACAGGCTGAGCACTCATATGCAGGAACTTGACAGGGTGCTGGGAGGCGGACTTGTCAGAGGATCCCTGACCCTGGTGGGCGGAGATCCGGGTATTGGAAAATCAACACTGCTATTGCAGGTATGCAGAAATCTTGCCGGAGACGAAAAAAATGTGCTTTATGTATCCGGTGAGGAATCCTTAAAGCAGATTAAAATACGCGCCAATCGGATTGGAGATTTCAGTGAACATTTAAAGCTGTTGTGTGAAACCAGCCTGGAGACAATTGAAGAGACTATCAGGCGTACCAGCCCGGATGTTGTGGTAATCGACTCTATTCAGACCATGTATCGCGAAAGTATCTCATCGGCGCCAGGCAGTGTCTCTCAGGTAAGAGAAGCAACGAGTGTGCTCCTTCAGCTGGCAAAAGGACTCAATATTTCTATTTTCATTGTAGGACATGTGACCAAGGAAGGGACTGTGGCAGGACCAAGGGTGCTTGAACACATGGTAGATACGGTATTATACTTTGAAGGAGACCGGCATGCATCTTACCGGATTTTGCGGGGAGTCAAAAACCGATTTGGCTCCACCAATGAAATCGGAGTATTTGAGATGGAGACATCGGGACTGAAAGAAGTGCTTAATCCTTCCGAATTTATGCTGAGCGGAAAACCGGAGAATGCAAGCGGTTCTATTGTGGTATGTTCCATGGAAGGGACAAGGCCTATGCTGATCGAGATACAGGCGCTTGTATGCCATTCAAGCTTTGGGATTCCAAGGCGCCAGACCATCGGAACCGATTTTAACAGAGTCAATCTATTGATTGCTGTGTTAGAAAAGAGGCTGGGGCTTTCACTGGGGAACTGTGATGCCTATGTTAATATTGCAGGCGGAATCAAGATACAGGAGCCAGCTGTGGATTTGGGGATTGCCATGGCAGTGGTGTCCAGTTTTAAAAATAAAATGATTGACAATAAGATGATTGCTATAGGAGAAGTCGGCTTAAGCGGTGAAGTGCGGGGAGTAAGCATGATACAGGCAAGGATCCAGGAAGCAAGGAAACTGGGATTTACCACCTGTGTCATCCCTGCCGTGTGTATGGAAAGCGTGAAAGAAATTGACGGTATTCAGGTTATTGGGGTAAAAAGCGTGAAGGAAGCAATCAATTTTTTGTGACAAAAATATGACAAATCTTACAAAAAATTAAAATTTTGTGTTCAAATCGGAAGGTTCGTGGTAAAATATAACATGAATTTGTCAAAAGAAAGCTTCCGCAGGAAGCAAAGGCTGAGGGTTAAAGATGGATAAGAAGAAATGGGTGAAGCATATTCCATTATTTATTTTGGAATGCATTGTGTTGGTGGCAGCGGCAGGCGTTCTGTATTTTACTCTGCGTGCCACGGACAGCAGGGGCGGAGCAGTAAAGGATAAACTGAATGAAGAAGATATTGCCGTCAATGAAGAGGTGAAAGAAAAGGTGACACAGACAGAGCAGGAAGGTGTGGAAAGCAGCTATACGGGTGTCTTCAATGTGGCCTTCTTTGGTGTGGATGCCAGAGATGGCAGTCTTGGGAAAGGAAACAGAAGTGATACCATCATGGTCTGCTCCATAAATATGGACACACATGAGGTGCGTCTTATGTCCATATATAGGGACACATATCTCAATTTGGGAAATGATTCTTACGGAAAATGCAATAAGGCATATGCTCTTGGAGGACCGGAGCAGGCAATCGGTATGATCAATTTGAATACGGATCTATATATAACCGATTATATCACAGTGGGATTTGAAGGACTTATGAAAGCAGTGGATGCCTTAGGCGGCATTGAAATGGATCTCACAGAGACAGAGATCATCCATTTGAACAACTACCAAAGCACAATGGCAGCGGAGATGGGCATTGATTATACGCCGGTATCGACTCCGGGCAGGCAGACGCTTAATGGGCTGCAGGCTACCGCGTACTGTCGTATCCGTTATGGCGGAGGAGATGATTTCCGGCGTGCCCAGAGACAGAGGGATGTACTGATTGCCATGATGGAAAAAGGGAAAAAAGCTTCTTTAGGAGAACTGACGGATGCAATATATGGGGTTCTGCCAAGTGTAAGGACATCCCTGGATGTGGAGGAACTTCTTCCGCTTCTTGGTATGATAGGTGATTTTAAGGTGACAACAAGCGATGGCTTCCCTTTTGGGGGCATGCGTAATGGCGGGACCATCGGAACAGAAGGTTCATGTGTTGTTTCCACATCTCTGGAGGAAAATGTAATAAAACTTCACGAACTTCTTTATGATGAAAAAGATTATGAGCCATCAAAAGAAGTAAAAGAATTCAGCAAGATCATAGAAGAAGATACAAAGAATTACCTGCAATACTAAATGTGGGAATATTTTGATTTGTATGAATAAAAAGATTGACAGATAGTAGCATAATAAGTTATAATACCATTCAGTGGTCTTAGGATCGCTGCATAGGGGCATAGTTCAAAGGTAGAACAGCGGTCTCCAAAACCGTCGATGTGGGTTCGATTCCTACTGCCCCTGTTAAAAAGTACCGGATTCTATTTCAGAACCGGTACTTTTTTTATCATAAGAATGTCTCGCGAAGCGTGGCATTCGTTGCTGCGGAAGTGGAATCGCGGAGAATGAATTGAGGGCGCAGAAGCATTTTGCTTATGGAAACGTGATTCATTAGGCTGTGCAGTGCGGCATATCCACACTTGCCAAGTTCAATTCTTTCCTGCCGGATCGTGGTAAGAGGCGGAACGGAATGGGCGGATTGAGGAAGATCGTCAAATCCAATAACGCTTATGTCTTCAGGGACACGGAACCCACGCTCCTGACATTCCTTCATAACACCATAAGCAATCAAATCGTTGCCGCATACAATAGCGGTTGCTCCTTTTGAAAGAAAAGAAGAAACAAAATAACTGGCAGATTCAGCAACATAGTATCCATTTGCAACAAGCGCTTTATCTACCGGGAGAGAGTGGGCTGCCATGCTTTCATAAAACGCCTGCTGTCTGTGTTCGGTAATCATGGAATGCAGGGAGCCGTTTAAAAATGCAATTTTTTTGTGATTCAGCCCAACCAAGTGATCAATAGCTGCATCTATGCCCTCAAAGCTGTCCGCCCCAATGTAAGCCACATTGGGATTTTTTATGATATAGTTGTCAAAAAGGACAGTGGCAATGGATGTGTGCTCTAATTGTGCCATCCATTCGTCCTGAAGGGCAAATCCAACCAGAAATGCACCGGAATATCCTTTCTTTAACATATAAGTATCATATTTTTCTTTTTGCTGAAATGCAGGTGTAACCGGGAAAATAGTAATATTCCAATTATCGCGGTAAGCCGCCTGCTTGAAACCGAGAATGATATCGTATCCGAAATGTTCAGGGGATTCATACTCCATATTTTCTATAAAAATGCAAAGTTTTTTATGCTCTTCCTTTTTCATTCTTTTGGTGGTGTAGCCCATTTCTACCGCGGTATCAAGTACCGTCTGACGAAGTTCTTCGCTAATATCGTTTGCACCGTTAAGCCCTTTGGATACGGTACTGATGGAAATGCCGAGTTTGTTTGCAATGTCTTTAATTTTAGCCATAATGATCTCTTCCGTATGTCTTTTATTTCTAAATGCTAATAATAAAATCAGTATATCGCAAATCAAAGCGGGTTTGCAACCAATAAATCTTTTTATGCAGATATTCTGATTCGAATTGTGATTATACACAAAAAAGAAGAAAATAAATCTACAAAAATGTAAAAAAATAGGCACTTTTTTTGAAACTGTTGACAAAAATGGGGCAAAGTGCTAAATTAAAACCATCAAAACGAAAGTTTACGAAAGTTTTGTGAGGAGGGGTAGGGAAGTGAAAGAGTGCAGAATGACCAGAGGTGCCGGCATTTTATTAGCGGTAACCAGTCTTCCGTCGCCATATGGTATCGGTACCATGGGGAAGGAGGCATTCAGGTTTGTAGATACGCTGAGCGATCTGAGTCAGAAGTACTGGCAAGTGCTTCCAATTGGTCCCACAAGTTTTGGTGACAGTCCTTATCAGTCTTTCTCTGCCTTTGCAGGTAATCCGTATCTGATTGATTTAGACATTTTGATTGCCGAAGGTCTCCTTAAGCAGGAAGAGGTGGATGGATACAATTGGGGAAATAAGAAAGATGATGTTGATTATGCACTAATATACGAAAGCCGATTCAAGGTTCTTAAGAGTGCCTTTGAAAGATTTGATGCAAGGGACGAAACTTTTAGGAAATTCTGTAAAGAAAATGAAGACTGGCTTGAGGATTACAGCCTTTATATGGCAGTTAAAAATGAGATGAATGGAAGAGAATGGCTTTCATGGGAAGAAGGCCTTAGAGACAGAAAAGCCGAAGTCTTAGAAAGATACAAAGAACTATTAAAAGAGCAGATTATTTTTTGGATGTTCTTACAATACAAATTTTTTGAGCAATGGAATGCGCTTAAATCTTATGCCAATGGACAGGGAATCAAAATCATTGGGGATATTCCGCTTTATCTCGCATTGGACAGCGCAGATGTATGGGCGAACCGGGAACAGTTTAAACTGAACGAGGAAGGAAGACCGATAGAGGTTGCCGGATGTCCGCCGGACGCGTTTTCGGATGACGGTCAGAAATGGGGGAATCCCCTATACGACTGGGAGAAGATGGAGTCGGAGGGGTTTGGATGGTGGAAGAAGAGAATGGAAGCCAACGGCAGACTCTTTGATATTATAAGAATTGATCATTTTATTGGTGTGGCGAAGTATTACAGCATTCCTGCAGAAGATGAAACGGCAAGGAATGGCAGATGGAATAAGGGCCCAGGCAAAAACCTTACCGACATGATTGAAAAAACACTTGGAAAGAATCGCATCATAGCGGAAGATTTGGGCGTTGCAGTTCCCGACGTCAAAAAGCTTCTGGCAAAGACCGGATGGCCGGGGATGCATGTCTTATTATTTGCCTTTGACGGAAATACTGCCAATGAGCATCTGCCCCATAATTATGCTGACGGTAATCTGGTGGTATATGCCGGAACCCATGATAATGAAACGATAGTGGGTTATTTCAAGGATAAGACGGAATGTGAACTGGCTTATCTGTATGAATACCTGAATATTAAAAAGAAAGCCGATATACCGGATGCAGTCATCCGGGCGGCATATGCAAGCGTAGCAGATATTGTCATTATGCAGATGCAGGATCTTTTGAAGTTGGGAAATGAAGCAAGGATGAATTTTCCGTCCACAGTCGGAACCAACTGGCGGTGGAGGGTTCTTAAGGGAAGCCTTGGTGAGGAAAGGCGCACTTGGATTAGAACAATGACACTCTTGTACAGAAGATAAAAATATGTTATAATACATTTTGTAGCTTATAATTGGTATGAAATGTGGATACACGAACATCACGTTTGTGGCACATTTTATATAAAATTTATTAATCAAATCCAAAAAGGAGAGGAAAAGAATTATGAAAAAGAAAGTATTAGCAGTACTTCTTGCATCTGCTATGGTAGCTTCTTTAGTTGGCTGCGGCGGCGGCAATAACGAAGCACCTGCGCAGACAGCAGACACAACACAGGGCACAGAAGAAGAGGCTCCTGCAGAGGCAGAAGGCGAAGCAGAAGCTCCTGCAACAGAAGAAGAAGCAATCACAGCTACTATTACTGTATGGGGACCTTCAGAAGATCAGTCAGCTGATTCTGGAAACTGGCTTCCTACAATGTGCGAACAGTTCGCAGCACAGCATCCTAATTGGGATCTTACTTTCCAGTATGGCATATGTGCTGAAGGTGATGCAAAAGCTACCGTAACACAGGACGTTGAAGGTGCAGCTGATGTATACATGCTTGCAAATGATAACATTCCTGATCTGGTTGCTGCAAATGCAATTGCAGAGCTGGGTGGAAGCTATTTAGATGCAGTTACATCTGTCAATGCTGATTCTATTGTAGCATCTGTTACATACAATGATTCAGTTTGGGCATTCCCTTTCACATCTAACACATGGTTTATGTTCTATGACAAGAGCGTATTCACAGAGGATGACATCAAGAGTCTTGATACCATGTTAGAAAAAGGAAAGGTTTCCTTCCCTCTTTCAAACAGCTGGTACATTCAGGCGTTCTATGTAGCTAACGGCGGTACAATCTTTGGAGATGGTACAGACGAAGCAGCAGGAATCAATCTTGGCGGAGAAAATGGTGCAGCAGCTACAGATTATCTTGTAGATTTAGTTGCTAACCCTAACTTCATTAACGATCAGGATGGAGCAGGTATGGCAGGTCTACGTGACGGTTCCATCAGCGTACTTTTCTCTGGTACATGGGATGCAGAAAGTGTAAAGGAAGCACTTGGCGATAACATGGGTGTTGCTGCTCTTCCTACAGTTAACATTGGCGGAACAGAAGGTCAGTTAAAGTCCTTCATGGGATCCAAAGCAATCGCTGTTAACCCTAACACAGATAACATGGAAGTTTCTATGGCATTAGCTGCATATCTTGCAAGCGAAGAAGCACAGCAGGCTCACTATGATCTTAGAAATGTACTTCCTTCAAATGTAAATATCGTACTTAGCGATGATGCAGTTGCTACTGCAGTTACAAACACAATGACAACTTCATCTATCATGCAGCCTGTTGTAACCGCTATGGGTAATTATTGGTCACCGGCAGAAAACATGGGTAAAGCTCTTGTCGCTGGCGAAATCACACATGACAATGCAGCAGAAAAGACAGAAGAAATGAACACAGCAATGAATACAGACGTTGCTCAATAAATTTCAGTCAATGAATGAAAGTCACCGAGAGATGCCCCGTTTGGGGCATCTCGGAGTGTCTCTAGAATAATAAGACAGCGCCCGCAAGATATGTGGGTATTTGGTTTGAAGGTAGGAGGTTTAATGTGAAGAAGACTGGTTCTGGAAAAAAAAGCGAGTTTGCAACTCCTTATACTGTAACAAATGCAGTAGCGAAGGGGAATATTATAACGAAATTATCCATGCTGGTCATGGGGTTAGGAAATATTGCACATAAGCAGATTGGTAAGGGGATTTTGTTTCTATTGATAGAAGCTGCTTATATCTGGTTTATGATAAAATCAGGTATTTATAATTTGTCTATGCTGCCATCTCTGGGTTGGAGAGAACAAGAGAAGGTATGGAATGAGGCAAAAAATATTTATGAATATACAGCAGGAGATCAATCGCTGCTCTTGTTGTTATATGGGATTTCCACGATTGCAGTTACTTTGGCATTCATTCTCGTTTGGCGGGGTGCATTAAAGAGTGCCTATAAAGCAGAAGTACTTGCCAAAGAAGGCAAGCACTTACCTACATTTTATGAAGATATCAAGGGTTTGTTTAATCAAAATTTATATAAATTATTATTGGCATTGCCTATTACCGGTATCTTGGTATTTACTGTTCTGCCGTTGATATTCATGGTTTCTATGGCATTTACCAATTACAGTAAACTGGATGATCATTTGGTTTTATTCGATTGGGTGGGACTTGATAATTTTGCTAAAATATTGAATTTTGGTGATAGTATCGGACGCCAGTTCTATTCTGTACTTGGATGGACATTAATATGGGCGGTTCTGGCAACAGTTCTTAACTTTATATTTGGTATGATACTGGCTATTGTTATTAACAGAAAAAATACAAAAGCAAAAGCATTTTGGAGGTTCTGCTTTGTTTTATCAATTGCAGTTCCTCAGTTCGTATCCTTGCTGATTATGAGGAGTATGCTGCAGACAACAGGTATTGTAAACACCCTATTGCTGAAATACGGAATCATTGATATGGCGCTTCCTTTCTTTTCCAATGCAATGTGGGCAAGGGCAACGGTCATTATCATTAACCTTTGGGTAGGTATTCCGTATACGCTGCTTCAGGTAACAGGTATTTTACAGAATATTCCGGGTGAATTATATGAATCTGCAAAGATTGACGGCGCGAATGCTGTTCAGGTATTTTTCAAGATTACATTGCCTTATATGCTCTTTGTAATGACACCGTATATGATTACGCAGTTTACAGGTAATGTAAATAACTTTAACGTTATATTCCTTTTGTCTGGAGGAAATCCTACCGGTGTGGCAGATACAGCAGGAAAGACAGATTTATTGGTTACTTGGCTATACAAGTTGACTATTGATAAGAACTACTACAATTTGGGAGCTGTCATCGGTATTATGACCTTCGTGGTTTTGGCAATTGTGGCATTAGTGACCTATCGGAATACCGCATCCTATAAAGACGAGGAGGGATTCATGTAATGAGTAATAAAAATGGCGCGCCTATGACAGGAGCAAAATTACGGAAAACAATTGGAAATATTATCGTACATGTGATTTTGGCGATTCTGGCTTTTATATGGGTTTTACCGATTTTCTGGGTAATTCTTACCAGCTTTAGGGCTGAAAAAGGTTCCTATGTAACTTCCTTTTTCCCGAAGTCCTATACAATTAATAACTACGTGAAGTTGTTTACGGATACTACGATACTGGACTTCCCGCGCATGTTCAGAAATACATTTGTCATTGCGATATTTACCTGTATTATCTCAACAATTTTTGTGCTTTCAGTGTCCTACTGTATGTCCAGAATGCGTTTTAAAATGAGAAGACCGTTTATGAACATTGCAATGATTTTGGGGTTATTCCCGGGATTCATGTCTATGGTTGCGGTGTACTACATTTTAAAGGCATTGAACCTGGCTGAAGGATCTATGATTCCTATAGCATTGATTGTGGTATTTTCCGCTGGAACAGGATTGGGATTTTATGTGGCAAAGGGCTTTTTTGATACGATTCCCAAGGCGCTTGATGAAGCAGCTATTATTGATGGCGCGAACAGATGGACGATTTTCACACAGATTACGATACCTTTAAGTAAGCCTATTATCGTATACACAATTTTAACTTCCTTTATGAGTCCCTGGATTGACTTCCTGTTTGCGAAGGTTATCTGCCGTGCAGATGCAAGATATTATACAGTATCTGTTGGACTTTGGAAGATGCTTGAAAAGGAATATATTGATGTTTGGTATACTTCCTTTGCAGCTGGAGCAGTCCTTGTGTCAATACCAATTGCGATTTTATTCCTTATGACTCAGAAATTCTATGTTGAAGGTATGAGTGGAGCAGTTAAAGGTTAATTGTAATTTAAAAGTATAAGATAAGATTTAATATGGAATGAAAACCTGAGGAGTCTGCTTCACATATGAAGAATTCTCCTTAGGTTTTTTGTTGCACATAATTGAGATTAGAAAGAGTGTCATTAATTTTATAAGAAAAGGAAAGTGAACATGCTTAATAAGAAAAAAATGATGAGTAAGCTGCTGTGCCTTATGATGGTCGTAATAGTGACTTCAGGGTGCGCGGGCAATGCGGCTGTAAAAAATGAGGTTGATTCAGATGCACAGACAGAAGTTGAATTTGAATCAGACATTTTAGATGATGGGGAAGAAAAGGATGAAGCATTAAATACGGAACTGATAGAACTGGAAGAGGAAGAAAAAGCACTTCTTCCGGTAGAAGTTACTATGGAAGAAAATTACCGTACCTACTATGAAGTGTTTGTGTACTCTTTTTTTGATGGGAATGGGGATGGAATCGGCGATCTTAAAGGCCTTACAGACAAGCTTGATTATATCAATGATGGGGATCCAATGACGACTACTGATCTTGGATGTAATGGTATCTGGCTCATGCCGATTATGCCTTCGCCTTCCTATCATAAGTATGATGTGACAGATTATTGTGAGATAGATTCTGAATATGGCACCATGGAGGATTTTGAAAATCTGATTGAAGAATGTAATAAAAGAGATATAAAAGTCATTATTGATTTTGTCATTAATCACAGTTCTTCCGAGCATCCATGGTTCCAGGAGGCGTGCAGGTATCTGACAGAACTTGGAGACGGGGAGCCTTCCGTGGAAGAATGTCCTTATGTAGATTATTATCATTTCAGCAAGGAGGCAGGAAATGGTTACAGCCAGGTGCCAGGAAGTGATGTATGGTATTATGAGGCACAGTTTTACTATGGGATGCCGGACTTGAACCTTTGGAATGAGCAGCTGCGCGGTGAGATAGAGGAAATCGTCGATTTCTGGCTTTCCAAGGGAGTAGGTGGATTCAGGCTCGATGCGGCCAAGGAATATGAAACCGGAGCGGACAGCGCCAATGTGGAAATCCTTACATGGTTTACAGATATGGTGAAAGAAAAGAAAGCGGATGCTTATCTGGTGGCTGAGGTGTGGACGGATATAACAACCTATGCGCAGTACTATGACAGCGGAATAGACAGTGTATTTGACTTTGCTTTTGCTGACAGCGACGGTATCATTGCAAATGTAGCAAAGTCAAGCACCTCTGCCTCGGCATATGGCAAGTCCCTTGAGAATATTCAGGAGATGTTTGCTCAGCACAATCCTGATTATATTGACGCTCCTTTTTATACTAATCATGATTTGGCAAGAAGTGCAGGTTATTTTTCAGGAGAGGACGCAGAGGCTCAGACGAAAATCGCAGGAGCGCTGAACCTTCTGATGACGGGAAATGCTTTTGTATATTATGGCGAAGAACTGGGGATGAAAGGGGCAGGCAAGGATGAAAATAAGCGTGCACCTATGTATTTTACAGATGACAAGAATGCGGCAGGCATGTGCAATGGTCCTGCCGATATGGACAGCGTAAAGATGAAATATGGAAGTCTTGAGGAGCAGCAACAGGATCCCTATTCCATTTATCACTACTACAAGAAAGCAATCAGAATCAGAAATGCTTTTCCTGCTATTATGAAGGGAAGTGTAACGAATCTGGAAAACTACTCTGATGATACATTGACTGCCTTTACCAAGACATATGAAGATGAGGTAATCTACATTTTCTGTAATATATCGGCAGAACCCAGAACGGTTCAGATTTCAGGAGATATCTTTGGAATAGAGGAAATTGCCGCTGGACTGTATGTAGATGAAAACGAGGCAATGTTGGAGGGGAATGAGGTTACTATTCCTGGATACGGGGTTGTAATTTTTTCAAAATAATCTCAGAATTGAATCCCAAAAAGAGAGGAAAAGATTTATGAAAAAGAAATTTTTAGCACTACTTCTTGCATCTGCTATGGCAGCTTCTTTAGTTGGCTGCGGCGGAAATAATGAAGCGCCTGAGCAGACACAGGAAACAGAAACAACAGACGGTACAGAAGAAGAGACTTCGGCAGAGCCGGAGGCTCCTGTAGAGCCAGAAACAGAAATTTATGAGGCGGAAGAGCCAGTCACAGCAACAATCACTGTTTGGGGACCTGAAGAAGATCAGCCGGTCTGGCTTCCCAGAATGTGTGAGCAATTCTCGGCACAACACCCTAACTGGGATCTCACTTTTGAGTTTGGTATATGTGCTGAAGGTGATGCTAAGGAAAATGTAACACAGGACGTTGAAGGGGCAGCGGATGTATTCATGTTGGCAAACGACAACATTCCTGCTCTTGTTGATGCAAATGCTCTTGCAGAACTTGGCGGAAGCTGCTTAGAAGCTGTAACATTGACCAATTCTGACTCAATCGTAACATCTGTTACATATAATGACTCAGTTTGGGCATTCCCTTTCACGTCCAACACGTGGTTCATGTACTATGACAAGAGCGTCTTCACAGAAGACGATATTAAGAGCCTTGACACTATGTTAGAAAAAGGAAAAGTTTCTTTCCCTCTTTCGGACAGCTGGTACATTGCAGCATTTTATATTGCCAATGGCGGTACAGTCTTCGGCGATGGTACAGACGAAGAAGCAGGCATCGACTTCGGCGGAGAAAGAGGCGCAGCGGTTACGAATTATCTTGTAGATTTAGCAGCTAACGCTAACTTTGTCAACGATGCTGAGGGATCTGGTATTGCAGGTTTGCGTGATGGTTCCGTCAACGCAGTCTTCTCTGGTACATGGGATGCAGCATCTGCTAAGGAAATTCTTGGCGACAACATGGGGGTTGCCGCACTTCCTACAGCAAATATCGGCGGAGCGGCAAGTCAGTTAAAGTCCTTCATGGGATCTAAGGCAGTTGGCGTTAATCCTAACTGTGAAAACAGGGAAGTTGCTATGGCATTAGCAGCCTATCTTGCTGGTGAAGAAGCTCAGATGGCTCACTATGAAATGAGAAATGTGCTTCCAACAAACACAGGCATTACACTTGTAGATGATAAAATCGCAACTGCTGTAATAAGGGTTATGACAGATACATCCATCACGCAGCCTGTTATTCCCGCTATGAACAACTATTGGACACCGGCGGAAAACATGGGATTAGAAATCGTTGCCGGTGAAGTCACTCATGACAATGCAGACGAGAAGACAGAAGAAATGAACCAGGCAATGAACACAGAAACGGACACAGAAACGGACACAGAAATTGACACAGTAATGAACGAAGACGACTGAATACAGACGTTGCGTGAATTAGAGATTTTGTGGTAAGATGAAAATAACTGTGAAGGTACTGAACAGTTACAGATAAAATTAGTGCGTATTTTGCGGCAACAGAAGTACAAGTTTTGGGAAGGAATATGTTTTATGGAAAAAGAAAACGTTTATAGGCAGGAAATGATAGAGAAATATCGCGCGGCAATGGGAAATTTATTCCGCTATATCCCGTGGTTTGAGGATAGGGTAGGCGAAAGGGCGGTCCAGAATTACAGCGGCGCAGACAGCCCGGGAAGTTCTGTTCCCATTCCGGTATATGACAGTACTCTGCTGGCTTTCGTGAAGGAAATGCAGAGAACAGGCCTTTTTGACCGTAATTATGTATATACCTATTCCCGTTGCAAAATCAGAAATTCACAGGACGAGCTTAAGATCATAGGTCAGACCGAGTTTAAAGATATAGAAGTAATATTTGCGATTATGGCAAAATATGTGCTTGGAGGTATGACAAAAGGAGTTCTCTGGTCGGAAGCTGTTGAAAACGGAGTTTTCTATTATGGACTCATGAAGGTAAAGGAACTTCTGAACGTAAGAGATAAGCCTCTGGCATAGGAGCATAACGTATGAGCGACAAATCAGTACAAAAGAAGCAGTATATCATAGAGAAAGCACGAGAAGTATTTGTAGAAAAAGGATTTAAAGAAGTTACCATGAAAGATATTGTGGAGGCATGCGATATCAGCCGCGGAGGACTTTATCTTTATTTTCAAAATACAAAGGAACTGTTTGAGGATGTGCTTAAATTAGAGCAGGAGGACACGGATGATGTGTTTGGGCAGAATATTTCCGAGGAGGCGACGCCTTCGGATATTCTGGCACTGTTTTTAAAGGAGCAGAAGAAAGAACTTCTTTCAAAAAAGCCGTCTTTAAATGTTGCTATCTATGAATATTTTTTCAAGCATAAGGTTTCCTCCAAGGATAATCTTTTAAAGAAACAGTTTGATGGCGCTGTATATGTCATTGAAAAGCTGATTCAGGCAGGCATACAGAGCGGAGAATTTTACTGTGAAGACCCCCGGGGGGCTGCAAGGAATATTATGTATGTGCTGGAGGGCTTAAAGATTGCTTCCCAGACAAGAGGGATTCCGGAGTCCGCAGTGGATCGCGAAATCTTATATGTCATGCAGGGACTCATTGCAGACGAATAGAAGACTTGGTCTAATGCAAGTCCTTCTGGGGAGGAGGTATCGGTTAATGATTGAAGAGGTATTTTCCATAGAACTTCCGGTAGGGGAAAGACTGGTTATCAATAAGAACAGAATCGAGGGAAAGAATCCGCAAAATAAAAGGATTGCAATTGTGACGGGCATTCATGGGGATGAGTTCGAGGGACAATATATTTGCTATGAGATGACCCGCAGAATCATGGAAGATCAGGATAAACTCAGCGGGACGGTGGATATTTATCCTGCATTAAATCCTCTTGGACTGGATAATGCGGACCATAAGATTCCCAAGCTTGGATTGGATTTAAATAGAATGTTTCCCGGTAAAAAGAATGGCACTACCATGGAACGAGTGGCAGCGGCAATCGTGGAGGATTTATCCGGCGCCGACATGTGTCTGGATGTGCATGCCGGTGATATATTTGTAAAAGAGATTCCGCAGGTCCGGGTAAGCGAGCAGTTTGCGGATAGGCTCCTTCCTTATGCAAAGTTGTTAAATGCGGATATGGTTTGGATGAATGCTACGGCTACTGTTCATGAATCCACATTGACGTATTCCATGAATATGCTGGGAGTACCCTCCATGGTGGTAGAGATGGGGGGTGGAACAAGAATTGACAGGGGCTACGGCAGTCAGATCGTGGATGGCATTTTTCGTCTGATGAAAGAGCTTAAAATGTGGGAAGGCAGTGTAGGGGAGATTCATTATCCGGCAATCTCAACGGACGGTGAGGTAGATTTTATCCGTTCAAATACTACAGGTGTCTTTCTTCCGGCAATTGCCCACAATCATTATGTGAGCAAAGGAGATAAGCTGGGGGAAATCGTAAGTCCTTTAGAGGGAAAGGTCTTGGATGAAATTATTGTAAAGAAGAGCGGACTGGTTTTCACGCTGCGGGAGTACCCTTTTGTGAGGGAAGGCTCCCTTTTGGCGAGAATACTGACCGGTATCGGAGAGGAATAAAGCTCTTAAATTACTTTTCAGCGCGGTACCGCAGCTGCGGTCTGCAGGGGGTATAGGCATGCATAAAGAAGAACTTTACAGGGTGCGCTTCCCTTATAGGGAAGACATGGTGATACAAGGATTCCGATTTGGAAAAGGGGATCCTACAGCCTGCATCCTGGGTGCAATCAGAGGAAATGAAATACAACAGATGTATATCTGCTCCCAATTGATTCGCGAATTAAAGGAACTGGAGATGAACGGATGCATCAACGCAGGAAAAAGCATATTGGTGATTCCCGTAATAAATGGGACAGGACTTAATATAAGCAAACGCTTTTTTGGTGTAGAAGATGTGGACATCAACAGGGATTTTCCGGGAAGAGAGGGTGGAGACACAACAGACCGGATTGCATGTGAGCTTTTTGAAAAGATAAAGGAATACACCTATGGCATTCAGCTGACCAGTTTCTATATGGTGGGCGAATTTGTGCCTCATGTAAGGATGATGGAGACTGGATATCAGAATACATCTCTTGCAAATTTGTTCGGGCTGCCCTATGTGGTGGTTAGAAAGCCCAGTCCTCTGGATACAAAAACTTTAAATTATAACTGGCAGAATGATATGACGGCTGCTTTTTCTTTATATTCCAGAAGAAATGATACGATTGATGATGAAAGTGCCAGACAGACGCTTTCGGCAGTGCTGCGTTTCCTTACCAGAATGGGGATTATACGATATGAAAGTCACAGCGGCTTTATCAGCCATGTTATTATGGAAGACGATTTGACGGATGTGTATGTGGAAAAGGGCGGAATTTTCCGGGGACTTGTAAAGCCGGGAGAGTATGTAAGATATGGGTATCCGATAGCGGAAATCCGGGATCCTTACGAAGGTTTTATTAAGGAAGCAATTATTGCTCCCACCTCAGGGATTGTTTTTTTTGCTCATACCGAAGCGCTGATTTCACAGGGAGATATGGCATATCGGCTGATACACAGGCTTCATCAGTGACAGATAAATTAATTATGGCTCTATGCATGAATAAAAGCAGATGGTATGTTGCTGTTATCCATGTATAGAGCCTTTTCTTTAATACAAAATAATTGTGGCACAACTGATTCAGAAAGATTTCTTTGCGTGTCTTAAGGCAAGGACATAGCACTTGCAAAATACCGTAGATTCGGTATAATAAAAGTATTGCAGTAAACACAAATAATAAACAACAAACAAAAACGGAGGATGATTAATTTCACCATGGGAAACGTAAAACGTATCTATGTAGAAAAAAAAGCTCCCTTTGCAGTGAAAGCAAAGGAACTGAAGGAAGAAATCGGCAGTTATCTTGGGATTTCAGGCGTTAAGGATGTGCGCGTGCTGATCCGCTATGATGTGGAAAATATTTCAGAGGAAACTTTTGAACGTGCAGTGTACAGCGTGTTTTCGGAGCCGCCTGTAGATATCCTTTACAGAGAAACAATCGAGATTCCTGCTGACGGACAGGTGTTTGGCGTAGAATTTCTGCCGGGGCAGTTTGACCAGCGTGCAGATTCAGCTATGCAGTGCGTGAAGTTCCTTAAGGAAGATGAAGAACCGGTCATTAAGACTGCAATCACTTATCTGATTATCGGTGATGTCTCTCCGGAAGAATTTGAAAAGATAAAGGCATACTGTATCAATCCGGTAGATTCCAGGGAAACTGGAATGGATAAGCCGGATACCTTGATGACAGACTATGAGGAACCGGCGGACGTTATCGTTTTTGACGGTTTTAAGGATATGCCGGAGGAGCAGCTTCGGGAATTGTACGAGCGCCTGGAACTGGCAATGACCTTTAAGGATTTCCAGCATATTCAGAAATATTATCAGGAAGAAGAGCATCGAAATCCTACCATGACGGAAATACGTGTGCTGGACACTTACTGGTCCGACCACTGCCGTCATACCACCTTTTCTACAGAACTTAAAAACATTGAATTTAAGGAAGGTTATTATAAAGTACCGCTTGAAACTACTTATCAGAGTTATTTAGACACCAGAAGCGAGATCTTTGAAGGAAGAAGCGATAAATTTGTATGTCTGATGGATCTGGCGCTGATGGCGATGCGCAAGCTGAAAAAGGACGGAAAATTACAGGATATGGAGGAGTCTGACGAAATCAATGCCTGCTCCATAGTGGTTCCTGTTGAAATGGATTACGGCGATGGTCCTGTGACGGAAGAGTGGCTTGTATTTTTCAAAAACGAAACCCACAACCATCCCACCGAGATCGAGCCTTTCGGCGGGGCGGCAACCTGTCTTGGCGGCGCGATCAGAGATCCTTTGTCAGGAAGAGGATATGTTTATCAGGCAATGCGTGTGACAGGAGCAGCGGATCCTACTATTCCTGTTGCAGATACACTAAAAGGAAAACTTTCCCAGAAAAAGCTGGTCAGAGGGGCAGCCAGCGGCTATTCTTCTTATGGAAATCAGATTGGACTTGCGACCGGATATGTAAAAGAAATCTATCATCCTGATTATGTCGCAAAACGTATGGAAATCGGCGCTGTCATGGGCGCTGCTCCCAGAAAAAATGTAATCAGGGAAAATTCCGACCCCGATGATATTATCATCCTTCTGGGCGGAAGAACAGGACGTGACGGCTGCGGCGGCGCTACAGGTTCCTCTAAAGTACATACGGAGAGTTCCATTGAAACCTGCGGTGCAGAAGTACAAAAGGGTAATGCGCCTACAGAACGTAAGATACAGAGACTTTTCCGGAGAGGAGAGGTCAGCAGAATCATCAAGAAATGTAATGACTTTGGCGCAGGCGGCGTATCCGTGGCAATTGGAGAGCTTGCCCCCGGTCTTGTAGTAGATCTGGACAAGGTACCCAAAAAGTATGCCGGTCTTGACGGAACTGAACTTGCAATCTCAGAGTCTCAGGAGAGAATGGCAGTAGTGGTAGATCCTGCCAATGTAGAAGAGTTTCTGGGCTATGCAGCGGAAGAAAACTTAGAAGCAGTTCCTGTTGCTGTAGTTACAAAGGAACCGAGACTGGTTCTTAAATGGAGAGGAAAAGAAATCGTCAATATATCCAGAGCATTCCTTGATACCAACGGCGCACACCAGGAGACCAATGTGACGGTGGATATTCCTGATGGAGAGAATAACTACTTAAAGCAGATTGCGATTCCGGAAGTAAAGGAACTGCTGGATGCAAATGATATAAAAGGTGCATGGCTCAGAGAACTGAACGATTTGAATGTGTGTTCTCAGAAAGGGCTTGTGGAGATGTTCGACTCCTCCATCGGTGCAGCCAGTGTGCTGATGCCTTATGGCGGTAAGTACCAGCTCACAGAAACCCAGACCATGATTGCAAAACTTCCGGTATTGAAGGGAAAGACAGACACCGTTACCATGATGAGTTACGGATTTGATCCTTACCTTTCTTCATGGAGTCCTTATCACGGCGCTGTTTATGCCGTGACAGAATCCATGGCAAAAATCGTGGCGGGCGGCGGCGACTTTAGCAAAATCCGCTTTACCTTCCAGGAATATTTCAGACGTATGACCTCTGACCCGGAAAGATGGAGCCAACCTTTTGCAGCCCTTCTCGGCGCATATGATGCCCAGATCGGATTTGGTCTTCCTTCCATCGGAGGAAAAGACAGTATGTCAGGTTCCTTCAATGAAATTGACGTACCTCCCACACTGGTATCCTTTGCGGTGGATGTGGCAGAAAAGAAGAATATCATAACACCGGAACTTAAGGAAGCAGGAGATATTCTGATTCAGTTCTGGTTTGACAAAGACGAATATGACATACCGGTATATGAGCATGTCATGCAGACTTACCGCTTTATCACAGGGCTTATGAGGGACGGAAAGGTAAAGGCTGCCTATGCACTGGATTCCAAGGGACTTCTTGCAGGAATCAGCAAAATGGCTTTTGGCAATAAGCTGGGAGTCTGCTTTGAGGAGGAACTTAAGGCGGTCGATTTGTTTGAGAACTGTCTGGGTGATCTGGTTCTCGAGATGAGCAGTGCAGATGCAGCGGAACTTCTGGGAGAAACGATCGAAGAGGCAGACGACCTTAATTTCAGGAAGGTTGCTATGGTTAAGGACGACGACTGCTTTACTTATCAGGATGTGACGGTAACCATGGAGGAAGCCCTTGAAGCATGGAAATCCAAGCTGGAGAAGGTATTCCCCACCAAAGCGGAAAAAGGCACGGAAAAAGTGGCGTCTGATGTTTACAAGGCAGATCAGATTTATGTATGCAAGCACAAAGTGGCAAAACCCACCGTATTTATACCGGTATTTCCGGGAACCAACTGCGAGTACGACAGTGCAAAGGCATTTTCAAGAGCCGGCGCAGATGTGGTGACCAGGGTATTTAAGAATCAGTCCGCAGAAGATATCAGAGATTCTGTTGAAATCTTTGAAAAGGACTTAAGCAGTGCACAGATCATCATGTTCCCGGGCGGATTCTCGGCAGGTGATGAGCCGGACGGAAGCGCCAAGTTCTTTGCAACAGCATTCCAGAATGAACACATCAAGGAAGCTGTTATGAGGCTTCTCAATGAAAGGGACGGACTTGCACTTGGTATCTGCAATGGTTTCCAGGCCCTTATCAAACTAGGACTGGTGCCGTACGGAGAAATCGTGGGACAGAAGGAGGATTCTCCTACACTGACCTTCAATACCATTAACCGTCATATTTCCAAAATGGTATATACCAAAGTGGTTTCTAATAAATCTCCCTGGCTGCAGAAAGCAGAGCTGGGTGCGACCTATGTAACCCCGGCATCTCATGGGGAAGGCAGATTTGTAGCGCCGAAAGAGTGGATTGACAAACTCTTTGCAAACGGACAGGTGGCAACTCAGTACGCAGATCCAAGCGGAAATGTGTCCATGGATGAGGAATGGAATATCAATGGTTCCTATGCAGCAATCGAGGGAATCACCTCACCTGACGGCAGGGCATTTGGCAAGATGGCGCATGTGGAGCGCCGGGGCGATGGTGTGGCTGTGAACATTTACGGTGAACAGGATCTTAAGATCTTTGAGTCTGGAGTGGCATATTTTCAGTAAACGACAAGTCATATAAAGGGGCTATCCTTTTTTGGATAGTCCCAATTTTTAAAGTATAAGTCGTTAATTTTGCATATTGGCTAGAGTGACGCTCTGAGAGGATAAATAATCCAACGTCGCCGCGCTCCCGCT
>CAYOED010000014.1:0-55778 GCA_964402925.1 uncultured Lachnospiraceae bacterium | reverse complement strand
TATGAAGTTATAAATAAGGCATGGCTAAGTACCCACCATCATGCCAGAAGCCTCGGAAAAAGCAGCATTTCACGGTGGGATACCAGATTTGCAACATTTTTTATGAATCCACCCTTATATTTTGCACTTACAAATATAATCGCCGACAATGCGCACAATACCATAAGTATCCCGCCATTTATTTGTGCTTCCAACAATTCCCACACATCAGAATAAATTTGGATTGATGCATTATTGCTAATCATAGTTTGAACCAGCATAACACTTAAAAATGCAAGTATTATATCTGCAAATAAAATTACCCATGTAGATATGGAGTGAAAAAAACGATATAATTCCATTTCTATTATTTTAATCATGAGATGTACCTCCTGTTAAACTTAAAAAATATTCCTCTAAATCCTCTGTCAACTCTGTTTTCAAAATCTGTCTTTTCAATTCGCCTTTTTCAATGATTCCATAACTGGTAGCAATTTTAGAAAGCTCTCCCAAAATATGGCTCGATATTATAAATGTAATGTTCTTCTCTGTATTTAGCCGGACAATTATTTCTCTAATTTCAGCCATACCTTGTGGATCAAGACCATTTATAGGTTCGTCCAAAATGAGTAATTCGGGGTTTCCAACTAAAGCCAACGCAATACCCAGGCGCTGCTTCATTCCAACAGAAAAATGTTTAACTTTTTTCTTATCAGAAGATGATAGCCCCACATCTTTCAAAAGCTCTGCAATATAACTTTTGCTTGAAATGCCCATTGCTAAACATTTCAGTTTTACATTATCTCTTGCATTCATATTAAGGTAAATTCCCGGAGCTTCAATCAATAACCCTACACGCTTTCGCATATAAATTGTATCATGGCTATTTTGTCCAAATAGAGATATATCTCCCTTGGTTGGTTTTGCCAATCCACAAATTAACCTTAGAACAGTAGTTTTTCCTGCGCCGTTTCGTCCAATCAGTCCATAAATCTCTCCTTTCCTGACTGATAGATTCACATTGTTTACAACTTTATGTTGTCCATAATGTTTTGTGAGATTTTTGGTTTGTACTAAAATCTCCATGCCATACCCTCCTACCACAAAATAGTTATTTTCTTGAAATATAAGGTGTCAACAAGGTTTACAGTCAAGTTCTTTTTCGATTTTTTCAAATAAGTACATCATCTTATCTGTACATTCCGCCTGTTCATATTCTTCAATACTAATAGATGTGTGGACTGAAACCGTTTTATAACAATAACACAAGAAAAGGAGCCTGCACAGCTCCTTATCACTTTCCTATTGTCTTTTTATCAATTCCCCATACACTATTTGGCGTAACTCTATACCTTTTGGCAAAACCTTCTGGCAGCTTACCCATCCCCACATTGAATCGTGGCATTTGTCCTCTGCGGAAACTGAAACACAGCTCCATTATTCTGCCCAAAGTCCGCAAATCCGCATAAAATCAGGGTTTTCTCGATAGCAGACAGACTGTCTCGCTGTTCCCCTAGACTTAATTTTTATACTACATGGCAAAAGTCTATAGGAATTTGCGGGTGGGGTAAAATTTTACCCACTGTGAAAATTGTCGTTTGTTGCATACTTCTATCTGTTTTACTAAAACTACGACATTCTTCTCGCTTCCAATTCATAAGTTTCAGAGGATAATACCATTTCATAAACAGCAATGTTATTTTCCGTACCAAATTGAATCATAGCCTCTTTAAAATTTTCAGAAGCCTTGGCACCCAAATAAAATGCTTTTATATTGCTCTTTAAATCTAAAACATATTTCCCATTTGGACAGTCCAATTCTTGCGGCATAACTTTATTTAGATTAGCGATTACTATTCTCCATTCTTTCTCATATGCCCAAACATCTAATTTCCGGCAAGTTGTTTTGTATATCAAATCGTTACTTCCGTTTTGAATATCTGCTTTAGAAATTACATATCTATCCTTTGTATATGTAACTGGATGCAAGTGTCTATAATACATATCATTTTCTTCAAAATCATATTCAATACAATATCCCGTATGATTTTTGGCATAATGACTCCACATAAGCATAGAATCATATACCTCTGACAGGCAAACCACCCTTACTGCATCTTTAATTTTATCCATACATCCATCCAAACTGCTTTTTAACAAATTCTTCCATGAATCAGAAAGTTTTGCACCATGTGCCTGCAAAATCATTTTCATTGCTCTTTCAATATTCCCTGAATAAAGCAGCCTGTCCTTCTCTTCCTGTTTTAGCGAAAACCTTCGTTCTAAAAGATGTATGTACGTTTCCCTGTCAACAATATTTTCTAATATATCTGGCTGGAAACAAAATTCACAATCATACGGATCATTGAAATAAAGTGGTGATGATGGATAGACTAAACCTTCAAAAGCCTCAAATTTCCACTTTTCAATATTAATCATAGAATTATGAATGTAACTATAACCGCTCTCTATATCAGTATTAAATGATCTATACCTATATAGCTTTTTCCCATATATTTTCCTCACTTATACTTATCGCAAATTCAATCATACATTTTTACCCTGAGGTAAAATCAGTTTCCCCATAGCCGCTCTGCAAAAAACTTAAAACACACTTCCCTTTTCCCTTATGAATCGCAGAAACCTTTCATTTACTGCGGTTTCCGGCTTAGAAAGCAGACTGTTTCAACGTGCGGTGGAACAGAGTTTTTATACTACATTGCAAAACTACTGGCTTTTACCGAAAGGTTTACATCCTACTTATTTCGCAAATAAATCTATTTTTCCTCTTTTACTGTAATCAAATGGTATTTTACTATTTACTGCATTTTTCAGCCCCATTCCAATTGCAATACTGTACCTTTTGAATGTTTGTCCTTTTAGATTTGCATAGAAAGTAAACGCCATTTTTATTTCAACATCCCACTTATTCCAAAGAGCCGGACTTATCACCATATTCTCAGAATATAAAGGCAACATCATTGAAAAATAAAATTTAATTTTTTCTAATGAAGCATTATCTATCTGTTCAAAAAATTTGGCATAAATATTCTTCTCACTGGACAAACAGCTTAAAAGTATGTATGATTTTTTATCCTCTGGAAAAGCAGTTATAGCAATTCGGTGCATAACACCTTTTATAGTATGTTTTATCCTTTTCCCATTCAAATCATAATCTGGAGCTATGAATGCATAATTTGCAAATTTAATTCTTTCTGGGATAGTAATCACGCATGTCTCTATTCCATTATATGTGCCTGCAAGTAATGAAATAATTTTGTTGTTTTGCAGTGCGTGGGCATTTTTAATCTTACCTTTACAATTGCTTTTGTCAGGATGCATACAGCATTTAACCATAGATTTTCTCATCTGCTCCATTACTTGTACTTCTGGAGGCTTCTTACTCTGTGCCGGCTCCTGATCTGATTTTCCTTTACAGCATTCTTTAAACTTCTTTCCGCTTCCACAAGGGCAATTTTCATTATCAAATATCCTAAAATATGCTAACGGGTTCATCCGCTTCACCTCTTTTACCGTTAAATACATTTCATTATTTTACCACATTCACTTGCATTTTACTATCCGAAAAACAGCACCAAAAAAGCCGGTCAGGAATCCCTCTATCCCAACTGTCCTGCGTCCTTACTCTTCTTAATTTTTACACTCCATTCAAATTCCATTTCGACAATATTGCCAAATTCCAACAGCATTTTCAGCCAATTTGGCAAAACTGAACTTTTTGGCAAAAGTCCGAGGTTTTGCCAAATCGTATTCATTAACCCCCAATCGCCACGTTATCAGCGGTATCAAAAAAAGCCAAAAAGAGAGGATCACCAGTCGCCCCGGTGAACCCCTCTACGCTCAAAATCCCTTGATTTCAAGCCATTCTCTCATACTTTCGCCAAATCGCTCCCAACTCCGCCATGCCAACCTCCATTCCGCTTCGCATCATGTCGGTCGCGGGCTTCGCCCTATGCATCCATCAGGATAAATGCTTCGGTGAGCAAGCTCCCCGCCGCCTTTATCCTTCTGTCTGCGCATGGCTCATTGCCTACACGTCAATTATTTATAGCCGCCTGTGCCGCTGCCAATCTTGCAATCGGTACTCTAAACGGAGAACAGGACACATAGGTCAGTCCAACTTTATGGCAGAACTCGATTGAAGAAGGATCTCCTCCATGTTCGCCGCAGATACCCATCTTGAGTTCCGGTCTGGTCTTTCTGCCTTTTTCAGCCGCCATCTGTACCAGCTGTCCTACGCCGCTTTGATCCAGTCTTGCAAAAGGATCAGATTCGTAGATTTTCTTCTTATAGTAATCCCCAAGGAATTTACCAGAGTCATCTCTTGAGAAGCCAAAGGTCATCTGGGTTAAATCGTTGGTGCCGAATGAGAAGAACTCTGCCTCCTCAGCAATCTCATCTGCCAGAAGTGCTGCTCTTGGAATCTCAATCATGGTTCCGATATGATAAGTGATGTCAGAGTTCTTTTCTTTCTTAACCTGCTCTGCAGTTTCAACTACCACATCCTTAACATATTTCAATTCCTTCTTCTCGCCTACCAGCGGAATCATGATTTCAGGAACCACGTCAAATCCTTTTTCATTTTTGACTTCAATCGCTGCTTCCATCACTGCACGTGTCTGCATCTTTGCAATTTCAGGATAAGTTACTGCCAGACGGCATCCCCTGTGTCCCATCATAGGATTGAATTCGTGAAGGGAATCACATACTTCCTGAACCTGCTCTGCAGTCATCATCATCTTAACTGCGAGATCATCGATATCTCCCTGGTCAGTGGGAACAAACTCATGAAGCGGAGGATCAAGGAAACGGATTGTAACAGGTCTTCCTTCCATCACTTCGTAGAGTGCCTTAAAGTCTCCCTTCTGATAAGGAATCAGATCGTTTAATGCTTTTTCTCTTTCCTGAACAGTTCTTGCAAGAATCATCTGACGAATCTTGGGAATCCTGTCCGGTTCAAAGAACATATGCTCTGTACGGCAAAGACCAATGCCTTCTGCTCCGTATTTCACTGCATTTGCTGCATCTGCCGGTGTATCTGCATTGGTGCGTACTTTTAATTTACGGAAAGAATCTGCCCATCCCATGATTCTCTCAAAGTTTCCGCTGATAGAAGCTTCCTGAGTCTTAATATCACCATTATAAATCTTGCCGGTAGAACCATCCAGTGAAATATAATCACCTTCATTATATACATGTCCGCCGAGCATAAATACCTTATCTTCTTCATTGATGGAAATCTCACCGCATCCTGATACACAGCAGGTACCCATACCACGTGCTACTACTGCTGCATGAGAAGTCATTCCGCCGCGGACAGTCAGTATACCTTCTGCGGCATGCATTCCTTCAATGTCTTCAGGTGAAGTCTCCAGACGTACAAGTATGACTCTTTCACCCTTTTCATGAGCTTCCTTTGCTTCCTGCGCGGTAAAGTATACCTTACCTGCTGCTGCACCGGGTGAAGCGGGAAGCGCCTGTCCGATTACCTCGCCGCTCTTTAATGCTTCAGGGTCAAATGTGGGATGTAAGAGCTGATCCAATGACTTCGCTTCAATACGAACCACTGCTTCCTCAGGGGTAATCTTTCCTTCATCTACCAGATCACATGCAATCTGCAATGCTGCCTGGGCAGTACGTTTTCCGTTTCGAGTCTGTAAAAAGAAGAGTTTGCCATTTTCAATGGTAAATTCCATATCCTGCATATCGCGATAATGATTTTCAAGCTTATTGGCAATTTCAATAAACTGAGCATAGCATTCGGGCAGATCCTCTTCCAATTTCGTGATTGGCTGAGGTGTCCTAATACCTGCAACTACGTCTTCGCCCTGGGCGTTGATCAGATACTCGCCATAAATTCCCTTTGCTCCAGTGGAGGGATTACGGGTAAACGCAACACCGGTTCCGGATGTATTTCCCATATTGCCGAATACCATCGCCTGTACATTTACAGCAGTTCCCCAGTCGCCGGGAATGTCATTCATTCTGCGGTATACGATTGCTCTCTCATTGTCCCAGGAGCGGAATACTGCTTTTACAGCTTCCATCAACTGCGTCTTGGGATCCTGCGGGAAGTCCTGTCCCATTTTATCATTATAGACTGCCTTGAATCTGACGATAACTTCTTTTAAATCATCTGCTGTCAGATCTGTATCAAATTTAACGCCCTTTCCTTCCTTGATTTCATCTAATATCCTTTCAAAGAAAGACTTGGGAATCTCCATTACTACATCTGAAAACATTTGAATAAATCTTCTGTAAGAATCGTATGCGAAACGCGGATTGCCGGTCTTAGCTGCAAATCCTTCAACAGCCACATCATTAAGACCTAAGTTTAAGATGGTATCCATCATACCGGGCATGGACGCTCTTGCACCGGAACGGACAGATACGAGAAGCGGATTTTCTGTATCACCAAATTTCTTTCCCTGCTTTTCTTCCAGCTGGGATAATGCGGTGAAAATCTGTTCTTTGATTTCATCTGAAATCTGTTTCCCTTTTGCGTAGTAGTCTGTACACGCTTCGGTTGTTACTGTGAAACCTTGAGGAATCGGCAGACCTAAGTTGGTCATTTCAGCCAGATTAGCGCCCTTGCCGCCTAACAGGTTGCGCATATCGGCACTTCCCTCTTCAAAAGAATAAACCCATTTTGCCATACTCTTTTTCTCCCTCTTTTATTTTTGGACAACAAAAAATGAAACACCCTGCACTCACCAAACTTATAATGTGTGTTTTCTACCCAAATGTGCTCCTCAAAATCTGCTATCCTTTTCTAATAATTGGATAAAAATCCAACTTTATCCTTATTCGGATATTATAACATACCATTGTCGAACATGCACTATTTTTTTGAAAATTCCATCTGTTTTTTCATCATAATTGTTATAATTCTCGATTTACTTTTTATCCGGTATGAAAGAATCAAAAATGAAGATATCAAATTTGCTTCTTGCCGCCTCCAGCTCTTCCTGGCTCTTGATCGTCCATGCAACCGCCATGTTTTTGTACAGACTGCGGCAAAGCCTTCTTGCCGGAACAGATGCATATTTATGGTTATAAGCCACAAAATCAGGCTTTGTCATCCAGTTCAGTAGCAGATTCTGCAGCAGCGCATATAAAAATCCCTTAAATTCACCGGATTTTACAAATCCATCTGAAAGCTGTCCTCTCACTACATTATTGCCATATCTCCTGTACCATAACAGTACCAGCGGATTAAAGGATTCGATACAATAAAGCCCTTTATACTCCTTAAGCAATGCATCTACCGCCGGACAGACGACGAGATCCATCCATTCTACCTTAAGTTCCACGATTAAAGGCACTTTTCCCTTTACGATTTTAAGCACGTCTTCAAATTTAGGGATTGTCTCACCGCTCCCGCAAAGTTTGAACTCTTTTAATTCCTGCCACGTATAATCGCATACCTTTCCAGGCTTTCCGCAGATTCTCTCCAGGGTAAAATCATGGAACACCACCGGAACCTTGTCCTTGCTCACCTGGACATCCATTTCAATACCATATCCCGCCTTTACCGCTTTTTTAAATGCAGCCAGCGAATTTTCCGGAGCCTCGGACGCATTATCGTGAAGTCCTCTGTGTGCATAATACACGCCCAGAAAATCTTTGCGCGCTTTTCTATGACTCAGCCTTGGCATAATTGCCAGAAAATACAGGAGTACAAGTACTGCTGCAATAATAACTACTATATACAATGCTGTCATTTTTATACCCATGCCTTTCCCACATGAACCGTTTCTTTCGTACTTTTCCTATTTTAATCATCTACATCAAAATGTTCAAGTACACTTTTCTTCTTATCCGGTCTTGCATCTCCATGATGTACCTGCATCATAGTGAGAAATGCTGCTGCTGAAAACAAAAGTGCATATGGGAACAAGGTTCTATAAGAAACATTTTCCAGCAGAAAGCCTGACAGAATCGGAGTGAAGATCTGCGCTGTCATGGAAAAGGTGTAGTAAGTCCCCGTAAATTTGCCAATATCGCAGCCTTTGCTCATCTCCACGATCATAGGGTACGAATTTACATTGATTGCCGCCCATCCAATCCCAATGACTGCAAAAGCAATATTGATGACCGGATGATACACATTTGCAAAAATCGCCGCAAAATAGCAGATGCTCATCAGCACAATACCGCTTAAGATCGTCTTTTTCCTGCCTATCTTACTGGAAATGTTTCCAATCGGTATATAACTGATGATTGCAGCAACAGTTGCTACCATAAGACAGTCCGCGAAACCGCCGCCTTCCATTTTCCACACAACTTTCGTATATCTGGAAAAAGCAGTCGTAACGGCATTGTACGCTGTAAACCAAAGGAAAATAGATGCCAGAAGAAAAATCATGCTCCGTTTTACCTCTTTCGGCATAGGGGCTTTTTCCCCTTTATCCTCCGCCATATCTTCTGTTTCCACAATGACGCCGGCGCTCTCCTCATATGCCTTCACTTCGGCATCCACCTTGGCTTTGACCTTCTTTTCATTAATGGTAATGACGAGAATCCCAACCGAAATCAGCATGAGCGCCGCCACGCTTATGAACAGTGGTGTATAATCCGGGTGTTCTCCTTTTCCCACCAGCAGTTTTATCATGATCAGCGTATACACGCCTCCCACGGCTCCCATCAGGTTGATGATTGCATTTCCTTTGCTTCTTAATTTGTTGGGCGTCAAATCAGGCATAAGAGCAACTGCCGGAGAACGGTACAATCCCATGGATATGAGAAGAACAAACAACGAAATGACAAAAAGCACAAGATTCACCGTTTTATCCGCTGCTGGAAGTACCATCAGGAAAATCACTGCCAGAATCGTCCCCCCTGTAATAAAGGGCATTCTCTTCCCCATCCTGGTATCCACTTTATCAGAAATACTTCCGAAAATCGGCAGTAAAAACAAGGCGAGCACGTTGTCGGCTGCCATGATGATACCGGTGATGGTCTCACCAAGTTCAAAGGTTCCCTGTAACATCAGCGGTATGATATTGTCATACATCTGCCAAAACGCGCTGATCGATAAAAATGCCAGCCCAATTAAAAAAGTTCTCCTGTAATTTAATTTCATGCTGATCCCTCTCTTCGCTTTAATTGTATCATTATTATTCTAACATTGAATACCTGAATAAACCATCCTAATTTCCATAAATTCCTTGCAAATTCCGTAATTTTCTGTAAAATAGGTAATTGTGAGCGAACACTAATGTATTATGGATCGAGAGGAGTTTATAAAACATGATCAGTGCAAACAATGTAACTTACAGAGTCGGAAAAAAAGCTTTATTTGAAGATGTAAATATCAAATTTACCGAAGGAAACTGCTACGGTCTTATCGGTGCCAACGGTGCCGGCAAGTCCACCTTCTTAAAAATCCTTTCCGGTCAGCTGGAGACCACCAACGGAGACATTGCAATCACTCCCGGACAGCGTCTTTCCGTATTGGAACAGGATCATTTTAAATATGATGCATATCCCGTCATGGATGTGGTCATCATGGGAAATGAGCGTCTATATCAGATTATGAAAGAAAAAGACGCTATTTATGCAAAAGAAGACTTCACTGACGAAGACGGCATCCGTGCAAGCGAACTGGAAGCAGAGTTTGCCGAGATGGACGGCTGGGAAGCAGAATCTAACGCTGCCATGCTGTTAAACGGTCTGGGAATTGAAACTTCCCTTCATTATGCTATCATGAAAGACTTAAACGGTAACGAGAAAGTAAAGGTTCTCCTTGCAAAGGCGCTTTTCGGCAATCCGGATATCCTGCTTTTAGATGAGCCTACCAACCACTTGGACTTAGATGCCATTGCCTGGCTTGAAGAATTTCTGATCAACTTTGAAAATACTGTAATCGTGGTATCCCATGACCGTTATTTCCTGAATAAGGTCTGCACACATACCGCTGATATCGATTATGGCAAAATCCAGCTCTATGCCGGCAACTATGATTTCTGGTATGAATCCAGCCAGCTTCTGATCAAGCAGATGAAGGAAGCAAACAAGAAAAAAGAAGAAAAGATTAAGGAGCTGCAGGAATTCATCTCCCGTTTCTCCGCTAATGCTTCCAAGTCCAAGCAGGCTACCTCCAGAAAACGCGCCCTGGAAAAAATCGAGTTGGACGAAATCAAACCTTCCAGCCGTAAATATCCTTATATCGACTTCCGTCCAGAACGCGAAATCGGCAATGAAGTATTATCCGTAGAGGGAATCTCCAAAACCATCAATGGAGAAAAGGTTTTAAATCAGATTTCCTTTATTGTTGGACATGATGATAAAATCGCATTTGTAGGCGGCAATGAGCTTGCAAAAACCACGTTGTTCCAAATTTTAATGGGTGAAATGGAGCCGGATGAAGGAAGCTTTAAATGGGGCGTCACCACATCCCAGGCTTACTTCCCCAAAGACAATACCGAAGAGTTCGACAATGATTACACCATTGTTGACTGGCTCACCGGATATTCTCCTGTCAAAGACGTCACTTATGTCCGCGGTTTCCTAGGACGTATGCTCTTTGCCGGTGAAGACGGCGTGAAAAAGGTTAAAGTTCTCTCCGGCGGTGAAAAGGTACGCTGCCTGTTATCCAAAATGATGATCAGCGGCGCTAACTGCTTGATATTAGATGAACCCACCAACCACCTTGATATGGAATCCATCACGGCTTTAAATAATGGTCTGATCAAATTCCCCGGTGTCGCTCTCTTCGCCTGCCATGATCATCAGTTTGTACAGACAACCGCTAACCGCATTATGGAAATTCTTCCGGACGGCAGTCTGGTAGATAAAATCACGACCTACGACGAATATCTGGAAAGTGATGAAATGGCAAGGAAACGCACTGTTTATACAAAGCAGGCTGAAGAAGATGATAATTAACTGGAGTTTTTATGAATATTGTTGATTTGCACGTACATTCCAATAAATCCGACGGAAGCCTCTCTCCCACCCAGCTGGTCGACTATGCTGTAGAAAAGGGGCTTTCCGCCTTTGCTCTGACCGACCATGACACCACGGACGGCATTGAAGAGGCGCTTAACGTGGCAAAGGGTAAGAACATTGAAGTAATCCCCGGAATCGAATTTTCTACAGAGTATGAAGGGCAGGATATTCATATCGTAGGGCTTTACATTGACTATAAGAGCGACTTTTTCAAACGCCGTCTAGTCAACTTTGTAAATGGTCGTATGATCCGAAATAAGGAAATGTGCCGCCGGCTCACAGAGCACGGTATTCCTGTCACATATGAAGAGATGCTTGCTGAATTTCCTGACTGCGTCATCACTCGCTCCCACTATGCCCGGTTCATGCTAAACCATGGCTATGTAAAAAGCCTGAAAGAGGCCTTTGAGCGATATATCGGTGACAACCGTCCCTGTTTTGTCCCGCGGAAAAAAATCACGCCTATGCGCGCAGTTGAAATCATTCTGAAAGCGGGGGGATTTCCCATACTTGCCCATCCCCTGCTCTACCATATGGGCAAGAGCAGACTGGAAAAGCTGGTCGCTCTGTTAAAAGATATGGGGCTTCAGGGGCTTGAAGCTGTATACTGCACATACACTGCCTCTGATGAAAGAGAAATGCGTGCCCTTGCTGCCAAGTACGATTTATGTATCAGCGGCGGCTCCGACTTCCACGGCAGTGCAAAGCCGGGTCTGGACCTGGCGACAGGCTACGGCAAACTTTTTATTCCTCAGGAAATACTGGACAAAATCAATGAACGAAGGAATTGGATGAAAATGCATCCTGAACAATTAAAACATACCAAAATACTCTTTACTGATTTAGACGGCACTCTGCTTGACAGTCAAAAAGCAATCAGTGATTATACCAGAGATGTCCTGCGCAAATGGTGCGAGAACGGTCACAAATTGGTGCTTTGTTCCGGCAGGGCCATCGACAGCGTCGAACATGTGAAGCAATCCTTGCATCTGGACTTTCCCGGCATGTATCTGATCGGCTACAACGGCGGACGGATTTACGATTATGACAAACAAGAAACCTTATACGAGGTAAAATTAACCCTTGAGCAAACCGCCCATGCTGTAGAAGAAGCTGCCCGCGCCGACATCCATATTCAGGCTTATTCAGACACCCATATTATCGCCCCCAGACAAGATGAAGAGCTGGACTTTTATCGGAAGGTCATCTGTTCTCCCATCATCTTCTGTGAAAATATAGTGGATGCTTTGAAAGAGGCCCCTTACAAATGCCTCGCTATTGAATTAAACGATTTTGAAAAACTTGAAAACTTCCGCCTCTCTCTGCTGCCTTGGGCAGAAAAAGAAGGAATTTCCCTGATTTATTCTAATCCTAACTATCTGGAAATTTTTCCTTCCTCCTCTGGCAAAGGCGCGGCAGTAAAAATTCTCTGCTCCCTCTTAGGCATCCATCCTTATTTCTCGGTTGCTGCCGGAGATGCCGAGAACGATCTTTCCATGATCGAAGCCGCAGGAATGGGGATTGCCATGTTAAACGGCAGTGATGATATCAAAATGGCTGCCACCACCATCACAGCATACGACAATGACCATGATGGACTGGCACATGCACTGATTGATTTGATTTAAACAAAATAAAATAAAATTATTTTAAAAAATTTAAAATTTTGCTTGCATTATTTGTCAACTTATAATAGAATAATCAAGTGTGGTGCGCATGATAAGAAATTATCATCCTGCTGCATAATAGAAAACGGCTCGTTGGTCAAGCGGTTAAGACGCCGCCCTCTCACGGCGGAAACAGGGGTTCGATTCCCCTACGAGCTGCGACTGTTTTTTGAACAGCCCAACCCGAAAGTGCTGAAAAATTTAGGTTTTTTGGCATTTTTTATTTTCAGTAATTATTACTATTTTGTTTACACTTGTTTACACTTCATTTCAAGTGCCAATTTTTACGTTTTCAGATAGATTATCTAATATTTTCTCTGTATCACTATCTGTCTTTCTATCAAAACAATAATTATTCAGGCTAGTTTTTTCATCTTCGTGTCCTGCAATTTCCCGAATCTTATTAATATTTAATCCATTATCAAGCAAAAAAGATATATAGTTTTTTCTGATCTTATGTCTGTTCTTTCTATATTTATTTCATCACACTTTTTTATCATACTTTTCATGAAATTATATCTAGCACCAGTAGTTTTATAATTTCCATATAAATAGACTCTAAATGCAACATTCTCTCTATACTCATCACAAATATCTGTTCCTGGATTTCAGTCTAAAGAAGTTGAAGGAATGGTTGGATATTCTAATCAACATTTACGGCGACTGATTAAAGAAGGAAAACTTGATCTTACTGATAAGGAGGTAAGACAGACACATCAAGGAGTTTATCTTTTTAGCGACAGTGCTTTAGAGAAAATTATGGATTACTGCTCTATTGACCACAAACGAAAGAAAATCGAATAACAATTAAAAAATATGGTAATTTGTCGTACAATATTGAATGTAGTAATTATATCAAATAAAATATTATAGGATAAGAATATGTTTAAATATATTAATGCTGCTTTGTATAATGTAGATTTAGAAGGTGAAGATACATCTGAGTTTGATGGAGAACATCCCACTCTGGTTATAAGAACAAAAATGGAAAAAGAAATGTATCTAGCCATACCATTTACAACATATACAAAAGAAAGATGGCAAAAATTAAAACAATATATGTGTTGCAGATCTATCTCAACACATTCTATTGCACGAATTGATAAAATGGAAATTATCTCGTCTAATAAAATAAAAAACAGATGGAGAGAAAATGGGAAGCTACTAATACCAGAACCAGACGATTTACAAAATGTAATAAACAATGCTATGGCATATTTTAAATCAAGTTTCTCTCTTGGAGAAAACGAATATAAGAAAGTTCAAAAAAATACTGAAGAACTAACTAAAGAATTTGAAAAAATTTTTAATCTACATTCAAATGAGTCGTCTTTCATATTGGTTTCTTTTGAGAAAAACGAATGTACTTTTTCATTTGACAAAAAATATGCAAACAATATTTCTATACAAGAATTATATGATATAGTAAATACATATTTTAATCGGCAAAAATATAAAGTATCCATAGACAGCAAAAATATATCTATCATTGTGTCTAATACCGAGAAAACACTATTGACTCTAAAGCCAAAATATGTTAAATTGAATGTAACGGAAGGGTAGTTTTACTATATGGACATAAAGCCAGCCGTTATTTTTTATTGACAAGGGTGTATAGGGTAGTTAATTTATTTAACATAAAACCAGACACATATTTTATGAACAAAATGCATATAGTATTATGGGTGTATAGGGTTGCATTTTATGCGTAAAACCAGACACATTAAGATGGAGGAAGACGGAACAACCGTCTTTTTCCTATTATTGGAATATTTAAAAAATAACTCTTAAATGAGTAAAAAACCAAATATCTTTTAGCCTTTAAATAGGTAGAAAAAAGAGACATCCTCAGCGGTGTCTTTTGCCCTTTATCATCAAGAACCACCATGTTCTTTACCGCAAAACTTTTCACTCTCCAATATCATTATATAAATATTTTTGTTTACACTTTAGGACGAAGTGCTCAAACCTCCTTATTTTACATAGTTTTTTAAATCATTTCAGGGGTTCGCTTCCCCTACGAGCTGCGACTGTTTTTTGAACAGCCCAACCCAAGAAAGTTCTTGAAGTCCAGCATTTATGCAGATTTCAGGAATTTTTTATTTGAAAAATTCTTTCTGTATTTTTCCTTGCATTTTCTATCAATACATCTTCTTCCACCTTCATATATTTAGCCAAGTCCCTAACAACATATTTAATATTCTGCGGCACATTCGTCCTATCCAGTCCCGGAACATTCTTAGGTGTCAAATATGGTGCATCTGTTTCCACTAAAATTCTATCTAACGGAATCATATGTACTGCATCACGCAATTCTTTCGCACGGCGGTCATCACAAATCCATCCTGTAATACCAATAGAAAATCCCATTGAAAGATACTTATCCAATGTTTCTTTTTCACCTGTAAAACAATGAACCACAGATTTTTTACAAATATCCGGATGCTTTTTAAATCTCTTTATAAAATCATCCGCTGCACTACGCTCATGCAAAAACAATGGCTTGTTAAGTTTTTCTGCCAGAACAATATGCTTTTCTAAGCATCTTATCTGATTCTCTTTAGTAGAAAACATTCGGTCATAATCTAAACCGCATTCTCCTACAGCAACCATTTTGTCATTCTCTGACAAAATCTGCTCTATAAGCTGAAAATCCTCCTGTTTCGCACGATTCGCATTATGAGGATGTATTCCTGCTGTCCCAAAAGCGTTATGTGTTTTTACAAAAGTATTTATCTTCTTATCTTCTTTTATATCTGTTCCGGTTAAAATACAACATATTCCATTATTTACCGCTTCTTCTATTACCTTTTCAGGTTCCAGAAACTGTTTGCAAAATAAATTTAAACCTATATCATAGTATTTTATGAATTCCATTCTATCCTCCAATAAAATATAACATTGCGTATAATACCTGGTCTTTCTGGTTTTCTCTTTCCAGAGTTTGGATTCTGTCTTCCAATTCTTCAGTTGAGCTCACACTTGCCCTCCCGCACTTCAATCTTCTCATAATCACCGGTCTCTGTATCGATCACAATCATTACCGACTCTCCAATCTGACGTCCGTCACGATAGGTGGAGAACACGTCCGTTGAAATGATTCCGTCTTTCTCAAATATATTTTCGACCGGTGTATGACCGACTACCTGCATATAGGTATCATTTTTGAAAATATCCCTGTCCTTGGACTGTGGTCTGAGCCAAAGCGGCGACTCATCATTCCAGAGATAGTTCTGCGGAGCATTGTTCACTGCCGCGATTACATCATCTATATCGGCATCAAGCAGCTTCTCATTCAGCCAACGGACAAAATCAGTTGTAAGACCTCCGTGTGAAAATAACACGTTATCTATTCTGTGCATAAAAGCAAGCTGCGATGAATTCTGCAGGACACCCTCAAATTCTTCCAGCTTGGATATAACCGTCCGCTCCGCATAAGGAGAATACCCTGTTTCCAATTTGTCCTAGGGATAACTGACATCATGGTTGCCATAACACCATAATGTATCAGGATAAGCCTTTGCAAAAGCAATTGCACGGTCAAATGTCTCCTTGTAGCGTTCCACCTGAAACTCCATGTCCCAGTCATCAGGCATATCCATCAGGCAAACCGCTCTGTCTGCCCTACCTGCCTTTAGAATATCCTCTGCCCGGTCGAAGATCCATGTTTTTAAATGTATATCCGGTATCACAAGAACTTTCATACCATCAGCTCCAATCATATATATAAAATGACTTTCGAGCGTTATTCACAGTCGAAAGTCACCATCCGTTTTTTCTCTAATACAGCCCAAAAATAATCAAGGATATTATAAGTTTTTAAGCATTTTTTATTTTAGAGCAAAACTCTTTTATCTCATCTTTCCTGTTCTCCAATTCCTCCTTATATTCAACAGAGCAAAGTCCTAAACTTCCGCTTGGCGTTATTTCCAAATGACCATAAAAGTGCTCCAGACTTTCAATTATCCTGTTACACTCTTTCATATTTGGACCTGTGCGCAGTGCAATGGAATATCCCTTTTTGCTGCCGCTAATTGCGGCATGCGGCTCATGCGTATTACACCAAGGTGTGCATCGATCAATAAACGCCTTAAATTGTCCGGGAACATCCGCCCAATAAGATGGAGAAACAGAAATGATAATATCTGCCCACTCATATTGCTCTATAACCTTTATCACATCATCATTTTGAATGCATTTTGCCGTTTTGTGACAACTCCGGCATCCTTTACAGAATTTAATATCATAGTCATCAATACAAATACTTCTAATATCATATTCTTTATCTAAAAAGGAATGCACAATTTTTATTATCTCTGCAGTTGCTCCATTTCTTACAGGACTACAATTAACTAATAATACATTCATGGTATGACCTCCCTTAATTGATTGCTATAAGTAATGTCCGTTTGTAAGGCTCAATTAATTTTTAATAAGTTATCATAATCCTATTTTAGTGTCAAGCAATATCTGCCGATTGATTTTTTAATCTTCTTTCATCTGTCTTTTGTTTCCTACAGTTCTTTCTTCCATCGCAGTAAAGATGGAAAATATGCCATTAACCCCGCTTTCGCTTCCTCCAGCGTCTTGCTGCGTCCGTCTGCCTCATGCACTGCGGCTATGATTCGGCATACTTCTCTCCCATCTCATGAATACGTTTTTTGATTTCTGTCCTCACTGTTTCCGGCTCCAGAACTTTTGCGGAGGGTCCAAATGACAGGATCATTCCATACACCCAGTCATCCATAATGCAATTCATCTGGATCTTAAAATTCCCGTCAGGCAGTACCGTAATTTCCTCCTCTTCAAAGCGGTCATAGACGCGGTATGCTTCCTTTTTATCAATCCACAATGAAATCTGAGGAAACACTTCCCCTCCGACCTGTTGTTGGTCTTTTGCTATTTCTTCCTGATTTTCTTCCCTGAATTCTATCTGCCGCGGCGTGAATTTCTCTTCCAGCATCGTCATACGTTTCATCCTGAGAATCTTGAACTGCCGCATATCCTCCCGCTCCCTGCAGAAGGCGCGCAAATACCACGTATAATCTTTAAACAAAAGCTGCATGGGTTCCACAATACGCCGGGTCATTTCTCCATATTGCCCGTAATAATCGAAGGAAAGAACTGTATGGGAAAGAATCGCTTCCCTGATCTCCTCGAACATCTCTTTCCTTCTTCCGCTCCAATCAGAGAAATCAATGGACACCCATTTTTGAGGCTCTGCCTGAAAAAAGGCTCCCAGCTTTTCCAAGGTTTCGTCTTCCCTTCCTGCACCTGTTTCCTTGAGGCTTGCAAGGGCGGCAAGAATCTGCTCCTGATCCTCCTTTGTGACCAGCATCTTATTCAGTACGAACTGCTCTGTAAGGCTGATTCCCCCATTTCTGCCCGTCCGGGTATAGACCGGTATTCCTGCCATACTCAAGGTCTCCACATCCCGGTAAACCGTACGGACAGATACTTCAAATCTCTCCGCCAGTTCTTTCGCCGTGACAGTCTCCTTATTCATCAATAGATAGACCATGCTTAATAATCGACTTAACATATGCTTTCCATCAGCGCACAAAAGGTACCGCTAAGCCCGTACTGTGCGCTGTCATTTTTCTCCCATCAAATCATAGTAGAAAATATATTGCTGCAGCGTCCCTTCATATCCCTTATATTTTTCAAACGGAAAACCTTCGGGATACTGTTGCTGCAGCACTTTATCAATATGAGTGTCTATCGGAAATGATTCCGTCTTATGCAGACCGAACAGGCAGACGCACTCAGCCACCTTGACCCCCACACCGCACAGCTTAAGAAGTTCTGCCTTTGCCTCATCATGCTTCATCCCATTCAGAGCATCAAGGCATACCTCTCCTTTCAAGACGCTGACTGCCGTATCATGAATATAACGGCTGCGGTATCCCAGACCGCAGGCATATAAATCCTCTAAAGAAGCGTTCGCCAGCGCTTCCGGTCTGGGAAAATCATAATATTTCTTCCCATTCCCTGTCTGTCTTTCTTCTCCATATCTGCTGCAGAGAAGATCAATACATTTTCTGATACGCCTGATATTGTTCTGCTGGGATATGATAAAAGAGATAATCATCTCCCACACATCCTGTCTGAGGATCCTGATGCCGCTTCCATAAGAAGCCGCCCTCAAAAGATAATCATCTGCTTCATCTATCAGCCCCATGATTCTGCCGTAGTCTTCATCCAGATCAAAGTAATCCTTCCATACCTGTTCAAATTCCTCCGGTGTACAGTCAAAGGAGATTTCGTTCTGGCTTTGCTCTATTTCCAAATATCTTCCGAAAGCTGTCAAGGAATACTTTTCTTTTTTCTCCTGCATGCGTTCCGTTGTCTTCACTTCTTCCGTCTCTTCCAGCTTTACAAGACGGAAGCACTGACCTGATTCACAAATCTGTTTTATAGAAAAAAACTCTTTTGTAATTGTAACCATTTTACCTGCTTTCGTAACTGTTCAGTACCTTCACAGTTACAATGCAAAATCCATCCTAAATTGCCTGCGGCAATGGGATTTTGCATGCCTGAATCATATTCTTACGGTCTCAGCAGTAAATGCTTCGACCTATACTGAATAGTTACCTGCTTTCTTTTAGTTTTTCCTTTATCATCTGGATTTCCTGCTTGTGTCCGGCATCTTCCAAAGGCGTTTCAAGGTAAAAGGGCAGGTCTTTCAGTGCCGGATGCCGCATAACCCCAAGCAGTGCTTCAAGCCCGATTTCTCCGTCTCCAATGGTGGCATGGCGGTCTTTGCGGGACGCAAAGGGCATCATGCTGTCATTAAAGTGAATCGCCCGCAAAAGTTCCAGTCCAAGGACACGGTCAAATTGCGAAAGGACGCCATCAAGGTCATGGACGATATCATATCCTGCCGCAAAAATATGACAGGTGTCCAGGCAGATGCCGATTCTCTCAGGGTGCTTTACTCCGTCACGGATTGCTTTAAGTTCCTCAAAGCTTGCCCCTATTTCGGTCCCTTTTCCTGACATAGTCTCCAACAGCACCATGATTGCTTCCTCTCCCGTGATTGCCTGATCAAGACCGGCAATGATGTTCTGGATTCCTTTCTCTGTTCCTATCCCCGTATGACTTCCCGGATGAAAAACAATGGCTTCTATGCCAAGGGCATCCATTCTGGCGATATCTTCTCTGATGACCATGCAGGCAAACTCATATACTTCCGGCTTCGCACTTGCAAGATTCATGGTATAAGGTGCATGTGCCAACAGCGGACCGAACCGATTTTCCATCCTTATTTTCTGAAATAATTCTATCTCCTGCTGACTGTAAGTCTTATAGCCGGAACCTCTGGGATTTCTGCTGAATATCTGCATCGTATTCGCTTCCATCAAAACCACGTTTTTAGCCGACTGCGCGATTCCTCCGGCAATCGACATATGGGTACCTATCGTCAACATCCTTCATCCTCATCTTCTTTCTCCGGTCTCCATGCCTGACCAAATTTCACATCTTTGAACAGGGCAGTCAGACCTGTAATCTGCTTTAAGCGCAACACTTCATCCCTGTCCATGCCAAGATGCTTGCATATCCAGGCATCAGAGCGTCCCAGTTCATTTAATTCCTTTACGATATTACTCATCAAATCCACGCTGTGGCTTCCTCTTGCCCTGTTATGGCGTATGGTGCTTGCCATCCTCTTATCAAGGGATTTCTGAATGACCGAAACCGGAAGGAGCCCCTTTTCTCTCTCGTAAATATCACGGTGCTCCAACATGATTCTATAGCGGTGAAAGCCGTCAACGATTACATAAATATCTCTCTCATGATTATAATAACATACAATCGGCATCGTGTAACCGTCTTCCTTAATACTCTCATAAAGAAGCTTCATCTCCGGCGGCGCTACAGCATTGGGGTTATAAGTATTCGGTTTGATTTTTTCAATGGGAACGGGAATAATATCATAAGCAGGGCTTTTATACTCCATATTCTATTTCCTCCAGGCTTTTGTATTTTCGTCTTATCAAGTCAATTTTTTTCTCCTGCTGCCTGCTCATGCCAAATCCCATGAACTTGCACAGGTGGTCGTTTTTCAAAATACAAAAGCACATTCGCTTCCAGCTTGGAATATCCTTTGTAGTTTTGATATCATCCGTATCATCAGGAATTCTCCCTAGGAAAACAATCCGGGTTTTTTTGTTCAAAGTATAATTTGAAACACCATTCCGCCGTATCTGATACCCATGATTCTCTAATTCCTGAATCGTCTCTTCATCCAGACCGCCTCCGGTGGTATGCCAGAACTCGATTGAGGTCTTGAACTTTTTCACATAGTTATTGCGCAGTCTGGCTGGAAGGGTATCCAGCAAAAACAAGGTATAGGATTTCCACGTATGTCCCTCCGGCAGTGTAATATTCCGATATCCCATGGCTTTGGTCCTGCCATAGATATTTGTAAAATTAGCTCCCTGTACCCTGCCCACCAGTTTGACCCAGATTTCCGGATCGATGACCCGGTACAGATTCAAGGCATCCTTAGAGTAATCATTGAAAGGGGACGCCACACGCATCTGGGAAATCTTTAACCCTGCCATATGATATAGATCGTACAATTCATTATAGTCATATTGGAAAAGATAATTGGCATGCCAGACATCCGTTGAGGACCAGTCATAAAGAGGAGACGCGCACCAGACATCTTTAAACTGCTTCGTGATCCAGCACTCCCCTTCATATCCATACTTTTTATGCAGAAAACCATAATATCTCTGCAAAGATTCATCAGCACGCATTCCAAGCAGACAGACCGTTTTCTGATTCCCGTGAGACTTTCTATACCAACGTCCAAACTGCTTTGCCAGATCCTCCTGGTGCATACGGTACCGATAAGTAGTGATTGGATTATTCTCGATATTGATTACGTATTCTTTATCCGGCATCTTCCTGACCCAGATATCTTTTTTGGTATCATCCCATGGATACCAGTACATCTCATAACTGCTGAGCGCCGTACGTGTTGCCATGGGAAGACATACCCAGTATGGTTCCACCTCATCCTTGATCCGCTCAAAGGTTCTCTCCACATACTCAGTAGTCACTGTGTATTGTGCCTCAAAGTCCTGATGAAAGACTCCTATTTTCTTTTGGGGATAAAACTTCTTCTGATAATCCAGAACCATATTCAGCAAAAGACCGCTGTCCTTTCCCCCGGAAAAGGACACATAGATATTTTCGAACTCCTCAAAGAGAAAATGCAGTCTCTCCTGCAGCGCTTCGTACACATTCTGTTCCAAATATTTTCTTACCATCATAAATTCACCTATGCAAGCATTTTTTCAATATATGGAAATTCCGTCACTAGTGAATTTAGCATAGAAAAGAAGTTAATTCAACAAATTATGACAATCTTTTAGAAAGTATTTATTTCCTTTACTCTTCTTAAGCAAATCAATCCCACCGCATCCGCTAAAAACCAGCCAATGGGTATCGCCCACCAGATTCCCCAGACGCCGATCTGGGGCATGGGAGAGAGCAAATATGCCAGAAGAACCCTTGTTCCAAGGGAAATGATGGTAAGCACCAGGGACATTTCCGGCTTTTCCACTCCCCGGTAAAAACCATATAATAGGAACAATAGACCGATCCCACAGTAAAAGACACCTTCTACCCGCAGATATCCCACTCCTGCCTGTATAATCTGCGTTTCCTTTGCATCTATAAAGATGCCCATAAGCATGGGCGCCAATACAAAAATAGCTGCAGAAATCACCATGCAAAAGGACATGGAAACCATTGCTGCCCTTTTCATTCCCTGCCGTATGCGTTCCCTCTTTCGAGCCCCATAATTCTGGGAAATGAACAAGGAAAACGCATTTCCAAATTCCTGGGCAGGCATATAGGCAAAAGAGTCGATCTTCACTGCCGCGGCAAATGCCGCCATCACCGTCGTTCCAAAGCTGTTTACCAGTCCCTGTATCATCAATATGCCAAAGTTCATCACCGACTGCTGCACACAGGCAGCAGCAGAGTTACGCACCACCTCAGAAGCTGTTTCCCTGTGGAGAAAAGACTCTCCCTTTTTAGGACGTAAGTCCGGCTCTTTTATCCATGTATAAACTCCGATTCCCAGCCCTGATACTGCCTGCGAGAGCACAGTTGCAAACGCCGCACCGCCGGCTCCCATCTTAAAGCTTACCACGAACAATATATCAAGCAGAATATTAAGCACTGCCGCTGCCCCCAGAAACAAAAGCGGAATCAGAGAATTTCCAAGCGCCCGCAGAAGAAAAGCAAAATAATTATAGAGAAAAACAAAGACAATGCCAAAAAAAATCACCCATACATATTCATACATCAGTCCATAAATACTCTCCGGTACATGCAGGATATGAAGTATAGGATGGATGAGCGCAAAAACCAGCGCAGTTAAGAAAACCGTCACTGCGGCAATAAAAGAAAAAGAAGTCAGCATACTCTTTTTCATCTGCTGCATCTCCTTTTTCCCATAATAAATTGAAAAGACCGCTCCGCTCCCCATACATAATCCGATAATAATGGAGGTAAGAAAAGTCATAAGCGTATAGGCGCTTCCCACGGCTGCCAGTGCCGAAGCCCCCAGATATCTTCCCACAATCAACGTATCGGCTATATTATAACACTGCTGCAGCAAATTACCCAAAATCATGGGACCAGCAAATAAAAGCATGGTCCCCGTTACATTTCCCTGTGTCAGATCCTTTTTCATGGTAACATCATAAAGTCTTGATAAACCGGTCAAATGCCTCCTGTCCCTGCATCGTCCTCTTATAGACGCCGGCGTCTGAAAGCACCTGCATGAATACAAGACCAATTTCCTTTTCTACAATCTCATCAATATTGGAGCCGTCTATTTTATCATATTTTCCTAAAAACTCATCTGCCCAGTCTGCATGCTTTGCGAGCTCCTCATCGCTCCTTAAATCCCTGCCCGCAAGGATTGCTTCTTTTAGCTGCTCCATTTCTTTCTTCAATCTGGCAGGCAGAACAGCCAGCCCCATCACTTCAATCAGCCCGATATTTTCTTTTTTGATATGATGGAGGTTTGCATGAGGATGATAAACGCCCAATGGATGCTCCTTAGTGGTAATATTATTCCGAAGCACCAGATCCAGCTCATACCTGTCATTTCGCTTTCTTGCTATAGGCGTAATAGTATTATGAGGCTCTCCATCCGTCTCGGCAAAGATAAATGCTGCCTCATCCGTATAAGTTCTCCACTTGTCCAATACCACATCTGCCAGCGCAATGATTCTGTCTGCATCTTCAGCACAAAGCCTAATGACAGACATAGGCCATTTTACGATTCCTGCCTCCACATCCTCAAATTCCCTGACCTTGAAACTCCTCTCCACTGGTGCCTTTGCCATGGCAAATTCATAATGACCTCCCTGAAAATGATCATGGCTTAAAATGGAGCCTCCTACAATAGGCAGATCTGCATTGGAACCCACAAAATAATGGGGAAACTGCTTTACAAAATCAAACAGCTTGCAGAAGGTGTTATGTTCAATCTTCATCGGCACATGCTGTCCGTTAAACACGATACAGTGCTCATTATAATAAACATACGGCGAATACTGGAATCCCCATTCTTCTCCCTGAATCGTTACCGGGATAATACGGTGATTCTGCCTTGCAGGGTGATTCAGACGCCCTGCATATCCTTCATTTTCCCTGCAGAGCAGGCATTTGGGATAAGCAGATGATTTAGCATTCTTTGCCGCCGCAATGGCCTTCGGATCCTTTTCCGGCTTGGAAAGATTGATGGTAATATCCAGATTACCATATTCCGTAGGCGCTGTCCACTTCATATCCTTCTTAATTCTGTACCTGCGGATGTAGTCTGAATCACAGCTGAACTTATAATAAAAATCTGTTGCCTTTTGGGGACTTTCTTTATAGAGTGCATAAAATCTGCGAATCACCTCACTGGGTCTTGGAAGCAGCGTGCTCATAATCTTTGTGTCGAACAAATCCCTATAGACCACCCCATTTTCTTCCATCAATCCGGCTTCATAGGCATAGTCAAGCATCCTTCCAAGAATGTCCTCAAGTTCTGCCTCCGAAACCTGCACAGGTTCCTTTGCATCCTCTATCTCTTCTTCCCCAAATAGTTCAAGGAGCCTGTTTACTGTATAAATTTCATCTTCCTTAGGTACCAGACCGGTTAAAACACCGTAAGCTGTCAGTTTTCTAATCTCTTCTTGAATCATCACACATACCTTCTTTCTTTGCAGATGTCCTTAGAGTATTGTCGGTCCGCCGCCGATTTCCACTACATAGAAATCTGCCGCATAACCAATCTTTGCCTGATATGCCTCTCCCACCTGCTGTATGAACCGTGAAATGGCGTCCTCTTTTACAATGCTGACCGTGCAGCCGCCAAATCCGGCTCCGGTCATTCTCGAACCAATCACTCCGTCCACCTTCCATGCTTCTTCAACCAGCGTATCCAGTTCTATTCCCGTAACTTCATAATCATCCCGCAAGGAAACATGGGAAGCATTCATCAGCTGCCCGAATAAAGCAATGTCATCTGCCTTAAGAGCCGCAACTGCCTGTAAAGTCCTCTGGTTTTCATAAACTGCATGCTTTGCTCTTCTTACTCTCACTTCATCTTTGATTGCTGACTTATATTCTTCAAACTTTTCCTCTGTCAATTCGCCAAGACTCTTTATATCCACAACTTTCTTAAGTTCACCAAGGGCAGTTTCACATTCTTCCCTTCTCTCATTGTATTTGGAGTCCCCCAGCCCTCTTTTCTTATTACTGCAGGCAATTACGATTTTTGCCCCGTCCAGCTTTACAGGTGCATAGGTATAAGATAAATCAGCTGTATCTAAGAAAATCGCATGATCCTGTTTTCCCATTGCAATGGCAAACTGATCCATAATGCCGCAGTTGACGCCGTTAAACTTATTTTCAGAATACTGCCCGAAAAGCGCCAGATCCTGATTGCTCACTTCGAACCCGAAGAACTCCCGCAGAATCGCCCCTGTCACCACTTCCACAGATGCAGATGAAGAAAGCCCGGAACCATTAGGGATATTTCCGTTCAATAAGATGTCCATCCCTTTCGTAATCTGAAACCCTTTTTCGCCAAACGCCCACATAACTCCTTTGGGATAGTTGGTCCATCCTGCTTCCTTTAAAGGCTTAAGGTCCTCAATGCTTGATTCGATCACACCTTCTTTTTCAAAATTCATGGAATAAAAACGCAGGCGTCCATCTTCCCTCACCCTTGCCGCTGCATAAGTTCCGATGGTTAATGCACATGGAAACACATGTCCGCCGTTATAGTCCGTATGTTCTCCGATCAGATTCACACGCCCCGGCGCAAAGAACACCTTGACACCTTCCGCATCCCCAAATACTTCTTCAAACTTCTTTAATACCGTCTCTTTCATTTGACCATTTACCTCCAGAAAATATTTCCGTCCTTTTTCTTCATTATAAGAAAGCTGCCTCTGAAAGACTATATCAGTTTGTTGTAAAAACCTGTCAATATGTTAACTATTTAATTCGTTTACCTGACTGATAAAATCCTCAACTTGTTTTAAATATTCCCTATTTCTTCTTGTTTCACCCTTCTGCATTTCCTTTCGGTAGGCAGACGGCGACATTTTCTTTATCTGCCTGAATGATTTGCTAAAAACAAGAGGATCGGTATAACCGCAGGATAAGGCAATGCTTTCTATCGAAAGTGAAGTCAGCTGCAGCAGTTCTGTTGCCTTTGTAATACGAAAGGTAGATAGAAACTGCTGGGGAGACATCCCTGTTGCGTTATGGAAGAGTGTATACAGGTAACTTCTGTTAATACAAACATAGTCCGCCACATCCGTTATTTTGATGGGATTACAGTAATTGCTCTGAATGAACTCCACTGCACGTCTGACATAATTGTCCGCCCTGCCGTTCTCCCCTGCTTCTTCTATCGTGATACCTTCCGCAATCAACGACAAAAAGAGATGAAGCCGCCCATTCCTCCTTAAATCATTCGCCACTCCAAAGGTATTATGCTCCATCATATCCTTTACCGCCTGGTACAGCTCCTCTTCCTTTTCGGATCTGAAAATTGGATTTGAAATGGAAAGCCCCATGGATTTTACCAGTTCAGAAGCATGTGCACCTCCAAATCCCACCCAGACATAGGTCCATGGATCTTCCTCATCAGCCTGATAAAAAGCCAGTTCCTCCGGCGGAATGAGGAAACCGTATCCCTGCTCTAATAGATATTCTTTGCCGCCAATCGAAAATCTGCCCTTTCCGCTTAATACAAAGTGAATCAGGTAATGAGGTTTGATTGCCGGGCCAAAACTGTGTAGCGGTTCTGTCCTTGACAGTCCGCAGCAGCTCACAGAAAGACTCTCGCCTTTTCCCTCGGTAAATTCCAGCTCATATGCTTTTTCCATGCTGTCTCCTCTTCCCCTTTCTTTTATGTAACCCTGAAATCACTTACTTTGTCTTCTGCGCCGTAAGCAGCATAATCACCATACCTGCTGCCGCCGAAGCCGTAGCAAAAATAAGCATACTGGTCACACCCAGACTGTCTATCAATACTCCTCCAAGCAACGCGCCTACCACGCTTCCCAGTGTGTAAGTCATGGTCATATATGCCTGACCTTTGATTACATCCTGCTTTTTCATGATAGAATTCACGTAATATACGGAAGACACTGTAATCAGCGCCCAGCCAAACATCTGAAAGATCTGCACACCATAAAACGCTGGAATATTCGATGCAAGTAATGTTCCCAAGGTCTTTAGAAAAAAGAAAATACCGGAAATACGGAACCAGATATCACACCGAACCTTCTTGAGCATAAAGACAAACAAAAACATCGTCGGCAATTCAATCAAAGAAGCCATAGCCATGGCAGTGCCCATTTCCGCACTTCCTCCTCCTTTTTCCTTTACAATCTGGAAAGTAAAGCTATTCAAAAGGACATGACTGATGTACACCAGAATGCACCCCACAAGTGTTATGCAAAATCTTGGATATTGTTTGAAAAAAAGAAAAGGATTTCCTTTACTCTCCTCCCGGGCTGTTTCGGAAGTTGACTTTGAGGCTTTTTGGAAGGGAAACAAAAAAAGTCCCGCCATAAGCGCAACAGATACTATCAGCAACGCTATCGGCAGTGCTGCCGCACCAGTCAGCCCTACTGCTGCACCAACCACATATACCACAAATGCATAGCCAACAGAACCCATTCCTCTAGCCACGCCAAAATTCAGCTTTTTCTTCTGATTGATGCTTTCCATTCCAAGTGCATTTACAAGGGGCGTCAGCATTTGCATCACCATCAGTAAGCAGGCATAAAAACCTCCGCTAAAAACAGACGATTTATGGTATACTGCCAAAAGCAGAATATTCAGTATCAGCGGTATTGCAAGAAACAAAATCATAAGAGTTTTCAAAGATGGACTCTTTTCCTTATCCGCATATCCGGCTATCACCGGCTGAAATATGGCGGAAAAAAGTCCTGCCACCGCCATGATCATACCAATCTGCGTGTTTGTAAATCCACAGTCCAGCAAATATACACTGACAAATCCAATCGCACCTCCGAACAGCATCCAGAAAAAGCATTGAATAAACGCATAGCGCACCGTTAAATCATCTTTATTTTTTAAAGTTTCCATTCGTCCGTTTTCCCCCATGCATGTACCTCTTCCCCATGCAGCTGATTTTCCTATAAAAAACTGCAAAAATGGATTTATATATACCATTTTTGCAGTTTCAGTGACATTCGTTGTTTACACTTAATATTAATGCGTATCCCTGATTGCCTTCCGAACCGGAAGAATACATCCCGGTGAAACAGACAGTTCATCCAGCCCCATCTTTAAGAAGGTCTCCGTAAGCGTCACGTCCGCTCCCAGTTCCCCGCAGATTCCTGCCCAAATGCCTGCTTTATGTGCATTGTCACAAACTGTCTGGATCAGGCGAAGCACTGCCGGATGGTGTGCATCATAAAAAGCATCCAGTTTGGCATTCTGACGGTCAATTGCAAGCGTGTACTGTGTCAGGTCGTTGGTTCCGATACTGAAGAAATCTACTTCTTTTGCAAGTTCATCACTCATGACTGCTGCAGCCGGGGTCTCAATCATGATTCCCTCTTCTACCTCACCGACCGAAATACCTTCCGCAATTAATTCTTCTTTCACAGATTTGGATATTTCTTTGATCTTACGCACCTCGTCCACAGAAATGATCATCGGATACATAATCGCCAGATTACCATATGCGCTTGCACGGAAGAGAGCGCGCAGCTGTGTGCGGAAAATCTCAGGTCTAGTCAGACAGATACGGATTGCTCTGTACCCTAATGCCGGATTGTCTTCTTTATCCAGTTCAAAATAATCCACCTGTTTATCTGCTCCGATATCCAATGTACGGATAATGACTTTCTTTCCGCCCATAGTTTCTACTACTTTCCGATACGCCTGGAACTGTTCTTCCTCTGTCGGATAATTTTCAGACTCAAGATATAAAAACTCGCTGCGGAACAGTCCAATTCCTCCGGCGTCGTTTTCGATAACGGAAGCTAAATCGCCCGGATTGCCGATATTGGCATACAGGTTGATTTTCTGTCCGGATTTTGTTACATTTTCTTTGCCTTTTAAGGTAAGAAGCAATTGTTTCTGGGCATCATCTGCTTCCTTTTTCTTTAGATATGTTTCAAGTACGGACACTTCCGGATCAATAATGAGCTTTCCTTCATAACCGTCTACAATACCGATCTTTCCGTTCCAACTCTCCTCATACTCTACACCGATAAGGGCAGGGATTCCCATTGTTCTTGCAAGAATCGCGGTATGGGAATTGGATGATCCAAGCTTGGTCACAAATGCAAGCAGCTTACTCTTGTCCATCTGGACTGTCTCACTAGGTGCCAAGTCCTCCGCAACAATGATAACCGGTTCATCACCAATATCGTTGTCTTCCTCTCCTCCGCAGAGAATGGTAACTACACGTTCTGTTATATCTTTTACATCTGCGCATCGCGCCTTGAAATATTCATCCTCCATATTTGCAAACATTTCTGCAAAATTATCTCCGGTGACTGCCGCTGCATATTCCGCATTTACATTCTGTGTACTGATGATGTTATGAACAGATTCATTATAATCATCATCCTCAAGCATCATGGAATGCACATTGAAGATTTCTGCATTTGCTTCTCCAACCTCTACCAGTGCCTTCTCATATAATTGGTTTAATTGCTCTATGGCTTTTGCCTTTGCTTCTTCGTATCGTTTGATTTCTGCATCCACATCATCAATCCTGGTACGAACGACCTTATTTTCTGCTTTACTGTAAAGTTTGATCTTTCCTATTGCTATACCGCCAAATACCTTTTTTCCGCTTCTCGTTTCCACAGTTGTCCTCCCATCCAAGTCAATTACAGATTATTTTTGAAGAATTCTTCCATCTTAGCTGCTACAGTTCCTTCATCTCCGCCTTCCACGGACACCTCAACCGTATCGCCCTGTTTTACTCCCAGACTCATCAGCGCCATAAGTTTTTTGGCTTCCGCACTTTTTCCATCCTTAGTGATTGTAATGGTCGAATCATACTGCTTCGCTTCCTTTACTAACAGTCCTGCCGGTCTCGCATGAATGCCTACTGGGTCTGTGATTGTGTAATTGAATGATTTCATGTCGTTTCCCTCCATTTAACTCACATTATTTAGATATTATAGTTAATTTTACCAAAACAATAAGGGTTATGCAATAATAATTCTGACAATTTGCAGTGATTGGGGGAATTGCAATTGAGTCATGGATTCAGGAGCGAGACAGCTTCGTATGGCGCGGCAGGGCATCACATGGTATAGCACAGCGAGGCGGCAGGGCGCACATTTTATTATTTCAAGTCTCGTCTTCAAATCGGATTTCACTAACAGAATGGATGGATGTGTTTCAGGACGGACGGGTCGGAGCCGGCGGCATCCATGCCGCATGGCTCCTGAAACCGCCATCCGTGGCGGTTTCACCCTGTTTTTTTACCATTCTGTAAGTGAAATTGCCGATTTTACGCCAGAGACTTGAAATAATAAAATGTGCGCCCTGCCGCCTCGCTGTGCTATACCATGTGATGCCCTGCCGCGCCATACGAAGTTGTCCCGCTCCTGAATCCATGGCTCAATTGCTGGGAATGTTATGGAGTGCTGCCAAGTCGTTACTCTGGCTGTTGTTCTGGGTTATCTTGACGGGTTGTTTTGGTCTTGAAACCTAGGCAGATTGCTCCTTGGGGGCAGGTCTGGGCACAAGCTCCGCAGCGGATGCATTCTGCGGAATTTGGTGTTTTTACGGGGTTTACTTCCATCTTGCAGGTTTGGACGCATTTTCCGCAGTTTATGCATTTGTGTTGATTCACTTCTAAGTGATATAGGCTGATCTTATTCATTAATCCGTAGATTGCACCTAGGGGGCAGATGATTCGGCAAAAAAAGCGATATATTAAGACGCAGCCTGCTACTGTGATGATTAGAATTGTCATTTTTAGGAAAAATAGGGAACCTATCGTCTGCCGCAGCTGTGGGTGGATCAAAAGGAGAGGGATTCCTCCCTCCAATGTCCCCGCCGGGCAGATGTACTGGCAAAAGGCCGGTTTGCCCATTCCCATATAATTGGTGGTGGTCACTGGGAGTATGAGTACAAAGACGATAAGTATCAAATATTTTATGTACAAGAAACCTTTCCAAAGTCTTAATTTGGGTGTGGGTATCTTGTGGATTAATTCCTGTATCAGTCCAAAAGGGCACAGCCATCCGCACACAAATCTTCCAAGCAATACGCCCACTGCCAGCAGGAAGCCAGCCACATAAAAGCTGAAACGAAAGTTCATGGAACCGTTTACCGCCTGCAATGCTCCTATGGGGCAGGCAAGGCTTGCTGCCGGGCAGGAATAGCAGTTTAATCCCGGATTGCAGAATTGCTTCCATTTTCCTTCATAAATTTTTCCGCCTTTGAAGTTCAATAAATGTGTGTTTGAATAGCCAAAAGCAACCGCTTGGAAGAGTTTTCTTTTGAAAGAATGTTTTATTTTCATGATGATTTACCCCAATCCGATACACTCAAGGCATATGTTGACTGCTTTATTCAGAACCACGGCTGCCTCTCCTCTTGTCGTTCCATACAAAATAAAAATGCCGGCTGCCAGTAAAGCTATGACTCTTACCGCTTTCTTTTTCTTACTGTCCACTCAGATATTCCTCCACAAATGCTTTGTAGCCGTCCACATAAGCTCCTACAATCGGTTCACCGACGAGATTCCCATCTTTGTCCACAAATAGCGTTGTAGGAACACCGACAACTCCTTTCAAGATGTCAGCAAAATCTCCGTTTGCTATAATCTGGGTATACTCTGCTCCTGCCGATTCTGTGATCGTTACTGCAAGATCGCGGTGCGTCGTATCATCCTCTCCATTAATATCAATGATAAGACCCACCATCTGCACATTGTCTGGCATAGTCTTTGCCCACTCTCCAAGTTCCGGCATTTCCCCTATACATGGCGGGCAGAAAGTTCCCCATATGTTTACTACCGTCAGATCTTTTTCTGCAAAAATGCTCTCTGTCACCGTATTTCCTTCAAGATCCTTTGCCACAAACGACGGCATCTGTCCCCACACATTGGCTGATTCTTCTGTCTTTGCAGATGTTTCTAAGTCTTCTGTAATTTCTGTACTGCCTGCATCCAAAACAGTGCTGTCGCTCTCTTTCCCATTTTCCTGCGCAGTCCCGCATGCAACCAGCAATGCAGTTATAAGAAACATGCAAACTATTTTTATACTTCTATTCATCATAATCCTCCATATATTTAAAGAGAGAGCAATAACACCACTGTGCTATATACTCTCTCTTTGTGGCTAATTTTAGTGTTGTCTGCCAACGACCAACTAAGCGTTGATAAATATATCGGATTTTAGTGTTGTCCGCCAACGGTCAATCACATGATTGACAAGCATATCAGATTTAAGTGTTAGCCCACTAGAAAAGCACGCTTTTCTTCTAATATTATTATACGTAAATCCATTTTTTATGTCAATACATAGTTCGTTTGCATCTGTTATCTTTGCATCTGTTATTCCCTGTTCTTCAAAGTCCCTTCTACTGGGCAATGGTTGCCGCCCTTGACCTGCTAAAAGAGCTGTGCCCTCTTAACTTCGCCCATAAAAAATCACGCTGCATTTTCGTTTCAAAATACACGGGATTTTTTGTGTGTCCATCAAAATATTCCGACGGATATTATGGTCTATGCTTATTCAGTATAGGGAACCAGACAGGCTTGCTTCTTGTCCTATCTGGTTCCCTTTTATCTTTTGCTGCACTATTTATTAAACTTCAACAATATGTATCTGCCAAGCCTGAAACTCCTGTAACGCTTCAGGAATTACCAGTCCGCACTGCTGTAATGCTGCTCCGGTAATCTTTTCTCCATTTTTGTATCCATAAGGTAAATGTCCTACAAACCATTCCTTTGCTTCCTCCGATAGATCTGCTATATCCTCCGTATTCAAATGCAGCTGATAAGATGCTTCTGTATTCAACCCCCGTACTTTTACGATGACAGGAGCCGCATTTCCTTCCACGTGGTGATATACTGCGCTTACCAGTGCTTCCTTTCCTTCCGGCTCCGCCATTTCCCATACAGTACATTGCTTATCCGAAGGAGCCTGTAACCGATAATATTCACCATACTGAATTAAATCATAATGCTCCTTGAACTTGCTGATCTGCTTCCGCACCTGTTCTTTCTCTTCTTCGGACAATTTAGTAACATCCAGCTCATAGCCAAAAGTTCCTGCCATAGCAACACAGCTTCTGGTCGAAAAAGGTGTAATACGATGGGTTTGATGATTGGGTACCGCTGAAACATGCGAACCCATAGCGGACACCGGATACCCAAAAGAAGTCCCATACTGAATCTTAAGTCTCGCTATGGCGTCCGTATTATCACTGCACCATATTTGGGGAGTGTAGTAAAGCATACCTGCATCAAACCTTCCGCCGCCGCCGCTGCATCCTTCAAATAAGATATGAGGAAACTTCACAGTCAATGTCTCTAACACACGATAGAGCCCCAACACATACCGGTGGGCGAATTCGCCCTGACTTAGCGCATCAAGTTCCATGCTGTATTTATCACATATGCTTCTGTTAAAATCCCATTTTACATATGTAATCGGTGTCTCTGCAAATATAGCTGACAGCCGTCCTATAATATAATCCTGTACGTCCTTTCTTGAGAAATCAAGAATCAATTGATTTCTGCTAAGGTCAGACTTTCTTCCCGGTATCATAACTGCCCATTCCGGATGCTTACGGTACAAATCACTATCTTCCGAGATACACTCCGGCTCAAACCAAAGCCCGAACTGCATTCCACACTCCACGATTTTCTCCGCCAACTCTTTCAGCGTACACCCCAGTTTCTTTTCATTAGGGAACCAGTCGCCGAGCCCTGAATTATCGTCATTCCGCTTTCCGAACCATCCGTCATCGAGCACAAAAAGTTCTACTCCTAATTCTGCGGCGTTCTTTGCTATTTCCACTAACTGTTCCCCTGTAAAATCAAAATAGGTAGCCTCCCAATTATTAATAAGTACAGGACGTTGTTTCTCTTTCCAATTTCCCCGACAGATGTTCTGTCGTATGGTCTTATGCAGGTTCCTGCTAAGAGCGCCAAATCCTTCTGCACTGTAAGTCATCATGACTTCCGGTGTATCAAATTGTTCGCCCGGCTGCAGATTCCACGCAAAATTGTCCGGATGAATACCGCAGATCAATCTGGTCTGGTCTGCCTGATCCTTTTCAGCTTCCATTAGGAATTCTCCGCTGTAAAGGAATGAGAAACCATAGCACCCGCCCTTTTCTTCATCTGTATTCTTATCACTGACAATGACAAACGGATTGTAATGATGACTGGAGGCGCCGCGCACACTGCCTATGGAATGAATACCATGATCAAGCTCGCTTCTCTGCATATTTCTTTCCATCACATGACCGCCATAAAAGCTAATCCATTCGTACTCACCGTTTATCCAGTCCAGATTCATGCTGGCCGCCTTCTGCAGTGTGATTCTTTTATCTCCCTGGTTGGCAATCTTCACAGCGCGGGTGATAATATCATTCTCCTTAAGCACCCCGTACATCAGATGTACTTCTACCTTTGAAACCGGGTCTTCCAAAACAATCTCAAGCGTGTCTGCTTCTTTTTCCTCTGCATACACAGCCGGCAAGTTCGGTATAGAATATTTCCCTTTACTGATCTTATATCCCTTATAACGGAGCGTTGCTGCAAGGCTTCCATCTACATTTTGTACCTTCAATGCACTGATACGGTAATCTCCCGTTCCATAGCAGCTATACTCCTGTGGAAGAGTATCTAATGAATAATCTCTATTTTCATTCCCCATCTCATGGGGATTCCCCGAGAATCCTCTACCCTTCATGCAAATAGCATAAGACTTATCACTGTCATCCGTCCGCTCCCCGTAATATACATGAAGCAACGTTCCAAGACTGTCCGCCTTCATCTGATATGTTGTATTTTTTGTGTGCAAAGTAAAAAGCCTCTTCTCTGCATCTATTACAATCGACATAATCATTCTCCTTCATACATTTCAATTTGACATTTTAGCCCTTTACACTACCAAGAACAAGTCCCTTTGTAAAATATTTCTGAAGGAACGGATATACCAGCATAATTGGCAGTGCTCCCAAAAACAACTGTGCCGCGCGCCCTGTCCTTACATTCATCATGGACAGAAGTGCCTTGATATCATAAGCGGAATCCCCCCGCAGCATACTTTCAAAGTTCACAAGCAGAGACTGCAGATAAGTCTGCAAAGGATAATTCGACGGATTACTCATATACACCATACCGTTAAACCACTCATTCCAGTGACCAACCATACAGAACAGTCCAACTGTGGCAAGCGCCGGCTTTAACAGAGGCGCAATAATCAAGGTCAATGTCTGGAAAGGCGACGCGCCATCAAGAGACGCCGCTTCCTCAAGTTCCGCCGGCAATTCACGGATAAAGTTCATCAAGATAACCATATTGGAAACTGGAAGGGCTCCAGGTAAAATCAGCGCCCATATGGTATCCTTTAATCCCAATCCGGATACCAGCAAATAAGAGGGAATCATACCGCCGCTTATAAGCATGGTAATAACAAAAAACACTACATAAAACCTTCTGCCGATCAACTCTCCTTTGGGTCTTGCCAGCGGATATGCCGTCAATACCATCAAAACCAGATTTAAAATCGTCCCTTTCACTGTCCTCTCGATCGAAACAAGCAATGCACGGAAGAAACTGCCGTCTTCCAAAATATATTTATAAGAGGCAAGTGTGAAATCAACCGGTACAAATCCTACCTTTCCTGCAGCCACTGCCGTACTGCCGCTGAAGGAAACCGCAAGAAGATTGATAAACGGAAGGACACATGTCACACATGCAATTCCCAAAATGACAAGCAATACTATATCAAAAACTTTATATTTTTTCTTTTCCATCCTTATCCCTCCTAGAATATTTTGTATCCGGCAAGTTTATCCGCCATGTAATAGGAAACACATACCAGAATACAGGATACCAGCGATTTAAACAAACCTACGGCCGCACCGATAGAATACTGCGCCTGCTGAATACCAAGGCGGTACACATAGGTATCGATAATATCACCTGTTGAATATACTACCGGTGAATACAGGTTGAACACCTGGTCAAAACCTGCGTTCAGCACACCGCCAAGCGCCAATACCAGCATTAGAACGATCGTGGGCTTTAACAGCGGAACAGTTATATAACGTATTCTCTGCCAGCGGGTCGCACCATCCAGTGTTGCTGATTCGTATAGCCCCGGATCAATTCCCGTAAGGGCTGCCAGATATACAATGGTACCGTATCCGAAGCCTTTCCAGACGTCACTGATGATCATGGTCCATGGGAAGATCTTGGCACTTCCGAGAAATGGAATCGCTTCAATTCCCAATTTACCAAGCAGGATATTAATCGCACCGTCCGTGCCCAGCAAATCCATCAAAACACCTGCCAAAATAACCCATGACAGAAAGTTAGGAATATAAATCAAGGTCTGATAAACTCTCTTTACCTTATTGGAGATCATCTCATTGAGCAATACCGCAAAGGTGACAGGAACGATAATTCCCAAAAGCAGCTTAAATACCGCTATGTATAAGGTATTCCAAATGGTCCTAAGGAAGTTTGGCTGGTTGAACAGGAATCTGAAATTATCCAAGCCCACCCACGGGGACGCAAATCCTAATCCCGGATTGTAATCCTCAAATGCTATAATCAGTCCATATAACGGGATATAGCAGAAGATAAAAGTCAGGATAACTCCGGGCAGCAGCATTAGATGATACTGCGCCTGGTTTTTAAGTTTTGTTGCGGTTATTTTCTTCTTACTCTGCATAGTTTCCTCCTCCGATTATTTACTTCCATAAGCATCATTGATCTCAGCTGTTGCCATGCTTCCGCCTGCTTTCGCCCACTCTTCTACCAGAGTGTCAAAATAGTCGATATCCTTCTCGCCGATAATAATCTGAGTGAAACCTTCCACCAGAATGTCGTTTAAAGTAGAACCAACACTTTGCAGTGTGGCGGTATCCTGCCCCCACTTGGCGTCCTTCAGATAAATCCCACTGTCCAGATATTCTTTTGCAATGCCATAAGCGGATTTGTCATTCCCCTGCTGGAGCCAATCACCCACGCCATCGGGATCCTGCTCGGTCAGCCATGCCACGCAGCTGTTATATTTAGAGGCGTTTTTTCCTAACTCTGCCACGTCCGCATCCAGTCCCTCTGCCAGAGCCTGTGTCACTTGCACGTACTGGTTATAGTCCGTCATAGTATTGATGACCGATAACATATGAACACAGTTCGGATAGTTATTATCATAAAGGGAAGTGATATATTCCGGATCTTCATTGCCTGCCGCATCATCCATCATGTAGCACCAGAGGTTAATCAGTTTTAATACGCCTTCCGGATTCTTACAATTCTTGCTGACCACAATATATCCATTATTACCGAATTTGACGCTTCCCGTTACCTCTGCCCCATTAGCGGAAGGAATCGGATAGGGTTCAAAAATCGCTTCCGATCCAAGGTTTTCTATAATCTGCGGTCCGGGATTGTAGCCAAACCACTGTGCAAAGGGAATCACGCCGACATCACCATTAATCGCATCCTGAAACATCTTATCCTGGTTGGTTGTTGTGAAGTCAGGATTGATGATTCCTTCCGCATACCACTCCGCATAAGTTGCAATGACTTCTTTCATCTCCGGTTGAACGCTGCCGTATCCCAGTGTACCGTCCTCCAGTTCAACCCAGATGCCGGGATGTGCGCCGAAACCGACCGCCAGACGATTCATATTATCTAAGTTCTGCATTTCTCCCATGGCATACCCGCCGAAATTTTCTTTAAACGCTTTCGCAATGTCAATCACATCATCCATGGTCTGCGGGTCCGCCAGTCCAAGCTCATCCTTCCAGTCTTTTCTGATCCACACATAGTCGAACTTATCTATATTGCCGTAACTAAGCTGAGGAATACCGTACAATCTTCCACCGAGGCATCCCGTCTCGTAGGTGTCACGTTCTGCTTCCATATACCCTTTTAATGTATCTGACGCATAAGTGTCAAAGATCTCTGTCAGATCCATAATCAACCCGGATTTCTCCAGTGATGCAAGCTGCTGAGCGTTTACAGAACAGAAATCAGGCAAGTCCCTGTCGGCAATCGCCAGATTTAATTTGGTTCCATAGTCGTTGCTTACCCACAGATTTGTAAGATTAATGTTGAATCTGTCCTTGAATGCCCGATACCACGGATTATCGCCATATGTATCCCCATCCTTAAAACTGGTTCCTGAATTCTCCGCTACTACAGTAGTCAGAACCAATTCCTGCTCATAAGGATCCCACAATCCTTCCGGAACCGGAACGGCTTCCCTTGCACTGCCTCCTCCGCCGCTGTCGACTGCTCCTGCTCCTCTGCCCACAAATCCCGGAAGGCAAAATAGCAAAACAACGACAAGTGCCAAAGCTATTACTTTTTTGTCCCACATCTCCATTTCCTCCTATCTGTTTTTTCTATATTTATATTTGATCCTTGTTACCATACGATGGAGAGCACTGTTTTCGAAGAGGTCTCTGGGAGCGGCACTGAGTACAAATTACCATCTCTTAGCACCTTCACTGTGACATCGGCAGTACCCACCGATACTTTTCTCGGCTCTCTTTCAGATATCCACCCCAATGATCCTGATTCCGTGACAACTGCAATCAATGTCTCATCATTTTCCTGCATACTTTCAACTGCCGTAAATCCTGCGTATTTATTTAGGAGCCCCAGACAGGAGCCTGTCTTTTTCTTTGGAAGTACCACAAACCATGCAAAACCGTCTGCTTCCAAAATCCCATCATGGCTTTCATTCCGGTTCAAGGCGAAAACTTTTTTGCCCAAAAAGTCATAAACCCAGTACGCATCCGCCATCTCTATATCCGGTATATCCGCGGGTTTGAACGCATATGACTGTCTCTGCCCCGTCAGGTTGTATGCGGCGATTCCTCCGCCCTTCCCGCATTCACCCCACGAGCCCACATTATGCAGCTTCAAAACTCCGCTTTCCATTGGATTGGAAAAGATACAGTCTTCCGTAGGCTTTGCCGAACGATCCATCATCAAGAGCCTGCCATCCCCATACATCAATGGTTTCAGCACTTCGGGCTCAGTATCTCCAATCTTGTCGCTGAAATATACCGGACCTCCGCTGATCGCCCGTAACAGACTATGTTTCACGCAGTCCTCATGTTTCGTCCAGAACATATCCCAGTCACAACAGTATAATTCGTTATGATACAAAGCATTATATGTATTCTGCAACAAATGCTCTGCAAAACCATTTTCCTTATCTGGTACAAAGTCATCACTGTTTCTTGAAATCCCAGAGGTTGGTCTTGCCAAAATGCTCTCCATCGCCATCCCCATACAGTTGATAATTGCCCCATCCATGTATGACGCACCGCTTTCCAAAGCCTGATTCATCCCTCTTGCAGCTTCACTGACCGGCAGGCCGTTTTCAAAATAATAAGGAACCGCACTCTGGCCATCCACCTTCACAAAATCAATCTCTTCATGCCTCAGTTCTTTATACCAGTCTCTGTAAAATCCTTCTCCTGACAGAGGACTTGGAATCAGTTTTCCATTGACTGTTCTGTAAAGATACGGATGCTCTTTAAGCTCCAGACTGCTTTCCTTCAAAATGCCGCCCCAATAACCGCCAAGTGCATGCCAGACGCCAAACCATCTGATATCTCCTTTTTCCTTAATTTCCCTTATCATATTTTTAAATCCATTAGGGAATTTCTCCTTATCCGGAGCAAAATCATAAAGTAATTCATCCTGCACCGAAAGCCATCCGTCATCAATGATCATCCACTTTACCGGAACATTTTTCTCCGCCAGTTCCTCTGCCTTCTGACGGATTTTATCTTCTGATACTTCCCTATAAAATGCGTCCCAGCTGCACCATCCCAGAAACTTAAACATTTCCGGAATTCTGCGTGTTTCCCTCATTCTGATTCCCTTATATTCAGCTAACCATACAAAAGCCTTATGCACTGCCTCTGTCAGCGTAGAGCCTTCTGCCAGTAAATACAAAGGCTCCTCTATTTCTCTCTGACCGCCTAAATAAGATGTCATTTCCAGACAGATTTCCGTCTCTGTTCCGTTTACCATATATGCTTTGAATTCCCGACCTACCATTGGTACGAAACACGCAAACCTATTTTTATATTTGAAAAAAGCCACCTGCGTGAAATCAGGAACATCCTGAAATCCGCTGCCAAAAGCAGGTCTGGTCCACCATTCATTATAAAGATACATTGCCGTGATTTTCTCAGGACACTCTTCCGCCTGCAGATATACCCTGATTGGTTTTTCCATCCTCAAATTAAAGTTTTCCCTGCAGGACTCATTTTTCATGTTCAGCCGGATTTCTCCGTATCGACATCCATCTATGACATTATCCTTCACTTCAATACGAATGCCGTCTTTTTCATATATGCCTGCATCCATAGAAAACTCTGCATCTATCCTTTTCCCTTTTTGACAATGAATCTGACATCTTATTTTTTTCTTTTCTGTCATAACTGATACTCCATTCACTCTTAATCATTCACGCTTTGCAAAAAGAACACACGTACCGCTTTGATGATACCTTTCTATTACCTCTTCCAACTGACTGCGTTCCACGCTTAAATACCTCGCCTGACAATCAAGACACATGAATTCCTTTGACGCCCTGTTAAATAGCTTCATGTGCAAAGCCATCTCATCAGACATCAGTTGTGCTCCACATGTTTTGCAAAAATGATCTATCATTTTTTATACCACCTTGCACCTGTATACTTTAGAACCATGTGCTGCTACTGTCTCTGAATATATTTCCTTCTTTATGCCTATGTTTTTATGCAGGATACAGTCAAAAAACTCTAATCCTTTACCTGCATTGGCAGTAAGCCCCATATCCCAAAAATCTACCGTAACCATGGCCGGAACATCTCCCATATTAAACATGGCGACCGCTATGTCTCCATTCGATAAAAATTTGACTAATGTAAATACATCCGGACTATTTGATACACAGTTTAACTGGAACGGAGACCTGCACTCTACATTCTGATTGATTGCAATGATATCTTGATTGAGTAAAATCTTTTTGGTCGCATCGTTAATCTTCCTGATATCACATCCAATCATCAACGGTGAATTCATCATTGCCCAAAGAGAAAAATGGGTCTGATATTCCTCATCGGTACATCCCCCGGCAGAAATATATTCATTACCGCCTTTTCCATACATTCCAACTACCAGCATATCCATGTCATTGTGACAGTATGATCCTGAAAATGCCTGTTTATCTAACTGGGATAAAGCAATATCCTTGATTGAATTCCAGGAATCATTAATGTCTTCTGTAGACCGGAATAAGTGTGCCCCTGACGAGCGAATCCATTCATGTACGGAATCCGTCCCCCACTGACACGCTGAGAATACAATATCTCTGCCGGAATTCGCAAGCGCCATCCCCATTCTGCGATACAGCGTTCTCCCGTCCTGATTTTGCGGTTTAAAGCAATTATCATACTTTAAATAATCAACACCCCACTGTGCAAACTGTTTTGCATCTTCAAATTCATGCTCAAAACTTCCCGGATAATTTGCACAAGTTCTAGTTCCGCAGCAGCTGTACATACCGAATTTGAATCCTTTTGCATGGATATAATCTGCCAGCGCCTTTATCCCGCCAGGGAATTTCTCGGGATCCGCCACCAGTCTTCCTTCCGAATCACGTTCTTTCAGGCTCCAGCAATCATCCATTACCACATATTCGTATCCGGCTTCCAGAAATCCCTGCTCTTTCATTGAATCTACGGTTTCTTTCACTAAATCTTCATTGATATTCTCCGTAAACGTATTCCATGAATTCCAGCCCATAGGCGGAACTTCACACATTGCACTTCTGCCCATCTTCATTACTCCTTTCACATTCAATTCCGAACAATTTATGATAAAATATTATATAATCTTGACTGTTGGGAAAAAATAGCATGGAAAAATGATTATATGAGAATATCGATATGTCAAAATCGAAGATTATATGGTAAAATAAAATCATATTTCACGTTTTGATGGGAAGGAGACATTTTTATGCCGGAAGATGGTTCTATGCAGACTGGTCAATTTATTTGTATGCAGGATTTCAGCGAAACCTCCATGGAGATAACCTTAGTACATGCGGGCAGAGAATATTGCAAACCTTATCATGCCGTCTCTACTTCCCGTGATGAATATATTCTGCATTTTATTTTGTCGGGTGAGGGATTTTATTCGGCAAACGGCAACACATGGCATCTTGGTTCCGGTCAGATGTTCTTAGTCTATCCCGATGAACCTATCGTTTATTGTGCAGATGTAAACAACCCATGGGCCTATGTATGGGTTGGTTTCAAAGGTATAAGAGCTGATACTATATTAAAGAATTGCGGTTTTTCAAAAAATCATTTAACGCTTCCAGCCCCTGCTCCCGATGAGTACATGGACTGCTTTGATGATTTATTTGAACATAGAGACACGGACTTTTCCGATGATCTTTATCGTGAATCCATTCTCCTTAAATTGTTTTCCATCCTTGCCAAACATCATGCCATACATACTCAAAAAGACAAGCATGGACAGCCCGGCTATAGCGATAATACCTATGTAAATCTTGCAATTGATTACATCGGCAAAATGTATATGCAGGGAATTGGAGTATCTGATGTTGCTGACAGTATCGGCATTACCCGTTCCCATCTAAATCATGTATTTCAGAAAGAACTTAACATTTCCATCCAGAATTTTTTGATAGATTTTCGCATGCATAAATCTGCTAACCTTCTTGTCAGCACTACAATGTCCATTAAAGAGATATCAAACCAGGTTGGATATAATGACCAGCTTGTGTTTTCCAAAGCGTTCAAAAAGAAATTTGGGGTAAGCCCGAAAAGTTATCGGACTTCTCCCACTAAAAACAAAGCAAGAAATGAATAGCGAATGATTCTTGTATCCTATTTTCCCATACAGCATTTTTCTGCTTTTTCACTTGAGATTACCTCCTGGAAGCTGCTCTAATCCATCCATGCTGACCGCAACAAGCGTCTTCATCTGCCTAATCGCAAGTTCTCTTAATAATACCAGTCGTTCAGACATAGTTTTTCCCTGACCGATCAATATGGCATTATAGCTCTCCAAATTGGCAAGCACGAGAAGCTGATTAATGTTCGCATCATCGCGAATATTACCCTTCTTATCCGGATTTGTATCTCTCCATTGATTTGCTGTTTTACCAAACAGAGCCACATTCAGGCACTGCCGCAGATATCCTTTGCGATAGTTGTCCGATCCTTCCCAAGCTCCTTTCCAGCCATCAGAATCAAAACATGACAAAAAAAAGACTAACTATCCAGTCAGTCTCACTCATTTGTAAACGAAAAGTCAACCCTTATCTTCTCTGACGGATTTCTCCCTTGAAAAGCAAGACCATCGACTCAACGTGACCATCATTGTCCAAACCCAAATCCATCTTACTGTCTATGATTGGCAGCATAAATACTATGGATTTCAGCCATTGTCCGTTAGCCTGCTCTTCCTCGTATACCTGAATCTCATCTATCAGTGCAGACACCTCTCCCCCCTAACTTATTGTCAAGGGCGAAGTTGTGGTCCATACTTGTAAGTTTTGAACGCATTAATTCCATATACCTCTTGCAATCTCATAATTTCCAAATATATCTTTAATAACTATATTAGTTTGTTCAAGATAATCTATACATTCACATATATATTTTCTGGAAAATCTATTGGCCTTATCTTCTGACCACTCCCTAAAATTTTTAATAATATCATCGGTCGATATCTGATAGTTTGTTTCAATGATATACAAAACAGTTGCAATACCTTCAACTTTCTTATCAGTAGTAATCTGATTAATATATTCTGTTGATTTCTTTATAGCAGGAAGCAATTTTTTCAATTTATCTTCCGTTTTTCTACTGCAAATAACTTTATATATTTGCTCATAGGTATCTTTTGAATTAGTTAAACCATAAAATTTTTGGTACTCATTTATAGATTTTGCTACAATATCTATAGAGTGAGAATATGGTCCATATTTCCACTTGTCAAACTTAAAATAGTTTTCGCACAAAAAATAATTAGTAAAATAACCCGCTTTTTGCAACCTCAAAGCATTAAATTTTTTCAAATGCAACCTGATTTGCAATAATGCCAAACCTGAAACGCTTATATCAGGTGCCTTTTTGGGAACTGCCACATAAGAAACAGAAGGTTCATATATCAAAAAATCATATTCCATTTCCATACCATTCAATTTTTCATGGATAATATTTTTTACAATATTCCAGTCCAATCCACCATTACCACATCCTAAAGGCGGAACTGCTATTATATTAGGTCTATATTCAAGAATAAATTTTATTAATTCATCCAACCCTTTTTCAATATAATCAATCTTAGATTTTTCCCTCCATTTATCTTTAGTAGGAAAATTTACAATCCATATCCCATCCTCTTTATAGTAATGAATCGTTCCTATATGCAATTTCCCCGATTTACAAGCTTTGACATAATCAATGTTATTCTGCGGAAAACGCATTTTAAATTGATATGCAATACCCTTTCCCATAAATCCTTCACAATTAACAGTATTAACGAGGCAATCTGCACCAGATTCAAAAATATTACCTGTAACAAATTTTATCATAGTAGCCTCCTTTCGTTTTTCACTTTAAACGTTGAACCAAACTTCTTGAACGAATATATTTGGTGGCGGAAAATTAGCTCCATTATCATTCAAGATTCTAATAACTTCATTTTTTACTATATCAGACTTTACATATATACAATAAAATTCTCCAATATAAATCGTTTTCTCCGTAAGACATTCTGCCATCTTTACCTGTTTTGCGTAACCATCAACCCGATTTTTTGCTTGTAAAGTATCCCAATCGATTCTTTCAAATCCATCATTATAATTATACAACTGACATTCACTTTCTGAAAGCGGATGTTTCGGTAATATTTTATAATTTTCACGTTCTGCTTTTTTTCTACTTATACACAAATATATCATATCCTCGTTTTGATATGTATGCTTGACAGCAACATCAAAAGCAGAATATGGATGAAAATGAAATGGTGTATAAATATCTAAACCCAATTCTTGCCTTTTAGAAATTATTTGAGCATCAGCAATATCTCCAAATTGAATTCTTTGTTCCATTACTTTTCTTCTTGGCAGCATTCCATGATTAATAATTGATTTCAAATTACTAAGTCTTGTCAAATGATACAAAAGATATTGATTTTTTGCTGTTTCAATACCCATTTTATATCTCTTCTTCCACTATTACTTTATAATATCTCAATGCATCCTTTATATACTCCACCTTATCTTGTGGGCAATGTTTCACTTCTGGATTCTCCTTTTTGGATTTATCATAATTCTCTCCCATATCCAATCCACACATCCGCTTAACTTCTGCAATATACCTCGTATGCACATTCACACCGTACTTTTCCTTCACATACTCCTTAATCTTCCCATAGGCAGCCTTTTCCACTGGCGTATAATTACTCTCTGCACTAGGCTCCATTGTTACCTCAATTTTAGGTGTATCTTTTTTGAGGGATAATTTGACAACAGTCTCTACATTTGCCGTCCAAGGGAACTGATCTACAGCCACCGCCTTCTCCACCGCATATCCGCTCTCCAGAAATGTTTCAAGATCTCTTGCAAGGCTGGTCGGTTTGCATGAAATATATACCAACTTGTCAATTCCGTATCCGATTATTTTCTTAAGTGCCTTAGGATGAATGCCGTCCCGAGGCGGGTCTAAAATAATCATATCCGGCTTTTCTTCGATCTCATCCAGTACTTTCAGCACATCCCCTGCAATAAATTCACAGTTATGTAAACCATTCAACTCAGCATTTTTCCTTGCCGCCTCAACTGCCTCCTCAACGATTTCCACACCGATGACTTTCTTTGCCACAGGCGCCATAAGCTGTGCAATGGTTCCTGTTCCGCTGTACAAGTCAAAGACAATTTTGTCCGGTTCATTTTCTCCGTCAGGCGCAGTCAGATTCCCAATATACTCTCTTGCTGTCTCATACAACACTTCCGCTCCCAAAGAATTAGTCTGAAAAAAGGAAAAAACTGAAATCTTAAATTTAAGTCCAAGCAGTTCTTCATAAAAAAAGTCCTGACCATATAAAATGTCTGTATGGTCGCTCTGTACCACATCTGCCACCGAATCATTGACAATGTGTAGAACACCTGTTATTTTACCAGTTAAATTTAGGTTTAATATTTTTTCTTTCCACTGATCCAGATTAGCTTTTTCCTTATCCTGTGCTTCTGCGCCGCTTTGTTCATAATCCAGCTGTGAAGTCGTTACAAGCGCAATCAGAATTTCTCCTGTCCGATACGCTTTTCTCACCAAAAGATGGCGCAGATATCCTGTATGTTTCAATCTGTGGTAAAAACTACATCCATCAAAGTAATTCCTGGTAAAGGATAAAATTTTGCGGTAATCTTCATCTACAATTTGGCAATCTCTTACTGTGACTATATCATAAAAGCTGCCTCTCTTATGCATACCGAGAGCCAAAGGTCCGTCTTTGTATTCGTCTCCAAACGAAAATTCCATTTTATTTCTATAGCCAAGCCTTGCGGGGCTTCCTTTAATGCCCTCGAATTTCCATTCTCCAGCCTGCCCCGATAATGCGCCTTCGAGAAGCTTTTTTACCTGAGCTTCCTTTATTTTAAGCTGCTCCTCATAAGGCAGCGACAAGTAAGTGCAGCCGCCGCATTCTCCAAAATGCGGGCAGGGACTTTTGACCTCTGTGGGAGCATTTTCCTCGATTTTGAGAAGTCTTCCCACTCCTGCCCCGTTTCTCTTCTTTTGTACCACAAAGGTTACTTTCTGCCCGGGCAGAACATTTTTAACAACACATTTTCCTTCCTCTGTAGTTACCACACCTTTATTTGGGAAATCCACTTTTTCCACGATTCCTGTAAGCACTTGCCCTTTTTTCATCTGCCTGCTCCTATCGTATACCTGCTATCGTTGCAGGTTTTATTAAAACCAAACGCCGGCACGCTTTGCGTACCGCTTATTGAACCAAACACCGGCACTTCCGTGCCGGCTTATTGGAATAAAAATGGGATGTACACTTCTGTACATCCCGCATTTTCAGATTTTAAAACACTTATTCTGCAAAATCATCCTCTGTAGCTGCGTTCGATACCTGAATCTTCTCTTCCTCGTCTTCTTCATCTTCAAAGAAATCATCTTCGAAATCGTCGTCAAAGTCATCGTCAAAATCTTCCAGATAATCCGGCATCATATAACGATATACTGCATAAGCAATCGCTGCTACTGCGGCTACAGCGCCTATAATGGCGAGCACCCACAAAATGGTGTTATTTCTCTTTTCCTCTTCTCTATGATTCCAGTAATCCTTTAACTCCTTGATGTCATGGGTCTTAACAAAATCCATCAATTCCTCAACCTTACTCCAAGTGCTCATGGTGTAGCCTCCCTTTCTTTATGCCTTTTCAGTCATTTCATCTAAAAAATACTTTTTGGATTATTATTTCCTTCTTGTTTAATAATATAACATTTACTGCCGATTTTTACTACAGTATTTTGAAAAACTTTACAAATTTTTTAAAATTTTCCATTTTAGATTTTAATCAGTCTTGCAAAGGCGGCGTACATAATCTTCTGACCTGCATCATCAAAATCTACCGTTACCTTATAGTCTCTTGGACCGGGCTCTAAATTAGTGACAGTGCCTTCCCCGTATTTTATATGCTTTACTCTGTCTCCTATATCGTAGTCAGGCTTTCCGCCGGTAACTGCACCTACTCCTTTGCTGATTCCTGCCGCATTTAAAGCACCGATTCCTCCTCCTGCAATAAAGGGCTTATTCTCTGCTGCCGTTCTTTTGGGCGCCAACGTGGCAGTAGGTTTATATTTGAACGCCTGCCCCTCCACTGGTGTAAATTTGGACGAAGGTACATCCATAGGATTAAATCTAGGCGCCGGGGGACGGTTATCCATCAGTTCTTCCGGTATTTCCTTCACGAAACGGCTCACTGCATTCATCTGAGTCTCGCCGCGCACCATACGCATTTTTGCATAACAGATGGTCAAGTCATCCTTTGCTCTGGTTATCCCCACATAGGCAAGCCGGCGTTCCTCTTCAATCTCATTCGGATCATTTGATGTAATCGTCATATAACTGGGGAATATTCCATCCTCCATACCTGCCAGATACACATGAGAAAATTCCAATCCCTTGGCACTATGCAGCGTCATAAGAAGCACTCTGTTGCTGCCATTTTCCACATGGTCAATGTCCGCCACCAATGCCACCTCTTCCAGAAATTCTCCTAAAGTCGGCTGATCATGCACCTCCTCAAAAGCCACGATCTTGCTGATCAATTCATCAATATTTTCAATTCTGTTTTCCGCATCCTCCTCGTCAGATGCCTCAAGTGCCGACATGTATCCTGTAGTTTCAATAACATCTTTTATTAAATCTTCCAATCCATAAAATTCCAGCTTGCTTCTAAAAGATTGTATCATGGTTACAAAGGGTTTCAGTTTCGCAGCGCTTTTTCCCAGACCCATGATTTCATCTGCCTGACGGAGTGCATCATAAAAGCTGATTTCCCGCATATCCGCATAATCCTGTACCTTGGCAATTGTTGCCGCTCCAATCCCCCTCTTTGGTATATTAATGATCCGCTTTACCGCCAAATCATCACGCCCGTTATCGATTGTTTTTAAATAGGCAAGCAGATCTTTGATTTCTCTTCTGGCATAGAAATTGGTTCCTCCCACAACGTCATAGGGAATTCCTTCTACTACAAAGCGTTCTTCTAAAAGTCTTGCCTGGGCATTGGTCCGATAAAGCACTGCACAGTCCCCGTAATCTGCTGCCCTTTCTCTGCTCTTGCGAGCCACATCATCTGCAATGAATTCTGCTTCTTCATAGGCATTGTCAAATTGCCTGAAATGAATCCTGTTCCCCTCTCCTTTATCTGTCCACAGCGTCTTGCTCTTTCTTCCTTTGTTATTGCGGATAACAGCATTAGCAGCATCCAGTACATTTTGTGTGGAACGATAATTCTGCTCCAGACGAATGACCTCCGCTTCCGGATAGATCTTCTCAAAATCAAGAATGTTCCTGATATCAGCGCCTCTGAACTTATAAATCGACTGGTCGTCATCTCCTACCACACACAGATTGTGGTTTGTATCTGCTAAGAGCCTGATCAGTTCAAACTGTGCGGCATTGGTATCCTGATATTCGTCCACCATAATGTATTTGAAGCGTTTTTGATAACCTCCGAGCACTTCAGGATCCGCTTTGAAAAGCTCTACCGTCTTCACGATCAAGTCATCAAAATCCATGGCATTACTTTTCTTTAAAGCCATCTGGTATTCTTTGTATGCCTGTGCGATCTTCTGCTTTCTGAAATCTCCCATCGTATTCAGTTCATACTCTACCGGAGAAATCAGCTTATCTTTGGCGGAAGAGATTGCGGAGAGAATGTTTCTTTCTTTCAGCATTTTGGTGTCAATATTAAGGCGCTTACAGACATCCTTCATTACAGCTTTTTGATCGTCGGTATCATAGATAGTAAAATTAGTATCGTAGCCAAGGCGGTCCGCATAGCGGCGCAAAATTCTCACACAGCTTGAGTGAAAAGTCGTGACCCAGATACTTTCCGCTCCCATTCCCACCAGGTTTTCCACTCTCTCCTTCATCTCTCCTGCTGCCTTGTTGGTAAAAGTGATTGCCATGATGTTCCATGGGCTAACCCCCAATTCTTCAATCAGGTATGCTATCCTGTGGGTAAGTACGCGGGTCTTGCCCGATCCTGCACCCGCAAGTAAAAGCACCGGTCCTTCCGTCGTAAATACACCTTTCTTCTGCTGTTCGTTTAAGGTATCGTAAATGCTCATGTATCAAGCTCCCAAATGTATTCTACTCTATTTTGATTCCGTGATATTACTGAAACTCCATGCATAGATATTCAGCTCTACAATAGGTGTTCCGCAATACTCACAGATTTTACTTCCTATTCCCGCTATTGGTGCGCCGCAGTTAGGGCAATTGAGACCAAGAGATAAATCCCTTTCATCCTCCACTAATGCTCTGTCCTGTATATAAATAACATCTGTATTGTATCTTGACTGGGTAAGTATTTCTTCACTTCCCCCGAGAAGCTTCCCATTTTCATCCTCCAGTGTGTGGTAATACTGCAGCGCCGTCTGAAAGGTAATGATGCAACGTCCATTTCTCTTTTTGTAATCTGATATCTCTGTTCTATGTATCTTTATATTTTTGTAATGCTCCCTTTGACCTGATCCCTTAAGCATTCCAATCCGCATTTCCAGCTTGTCGAAAAGTTCGCTGCTTCCTTCTGTTAAGGCTCCTTTATTCATGCCATCAACTGCCATCAGATAAGAAGTCAGGACGTTTTCTGCCCTGACCTTCATCTCATCATACTGAAATTCGGGAAAATCTTTCTTAATTTTAGGAAGATACAAACTTGTCATTGCTGAAACCGATTTGGGTGTGGATGCATATTCTTCTTCCACCTGTTTAAATCCTTCCCTGATATCAGAAGTTCCAAAAACTTCCTGGGAAAAATTTTCAACTGCACGCTTTGCTCTCATAATTCCATATGCAACACAGCCTATCACTACCAGCGTCAGAACCAATATCACAATGCTTCCTATCATGCCTGCACCCATACTCAATCCATTCCTTCCCGAATAATGATCCATACTCGTAAGCTATCTGTTATCGTAATGATAACCTCAGGTTTTGAAAGCGGTATCCTTCCGACTACCTTTCTCATCTAAGTTGGTATCAGACTCACTCATCTTTCCTCCGCTGTATAAACCATTTCAAAACTTTACTGCTGGATATCGCTTTCATCAAAAGGATCTCCGCATTCCGGACAGAACTTCGGCGGCTTTGCAGGATCTTCCGGCTCCCATCCGCATTTATCACATTTGTATAAAAGTTCTCCTGCCGGCTTCTTTGCTCCGCACTCAGAACAGAACTTGCCCTTGTTTACCGTTCCGCAGGAACAGGTCCAGCCTTCCGGCTTCGGTGCAGGCATAGGTGCGCCGCATTCGGAACAGAACTTGCCTGTATTGCCGGCTTTGCCACATGCACAAGTCCAGCCTTGCTTATCCGGCGCTGGTTCCGGCGCAGGTGCTGCCGGCTGCACAGGAGCTGCCTGTGTGGGTGCTGCCTGCTGTCCCATCTGGAATAACTGCTGTGCATTCATTCCCCCTGCCTGATTTGCCATGTTCATGCCGGCAAATGCCATCATAGGTCCGGTTGACGTGTTGGATGCTGCTGCTTTCATTGCTTCTGCCTGTGCACCAACCAATGTTGCCGCTGCCATATTGGGATTGCGCAGAACTGCACTCTTTTGCAGTTCTTTGATCATTGCCTCATCTTCGGCAGACGCCTTCATCGTATTGACACCAAAGGATACAATCTCAATTCCGCGCAGTTCCGACCACTTAGCAGAGAGCACTTCATTTAAAGCATTTGCAAGTTCCTCTGTATGCGCCGGAACGGCACTGTAGCGGATTCCCATTGCCGAAATCTTTGCAAATGCAGGCTGCAATGCTGTCATAAGTTCTGTCTTTAACTGACTGTCGATCTCGCTTCTCTCAAAATTGTCCGTCACATTGCCGCACACATTGGTGTAAAACAAAAGAGGGTCTGTAATCTTATAAGAATATTCACCGTTACATCTAAGAGAAATATCTACGTCCAATCCGATATTTTCATCTACCACGCGGAATGGAACCGGACTGGCTGTCCCATATTTATTTCCCATAATTTCTTTTGTATTGAAAAAGTAAACTCTCTGATCCTTTGCTGTTTCTCCGCCAAAGGTGAAACGTCTGCCTATCATGCTAAAGGTTTTTTTGACGTTTTCTCCCAGGCTTCCGTATAATAAACTGGGTTCAGAAGATGCATCATATGTGAACTCTCCCGGCTCAGCACAGAATTCAACTACCTTTCCCTGATCCACGATAATCATGCATTGTCCTTCATTGATTGCCACGGCGGAGCCATTGGAAATAATATTATCTTCTCCTTTATTATTTCCGGCGCCTCTTCCGCTTGAACGCTTTCTGCCCTTTGCCACCAATACATCTGCATCCAGTGAATCACAATAGAAATACTCTCTCCACTGATCGGCCATTGCGCCTCCGGCTGCAGCAGTAATTGCCTTAATCAAACCCATCTATTTGTCCTCCTTTATTTCCCGGGTAACACCCTATTTCTACTATTATATAGTCTTTGTCGTTTGTTGTCTAGAAAAAGAAGTTGGCAGACAGGCAACTTCTCTTTGCCATCGCATACGATAAATCATCAACTGCCGCTGTCTTTTTAGAATCGGCATATCAACCAAAAATGGAGGTCATTATGAAAAATTCACCATGTAATATCCACAGGTCGTCTCGCTTCATCAAAAAGGCGGCTGCACTTCTGCTCACCGCGCTTCTCATTGCAGGCGCTTTAGGCGGATGCGGGAAAAAGGGCTCTGACGGAGCCGCCCAGAATTCCAATTCTTCCGCTAAGCAAGTCACTTTAAACGAAGTCGCACATTCCATCTTTTATGCCCCTATGTACGTAGCCATCGAGGAAGGGTATTTTAAAGAGGAAGGAATCGATCTTACCCTTGTCACCGGATTCGGCGCAGATAAAACCATGACTGCTGTCCTGACGGATGAAGCGGATATCGGCTTTATGGGAAGCGAGTCCACTATTTATACTTATGCAGGCGGCACATCGGATTATGTTGTCAATTTTGCACAGCTCACACAGCGCGCCGGAAACTTCCTTGTTTCCCGCACTCCTATTGATGATTTCAGCTGGGATATGCTGAAAGGAACTACCGTTCTTGGCGGCAGGGCAGGCGGAATGCCTGAGATGGTATTTGAATTTATTCTTAAGAAAAACGGCATTGACCCTCAGTCGGATCTCAATATTGATCAAAGCATTGATTTTGGATCTACTGCTGCTGCTTTTTCCGGAGGGCAGGGGGCGTTTACAGTAGTGTAGACTATTTACCACTCCATCAAATCACGATTACTTTAGGGTTTCTATTCGGTACTTATTAATTAATGAAACAACTCCCATCTCCTCAAGCCTCTGCTGCAGCTTTTTGGCATTGTTAAGGCTCTTGTATGCTCCTAACTGTACCACAAACAGCATTCCATCTGGAGCGGTTTCATCTGGATCTGGTTGCACCGGTGCAACTTCCATTTTTATCGCACATTCAATCAACTGTGCAATATGATCTCCATAAGAATCTTTTGCTGCTCTTGCGGCTTCAAGACTTGCATAACCGGAATATCCCGGTACCGCCCACTTCCCGGACAGCTGTTCAAAAGTAGGCGCGCATCCTTTGGAAACATATTTATATCTGGGGTCTACGCATTCCTGGTTAAGTGCATTGGTGGATGCATATGCCTTAAGGTGCTGAATCTGTGCTCTGACACCCGTCCTGTCATCTGGGAAGGAAAGCCCCGGTACACCGCCTGTCGCACCAAGTCCAGCAAAGTTGTGCTGATTTGGCTTCACATCACCGCCAAATTTGAAATATCCTGTCTCAATAAGGCTCTGGCAGAATGCCCCATCACCTCTTACACCTTCTTTCCGGCCCTCATCAAGAAAGATTTCTGCCAGATGCAAATAATTGGTTGCCTGCGGATTTTTGGACAATAGCAGCGCGTTTAACTGGTCTGCTGTAGCCACACTGGCTCCCATAATAAGAGTTTCGTTTGTAATGGCAGGTGTATCCACATAATTCCATAAGGCTTTAAAAATTGCATTGGCGATTCCTTGCGCGCCTATGCTCTGATAAAGATCCACGTCTCCCTGATTATCACAGAAGCACACCTCTATCAGCATGGATTTTGCTTTGGTCTTCCGGATAACGTATAATCCGGATCCAGATTTCACCCCACGGTTGGTAAAGCCCAGTTCTGACAGATTTGCACACACGTCCAGAGCATCCTGATACTGCCTGCCCTCATAGGTGAATACTTCCGCTCCATGCCCCTCATGACTGACTGATGCATTGAAATGGATGGATATAAACCAGTCCAGATCCTGCCGGTTGGCTAATGCTACGGCTGCGGCCAGATATTCATTCTGGGTATTTGCCTGATCTATGGTGCAGTCTACCACCGTGACACCTGCTGACCGGAGCAGGTCCATAAGAGCCTGTCCCACCAGTCTTGTATGTTCACTTTCCTTGATAATGCCAACGGCGCCATAACCGGCGCCGCTTTTTGTGTGACCACAGTTTATCCCAACTACCATAGATTATTCCTCCGCATCCGCTTTTTGTGTGAGAATGTCAATTGCCTTGTTTAACACTTTCGGAATAGGTATTCCCATCAAACCTGCATTTTCAATGATAGAAATAAGTTCATTTGCCATAAATCCGATAATGACAGTAGTCCGTATGAAATCAAGCCCAAGTGCCAGATCAAGCCGGTATGCTATCAGCACAAACAGCAAAGTCACCCCCTTCTTGCACAGCCCTTTCCATCCTGCATGGCTTTCCAATGCTCCATTCTCTGACTTTTTGCTTTCATGGAACACACCTGCAACAATAAGCCCTGTCAGGTAATCAGCGCACATAAAAATAATTAGGGTGACAAGGGCGGCATCCCAGCCACCAAACAGCTTCGCCATAAAACTTCCTACCAGACCAACCATCACGCAAAACATTTCTTTTACTCTCATAATTCATCTCTCCTTTTCTTTTTTTACAGATTTTCTTTCAGCCATTTTTCTGTAGCTTTCTTCCACAACTTTGGTACTTCGTCAATTGTCATCTCAGAATTCCTGATTTTTGTCCCATAGAATCTTGCCATTTTATTCATCCCCTCCTTCCGATAAGGCGCTTACAGCCTCTCCAAGGTCAGCTATGGCGCCGTCCTGTATGTCCTGCCCTTCCCTTATGCGCACGATTTCATCCTGCAATTTCTCCATCCCGGTCTTTTCGCGGATGCTCCATACAGTGTCCACGGAACCATCCGGCTGTAATGTCGAAGTCTCGGATTCCAGGAGCAGATCTGCATAGTCACCAATGACAGCTTCATCTGCCTTGATCTGGACAGTCTTCAGATTCTCCGGTGTGATCCTGTCCCAGTCAGAAACCATTGCCGCCTTATCTGCATAATGGGCTTTCATATACCCTAAAGCGGCTCCTCCCTGCAGTTCGATCACTGTGCTGTCTGCCAGCACTAATTTTGTTGTACTCATTATTTTTCCTCTCTTTCTCCCATTCAGGGTATAAAAATAAGAGCCTTTCGGCTCCGTTTTACTGTTATTACATTCTTCACAAAACCTTAGTTTTGCGAAGAGTATTAGTGAAATAGGTACTATTGTTACCGGGA
>CAYOED010000013.1:0-55962 GCA_964402925.1 uncultured Lachnospiraceae bacterium | reverse complement strand
TTTTTCTCAACCACCTTTCTTGGAATTCCCTATACTTGAATTATACAGGAAGCTCTTTTGTGATTTAACGATTATCAATATCATTAAATCACATTGTATCACTGTTTTCAAGACTTATCGATGCCTTCTCCTTAACCAGACGATGAATCCGCTGATCAAAAATACAAGCGGTATCACAATGATGGTAAGAAATGCCAGAAGAACTATTTTATTCTGCGATATGATAAGCATGTTGATTTCATTACTTTTAACCGGAATGGAAACACTGCTCATATGATTGGCAAAACTCCCAATCGAACTGGTAAAAAGCTTTAAATTCGTTCCTGATACTATTTCATCTGCATCACGTGTAAATAAGTTCTTGCTGGAATAAATAACTGCCTTTGACGATTCTTCGCCAATCGTCTTTTCACATGCCACGCCCACTGCAAAAGGTCCATCCTGATCCGTTTCCTGTTTTGCATATTCCGAGATGCTTTTCATATCGCTTCTCGCATAACTGTCGTCTGAGGTATACAGAAGCATCGTGGTATCTACTTCTTCATCGTCATTTATGGTAAGTCCCTGCGCACAGGGAACAAACACATAATTTCCACTGTTATATGCACTCTCTGTTATATTGGTATAGGCAATCTCAGGAAGCAGAAAAAAAGGATTCTGATAATAGTAGTTTTGATTGCCTTCAATGACAAGACCTTTCGTGAATTCTATGTCGTAAAACGAAAATAATTTTCGGAAATTCGTCATTTCATTTTCGGTATACGTTGTAACAAGAAAGACATCGCCTCCGTTTTCCATATAATCTACCATCTTTTCTGTATCATCATCCGAAAAATCTGATATAGGTGCATACACAATCACACATGCGGCGTCTGTTGGCACAGCATCATAATTCATCAGATTGATTGTTTCATAATCTACATTTTCTTTTTCGACAGCTGCCATAAATTCCGCATCAAAGCTGCCCTCCCCATGCCCTTCAAGAAAATACATCTTAGGCATATCATCTGATGTCACATAAGCAATTGCACTGGTCAACTGCCCTTCACCATCATATCCCGTGACGGTAGACGAATAGGTGTAATAATCTATTTCCGTCTGATAAATCATATTGTAGTCTACTACTTTGCTTCTCTTACTGCTTTCTACGATGATGCTATTGAAAGATATGTCCGAATCTGTATATTTTGTAGAAAATTTAGGGTTTACCGCAGGATCCACATAGGAAACTTTAATATGCGGATTCAGCTCTGCATAGTTTTTCAACGTAGTGTCAAGGAGGGTATCGGCCTGCGTTTCACCTGCCAGTACATAAAGCTGAACGTCCTCCTCAAGCGAAGAAATCACTTTTTGAGTTTCATCTGTCAGGGAATAAAGCTTATTGGAAGTGACATCAAACACTGTAAATCGCAAAGGAATCTCTGCCGCCAGTACATTTAACAGGACGACCGCTGCCATACTGATCATCACGACCGTTGAACTATAAGCGCTCATACTTAAATTTCTGGTTGAAATCTGATAACGCCTTTTTTGAATAGACTGTACTGTAAAAATCAGGAACAGCAATATAACTGATAAATAATATAAGATACTGGTCAATTGCACAGAACCGTTAAGAAACGAATCAAACCTGCTGGTCATATTAAACGCACCCAATATCTTGGTAAGGAAATTCCCGGTAGTAGAAATCATATTGCAGATTCCCTCCATTACATATCCGAGAAACAAAATTCCAAATGTGATGACCGCTGCAATCACTTGACTTTCCGTCAAAGATGAGACAAAAACGCCAATTGCAATACAGGCCAGTCCGTAAAGAAAAAATCCAAGAATGGCAAGGTAGGTCTCGCCAAATGCAATCGTCCCAAAAAGGCTGAGAATCAGCGGATAAATGCTGATGATGCCTACCGGAATTGCAAATATAGTTGCCAACGCCAGAAATTTACCGGTTACAATACTGCTGACGCTGACAGGAGCAGTAAGGATCAGCTGGTCCGTTTTTTGATGACGCTCCTCCGCCAATATGCGCATTGTAAGTATCGGAATACCGATTAGAAACAGAAACACGACGGATGAAAGAGCATAACCGATATAAGGATATCCCATAAATAGATTATAAACCGAAAAATAAATTCCAAGAAGGAACAGCATCCCCCCGATAAACAGACTGCCTAAAAAGGAATGAAAATACGCCTTCAACTCTCTTTCATAAATTGCTGTCATGACTTTACTCTCCTTTCTTTCCTTCTGATGCTTCCTCGATTACTGCATCTTCATTTGTAAGTTCCAGAAATACATCTTCCAGAGATTTTTCTATCCGATTTAAAGACATAATCGGCAATTCTTCTTTTGCAAGCGTATAAAAGAGTTCCTGACGGATATCCTTTTTTGTATCCGTTTCTATGATTACCTTCACACAATCCTTTTCATTGCTGTTTTCAAAATGATATTTTTGTATTCCCCGCAGCCTCTTTATTGCGCTCTCTGCTTTTTCCATGCTTCCCAGGATACTCAGTTCCAATTGAGCGCCTTGGTCCATCCATCCCGTAAGACCTTCCGGTGTATCGCATGCCACAAGCCTTCCCTTTGAAAGAATCATAATCTCATCACAGATTGCCTGCACTTCCGACAAGATGTGAGAACTTAAAATAACTGTGTGTTTTTCTCCCAGCTTCTTTATTAAATCTCTGATTTCTATAATCTGCTTAGGGTCAAGACCTACGGTAGGCTCATCCAGAATAATGACCTCCGGATATCCAAGCACTGCCTGTGCCAGTCCTACACGCTGCTTGTATCCTTTAGACAGGTTTTTGATCAAACGATTCTGAATGTCAGAAATCATGGTAAGTTCCATGATTTCATTAATCTGTTCCTTAAACTCTTTTTTGGAGATTTTTTTAAGGGCCGCTGCAAAGATCAAATATTCCCTGACCGTCATATCCTGATATAAGGGAGGAATTTCGGGCAGATACCCGATGCACTTTTTTGCCTCTTTTGCATCCTTCAAGATATCATGACCGTTGATTTTTACACTTCCTTCGGTGGCTGCTATGTATCCTGTAATAATGTTCATCGTAGTGCTCTTCCCTGCGCCGTTCGGTCCCAGAAATCCATAGATTTTACCAGTCTCCACCTGAAATGTAAGATGATCGACTGCCAGATGACTGCCATATCTTTTTACTAGATTTTCAACTTCTATCAAAACTCGATTCCTCCTTCTTTCTTAAATTAGGATAAAAATTCTTTTTATAATTTAATTCCCAATTGTGTTAAAAATGAAAAGAAAGTGTGAAAAGTTTGTGTTTAAACGGAACCCGGAATTTTTCCTATCATACTATATTATTAAATTACTTTCTGATTTATGAGAGGAGAATTATGCAGGATTACAGTTTTAATGAATATTTTGATCGTTTTCCAATTGCAATGGCATATGTTCCCTGGCAGCATCTTACAAATGTTTTTGAAAATCTGGATGAGGCTTATAAGACAGGTACGATATTCCCTGAGCTGGAAAAACCTTTTACAGGAAGGAGATGCGTGAAATGACAAACTCAAATAACAGCGAACAGCGCAGATTACTTCATGATATCAATGTAATCGATTTTGTTATCGTGGAAATGAACGAATATCTTGATACGCACCCGACTGACAAAGAAGCCATCGAGTATCTAAGCCACTATGTACGTATGAAGAATCAGGCAATGCGGGAATATGCAATGAAATATGGTCCCCTTAGAATATCTGATGCAGATGGTTGTAACCAGGATGAATGGAAATGGGCAACCCAGCCCTGGCCTTGGGAAGGAGGATGTTAAGGTATGTGGAGTTATGAAAAAAGATTGCAGTTTCCTGTGAATATCAAAGAACCCAATGCCAAGATCGCACAGGTGATCATGTCACAATACGGCGGTCCTGACGGGGAGCTGGGCGCTTCCATGCGTTATATTTCCCAACGTTATACTATGCCCTATAATGAAGTGGCAGCGATTTTGACTGACATTGGCACTGAGGAATTAGCACATCTGGAAATGGTATCTACTATTGTCCATCAGTTGACAAAGAATTTATCTATGGAAGAAATCGAAGAATCCGGTTTCGCAAACTACTATGTTGATCATACCATCGGCATCTGGCCTATGGCTGCCGGCGGAATTCCTTTTAACAGCTGCGAATTCCAGTCGAAGGGGGATGCGATTACGGATTTATTCGAAGATATGGCTGCCGAGCAAAAAGCCCGCACTACTTATGATAATATTTTACGCCTGGTACATGACAGTGATGTCTGCGAACCTATAAAATTCCTGCGTGCCCGTGAAATAGTTCACTTCCAGAGATTCGGTGAAGCACTGCGAATCGTTCAAGATAAACTGGATTCAAAGAACTTCTATGCATTTAACCCTGAATTTGATAGGTGTAAATCCTAAAAGTCATGCGAACAAAAAGCCATGAGAAGAACTCTGAAGGGCAGTGCCGATTTTTTGGCTCTGCCCTCACCTGTATTATATAAAGATTTGTTTGAGGATTTGGCAACAGATGGGGCAACTATGTATAAACAAAATCTATTATTTTTTCTATTGACACTCCCACATATCTCCTATAAAATTACTTGTAAAAGAGATGGGTTTTCACCGTACAGTTTTCATTTAAGCGGGCTGCTCGTTTCTTTTTTTATTGCCAGGAAATCATAAAGATATTTTTTGCCATTCGCATCATGGCGTACAAGCATCCTTGCGAAAAAACATTGTAATAACTACGACAGCAGGATCATCAAAGTCACTGTCAACCCTTTACCCTTGCTTGAACATATAAGTTCACCGTTCATTTTAGCCATAAGTGCCGAAGCGATATACAGCCCCAGACCGCTGCCGTCTATGTCGGAATCTTTTACGTTCTTGCCACGGTAAAATTTGTTCATTATAAGATCAAGTTCGTCTGCCGGAACGCCCTTGCCGTAATCGGTGATCGACAGTTTCAGATAGTCTCCGCTCGAAGCACACTCAATGTCTATGGGAGTATCGGCATATTTATAAGAATTACCAATAATGTTTCCGATAACCTGTTCCATACGTTTTATGTCAATGTGTATCATACATTCGGGTATCGTACTCCTTCTCACAAGAGAACGTGTATCCGCCGCCCTGATGATGTCATACAGCACAGCCGCATTTTCATCAGTGCAGTTCACGGTCATCTCTCCAAGATCGTCAAGTGCAGCAGTCAGCAGATCAGTGACGAGAAGTTCCATCTGCTGTGTCTTCTTCTGTATGCCCTCAACCTTGCCAAGAACATATTTATCCTGTACTTTCAGACTCAGCACATCGCAGATCGTGTTGATACCCGTAATAGGTGTTTTCAGGTCGTGACTCAGCTCAGCAACAAGTTCTTTTTCTTTTCGTTTGAGTTCTGTTTCTCTTTTCTTTGATGCTTTCAATTCCTCACGCATGATATCAAAGCTCTCGGTGAAAGCCCCAAACAGATTGCTGCGCTCCATTTCAAGAGGACTGTCGAGATCGCCCATTGCTATCCTGCCTGCAAACTCTTTCATCTTGCTAAACGGCTTTAAGATGTTCCTGCTGATATACAGATAGAATGATACTGCCGCCATTACCATGATAAGAAACAGTATTACAGCCGCACAAGTCAGTTGATCAAAAGCCTTGTTATACTCCGAAAAAGACGGGTCGGGTATCGCCGCTGTTGCAAGAAATCTGTCACCGTCCGTCACCGCAAGACACAGATCACCGTTATTTCTTGATTTCGTGAGCGTTAAGTTTTCGCCCTCGGGATAGATGCAGAAACCCTCCGTATCAAACACAAGTATATCGGTACCTAGAAACTTTTCTTCAAGAATAGCAAGGTCATTCATATTCTCTCTTACTGTTTCAGCAATATCATTTTGCAGGACGATGTTTGGCATATTTTTTTGCCTGCCCGTCATGACGAATATCCCGATACAGCAGGCAACGGTCATCGCAAGAAGAATAAGCGTTCTTCCGTACTTCATGACGTTTCACCCATGATATATCCTACACCCCAAACAGTTTTTATGATCTTCGGCTCATTCGGGTCGGCTTCGAGCTTTTCCCTAAGATGACGGATATGCACCGCAACCGTACCCTCACCGACGCACTCGTCTTTCCACACATTCTGCAAGAACTCGTCCTTTGTTATGACCTTTCCTCTATGCTCCAGAAAATAGAACAGCATTTTGTATTCAAGAGCTTTCAGCGTGATCCGTTCTCCGTTTTTGCTTATGCAGTGCGACTGTGTATCAAAAAACAGACCGTCAATGATCTGTATATTTCTGCTGCTTGTCGCTTTAGGCGATTCTTTCACGGCAGACTGTGTACTTTCGTATCTGTTCAGGATAGCCCTGGCCTTTGCAAGGAGAATATTCATCTTGAAAGGCTTTTTGATATAATCATCTCCGCCGATATTAAGTGCCATAAGCAGATCGTCATCGCTTGTACGGGCACTGATGAAAAGGATAGGCATATTGTATTCGCTCCTTATGCTCTTACACAGCTCAAAGCCGGACTTGTCCCCAAGGTTTATATCTAAAAGCAACAGAGAAACGGTGTTCTTTGCAAGGAAGTCCACCGCATTCTCACAGCTTGTGACATAAGCCGTTTTTATATCGAACGCATTAAAATACTCCGCCGTGTTTTCGGCAATAATCTCATCATCGTCTATTATCAGGCACTTATAATCCATACTTGCACCTCCATGTCTTCCCCGACACAAACTCTCATGAAAAGTGCGGTGCAAGTACATGATGCACACATGCTGCAAGCAGCATGGCGCGGCACGCTCAGCGCAGCAAGTGCGCAGAGCTGATTTGTAGGTTTTCTTTTCATACTATCACTTCTTTCAGCCGATCCCCACCTTTTCGCCGCTCTCGCCTATGAATACGATCTTTCCGCTTTCGGGAAGTGTTACATTGTTTCCATAGCCTTTCATATAGCTTGAGTAAACCACGTTATCAAACTTATCATAAATATAAACTGCTGCCTTTTCGGGGATATCAAGAGTAACGGACTTTAAGTCCATCTCTCCTATCTTATACCACTTTGCCCGTCCCGTTTCAAGAGCTATTTCGTGAATATCCGCCGTAAGATCGTAAATTGAATCCTCACTTACCAGCGTCATAGCCTGATCGCCCGTGCGCAGGTATTCACAGCCGTTCTCGGTGAACACTTCAAAATCGAGCAGATCCCGTCCTGCTTCACCGGGTATCAGCACAAAGCCCTCAGCCTCATTTTCATTGGTAAAACGCACCGTCTTCTGGAACATCATCCCACCCGTAAACTTCGCACAACCGTTTATACCCTCGGGTACATTCAGCTTAATACAGGGGCTTACATTGTAATAAGCGTTGGAATACTTCATGTTTGTCATGTAGTATTTTTTTCCGTTCCTCTGCGTCCAAGCCTGCTGGATGCTGTCGTTTACGTTAAACTCTCCCACTCTTTGCAGATAGTAAGATGAATCTATATACCGTCCGAAGCCGTCGGCATAGGTATTTTCATACTTGCAGATATAGGTATTACCGTTCCTTTCGGTAAATGTGAGCAGTTCCTGATCGCCTGCCTGAACAAAATTATCCGAATCGGGTTCACCGTCCATAAGCACAAAGCTGTCATCAGTAGTGTACATATACCGTTTTGCCTTGGGGTTTTCTGCTGTGATCTCGGTGATCACCATATATTTCCCGTCTGGGAACTCCACCTTGAATATACCGTCCTCTCTCGCATAAGTATCCGCCATTTTCAGATATTTTTCCGGAACTTTGTCCGCTGTTTCCATTACTTTCGGTTCATCAAGAGTGACTGTTATGCCCTTTTGGGCAAGAGCAAAGATCATGAGCGATTCGGTCAGCATCGTTGCATCGCCGGAACTTGCACCGTTCATTGTCACCGACACGCTTATCTGTTCATCAGGAGCTACCATAAGTCCTGCGTACTGATGTAACAGCGAACCGCCCTTGAACATGATCTGAACGTCCTCACTTGTCGTCCAGCTTTTGCTGACATCGACTGCATCCCAGCCGAGACCGAATGCATTCTCATATTTGTCACAGGCATTGCTCTTCTGCATTTCTTCCTTTGACGATTGTCCGAGCAAAGTCTCATCACCTTTGAAAAATGCCGCACCGAATTCGCAAAGCTCCGATGCTGTGGACATGATGCCGCCCGAGCCGAATGCCATACAGTAGTCCGTATCATATGGTACACCGCCGACAAAGATATTTGCCGTATTCTTACTGCCGTACATTTTTGCAGCCGTTCCGGTGTTTTCAAGTTTGAGCGGCTTTGAAATATGATTCTCCACATAATCGGTAAAACTCTCACCACTGACACGTTCCACCACGATTTCAAGCAGTGTGAAACCGTCATTGCTGTAAGTCGCAAGTGTTCCCGGGTCAGCTTTCAGACGGGCATTTTTTAGATTTCCAAGGAATCTGTCATGATATGTCGTATCAACATCATTATAGAGCATCCCATCATCATATGCCATTCCCATAAGTCCGGAAGTGTGATTCATGAGCATTCTCACAGTGATATTTTTATATCGCTCGTCCTGCATTGTAAATTCGGGGACATAATCCGTCACGGGAGCATCAATGTCGAGCATTCCCCGCTCATAAAGCTGTAATGCCGCAGTCGTACAGAATATCTTGCTTACCGATCCTACTGCCGAAACGGTATCGGCTTTTATCTCTGTCTGTACAGGTGCCGTTTCCTTGTCTGCACCGTAAGCTGCCGTAACGGGCGCCGCCAGTATCATGATCGCTGCTATTGCCGCTGTTATCTTCTTCATAATATGATTCCTCCCGCTTTATTCTGTCATAAGCTCTGTTACAGAGATCTTCTTTATCCTGCCTGCACCGACATACGCACAGCCGAAGCAGAACAGTATCATAATTATAATTGTAACGGTCATCATGGGGATATTGATGGGTGTTGTGCCGACCATAACATCCATTACCGCATGAAACACAGCCGCCGCACCGACAGTACCGAGAATAATTGCCGCGATCACAGCAGGCATGATACGCATTGCAAGCTGTACCATAAGCTCCTTTGTGGTGTAGCCGAGTCCGAGCATGATACCGAGTTCTTTTCTCTGCCGTCTGACAACCTGCTCCATAAGGGCTATGATAATGATAGCTGAAACGACTGCTGCGATACCCATAAGTAACCAAGATGTCAGGCTGATCGTGTGGAAAATGCCGCCGATCTGCGTCTGCATCGAATGTGCGAGGTTCTGCACACTTTTGATGGCAAAGCTCTCGCTTGAACCTGATATAGTCATTTCGCCGATCTGTATCGAGTATTCGATATGATCTGCACCGTGATTGGCGAGATACTCTGCGATCAGCCGATCGGCTTCCGCACTCAGCCGTTCCTCGGCGGTATCGCCGATGCTTTCTGTTTTACGGGTATCAGCCACTGATCTGCCGTAGGTCTGCATAAGCAGTGTCTGAAACTCTGCCTGATCCGTTTTGTCCTCAAGGTATATCTCTACCGCAGAGGGGCGGTAAGTGGGCATGATACGTTTTAAAGCCTGTTCGGTAATATAGAGATTTGTTCCGTTGTTGGACATGCTTGGAACTAATCCACAGATGATGTAATTCTTTTTTACCCTGTTGCATTCCAGGGTAAGATCGTCACCGACCTTCAGGCTGTGCTGGGCAGCGAACAGCTTTGAAACAGCGATCTCATTGTCATGTTCGGGAAGTCTGCCTACTGCTGCCTGAATGTTCTCGCACTGAGAAAAATCGGGATAGGATACCGGCACAAGACAACTCTCACGGTCAAAGGCATAGAGAGAAATCCATTCGGACAGATCAAGAGAAAACGAACCTGTCTGCACACGTTTTACACCCTGCATCGTGCTTATTCTTTCCGCAAGCTCCTCCGTGTTGGCAGAGTGCATAACGGTCACCGTCAGGTCGGGCCCTTCCGCTCCTGCCAGCCTTGCAGCAACTTTCAGATCTGAGCCGAACACGTCGGCGATCAGGATACCTGCGACAGCGGCAAGTGCCGAAACAGCTATGCAGATGGTAAGACTGATATTCTGTTTCCTATTATCGAAAAAGCCTTTCAGGGCAAGGCGAAGATGCACGCTGTTTTTCGTATTTCTGAGCGGAAAATGGTTTTTGCCGAAATGATGAACAGCTATTCCTTTACGGAAAGCCTGTACAGGGGGATATTTCTTTACTGCCAAGGCTCTCGTATGTGCGATTACTCCCACAAAAATAAGGATAGTCAATGCCGTAAACAGTATCGGGAGCGGAGAGATATGCATGCTGCCGTGATGTCCCGAAAGTGTTTCAGCGACTCTGTGCAGTACAGGCAGCAGTGCAAATGCGCCGCCTGCACCGATAATAACGCCAGCAAGGGCTGTCATAAGATACTCCGCAGTATAGGAAAGTGCGATCTCCTTTGATGTATAACCGAGTGCTTCCAATACGCCGATAGACTGTATCTGATCCTGTATATCGCCTGCGATACGGAAGCGTATCATAATAACAGCAGCAATGAATATAACAGCCGCCATAAACAGCATGATACCAATGACAATATCCGAGAAAACAGCACTTTTCTGTTCCAGAGATTTATACAGACCAAAGTTCATAATATTATATCCGACATCTTTGCCTGTCTGTTCTTCGACTCTATCATAAAATTTTAAACATATATCCTCACAGTCATCAAGCGGATCACAATTGAACAGCATTATTTCATACTTGCCAATCACGGTCATCAGAGAAGCATAGTCACTGTCCGAAACGATCATCTGGAAACCCATATTGGTTTCGGGCATAAAAATAGATTCATAAAAACCTGCGACTGTAAAGGAGAACAGCTTTGTTCCGTAAATTATGTCAAAAGTGTCGCCCTCACTGAGCTTTGATGCAAGGGATTCTCTTCCTGCATAGGGCAGATAGAGCGGGTGTTCAAGTGCCGCTATCTCCTCATCGGTGAGGGTCGTTTCTATGGGAGAGCGCTCTATGTTCTCTTCCAGCTCCTTAGTCACGAAACTCATATACAGCGACTGTTCTTCGCCTTCTTTGTCGAGGTATTTCGTTGCTGTACTGAACAGAACACGGACAGAATCGATAGCCGTTACCCTCTCATCTTCACGAAGCAACCGGATGAAGCTGTCATTATAATAATCCTCTTTGATATAAAGCGCATTTTTATGTATAGCATACTCATCTGCCACACGAGGGAATATGCTCGTCATATCAATGCTGCTCGCTATCGCCGCCGATGTGATAGCCATACAGAACACGATCAGCAGAGTGAGAAGTATCGTCTGTTTCCTGTGCTTTTTAATATTTGCAAAAGAAAGTCTGAGTATCTTTTCCATATTACCACCCCATATCATCGAGGAATCTCTGCAAGCCCTCTTGTCTGCTCTTGATATCATTTGTGCCGAATGACGGCATTTCATGTTCGCCGATCACAGCACCGTCACGAAGATATATCACCCTGTTTCCTCTGAGAGCAGTTTTCATGTCGTGCGTCACCATTACAATGCTTTGTCCTTTCGAGTTCAGTCCCGTGAAGATATCAAGAACGTCACGGCTCGAAGCCGAGTTCAGACTGCCTGTCGGCTCATCAGCAAAAAGTATCTTCGGATTATTGATGATCGCTCTTACGATGCCGACCCTCTGGCACTCACCGCCCGAAAGCTGGTTCGGGTATTTATCCCACAGCTTTTCGTCTATACCGACCTTTTTGAGAAGCTTCTCAGTCTTTTTCACAAGCTCGGGGCTGTTCTTCTGTATCACAAGTGCACCTGTCATGATATTATCAAATACGGTCATGTTTTCGAGCAGATAGATACTCTGAAAGACAAATCCACAGTTTTCACGTCTGAACACAGCAAGCTGATCGTTGGTATACTTCGATATATCCTTGTCACCGAAGAAGACGCTGCCGAGGGTTGGGGTATCCATTCCCGAAAGTGCATAAAGCAGAGTGGATTTGCCCGAACCCGATGCACCCATTATAATAGTGAAGTCCTTTTCCCTGATCTCAAGATCAAGATTCTTGATGATATGCTGCTGCAAGCCGCCGCTTGAGAATGATTTGCACAATTTATCGGTATGAAGAATTGTACTCATGTTTATCCCTCCATAGTGATTAAAAAGAAGTTTGTGTTTCTATGGTACAATTATACATCATATTTCGAAAAGGTCTTTATCTGTTTACTATTTGTTTCTTATCTGTTTATTAAATGGACAGTAAGGAACAATAAAAAAGCATTGCTGTCAAGGAGCTTATGGAAGGTCGTGAGCTGTGCTTCGGTCAGCGACTCTTTAAATGGGATGCAGAATTTCGATAGTCATAATTTCCAATGGATAATAATTGGAGGCATCTCATCTCTATGCTGCTTATGTTCAAGCTTTCCTACTTCAATGTAGTCAATATTTGTCCGTTTAAAGTGATGGATTTATCAAAAATTTTTTATATCAATAATTCCATATTAAAAAATAATTAAAATGGTTGCAATTATGTATATTTTTTCTTATCATTAAACTATATTGATTGTCAATTTGTGATATTGTATATGGTATATTCTGACAATCGCAAATCATCTAAAGAAACCAACAGGAAAAGAGGTGCTAAATGGCGGGAAATAGGAAAAAAACAGTACTTATGAAAGCAGTTTCGCAGATGAAGGCGGCTGATTACTCCAGTGTGCCTGAATTAGACAATATTTATCAGCGGCTGTTTCGTGCAAGGAAGCAATTTGCGGAAATTTTTGAAATGAATATCAAAGCGGTCATGCAGATCAGTTCTCTTGATCTTACCATGCAGCATGAAACACAGAAAATCGTTGATATATCTCATAATGTTGCAAGCGCTGCCGAAACCATCTTCGGGTCTTCCACAGGAAATTCCAATATGACTGGAAATGCTGATAATCAGCATGAAGAATTGACCAATACAATTGTTCAGGTTGCCTCAGAAACGGAGGAAGTCCATACAAAAATCGATGCATGTCAGAGTGAGCTTACCTCTATCAAAGCTCTCTCTTCACAGACTATCGACAATTCCCAAAAACTACAGGAAGATATGGATAATCTCCTTAAAGTAATTGAATCTATGAATGAAGTCATCTCAGGTATCGAAACAATATCCATGCAGACCAATCTGCTGGCATTAAATGCCTCCATTGAAGCTGCCAGAGCCGGCGAGGCAGGGCGCGGTTTTGCCGTTGTGGCTGCTGAAATCCGAAAGCTGGCAGAAGAAACCCAGAAACTGACTGGCAATATGAGCGGCTTTGTAGAGGAAATGAAGAATGCATCCCAGCAAAGTGTTGAAAGCGCTACAGGAACCATAACAACACTTGGAAACATGACCGAAAAGATTGAAAATGTATGGAAGATTAATAGTGAAAACCAGATACATGTTTCAAAGGTCAATGAATCCATCAGTTCTATTGCTGCTGTCAGTGAAGAACTCAGCAGTTCCATGAATGAGATGGAGAATCAATTAAGAGACAGCACCGAATTTATGATGAATGTCAGTCAGGAACTAAAAAAGGCAACGGAACCTGTTGTTGGTATTGAAAAGACCTTGGACGACACTGTAAAACAAATGGGCTCCATGTCAGAGGATGCTTTTTTCCATTTAGAGAATGCAGAATTTTCCAAGCATGTGCGCAATGCGGTTACTGCTCACCAGACCTGGCTTAACAACTTGAAAAAGATGGTAAACGAGCACACAATCACACCTTTGCAGTTAGATTCCACAAAATGCGGCTTTGGTCATTTTTATTATTCCATGACCCCTCAAATACCTGCCATTCGGCAAATATGGGATGCTCTCGGGGGCAAGCACCAACGATTCCATAAATTTGGAGGAGAAGTTATTTCTGCCTTAACACAAGAAGACTATGCAAAAGCAGAACAAATATACTACAGCGCGGAAGTATATTCCAGAGAATTGATTGCAGATCTTGAAAAAATAATACAGTATGCATCAAATTAAAGATACATAAATTTTCAGGAGACAGGTGTTTCTGCCTGTCTCCTGAAAATTTATATTGGTTATCTTGAGTTTCCCTCAAAGAACAATGCAATCGTCCCCGGACCGGAATGTGCGCCAATAGTCGGTCCAATATGATTAATCTTAAACTCTGTAATTCCAAACCGCTTCTCAATCTCCGCCTTTACATATTCCGCATCTTCCAGTGCATCCCCATGGCTGATGAATATAATATCATTTTTATCAAGATACCCATCGGTCACCTTTTGCTCCATATAATCAACCAGTGCATTTAACGATTTCTTGCGTCCTCTCACCTTACTTAAAGGAATCAAATGTCCTTCATCATCCACCTGGAGAATCGGCTTAATCCCCGCAATCGTTCCCACGATAGCAGCCGCCTTGCTGACACGCCCTCCACGATAAAGATGATTTAGGTCATCCACGGTGAACACATGCGTGAGGTGAGGTACTAGTTCATTTAAATAATCAGCCGTCTCTTCCATGGATTTCCCCTGATTTTTCATCATAACTGCCTTATGGACAAATAATCCCTCTCCCATTGAAGCGCATTTGGAATCCACCACAATAATGCGGCAGTCTTCCTTTTCCTCCATCAATTCTTCTGCTGCAAGCATTGCATTACCGCAGGAACCACTTAAACCAGAAGAAAAAGAAATATAAAGCAGATTTTTATTCTCTTTCAGAAATACCTCAAAATATTCCTTATACTGCTGGGGATTTACCTGCGAAGTGGTAGGCATCTTCCCCTCCTCACGCATCAAACGATAAAATTCCTTCCACTCCAGTTCCTTATCCTTCCCATAGGAAACTTCATCCATGATATAATTAAAATAAATCAATCCAAGCCGATTTTCTTCTATGTAATCCATTGGTAAATCTGCCGTAGTATTCGTAATAATCTTAAATGCTTCCATCCTGTTCTGCTCCTTTTATTCTATTCATTACATAACTTTTACATTTTAACATTTTTATCCGAATTTTACAAATAATACCACATCGTTTCATATCCTCCACATTCCCAAAATATCTCTGCCGAAATCTCCTCTATAACCAAAACCGGTCACTCTGCAACCAAAATGCAAAATGACCGGTTCCTCTTCTAAAACAAACTGCACAGCGGGGTTTGTTGCAATAAGCTACCCAGCAGCTTTTGCTGTTATTCTCTTGACCCCGGCAGTCTATATCTGAACAGTCTTTTTGAAAGCTGCTTCAAATTGAAAGGAAATAAGGGATAAACATAACTCTTTCCCGATACAGTCCTATTTGTTACAATTGCCAGAATCAGCAGGACGACTGCCGCAATATATCCCCACACCCCGAAAATCGCCGTCAGAATCAAATTGATGATACGCATGAACTTAATTGCATAGCTGAGTTCATAACTTGCCTGCGTGTAATTTGCAATTGCCACGAATGCCATATACAGCATGACCTCTGAATTGAACCATCCACTATTTACAGAAAATTCCCCTAAGACAAGCGCCGCCATGACACTTAACGGAGTGCTCAGCATATTGGGGGTATTTACCGCCGCAAGCCGTAAGCCGTCAATGGCAAGCTCTAAAATCAAAAACTGCCAGACCAGCGGAATGTTGGTGGGTTCCTTGACCATGATAAATTCAAATCCTGCCGGTATCCACTCCGTTCTTTGCATAAGAAGCAGAAAAGTCGGTGTCAAAAAATAGGTAATAATCGCTATCAAAAACCTTGATAATCGAAGATAGGTTCCCGTAATCGGCGGGAAATAATAGTCATCTGCTTCTTCAACAATGTCAAAAATAGAGGTAGGCGTAATCATTGCAGAAGGTGAATTGTCCACCAAAATGACAATGTCGCCTTCTAGAATCTGGGCAGATGCGGTGTCTGGTCTTTCTGTAAATTTAAATTTCGGAAAAGGATTATACCACTTCTTTTTATAAAGACATTCCGCCAGACTTTCCTGATTCATGGTAAGGGCATCCACTTGTATCTGATTGATACGTTCTTTAATTTTGTCCAAAAAACCATGATCCACCCTGTCATCCATATAACAAAGCACAATATCCGTTTGTGAGCTGTTTCCGGCATGAAGCATTTCCATATGCAGCTGCGGACTTCTGATTCTTCGGCGGATCAGCGCTGTGTTAAAAACAATGGTTTCCACAAATCCGTCTTTCGAACCGCGCAGAACCTTATCTTTCTCAGGTTCTCCCACACTTCTCGCCGGATAGGTTCTCGAATCGATTAAAAGACAACGGTCATATCCGTCAATAAAAAGCGCAAACACACCCGACATGATGAAATAAGTAATCTGATCCCAATTATCCTGCAAATCCACCTCTACATAGGGCAGACTAGTCTTTGACATCTCATGGACATCAGCCGGCATTTCGTCTTCTTTGATATCCATAAAATACTGCAGCATCTTCTGCATCAGTTCATCTTTGCAAAAACCATCGATAAAGTACATACAGGCTTCTCTTCCGCCGATTTGTATGACCCTGTAAACAATGTCAAAATTTTGGTCTACCGCAAGACAATTATTCAAATATTTCATATTTTCAGAAAGCGACGTACTCATTTTATTTGTATCCATAAAAAACTCCTTCCGCGCATCAATGCATTCTCTTAGCATTATGTGGCAAAAGGAGTATTTTTATACAAATTTAAAATATTTTCTCTTTACTGCTTTCCGGTACTGCCAAAGCCGCCCCGGTCAGTTCCTTCCAAGACACTTACCTCATGAAAATGAATCTTCGGCTGATTTTCAACAATCCGGAACTGACAGATTCTGTCGTTGCAGGAAATATGTGTATCCCGCACAGCATACACCGGCATGAACCACTGATCATTATCACCGCAGTAAGAACAGTCAATCACACCCTGATGATTCGTCTGGATAATGCCGAAATTTTTGAATGTAGAACTTCTTGGTACAACATGGGCTTCATATCCTTTTGGAAGTTCCATAGCAACGCCCAGCGGAATCAGGCAAAATTCTCCCTGTTTCAAATCTACATCCTGCGCGGCACGAAGATCGATCCAGTCAGATTTTCCATCTATATAAGTAAGTTTTTCAATTTTGTCGGTAAAATATTTAATCTTGATTGTTTCCATATTTAAAGAAGGAATCCTTTCTATGCGTAATCTCCGCAATGCAGAACCGGAACGGAAGGATCCGTCTGCTTAAGCGTTTTTTGGACATCAATTACCCTCTGGTTGCTGCTTCCCTTCCAGAGAAGTTTATTGTCTTTTTTGTCAATCTGGAATTCGCCGTCAACTAGCACATCAATATACTGCATAATGGAATAGTGCATGATATTTTCCCAACTGTCCCCTGTATACAGCCATATTGTCTTGTCTGGGTATTTTTCCTTGATTTCTGTTATGAAATTCCTGATATCCAGACGGTTGGCGGCATGAAGCGGATCTCCGCCGGAAAACGTAATACCGGAAATATAGGATTTATCCAATTGCTCAAAAATCTCCTGCTTTGCATTGTCATCAAAAAGAAGACCTCCGGCTGGATCCCATGTGATGGGATTATGGCATTCCTTGCAACAGTGAGAACATCCCGAAACCCATAGCACTACACGCAGTCCGTCACCGTTTAACATATCGTCTTTTGTAATATTGTGGTATCTCATTTACTCACATGCTCTTCCTTTCTGCAATTTCCGCCATCTTCGCTTCGTTCAGTCTGGTGTCTCCATGTACACGGGAATAAGACAGATAGCCGTTCATACGTTCAATCTTAGTCAGGTTCTTACTTCCGCATACCGGACATACATCCATCTCTAATTCCTGATGACCACAGTCATCGCAGTAAGCAAGTGATAAATTGACCCCTTCATAAAAGCCCATATCCATGGCTCTGCGGATTAAAGTCTTAATCGCATCAACATTATAATCAATGGGATATTTTACATATTGTATCTTCCCACCGTTTGAAAGTTCCCAGAAACGATATTCCAGATCCTGCTTCTGAATTGGCGTGATATCCTCGGAAACATGGCAGTGGAAGCTGTTGGATACATATTCTCTGTCTGATACACCTTCAACAATTCCATATTTTGCTCTGAATTGTTTTACCTGAAGACCGCAGAGACTTTCAGCAGGTGTTCCGTAGATGGCATAAAGATTACCATCTTCCTCTTTAAACTCATTTACTTTCTGATTGATATGCTCCAGCACCTCCAGGGCGAACTGTCCATCCTCAACCAGCGACTTTCCGTTATACAATTCCTGCAGTTCATTGAACGCAGTAATACCAAAACTTGCTGTTGCCGATTTCAAAATCGGCTTGATCTTGTCTGTCAATTTTAAGTTGCCGCCCAAAAATCCGCCTTCACAATATGCAAGTGGATTGGTGGAAGCCCGCATTTCCCCAAGATAAGCGTAAGTTCTTATGTGTAACTGACGAATCAGATTTAAATAATAATCCAGCACTTCAAAGAAATCTCTGTTCTCCTGCTTTGACTTTGCTAAGATCATAGGCAGATGGAGCGAAACTGCCCCAATATTAAAGCGCCCCACAAAGATAGGCTTATCATTTTCATCTGCCGGATGCATGCCCCCTCTTTCATACCAGGGAGAAAGGAATGCACGGCATCCCATAGGTGATATCACCTTTCCATACTGTTTATACATACTTGCAATGTATCCCTTTCCTGTCAGGGAAAGCCAGTCGGGATACATCGTCTTTGCCGAACATTTCACACCGGCTTCAAATACGCTTTCAAGTTCTTTTCCGGGACCATGGAGATTTTCATCATACAAAAATACAATTTTGGGGAAAAGTACCGGCTTTTTGCAGTCCTTTTTCCCTTGTCCTCTTCTTCTCACATTCAAAAGAGAAATGGTTGCAAGCTGGGCAAACCGTCCGGTACCGATTCCGGCGGTCACTGTGATGAAAGGATAGTCACCGCGGCTGGAGGCAACCGTGTTGAATTTATATTCCCACCCTTGGAATCCCTGTTCAAATTCACGTTTCACATCCGCATATGCTTCCGCACGCGCGGTTTCTTCATCAATACCAAGGTTGGTATATCTTTTCAGGCTTCTCTGGTAAGTTTTTTCTGCATAGGGTTCTAAGATTTTATCTACTTCCGGCACTGTAAATCCGCCATACTGCTGGCTGGCCGCACTTAGAACAATATCTCCAATCACGTCAAAGGCTACATCCAGCGTTTTTGGTTCATTGTACCAGATGTTTCCCATTTCAAAACCACCAGTCAATACATTTGACACATCAAAGAGACAGCAGTTCATGGTATCCCGCCTTGCCGACATATCATGTACATAAATATAACCATCACGGCAGGCCTGTATCTCTTCTGTGGTCATAAAGAACTTCTGATATAGTTCTTTATTGAACTGATTAAAAATCAGGCTTCTTTTCGTAGATACAAGGGCACTGTCCGTATTGGCATTTTCTTTATCTCCCACGTACATAATGGACTGACTTTTCTTGTAGACATCATCCATCATGCGGACAAAATCCTGTTTATAGTTACGGTAATCGCGGTAGCTTTTTGCAACAATAGGCTTTACATCCTCAAGCGCGCTTTCTACAATATTATGCATAATCGGAATCGGAATCTGATCCTGCTCCAACTCATTTACTTTATCAACAACATATTGACAGATATGTTTCTTTTCTTCGTCGGTAAATTTTGTCAAAGCCCGGTAGGCACTTTTCCCTACAGCATCAATTACTTTCTGCACATTGAAAACTTCAAGGCTGCCATCCTTTTTGATTACTTTGACGACTCTTTCCGGCTTAAATAATGCACCGTATTCTGCAGTACTTTCCTGCATTTCACTCATGTCATTTCCTCCATTCTTTCCTTCATCGGCAATATAAAACACAAAATCTAGTAATTCTGAATCATATCAGTCAAGATATTGTACTAGTAACTAGTATAATGAAAGCCTATGCAGATGTCAACTTGATAATCCTCATAAAATATGCCAAAAAAAGCAGGATAGAATTGTTTATTATTTTTTTATTATACCGCAGGCACTTATCGCAGCTACCGCAAGATTAATTTCCTCCACCGGTAATGTGAGGGCAAAGCGTACATGTCCTTTCCCTAATTTTCCAAAGCTGCTTCCCGGGGTGCAGAGCACTCCTGATTTTTGAAGAAGTTCCATCACAAAATCCACATCATCCGAATAACCCTCAGGAATTTTTCCCCAGGCAAACATTGTTCCCTGACTGTCTGGAATATTCCATCCAATGCTGCGGAGCCCTCCGCAGAGCGCATCCCTCCGTCTCTGATATTCTGCACATCTTTCCCTGACCCCGTCATCCGGTCCTTCAAGCGCCGCTATCGCACCATACTGGACGGGAAGGAAAGTTCCATAGTCAATCTGTGAGCGCAGCTTTTTAAAATTCTGTACCAGATATTCATTTCCTACCAGAAATCCTGCTCTAGCTCCGGTATAATTAAAACTCTTAGACAGAGAATAAAATTCTATACAATTCTCTTTTGCCCCTTCATATTGCAAAATTGATTTTCCTACATGACCATCATAAATAATGTCGGAATAAGCATTATCATGAAGAATAATAATTTCATGTGCCTGTGCCCATGGAATCAGTTTTTCGTAAAAAGAGTCCGGTGCAATCTTACAGATTGGATTAAGAGGATAAGAGATAATCATAAACTTTGTCTTTTGACATGTCTCCTCATCTATACTGTCAAGATCCGGCAGATAATCATTTTCTGGCCGCAACTCATAAGTTCTTACATCCGCCATTGCCAGGGATGGACCAATCGAAAAAATCGGATATCCGGGATCCGGTACAAGTACCACATCTCCCGGATTGCAAAGGGATAATCCAATATGGGCAATTCCCTCCTGAGAACCATAAACATCTGTGACTTCTTTTTCTGTCAATGTTACATGATAACGCTCCTTAAAACGCCTGATCACTGCCTGCGTAAGCTCGGGAAGCATCTTGAGTGCATATTTGTAGTTGGCGGAATCCTTTGCCGCATTTATTACTGCCTCCATAATGTACGGTTCTGTAGGGAAATCAGGTGTTCCAACAGATAGGTTATATACTTTTTTTCCTGTTCTTTCCACTTCTTCTTTCTTTTCATTTAATAATTGAAAGACACCTTCTTCAAAGTCCTTCATTCTGTCTGCAACTTGTAGTTTCATTGTTCCTCCATTCATGAGTGCTCTGCCTGCTCATAATTATTCATAATTTTTTTTAAAAAATTTACATACCCGTCCTTTACATGAACCGGTCCGATGAGGGTTACATTTTCTCCAAGACCGGTAAGCCACCCATAAAATTGTCCGCTCACTGCTGCTTTCACTCTCACGCTTACCATACCTTCCTGCAGTTTGCGTATATCAAGCTCTTTTCCAAAACGGTCAAATATAATTCCAATCATTCCTTCCGGCAGCTGCAAGGTCACTGTTTCCGGTTCGCCGCCAAACATGCCGAAAGTCCTGTTGGTATACTGTGCAATATCAAATTCCTTAAAGGCACCCCCACCCTTACGGCTCTCTTTAGAAAGTTGTGTGATATGACTCATTTTATCAACACGAAAGTGCTTGATGCGCTCTTCCTCGTCATCATAGGCAATCAGATAATAATTTTCATCCTGCCAGGTAAGCGCCCATGGACTGATGCGGTATTTCTTTCCTTTGTGCCTCGGGATCAGTTCTTTGTTGATATTCCATGCAAGATAAATAAATGTTACAGGGGCATTCTCCTGTATTGCTTTATGTATCCGATCTACATTATAATAAATGCTTTCATTTTCCGTTTTTACTCTGCCCGCTACAAATACCTGTCTTTGCAGCTGTTTCCCTTCATAGGGTCCCGCCAGCTTTTCAATTTTAGAAATCAGTTCTCTTGACTTTTTCTGCGTAATAAAACGGGATGCCTGCACCGCATCCACAAGGAGTTTTAATTCCGGCAATTCAAATTCTCTGCTTGCCAGATAATAGCCGCCGCCCTTCCGGGCTTTTATATTCACAATATCATAACCAAAATGAATCAGACACTCAATGTCATCATAAATGCTTTTTCTTTCAGCAGTAATGCCATACTCTGAAAGCTCCGCGATGATATCCTGTGCCGAAAGACAATGGGACTCGTCTGTCTTTTCTGTGAGAATTTTCAGTATATATAACAATTTCATTTTCTGGTTGGCAGACTTTGGCATGACAATATATCCTCCACTTCCCACAAATTCCTTATTTCGTAATCAATCCTAAGTCCGGTATTATTTTCTTTTCCTTCAGGATTATACCAGCAGCACGCAATTCCGGCATTATTTCCTCCCTGCATATCGCTGGACAGCGAATCCCCTACAATCAGGACTTTGTCTTTTTGAAAATCTTCTATTTTCTCAAAACATTTTTCAAAATACATAAGCTGCGGTTTATGATATCCCATTTCCTCTGAAATAAAAATATCTTCAAAAATTTGATCCAGCCCAGACAGACGCAGCTTATTCCTTTGGGTAGAGGAAACACCGTTGGTCACAACATATTGACGTACCTTCCCTTTCAGTCTGCTGCAAAGCTGATAGGCGTCATCCCTGAAATAAAAAACAGATCCCAGCGCTTTCTGGTAAACCACGTTGAAATCCTTTGATGCAATATCAGTTATGCCAAGCTGTGAAAAAAGACTATCAAATCTTCCGGTGACAAGTTCATCTTTGGTGATTTCTCCAAGTTCATAACGTATCCAATACGCAGTATTGATTTCTTTATATTGAGCCAGAATCACATCATCTATTTTTTTGCCAAACTGTTTAAAGCTATCATCCAGTGCATACTCCTGAGATTTGTCAAAATCCAACAGCGTCTGGTCAACATCCCATAAAATGATATTAAATCTGCCCATGAAAAGAAACCTCCTATTGAATACCAAATGCCGATTCGTTTCACGAACCGGCATTTTCAATCTGTTTATTTTTATTCTTGCGCATTTTAATGCCAATGAAAGTTGCAATTCCGGCTACTACTACTATGACAGCCATTACCAACAGATAAGAAAAAAACGAATTAAAGAAATTAATTAACTGATCCATATTTTCATCAAACCCTTTCCTATTTTCATTTAACCATCATATCATTGTGCCGGCTGATAGTCAAGCCTATGCCACACTCCTGACGCCAAAAAATCGGCTGCCATTTTCTCTGCCTCTTCTATGATCGTTGACTCATATCCCATAATGCCAAGAAGTTTTATTGCATTGCGTGTAGTCGCCCTTCCTTCCATGATTTGATACGTGAAAGAAATATCATCCTCTTCAATTTCCTCTGAAAAATGATAGTTGCAGTAACTCTTCTCCAGCAGATGTGTCAGTTCAATATCATGGGTAGCTGCAAAGCATATACAATTATTTTTACACAGACTTTTTAGTATCTGGGTGGATGCGGCAATACGCTCTACCGTGTTGGTTCCCCTCAGCACTTCATCCACAAAGCACAAAACAGGCATTCCTTCTGATGATGTCAGGTCCAGTATGCGCTTGATGGCCTTAATCTCCACCATATAATAGCTGTCTCCTCCCTGCACATCATCTTTAAGACTCATCGAAGATGCTATACGGAATAAAGCGCTTTTATAGTTCTGAGCAAGACAGGTATGAATGGTCTGTGCAAAGATGCTGTTAATTGCAACCGTTTTTAAAAAGGTTGACTTGCCGGATGCATTGGAACCGGTTATCAAAACACTTGACTTTGTGTGAATTTTGTTTTTTACCGGATTGTCTATCAGAGGATGATATAATCCATCCGCATTTAACACAGTTTCCTCTGAAAACTCCGGAATACAGAAACTCTCCAAGGATGCCCTGTATGCACCGATTGCAATCATGGCTTCTATTTTTCCAAGGACCGTGATCATATTGTCAATGTCCGAAATATGTTTTCTGACTTCTTTAAGCATCTGATTGAATTTAATCAGATCCAGGTGAAATCCCATCCTTACAAAATCAAGTAAAAGTTCCAGCGGATTATTCGATCCCGACATCCTACCTGCCGACATAATCAAAAAGGAACCGCGTTTAAAGCCATTCATAGCAGCGCTGCTTTCTTTCAGCACCTCAAATTCCTTCTCCAGAGCATCTGTTTTTCGGGTTTTCCCCTTAAATGTTTTAACAGCATCAAGAAGTCTGAACACATACGCAAAGCTGACGATATATGGATCTATTTCTTCCTTCACTTTAAAATAGCTCACGTTATTGTAGACCAGAACACCGATCGTTACTAAAAGCCCGAGAGGTACATCAACAAACAGCATTCCCAAAATACTGGCAATCAAAAGGAAAAGGGCAAAATAATGGGACACATTACTGCGTTCTCCCAGCCCATCCAAATAATCCAGATAATCATAAATGGAGAACTTTCCGGTCCGCCCAAGCTTATGATAAATAACCTGATATGCCACTCTCTCGTCAGCATGCTCTTCAAAAAAGCGGATAATTTCCTCCCTGCGCAGAAGTTCTTCTTCCTCCATGCAGGGGCTCCGAAGAAGATAATACAGATATTCTTCACCGGCTGCTGAATAAGTATGGTTCATCCCTTTGAAGATTTCATCCATATTCAAATCATTCCAAGTAATATCATCAATGCCAAAATCATCCTTATGCTTTAAATAATAGTGAGAAATATTCTCAAATTGTCCGGGTTTATACTCTCTTTGCGGCACACTGCCATAACCTTGATAGAGATTTTGAATAAATCTCTTTTCTGACTTCTGATAATCATACCAGCCTTTTACCATGAAAAGTAAAATAAGCCCCGCCATTACTACCGCAAAAATGATGTATTCCATCCTCTGGTCACTCCACAACAAATAATTTTATATTTTCTTCCATTTCATTCGCAATTTCATTAAGCTGCTTTGCATTTTCTGCAATATTGCTCACGATTGAACCCACTTCTGCCGCAGACGCAGATGTTTCTTCGGTACTTGCAGCATTTTCTTCGGCAATCGCAGTCAGATTCTGAACCACATCTACCACTCTCACCCTCGCCTCGTCCAGTTTCTGGGTTCTTGCTGCAATGGCACGGATTCCGTCAATGGATTTGTCGATACCATCCTTCACTTCGTGGAAGGCATTTTCCGTGTTCATTACATTTTCATTCTGTTTCTCAATGACTTCTTTTACATCTTCCATAGTCTCTACCGATTTCTCCGAATCGGAAATCAAGGAATTAATGATTCCGTCAATCTGCCTTGCAGATTCATTGGACTGTTCGGCAAGTTTCTGTATCTGGGATGCGACAACTGCAAAACCTCTTCCCTGTTCTCCTGCTCTTGCCGCTTCAATAGATGCATTCAGGGACAACAGATTTGTTTCCTCAGCAATATCACTGATCATATCGGTAGCTTCCCTGATTTTCATTGCAGATTCATTGGTGGTATTGGTCTGATCATAAATAATCTGAATCGCCTCTTTTGTCCTCTGATTGACGCTGTTTAGCTCAGAGATGATACCAATTGCCTTGTTGCCTGCATCACGCATTTTCCTTGCAGTTGCTCGTAAGCTTTCCACTTCTTCATTAGTTTCCTCAATCATATTGCCCATCAGAATGACATTTTCAGTTGCCGTCTGGGTTTCCTGTGCCTGCGCAGTTGCCCCCTGGGCAATTTCAGCAATTGCTTTTTCTACCTGTTCAATCGCAAGTGCTGTTTCTTCTGCGCTGTTATTCATGACAGATGAAGCGTCATATAAACGGCTGCTGTGCACTGTTATTGATTTGACAGTAGACGTCAGCTTATTCCGGAGTATATCGATCGACCGACCCATAACACCGGTTTCATCTTTTCTTTTATCTATAGAATCCTGATGCTTTTTCCTGGTAAAATCCAATTCAGATAACGTTGATGTCATTTCTGTTATTCTTTCAATCGGTCTTACAATTCTAAATGCCACCAGAAGACCTATCACAGAGCACAGGATAAGGGTTATAACCGAAGCAAAGATGCTGTTTCTTAAGACCACATTCACGCTCGATAGCGCTTCTGTTTCATCCGCCGTAACTACCACAATAAAATCCAGATTCTTGCCGATATAGAAAGAGGCATATTTCATAACTCCCTTAAACTCATAAATTATCACATCCGATTCCAGTCTGCTGCCCTTTGCTATTTCGCCAAGGAGCTGTTTCACTGCATCATTTTCAACCGGCTGTCCGATTTTATCTGGCACAGGATGGTAAAGCATCGTTCCATCATCTGCCACAACATATGCATAGCTTGACTTCATTCCTTGCACACACAGATTTCCTACAATGTTTTCCAATTCCGCTGCTGTCAAAATGGTTTCGGTATCAAGTAAGTTGATCTCCCGATCTATCCCTTCACCAGCCGTAAGGGCAATATCTTTCATGTAGTTCTTAATCAGTAAAGTCTGGCTTTCCTTTACCACTGAAATAACTCTGGACATACACAATGTCGTTGTTGCAAGAACAGTCAAAATGATCAGAAAAATAATTTTTGTTTTGATGGAACTTAAAATCGATACTTTTTGTTTCTTTTCCATGGCGGTTCTCCTTTGCTATTTATGCATGATTCTCTTTGCAATATGATCTGCTTTCTGATAAATCTCTTCGGGCTTATCCTTTGTATGAAATTCTCCCTTTTCGTAGAGAATTTTTCCGCCGATCATGGTCATGATTACATTCTGTTTGCTTCCGCTATATACCAGATTTTTAGGAATATTATGAAGGGGCCGCATATTGGGTTGATTTAAATCAATCATGATAATATCTGCAAGTTTTCCGGTTTTTAACACATCCGCATCTTTAAGCCCCATGGCATGGGCACCGTTTACCGTTGCCATTTTAAGCACTTCCATGGCATCCACTGCAGATGCATCCTTTTCTTTTATCTTTGCCAATCCCGTCACAAGAAACATTTCACGGAACATATCAAGACAGTTATTGCTGGCCGGTCCGTCAGTTCCGATTGCAACCTTGACTCCCGCCTTCAGGAAATCCGTTATCGGCGCGATTCCGCTGGCAAGTTTTGCATTAGATCCGGGATTGGTAACTGCATACAGCCCTTTCTCTTTCATGATTGCAATATCTTCAGGTGTCATATGGACGCAGTGATAACCGCCTCCGCCATAATCAAACATTCCAAGGGAATCCAAAAAAGCCATAGGTGTCTTTCCATAACGTTCTCTGCACTGCGCAACTTCCTTTTCAGTTTCCGCAAGATGGGTAAAGACAGGCGCCTTATACTTGTGCGCTATTTTGACGATTTCTTCCAGCAATTCCTTTGAACTGGTATATTCTGCATGGAAACCGATCATATAAGATTGAAGGGGACCTGCATGATTGAGTTTCTGGTACATTTCTTCCACCAATTCAGGCGACTGGCTGAAATTGTTCACAGCCCCTACCTGTACACACCTCATTCCCATATCATCAAAAGCCTGTGTAATTGATTCCGGAGTCAGATACATGTCAAACGCAGCTGTGATTCCGCTTGTCAGATATTCCAGGATTGCCAGCTTGGATAGGTCGCGGATATCCTCCGCCGTCATTTTTGCCTCTACAGGGAAAATCTTGTGATTCAGCCATTCGTCCAGCGGAAGGTCATCTGCATAGGACCTTAGCAGTGTCATCCCTGAATGAGTATGTGCATTTTTAAAACCGGGCATCAGCAGATTTCCCATACAGTCTATTTCCCTATCCCATATGATACACCTTCCCGGCAATCCATCATAAATCTCATCAGGACCTGCTCCGTTTCCTATGTAGATGATTCTATCGCCCTGAATCCAGACCTCTCCTAAGAACAGATCCTGTCCGTCCTCCATCGTCAGGATTCTGGCATTATATAGTCTTATATTCATATACGAATTCCTTTCAGTTTTTGAGTGTTCATACATTTAGATTTTCCGGTCCAAAACTTTCCGGAAGCAACTCGCTTAAGCGATATTGTCTGTAATCATTTTCATCCTTTGCTACAATCACAATAAACTGATCGGGGTCTGCGAACTCACGGATTACCTGCCTGCATACACCGCACGGGAAGGCATATTGTGTAATCTTGTCCCCTCTTGGACCTCCTACAACTGCAATGGCCAGAAATCTCCTCCATCCCTCGCTCACCGCCTTGCTGATGGCTGTTCTCTCTGCACAGATGGTCGGTGTATAGGATGCATTTTCAATATTACATCCTGTATAAATCCGCAGCTCATTGGTAAGGACCGCTGCCCCTACCATATAATTTGAATAAGGAACATATGCTTTCTTTCTTGCTTCTATTGCCGAGCAGATTAGTTCTTTTACCGGTATATCTTCTATTCTGACCATTTTTCTCTCCTTCCAGTAATGATCCTTCATCAGAAGGATGCAATTGTCTCTGTAATCAACTGGCGGAATAAGGGTGCCGCTTTGTTGGCAGCTTCCTGCACCTCATCATGAGTAAGAGGTTGTTCTGTCATTCCTGCCGCCAGATTGGCTACACAGGAAATACCGCAGATCTTCATCCCCATATGATTTGCTGCAATCGCTTCCACTACCGTGCTCATTCCCACTGCATCAGCTCCCAGCGTACGCAGCATCTGGATTTCTGCCGGCGATTCAAAAGAAGGACCTGTCAGCTGAACGTAAATGCCTTCCTTAAGAGGGATGCTGCATTCTTCGGCTTTTCTTTTGATAATCGACTGTAGTTCCAAATCATAAACCGTACTCATATCAGGAAAACGACATCCGAATTCTTCTATATTTTGTCCAATCAAAGGGTTTGGTGCGAAACATGAAATATGGTCTTTGATCAGCATAAAGCTTCCTGCACCAAAAGACGGGTTGATTCCCCCTGAGGCATTCGTAAGAAATAAAATTTCAGCTCCCATCATCTTCATCAGACGGGTGGGAAGTACAACATCCGAAATGGGATATCCTTCGTAATAATGTACTCTTCCTTTCATGCAGACCACCGGAACATCCTTCACATAGCCGAATATAAACTTCCCTTCATGCCCTGGAACTGTAGAAACCGGGAACTGATCAATGTCGCTGTAAGCAATCTCTGCCTTCACATCCATGGTATCTGCATAATTGCCAAGTCCTGACCCCAGTACCAATGCAACCTTAGGCTTAAACGGAAGCCTGTCCTTTATACTCTCATAGCATTTTACTACTTTTTCATACACCTGGTTCAAATAAACCCCTCCCTCTATCTTTTTATTTATTATAGTATCACAGAATTTGTTTCCCTGCAATGAAAAGGAACCCCTCTTTACATTAGTTTTGCAAATAAGGGTTCCGCCCAGCTAATCCGTTTTTCATAAAATCACACTAAATATATCATATGATAATGCAGACCATGCCTCCATTGGAATCATTGACGATCTTCTGCATGGTTTCCTGAAGTTTCAACTGGCTTTCATCACCGATCATGGTCAGTTTGCTTGTAATTCCGTCATTCACCAGCTGTTCCACCGATTTTCCAAAAATATTGGTTTCCCAGATGCCTGCTTCGCTCTGGCTCGAGTCCGATATGAAGCGGATCAGATCCTGAGCCTGCTCTTCCGATCCTACAATAGGCGATATCTCTGTTTCGATATTGGCACGTATCATATGAATACTTGGACTCTCAGCTCTGATCTTCACACCAAACTTATTGCCATGCCTGATTACTTCCGGTTTGTCAAGCCTGATTTCGCTCCGCTCCGGTGTCACGACGCCGTATCCTTTTTGTCTGACTGAGTCAACCGCATGCAGAACCTTTACATACTCTTTCTTCATCTTTGCCATTTCTTTCAGCACAGATAAAAGATGATATTCATTGTCAATGGTTTCCCCTACCATATCGCTTAGCATTTCGTAGTAATAAGCATCATCCACGTCAAGCCATACCCTGACACATCCATCCGCCATATCAATGCTGTCCATTTTACACTTTTTGATAAACGGTCCATCCAGGGTTACCGGGCTGTTCTTTACATCCCGGATACAGTTATACTGATTCATAAGCTCTTTTACGCGCTCAATCAGATCCACCTTCATCTTATGATTTGCAGGCAGCATTTCCACCCACTTAGGCATATAAAATTCAATCATGGTAAGTGGGAACTCGTACAGTACATTCTCCAGAATCTGGTTGATATCATCCTTCTTTAGTTGTTCGCAATTGACAGGCATTACCGATACTTCATACTTGTTTCCAATCTCTTCCGCCAGCCTTGCCGCATCCTCGCCATAAGGCTTTGTTGTGTTAAGGAGAACCACAAACGGTTTTCTCAGTCTTTTCAGTTCCTTTATGGTACGCTCTTCCGCCGCCACATAGCTCTCCCGCTTAATATCCCCAAAACTGCCATCACATGTGATCACAATACCGATGGTGGAATGATCATTGATTACTTTTCTTGTTCCGGTCTCTGCCGCCTGGGTAAAGGGAATCTCCTCTGATGACCAAGGTGTTTTGACCATGCGTTCCGTTTCATTTTCCATGTGTCCTGTTGCACCGTCCACCATATATCCCACACAGTCTATCAGTCTTACTCTTGCTTCGATTCCTTCTCCCAGAGTCAGCTTTGCCGCCTCTTTTGGAATAAATTTAGGTTCCGTCGTGGTAATGGTCTTTCCTCCTGCACTTTGCGGAAGTTCATCCACTACACGCTCCTTTTCATAGGATTCTGTCATATTGGGCAGGACCATAAGATCCATAAATCGCTTAATAAAAGTGGATTTACCGGTTCTGACCGGTCCCACAACACCTATGTAAATTTCTCCGCCGCATCTTAACTGGATATCTTTGTATAAATCATATTCCTTCTTTAAGTCCATATCATCCTCCAGTCTTGCCTTGGCCCGCGAACCAGGCACAAGCACAAATATCAATATTACCCCTTCCATACTTAGTTAAATGTATGTGAAGGGGTAATAATTTATTACAAGTTTGATTTTGTTTTGATGCCTGTTCTAAAAAATATATAAAAACTCTACATTATCTCTGAGCCACTTTTTATATTGTCTGTATTCAGGACAGATTTCTTCTACCTTTTTCCAGAAGTCCGGAGAGTGATCCATATGTATGAGATGACATAATTCATGAATGATCACATAATCGCAGACCGGTTCCGGTGCCATGAGAATGCGCCAGTTAAAATTCAGATTTCCTTTACTGCTGCAGCTCCCCCACCGGCTTTTCTGATCCTTAATACGGATATCCTTAAAATTGACATTTAAGATTTCAGCATATTCTTGAACCTTTTGGGTTAAAACCTCAGCAGCCTCTTTTCGGTACCACTTTTCCATCTGCTGCTGTTTGTATGTGTAATCCGCCTCATAGGGAACCCATAAAATTAGTCGGTCCATGATACACTTTACCTTTGCCCTGCTTCTTTGTTCCCTGATTACGGTCAGCGTCCGCTTTTCTCCAAGATAATATAGAACATCTCCGTTTTCTAACTTTAATCTGGGAAAGCGAGTTCCGACTAATCTCATTTCAGAATCACCTTGCGGAAATTCTTTTTGCCTCTCTTTACGACTGCACCTTCTCCGGCAAATGTATCTTTTCCGAAAATTGCCTTTACGTCTGTCACCTTTTCGTTCTCAAGAGATACGCCTCCCTGCTCGATTGCACGTCTTCCTTCAGAACGGCTCTGTACCAACCCGGATTTGCACAGCACAGAAATCATATCGATGGTTCCATCTGTGAAATCTTCCTCCGATAGTTTTGCCGTGGGCATATCCGCAGCGACGCCTTTGCTGAACAACGCTCTCGCGCTTTCCTGTGACTTTGATGCTTCTTCTTCCCCATGAACCAGCTTGGTAAGCTCAAATGCAAGAATTTCCTTTGCCTGATTAAGCTGGCTGCCTTCCCACTGATCCATCTCCTCAATCTGCTCAAGAGGCAGGAAGGTAAGCATACGGAGGCATTTGAGTACATCTGCATCCGCCACGTTTCTCCAGTACTGATAAAACTCAAAGGGACTGGTCTTATTGGGATCAAGCCATACGGCTCCCTTCTGTGTCTTGCCCATCTTTTTTCCCTCAGAATTGAGAAGAAGGGTGATTGTCATCGCATAAGCGTCTTTGCCAAGCTTTCTTCTGATCAGTTCCGTTCCGCCTAACATATTGCTCCACTGATCGTCGCCGCCAAACTGCATATTACAGCCATATCTCTGAAACAGTTCAAAAAAGTCATAACTCTGCATCAGCATATAATTAAATTCAAGAAAGCTTAATCCCTTTTCCATTCTCTGCTTATAGCATTCCGCCGTCAGCATCCGGTTCACGGAAAAGTGGGGACCGATATCCCGGAGAAATTCAATATAGTTTAACCCAAGAAGCCATTCGGCATTGTTTACCATAAGAGCCTTTCCCTCGGAAAAATCAATAAAACGGCTCATCTGCTTTTTGAAACATTCGCAGTTATGATCAATTGTTTCCTTCGTCATCATGGAACGCATATCGCTTCTTCCCGACGGATCACCTACCATAGCTGTTCCGCCCCCAATCAGGGCTATGGGTTTATTTCCGGCCATCTGCAGACGCTTCATCAGACACAGTGCCATGAAATGTCCCACATGCAGAGAATCCGCTGTTGGATCAAAGCCAATATAAAAGGTCGCCTTTCCATTGTTGATCAGTTCTTTGATTTCTTCCTCATCTGTCAGCTGCGCCAGAAGTCCCCTAGCTTTTAATTCATCAAAAATTGTCATTTTTATTTTCTCCATATCTTAGGAATTTTATATCTATTTGTTCAACATCAATTTTATCATTGCCTGATTCAATCCGTCCACCGTCAGTTTATACATCGGGAACAATCCTTTGATTGCTGTCTCTGCTTCTCTCCAGGGTGCGTGGCCGGGCGCCATCTTAGGATTCATCCAGACCACCTTTTTATAATGCCGCTTTAAGAGCTGCAGCCATTCCCATCCGGACAATCCGCCGTTTGGTCCCCTGTAATTACCGCTGGTAGAATATAGTTCCTCCGGTGCCATTGCCGCATCTCCCACCACGATTACCTTGTAATCACTGTCCAGATTGCGGAACATCCAGTCTGTGTCGATCCAGTCTCCATTTTCACATTCAGGCGTTTTATATAATTTGGAATATATACAGTTGTGAAAATAGTAGGTTTTTACATCCTTGTAATGATTGGATTTATGCACTGCCTGAAAGAGTTCATTCAGCAGGGAACTGAAAGGAATCATGGTTCCTCCCGAATCCATCAGGAGCAGCAGCTTCACCGCATTTTTGCGAGGCTTATCCATGACAATCTGAAGACATCCCCCATTGTTGCAGGTTTTATCTATGGTACCGTCTATATCGAGCTCTGTCCTTGGAATATCCAGTTTCGTAGAGAACTGGCGGAGTTTTCTGAAAGCCAGCTGGAACTGACGGTTATCCAGCATCCTGTCGTCCCTAAAATCTCTGTACTTGCGGGCGCCGATTACCTGAAAAGCACTCTGATAGCCGGTTTTGCCGCCCACTCGGATGCCTCCCATAAATCCCCCCATATTTCCAAAAGCTGTCTTTCCCATACTGCCGATCCAGAAACTTCCCCCGTTGTGCTCGCTGTCCTGATCTCTCAGTCTTTCTTTAAATTTGGCTTCCACCTCATCCTTATCGATAAATTGAATGCCGTCCTGCTCATTCATACGGTAACGCTCTTCCTCGTCTACCATATCGATCAATTCAGACTTATCCAACCATTTCATCATGTTTTTGGAAATCTCATTTTCTGACTGGATTCCCTTAAAGGTTTCCTCAAAAGCCATGTCAAACTTATCAAAATCTGTTTCACTTTTGACCAGTATCATTCTTGCAAGATAATAAAATTCTGTCAGGCTGCTATTGCAAAGCCCTTTATCCAATGCCTCCTGCAGGGTGAGCCATTCACTTAATGTGACATTCAGCCCTTTTGCCTTACAGGTATAAAAGAAAGTTGAAAACATGCATTTACCTCTTTCTTAAGATGCCGTTAATCCAGTTTTGCTCTTACCGTTTCCAAATCCTCATCCTTTTTTACCACCACTCCTATAAAGGGAAGTTTTGCCCTTATTTCATCTGCGGAAATGCCGCCGATCTGCATGGCATTAATCCAGTCGATCAACTCCGAAGTGCTGGGTTTTTTGCGGATGTCACGCAGGGAACGTATGCTGTAGAATACATCCATGGCATTTTTCAGAAGGTGTTCTTCCACATCGGGATAGTGGGTCCTTACGATTTCCTCCATCAATGTTTCATCAGGGAAATCAATGTAATGAAAAATGCATCTTCTAAGAAAGGCATCCGGCAGTTCCTTCTCCGCATTTGATGTTATGATAACGATTGGACGCTGTTTTGCTTTTACCGTCCGCTTGGTCTCATGGATATAAAATTCCATCTGATCCAACTCCCATAAAAGGTCATTGGGGAACTCCAAATCAGCCTTGTCAATCTCATCGATCAGCAGGATTACCTGTTCCTCCGACTCAAAGGCTTCCCCAAGTTTTCCAAGCTTAATATAATGGGCAATATCATCCACTCCTTCTTCCCCGAACTGCCCGTCATACAATCTCTGTATGGTATCATACATATACAGACCGTCCTGGGCTTTGGTCGTAGATTTGATATTCCAGATAATCAGTTTTTTTCCAAGGGACTTTGCAACCGCTTCCGCCAGCATGGTCTTGCCCGTTCCCGGTTCCCCCTTGATCAAGAGGGGCTTTTGCAGTGCAATCGCTACGTTGACGCTGGCCATAAGCTGCTCCGAAGCCACATATTCACTGGTACTGTTAAATTGCTGTTCGTTCATCATAACCTCATTTCTGCACCTTGTGCTGTTCATTTTAAATATTCAGCCTGCACATATTCCTGCTTCTACCAGGGTATTTCCACACTGTTCTGATATAATTTGCGCAAATCAATGTTTTCAACCTTTTTATCCCGAAGCATCAGTTCATTCACTGCCTCTTTTGCAGACATTCCTTCGAATAATATCTTATTTACCTGTTCTATGATGGGCACGGGTACGTTATATTTTTGTGCCAGTGCATATCCCGCTTTTGCAGAGTAAACGCCTTCCACTACCATTTTTACTTCTGCCATTGCCTCCTCCATGGAAGCGCCCTTTCCTATCAGAATGCCGGCACGGCGATTTCTGGAATGCATGGATGCACAGGTCACAATCAAATCTCCGATTCCGGTCAGTCCGTAAAAAGTTTCGATTCTGCCGCCCATACTGATGCCAAGCCTTGCAATCTCTGCAATTCCTCTTGTGATAAGGGCAGCCTTGGTATTATCTCCATATCCTAAACCGTCCGCCATACCTGCTGCGAGGGCTACTACATTTTTAAGGGCTGCCCCCAGCTCAATTCCCAGTACATCTGAACTGGTATATACACGGAATACATTGCTCATAAATAAATTCTGCAGATATTCTGCAGTTTCTTTATTCTTAGCGCCCACAACGATAGTAGTAGGGATTCCCTTTCCCACTTCCTCTGCATGAGAGGGACCTGAAAGCACTGCAACTTCTGCTCCCGGGATTTCCTGCTCGATGATTTCCGAAAGAGTCATAAGCGTGGACTCTTCAATGCCTTTGGCTACATTGATAATCTTCTGACCATCTGTAATATATGGCGCCATTTTTGCGGACGTACTTCTTGTAAAAGGAGACGGAACCGCCATGACAAGTACATCCTTGCCGGAGACAGCCTCCTCTAAATCTGTGGTAAATTCCATATCATCAGGCAAAATCACACCCGGAAGTTTAGCCTTATGTTCATGTTCTTTCTTTAACATATTGATCTCGTCTTCCATGATGGACCATACCGTAATCTGGTTTCCATTGTTGTGAAGAAGAAGGGACAATGCACATCCCCAGCTGCCTGCACCGATTATTCCTATTTTTGCCATAACTTTCCCGCCTCCAATCTCTACTCTTTATTTTTTTTCGTCAGATAAGTTTTTCTCTCCTCACCCTTTATAAGACGTACAATATTTTCGCGATGCTTATAATAGGCAAGCGCCGTAAGCAATGCTGTAATGAGATACATTTCCATCAGGACTTCCTTAGAAGCGCCGAACATTCCCATCTGCCCCATAAACACCATCTCAATCATCAATCCTGCATAGACAAGAAGAGAACCTAATGATACATAGTGGGTCAGGAAAAATGTTCCAAAAAAAACAATGACTCCCATAGGTATAAAGGCAGGATGAAAGGACAGAATCAGACCGGCGGTCGCCGCAATCCCCTTTCCGCCTTTAAATTTCAGATAAAAAGGAAAATTATGTCCTAAAATGGCTCCTGCCGCAGCATATAACTTTAGCAGATATACTTCATTCGGGTGTGACTGGTCAAACAATGCGCCGCAGATTACGATTGCAAGGATACACTTTATGATGTCTCCCGCTAACACAATCAGCCCTGCTTTGGTGCCCAGCACACGAAGTGTATTGGTAGTGCCCGCATTTCCGCTGCCGTGCTCCCTGATGTCTATTCCATGAAGTTTTCCATAAATAAATGCTGTCTGAAACATTCCAAAAACATAACCAATGACAATACAGATTAACCGTTCCACTCTATTTACTTTCCTTTCTTTCCCTGATAATAAATTTAAGGGGCGTGCCCTTAAAGCCGAATGCTTCCCGAATTTTATTTTCAATGTATCTCGTATAGGAAAAGTGCATCAGTTCCTTATCATTTACAAAAATGACAAAAGTCGGCGGTTTAACAGAAACCTGGGTGATATAATAAAGTCTTAATCTTTTTCCTTTGTCGGAAGGGGGCTGCTGAAGCGCCACAGCTTCACTCATGATTTCATTGAGTACACCGGTCGAAACCCTCATGGAGTGGTTCTCACTCACCATATCGATCAATTCATACAGCTTCGGAAGACGCTGACCGGTTACTGCTGAAATGAAGGTGATTTCCGCATAAGGCATATAAGACAGGACTTCCCTTATTTTTGAAGTGTATTTATTTACCGTCTTATTGTCCTTTTCAATGATATCCCATTTGTTCACCGCAATGATTACCGCCTTGCCTCTTTCATGGGCAATACCGGCTATCTTCGCATCCTGTGAGGTTACACCTTCTTCCGCATCGATCATCAAAATGACAACATCTGCTCTCTCAACGGCGCTTACCGTGCGCACGATCATAAAACGCTCTAACTCTTCTTTTATTTTATTTTTGCGCCGAAGACCTGCCGTGTCAATAAAAACATACTCTTTTCCGTGATATGTGACCGGTGTGTCCACCGCGTCTCTGGTAGTTCCTGCAATATCTGACACAATCAGTCTGTTCTCACCGATCATTTTATTGATCAGAGAAGATTTCCCTACATTGGGCTTTCCAACAATGGCAATCCTGATTCGGTCATCTTCCTCCTCTTCGCTGCCCTGTTCTCCAAAATGACTTACCACTTCATCCAGCATATCTCCGATTCCAAGCTGATTAGCAGCGGAAATCGGATGAGGTTCTCCAATCCCCAGATTATAAAACTCATAGGTATCTGCCATATACTTTTCAAAATGGTCTACTTTATTGACTGCCAGAATGACCGGCTTGTGAGAACGCCTCAGCATATCAGCCACTTTTGCATCAGCATCCACCAGCCCCTGCTTTACATCTACCATAAAAATGATCACATCCGCCGTATCTATGGCAATCTGCGCCTGCTCGCGCATCTGGGAAAGAATCACATCCTGGCTGTCCGGCTCAATACCGCCGGTATCAATTAGAGTAAACGCCTTATCCAGCCACGTCACATCCGCATATATTCTGTCTCTGGTAATCCCAGGTGTATCTTTTACAATTGAAATCCTCTGTCCTGCCAATGTATTGAACAGCGTGGATTTCCCAACATTAGGTCTTCCAACCACTGCCACGATCGGCTTTCTTTTTTTACTCATGTCAGTCCATGTCCTTTCCACATCCCGTTTTCCCTAAAACGGCATCAATAAAGTCATATCCGCTTGATTTTACAATATCTATTTTTACTTGTAAAGCATTTTTCATTTCTGTGACCGTCACATCATCCAGTAAAACCTCTTCTCCGCTCCTTAATATATTCTGGGGAAGCAAAAGCCTCTCGCCCAGATTTTTCCCTTTTAATTGGGAAAGAATGTCCTGTCCCGTCAGGAGCCCGGCAACTGTAATCATCTCTCCAAAAAAATGATTGACGATCTGATATACATGGATGGTAAGCCCCGGCACAAAATCCATCATTTTTTCCGCCATTTTCAGAATATATGGATACGCAATTTTTCCTGTAGCCATGGATATCTCCTGCTTGCCACAGTTTTTATCCCACTTTTCGCCGAGACTAATGTCTTTCTTTAGTTTTTCTAAGCCATCCTCAAATTCATCCAGCAAAAGCCGCAGCATTCCAACGCCGTTCTCCAATTGAAGATATCCATCATAGGTATCTTCTGGCGGCAGTTCCCTTTCTGCCGTGATATACCATTCATCACTGGCATGGATAAAATGAATCCCGTGTTCTGCATGGATTTCCTTCTGGAACTCATGTATGATATCAAGGACTTTTTCTGCATCTTCTTTTATGAAAGGCTCAAGCGGGTACAATCCGTCCCTATATTTTGACAGCCCTACCGGCACCACCGAAACACTTTCCAGAACCGGAATATACTCCATCAGCTTTCTGATACTATACTCCAGTTCCCTTCCATCGTTCACACCTTTACAAAGAACGATCTGCCCGTTCATGGTAATACCTGCCTCATAAAACCGATCCACCTTCTTAAGGGCTTCTCCGGCAAAACGATTATTCAGCATTTTACATCTTAGCTGGGGGTTCATGGTCTGAAAGGAAATATTGATTGGCGATAAATGATACCTGATGACTCTTTCCACATCATGATCAGACATATTCGTCAGCGTCACGTAATTCCCCTGCAGAAAGGAAAGTCTGGAATCGTCATCCTTAAAATATAGGGTTTCCCGCATTCCTTTCGGCATCTGGTCTATAAAACAGAAAATACACTTGTTATGACAGGAGCGGTAATCATCCATAAGTCCGCTCTCAAATACGATTCCAAGATCCTCGTCTTCTTCCTTGTCCACTTCCAAAAGCCACTGCTCTTTATCCGGTTTTTCTATCAAAATTTCAATATATTCATTTTCGACATAATACTGATAATCGAAAATATCTTCAATTTCTTCCTGATTAATTGAAAGAAGCCTGTCCCCCGGTTCAATATCAAGCTCCATTGCGATACTTCCGGGCAGAACTTCTTTAATCACATGACCTTTTTTCTTCATGAAATATCTGCTCCAAATCCTTCATTGTTCCTTCATTGATCCTTCTTTCATTTTACTAGAATTTTCTTGACGTGTCACTAGCATAATGATATAAAATAAAGTGACATTTATTATATTTACATTCTGGAGGTCATTATGCCTAATCTACATGAGTTGGAAGCAGCCATTCCGGTTGCCCCCCTTAAGCTGGTGGTTATGGATTCAGCTGTCATGCTGGGAAACAAAGTCAATAACCATCTTGTCAATTTCAGAAGAGACGTTAAGAATATAGCCAAAAACGATCCCGCCTTTGAAGGATACGTTGCGGATAATTATATTCTGGATGCCGCCTGCTATCGCTTTGGCAGCGGAGAAGGAAAAGCCGTCATCACCGAATCCATCCGTGGAAAGGATCTGTTCATTCTAGTGGATGTATGCAACCATAGTATCTCTTACCGGATGAACGGATATACCAATTATAAATCTCCTGATGACCACTATCAGGATCTGAAAAGAATCATTTCGGCAGTCAACGGAAAAGCCCACCGCATCAATGTGATCATGCCCTTTCTCTACGAAGGACGCCAGCATAAAAGATCGGGACGTGAATCCCTTGACTGTGCTTATGCAATAGAAGAACTGAGCAATATGGGTGTCAGCAACTTTATCACCTTTGACGCCCATGATCCCAGGGTGCAGAATGCGGAGCCGTTGCGCGGTTTTGATAATTTTACTCCGCCTTACCAGTTTATCCGTGCTCTTCTCGCCGCTGACGACAGTCTGCTTATCGACAAAGATCACCTGATTGTCATAAGCCCTGATGAAGGCGCATTGGACCGTGCCGTTTACTTTGCAAATGTCCTTGGCGTGGATACCGGCATGTTCTATAAACGCCGTGACTACTCTACCATCATCAACGGCAAAAATCCCATTGTTGCCCACGAATTTCTGGGTGATAACATTGACGGAAAGGACGTTATCATCATTGATGACATGATTTCCTCCGGCGGCAGCATGATTGATACTGCCAAACAGTTAAAAGCAATGAATGCCAAGCGTGTTTACATATGCTGTACCTTTGGACTCTTTACAGATGGGCTTGAACGTTTTGACGAGGCCTATGAGAAATGCTATTTTGATAAGGTGGTAACTACAAACCTCACCTATCAGATTCCCGAACTCAAGTCCCGTCCTTACTATCTGGAAGCAGATATGAGCAAATTCATGGCTTCCATTATAGATTTTATGAATCACGACTCTTCCATGGTAAATGTTTACACTCCCACTGAAAAGATCCGTGAATTTCTTGCAAGTTATAATAACCGTGAAGTCGCTTATTCTCTGAATGAATAAGTATCACGACTTAAAAAGAGCAGGATGCCGGTCAGATAACCGGAACCCTGCTCTTTTTTGACATTAGAAAGTCTCGCGAAGCAGCATTCGTTGTCTATTCTTCAATAAGCGGAAATGTCAGATTCACCTTAAACAAATCTCCATCCATGATAATTTCAAATTTTCCTTTCTGTGCCTGCGTCAGGTTCTTGGCAATAGACAGTCCCAGACCGCTTCCCTCTGTTGTCCTTGACTCATCTCCCCTGATGAACCTTTCCGTCAATTCCTCTGGATTTATTTTTAAGGGCTGAGCGGATATGTTCTTAATTGAAAGCTGCACCTGTGCCGCTTCTCCCTCTATCTGCACTCGATTAAGGTCAATATAGACTCTTGTTCCCTGCAGCGCATATTTATATATATTGTTGAAAAGATTCTCTATCACGCGCCAGATTCTTCTGCTATCCGCCTCAATAGAAACATTCCCTTTAGGCGTATTTAAAACCGGATGCAGCGCTTTTTCTTTAAATTTTTCCGAAAACTCTCCTATCGTCTGATTTAAGAGTTCTATCAGGTTGATCTTTTCCCATTGAAGCACGATATTTCCGGATGAAATCTTGGAAGCCTCTACCAGATCATCTGTAAGCTGTTTCAGCCGCTGGGACTTTGCATCCAGTACTTCAATATACTCTTTGATCTTAGGAGCCTGCACATTTTCCCGCTTAATCAAATCCACATAATTAATAATTGAAGTAAGCGGTGTCTTAATATCATGAGACACATTGGTGATCAGATCCGCTTTCAGACGTTCATCTTTCATGCTCTTTTCCACTGCTATCCTTACGCTGTCGCCGATACTGTTTACTGCACGTGCAAGCAGAAGATCGTCCCCATGCATTCCTTCTTCTTTTACTTTATGTGTCAGATTTCCATCCTTGATCAACTCGATTCCTTCCAAAATCGACTGCCTTGCAATGGCTGAACAATACAGCACATATCCCGCTGTTCCATCCACAGCAAGCAGTATAAGCACCCCTAACAGGATTACCATACGTTCAATGGATCCGTCATAAGTCAAATATCCAAGAAGCAATCCGCCTCCCAGATTCATTAGTATTAAAAGGCTAAAGGGAACCCATACTCTTAAAATCAAGCTGGAACGATTATAAGCATAAGCAACCGATTTTTTCACAAACCGTCCAAATCGGTTCAAAAGGCTGTTCTTCCAAAGACTCCTTGCTTTAATTCTCCTCACAAAACTATAGTAGAAGAATGAAAACAGCATGCTGACTAACAGTGAAAAAGTTCCGGTAATAATCATTTTGATTGCATCGTCAGTAATGTGCCACGGCCACCATTCCAATCCTCTTGCGCCTGCATAAACCAGTCCTATTGCAATCAGAATACATGCAAACATCATAATCTCCGTAGGGATATGATCTTCGGCATGCAGTTTCACAATTCTTTCTCCAGTATCTTTTCTGTATACTGTCCCTTCTTTCGCGGTGAGTATCGCTAAAAGGAACAGATAGATTCCCATGCAGATCATAGCACCAATCAGATATTGCCATAAATAAGGAACAAAATTGCGAAAACCTGTATATGCCTGATAAAAGCAGTCTTTCGCTTCATAGCCGGATCTGACACCGATCATAATCTGGGTATCCTCCGGATAAGAATACTCGTATCCGTTTAAAGTATACCGCAGCGTAGATTCCTCGATTAAGGTATTGGTATCATACTCCATATTTTGAGGATCGTAATAAATATATCCGCTGCACTGGTTTATCAGTTCTTTCTTAAGTTCAGAAAGTTGTTGCGTCTCAAACTCCATATTGCTAAAGATCTGTGTATCTTTTCCAATCGTTCTTCTGATGATGTAGACAACATTGGATTTTCCCGAATCATAATAATCCATATATTTTAAATATTCGCAATAATTAGTATTTAAATCCTCTGCCGCTTTTTTTACATTATCACAAAGTTCATAATATTCTTCCCATGTGGACACATAATCTTCAATGTTCTTTCCATCTACCGTGTGATATCTGTTATTAAGCACATTGGCATCAGCAGGATCCCTGTCTGTGATTCCCTCTTCCAGAAGGTTCCCGGACACATCCATCACTATGACTGAACTGGAGAGATCTGTATTTAAGTAGCTCACAGTGCCGCCGCTGTAATCATCCAGATTTACCTTAGTTACGGTTCTTTTTCTGCTTAAGAAGCGGTCCGCTTCCTCTCCGCTCATATAGACTGTTTCGTAGTTAAAGCCAGCCTGTGCCCACTTGATCAGGTCCTCCAAATAATAATTTGCCGTAATATATTCAGGTTTAACACCGTTGTATCTGTCTGCAAAGGCAGTCACATCCACTTCCTTTTTGCCGTCAAAATCCGCATCTGTTTCAAGCTGTCCTCTTATGGTTCCGTAACAGATAATATCATACACACTGTTTCCCAAAAGTGTATTGAACACTTCGGAATCTTCAAAGTTCTCATCCCCTCCAATTAGCCGATATGCCTGCATCCCCTTTAACGTATCCACGAACACATAGGATCTAAAAAAAACGATTACAACTAAAACTACCGCCGTCACAAAAGAAATATGCTGCAATACATGAAGAAGTGTTATGCTTACTCTGTTTTTCTTCTTTTTTCTTTTTTCAGTTTCCTTTTGCTGATCCCTTTGCTTTTCCATACTGCTCTCCTACTGTTTTTCAACCTTATATCCTACTCCCCATACCACTTTTAAATATCTGGGTTCCTTTGGATTGATCTCAATTTTTTCTCTGATGTGTCTGATGTGAACTGCAACAGTGTTATCTGCACCAATGGCCTCCTCATTCCAGATGTTTTCATAAATCTGGTCAATGGAAAATACTTTTCCCTGATTTTTCACCAAAAGGAGCAGAATATTATACTCAATGGGAGTCAGCTTGACCTTATCTCCATCCACCGTCACTTCCTTGGTATCATCATTGATACAAAGACCTCCTGCAGTAAACAGTGCATTATTCTCCACATTCAGATTCCCCAGCTGGGTATATCTGCGGAGATTGGATTTGACCCTCGCCACCAGTTCTAATGGATTAAAAGGCTTGGTCACATAATCATCCGCTCCGACATTCAGCCCCAGAATCTTGTCTGTGTCCTCCGACTTCGCTGACAGAAAAATAATCGGTATGCTGCTGTACTCCCTGATCTTCAAGGTGGCACGAATGCCATCAAGTCTGGGCATCATGATATCTATAATGAGAAGCTGGATATTCAATTCCTTAAGCATCTTGACCGCCTGTTCACCGTCATAAGCCTTATAAACCTGATATCCTTCCTGATTTAAATAGATCTCAATCGCATCCACTATTTCCTTATCATCATCGCAAACTAAAATATTGGTCATCCTCTTTTCCTCTTCAACCTTTTTCTTTTGACTTGCATTATCAGTAAACCATATAAATTTTAAGTGTTCCCTAGGAAAAAAGTTAAGACTTTCTTAATTCCATAAAAGCCCCAAGATTCCCCCGCTTTCCTTTGCTGGCACGATGTGAAAACATGTATTCACTGTTACAGCAGGTACAGATGTCCGTCACTGCCAGATGATCGCTTAAAATTCCGGCTCTCAGCAGAACCCTCTTATTTGCCTCCCATAGGTCAAGCTGATACTTCCCAGCTTCTTTTCCCGCTGACAAAAGAAAACTCCATTCTTCCGGGAAACTCTGCCTGAAAGCCTCTGCCACCTCTTCCCCCACTTCATAGCAGTCCCGGCAGATGGAGGGACCAATTGCGGCAATCACGTCCTCCGGGTTTGTTCCAAAAGCATCATGCATGTTCTCTAACATTGCTTCTCCCATCCGGCAGACAGTCCCCCGCCAGCCGGAATGACCAAGACCAATCGCCTTATTTTTCACATCCGCAAAATAAAGAGGGACACAGTCTGCATAGGAAGTGCACAGCAAAATTCCGGGCACGTTGGTGATGAGCCCATCCACATCATCATAATCAACCGGATAAAGAACCCCCTTCCCACAGTCTTCTTCCGTGACAAGGCGCACATTTGTGGTATGTGTCTGCTTAGAGCATACAATCCTGTCAGGTGTGGCCCCAAAAATCTCTGCTATCCTTCTGAAATTCTCATCTACCGCCTCTTTGTCATCCCCTCTTGCATAACTAAGATTCATGGAGGCATAAATCCCCTTACTCACGCCTCCCATTCTGGTAGAAAATAAATGTCTGACCATCTCCGCTTCATCCAACAGCGGAAAGGTCAGATATTCAATCTGCTTATATTGATGAACCCTCATGTGTTCATTCTTATTATTGTTTTTCCTCGAAAACTCCATGTTTATAAAGAACCTCCCATCCTGCACATTCCTGCATTGCTCCGCTTTTACCATGAAGCACCGCATCTCCCTTTCCGGTGATAGGAAAACGCATTCCGATACCAAGTAATCCTATCCCCGCAAATAGCAATCACATCATACCGGATCTGCCTGCCCTCACTTTGAGGGTGGGTCATCCTGTAGTAATCTGAAACCATGCAGATTTTTGACTGCTTTGCCTGCCCCACTGCTTCCTCCGGCGCCCCGGCAGACACATTTTTTCTATATTTGACTTCCACAAATACCAAGCAGTTTTCATGCAGCCCTATGAGATCAATTTCTCCCTGTCTGCATCTGAAATTCCGCTCCAGAATAATAAATCCATTTTTTTCAAGATAAGCTGCCGCCTTATCTTCATATTTGTGTCCTATTTCCTTTTTATTCACTCCCTGCTCCTTGTAAATTATTTCACTTTATCCATCTTTGCCTTGATTTTATCCATGGCATCCACGAACACCAGAATTTCGGCAACCACTTCATAAAGTTCCGGCGGAATCATCTCCCCGATTTCCAGACGTGAAAGCGTATCCGCCAATTTATCATCACGGTGTACCGGTACTGCCGCTTCCTGGGCTTTTTCTATGATGCGCTCTGCCAGCGCTCCTTTCCCGCTTGCAATGACCCGGGGCGCATTATCCTCAGGATCATAAGAAAGAGCAACAGCCTGTTTTACTTTTTTCTTTTCTTCTCCCATAAATCATACCTGCCTTTTGATGCTCTATATAAGCCGTCTCTCAGGCTCTTGCGTCAAAGGAATATCCTGCCAGTGCAGAAATATTTTTATTCTGCTTCAGCATTTCTTCCATCACATTCGTATTTTCTTCCCGGTTGATAAATTCAGCGTTTACCGAATATCCCCGATCCTCAAGTCTTTTATTTAAAATATCGATATTCTGGGCAATTAGGTCAAGGGCGGAATCATCCTGTAAATAGAATTTGGTAGAAACCTTCCGGTCATTTAGTGCAACATATACATCCAGACTTCCAAGATATTCCATATCAAGATGAAGCAGCGCGCTTACACTCCCATCCTTCTTAGCCAGGCTTTTCTTGTTGGTATAAACAAACAGTTCTCCGCTGGCATCCTTTCCCTGCATTTTCAATGGAATCTGGACGTAAGTAAAGGTCTGGTTTAACTGATTCATAAAATCAATATTGCTTGTGACATTGGAAACCGCCCTTGCAAGGGGGGTATCTGCCTTTGTGCTCTGTTCCAGCGCCTGGCTTAAGCGGTTCATCTGACTGTTTAGCCGCTCATACAGCTTATCTACACTATGCTCTTTTCCTACCTCCTCCGGAAGCATCAGCCATTGCCTGTTCATCTCATTTTTCAGCACATTTTTAAATTCCTTGCTTTCCAAAAGATCAAAGAATTTCTCTTTATCCGGTAAGGCATCATCTGAAAGCATTTTTTCAATCTCATGCAGCAGCGCCTGACCGCTCATGCGGTTTTGCGCCACGGCTCCCACAATCTTATCCGGCACCTGCGCCTGCTTTAATGCCCTTACCAGTTCATTCAATTCTTTTTCGGGAAGCAAAGGCTCTTCCACGCGGACTTCCGGCAGAATATTCTTGTCTGTAGCTGTTACTGCATTCTCCCCCTGCCCTTCCGGCTTTACTACCATCTGTTCATTGCCTTCCGCACCAGCTTCCACATCAGTTTCCGTTCCTTCTATGATATCATTCTCAATCAAAGCACCAAGCACTTCTTTATAAAACTGAAGTCCCTGTGAAATTTCTCCGCTGCCTGTCATTTCCTGAAAACTTTGGGTAAATGCATCCGCAATGTCAGAAAGACTTTCCCCTAACTGATGCTGATAGTTTTTATAGGCCTCGAATTGAAAAATATTTTCTTTGGTAATGGGCAGGTTCATTCTCTGCATCTGAACCAATGTCTGCATATCCACCTGGGGATTTGCATTGATGATGCGGTTCATCTGGTATAGGGACTGCCTGTCGATAGGAAGTCCCTCCTGCATCATGGCTTTGACCATTCCGGCTGTAATATTCGTCTCCGGAATACCTGCCGCCTGCAATGCCTTAGATACATTCGGATCCTGACTTAAATTTTCAAACAAGGGACTCAAAATAACCTTGTTATTACTGTTATTTTTAATTTGAAAGGTCAGCATCTGACCTGGCTGGGCCGACATGCTCCCTTCCAGTTTTGCCTGTAATAATTGATTTTCACCAATTGAAATCAGAATGTCGTTTCCGTCACGCAGAAGCACCTCACCGGTAATCGACTGTCCGGGAAGCTTGCCTAATATGGCATCCATACCGTTTTTCAGCCCCTGCTCCATTGAGGATGGGCTTTCTGTGTTCATATTCTCAACAAAGTTCTGATTAATCTGATTTATATAAGATGAAAGTCTCATCGGCTCTCCTTTCCATCTGCTTTTGCTCTACAGGAAATTTTTGATAAAGCTTCTGCGATGTATGGGGGTCGGTCCAAACTTTTTCAGTGCATCGATATGTGCCTTGGCACCGTACCCCTTATTGGCAGCAAATCCATACTCCGGAAAAACAGAATCATACTGCACCATCAGCCTGTCTCTGGTCACCTTTGCGATAATGCTGGCAGCGGCAATGGAAACACTTTTTGCATCTCCTTTGATAATCGGCACCTGTTTTACCGAAATACCGGGAATCGTCACCGCATCATTTAAAAGGATATCCGGCACCGGCTGTAGTTTTCCTACAGCTTCCCGCATTGCCTCATAAGTCGCCTGAAGGATATTGATTTCGTCAATCCTCTCCGGAGATACAAATCCCAGCCCTGTAGATACCGCTTTCTCCATGATTTCTTCATACAACTCTTCTCTCTTTTTTTCGGTCAGTTGCTTGGAATCATTAAGATACAAAATATTACAATTCTTGGGCAGAATCACTGCTCCCGCAACTACCGGTCCTGCCAGAGGTCCCCGTCCCACCTCATCTATACCGCAGATATAGGAAAAGGAACTGTACTGGTTCTCATATTCCTTCATTTTTTCCGTCCGGTCCAGTTCCCTCTGATAATCCTGCATTCTTTTTTCTGCTTTTGCCAAAAGAGCCTGCACTCCTGCACGCTCATCTCTGCTGTACTTGCCTATAAAGGCAGGCAGCTCATTGATGCTGGCTGCCTGCAAAATCTTCTTGATCTCATTTATCTTTTGTTCCATATCTACTGCCTTTTCCATGCCTATTATCTACTTGCTATTGATGTTTGATCATTCCCATTTTATCTAAGGGCCATATCCGCATCCACGCCTTCCCAATCAAATCATCCCGTTGAACATTACCGACCACCGGGTCCCTGCTGTCGGAGCTATTATTCCTGTTGTCGCCCATGACAAAATATTCATCTTCTCCCAAGGTAATAGGCTCATATGCCCTTCCCGGATCCGCAATCACTTCTTTTCCATATGGCTCATTCAAAATTTCATTATTTATATAAATATTTCCATCGTCATCAATATAAATAGTTTCCCCTGGAAGACCAATAATACGCTTGATATAATATGGTCTGTTCGCATATTGGAATGGGAACACAACAATATCAAACCGCTGCGGATCTTGGAATCGGTAAGAAATCTTGTCCATAATTAAATTATCTCCATCGCTCAGCATAGGCTCCATGGAACCACCGGAGACCTTTGTGCGCTGCCCCACATAGGTAACGATAAGAAAAGTAAAAACCAACACCCCTAACAGATATAAACTTGTGCCTAATATCTCTTTAACTTTTTTCTTCACTTCCACTCCTCCGGATGCTCTAATGTAATTCTGCCGATTTTACCGCTTCTGAAATCATCTAAAATCATTGCAGAGACTCTTGCGATATCAGGTACCTCTCCTTTTTGGAAGCAGCGCCTGTTGATACTGATTTCTTCAAGGGTCTTATATGCATCCTCATTTGTATTTATTTGATAGCGCTCATGCAAAAGTGCAGGATATCGCTGCTGCAGATAACGGATGACCTCCATGGCAAGTTCATCAACATGCAGGATTTCATCATTAATAGACCCAATCATGGCAAGCCGCTCTCCAACCTTCTGATTTTCAAACCGCGGCCACAAAATTCCGGGGGTATCTAAAAGTTCCAGACTCTTATTAAGGCGTATCCATTGTTTTCCCTTGGTAACACCCGGTTTATTTCCTGTCTTGGCACATGCCTTTCCTGCAAAAGAATTAATGAAGGTAGATTTTCCAACATTAGGAATGCCCACCACCATAGCGCGAACCGGTCTCCCAATGATTCCCCGTTTCCTGTCCCGCTCGATCTTCTCCTTACAGGCTTCCTGCACCAGAGGCTGAATATTCTTGATCCCTGCCCCCGTCCTGGAATTAATTTCCTGTACCAAAAAGCCCTTCTCTTTAAAATATTCCGTCCAAAGACTATTATACCTTGCATCAGCTAAATCTGATTTATTCAATAAAATGAGCCTTGATTTATTCCTGCCAAGTTCATCTATATCAGGATTCCTGCTGCTCATGGGAACCCTTGCGTCTATCAACTCTATCACTAAATCTATCAGTTTGATATCTTCCTGCATCATTCGCCTGGCTTTTGTCATATGCCCTGGATACCATTGATAATTCATGCATGTACTCCTTACTCTATTTTACGAATCCCATATCGTCTTCATCGCAGCTTGTCTTAAACCATACCTTTCCGGTGATAGTTTCTTTGCTTACCGGTCCTATATTACCGGAACGGCTGTCTTCACTGAAATTCCGATTGTCTCCCAATACGAAATACTCATCATTTCCCAGCAAAATTTCCGCATCCGCTATGCCTGCATCCGCTATTTTATCGTATGCTTCATCTTCCACGAGAAGATTGCCGTTTATGTACACATAACCGCCTATGATCTGTATCCTCTCCCCCGGCAGTCCTATGACCCGTTTTACATAATAATGGGCGTTTGGGTTACCGTTTGGCAAGAATGCGACTACGTCTCCCCTGTGGGGTGATACGATTTTAAAGACAAATCTGTTGATCAGGACTTCCTGCCCATTATACAAAGCAGGTTCCATGGATACTCCAATCATACTAATTTTCATTCCCACTGAAAATACGATAACAAAAGCTACCAAAATTGCCGCAAAGCAATAAAAGAAAGTTACGAATATTTCTCTTATCATTTCTTTGCTGATCCGCTTTTTCTTTTCATAAAAACTTAATCCTTTGTGTCTTGCCATGTGATTGTTCCCTATTTTATCTGCAAAAATCTCTTCTCATATAAGCCGCACTGGATTTATTTTATCATATTTCGTTGCATAAGAAAAGGACAATTGCGTAACCAATTGTCCTTTGGTTGATTATTTAACAGCTTCTTTTACTTTTGCTTTCTTACCTACGCGGTCTCTTAAGTAATTCAGTTTTGCCCTTCTTACTTTACCTCTGCGTACAACTTCGATCTTTTCTACATTAGGTGAATATACAGGCCATGTCTTTTCAACGCCAACACCGTTAGATGTTTTTCTTACCGTAAAAGTCTCTCTTGCTCCGGTTCCCTGTCTTTTTAATACAACGCCTTCAAAAACCTGGATTCTTTCACGATTTCCTTCCTTGATCTTGCCGTATACCTTAATGGTATCGCCTACATTAAATTCTGCAACTTCCTTAAACTGTTCAGCTTCAATACTTTTAATAATTTCGTTCATCTCAAACCTCCATTTGTTTAGTAACTCATCAGATGTTCTTAATACACACGTAACAGAGGACCATCACAATTTCGCAACATTAATAGTCTACCATATCAGTAAGTAAAAGACAAGTGCTATTTTTAAAAACTATTACTGAAATCAACCATAAAAAATCAGCCCGTCAAACAACTCGCTGGAAGAAACAACAGTACCGTCTGGAAGTATACATCTGCTATGTTCGTCAACCTGCAGCCATCCCTCTTCCTCTGTAGATACTTTTTTCAGCAAAACCCAGTTTTTCATATCACCGCCCATAACCTGTACTTCATCACCTTTATAAAGCACTATGAATGTTTCTGTACTGTCTTTTTCCCTGTACAGTGGAATTTTCTGATTGGCCGTGACAATATTCTGCATATAATCATAATAATCATCTTTCCGTTTTACAAATAATCCGTTTGAAAGCTCATATCTGAATTTCACGTTCTGACTCTGAAAGTAATCGCACTTTTCAGGCGATACTACTTTATCCGGATACATTTCCAAAATGTAAGGATGGGTATACATTGTTCCCACATTACTTAAGCTTCCATTTTCATATTGATAAAAAGTGGATACATAATCAAAACTCATTCCATTTTCACCCACCACAATATAATAATGAAGTCCATCCATAGATGCTATATAACAATCCATATATGTATTATAACCGTCGTGCTCTATCTGTGCATCGCCTACAATAAGCGCCACCTCTCCGGCATAATACTCTTCGCTGATTCCTCTTGTCTGGTAAATGATCTGCTCTTTGATCCCATCACCATCAAGATCGATCCATGAACCGGAGAGTAATCTTCTGACTGCCTTCGCTGTGCCGCTGCTTTTAGATTTATTGAATTTTTCATAGTCCATGATTGCCAGCAGATTCTCTTTTTCAATATCAGTAAAGGAATCCTGCCATACCTTGTCAAATTCAGCCGGTGTATATCGCGGCTCATACCAGCTTTTCAGGGAAAACACCTGATTCAAAAAAGCATCCTCAAATTTTCTTCCATACTTTGCAAAAAGCTGGTTTCTGGCAATTACACATTCTGTCATACTCAGTCCGTCAATTTCTTCCTCTGTTAAAACTTTCTCAGACAAATTCGGTTCATAATACTCAGCCTGAATTTCTCCATAAGAATTCAGATAGTCCTCCTGAAAGGCTTTGGCATTAAAAAAATCATCTATCATAATCAATTCATAACATATAGAATTATCATCAGGATCCTTAATTCCTAAAAATACTAACTGTGTGCCATCTTCCAGTGTCACATCCAACCTCAGATCCTTTCTTCCATAATACCCTTCATAATGTATTTCTTTTTCGTCCAGATACATTGTCACATCTTCAAGCAATATCGGATCATCCGAAAAAGTTCCTGAAGAAAAGCAGGTTTCTATTGCTTCCATTTTCTCTGCAAGAATTGCTTCTTTTTGAGCATTCAGAGTATCCTGACTTTTCATAAGTACTGTCATAAATAAAAAAAATATGAGTTTTTTCATCAACTTATCCTCTTAATCCGCTCTTTTCTTCCAGCGTCTCTTTATTACGTTGTTTCCACTCATTTCTTCTCTTTCGCTCTTCTCGTTTTGCCTTACGAATAAAATATTCTTCGTTCTCAGACGCCCATTTCTCATAAAGATCAGGTCTATGCTCTTTCGTTCTTTCTATGGACTTCTCCAATCTCCATTCATCCACTTTTTTATGATCACCGGATAATAAAATATCAGGCACTTTTTTCTCCCGCCATATTTCAGGTCTTGAATATTGAGGATACTCTAGCAGGTAATTACTAAAGCTCTCTGTTTCGCCCGATTCCTCATTACTAAGTACTCCTGGAACCATTCTTGCTATGGCATCAATCATGACCATTGCCGGCAGTTCGCCGCCTGTTAATACATAATCTCCAATGGAAACGTAATCTGTAACGATTTCCTCCAAAACCCGCTCATCTACTCCTTCATAGTGACCACATAGAAAAATAAGATCTTCTTCCTCTGCAAATTCCCTTGCCATAGACTGCTGAAAGGTCTTCCCTTGGGGCGTCACATAAATGACTCTGGCTTTTTTCTCGTTTCCGCCTTGCATGGCGATTTTATCAGACACTGCTTTATAGGTATCATAAACCGGCTGCGCCTGCATCAGCATTCCTGCACCGCCGCCATATGGATAATCATCTACCTTCTTATGTTTGTTTGTTGTATAATCTCTGATATTAACCGCTTCAAGGGTGATAATTCCATTGGCCATCGCCCGGCCTATAATACTGGTATCAAGTCCCTGTATGATCATCTCCGGAAACAGTGTGAGTACATGAAAATTCATCTGTCCTTCTCCCTTTCTCAAAACATCCGTTGTTTAATCGAGAAGCCCGTCAAGCAAATGTACTTTCATTTCATTGTTTTCTAAATCCACAGATAAAATACAGTCTTTAATCGCCGGAATCAGAACTTCCCTTCCATCCCCGCACAAAACCGTATACACATCATTGGCACCTGTCTCAATAACATCCTTTAATGTTCCAGAAAAAGTGCCATCCTCATTTTCAACCTTCATACCGATCAAATCAGCAATAAAATATTCGTCCTTCTTCAATTTCACTGCGTTTTCCCGGGTAACAAAAAGACTTTTCCCTTTATATTTTTCAATATCATTGATACTGTCATAATCTTTGAATTTTAATATCACAAATTGCTTAAAAAACTTTACGGACTCTATCTCAAGGCAAAGCTTCTCCTTACCAGTATCAAGCAGTACCTCTTTCAATTTCTTAAATCGTTTTTCATCATTGGTTGTGGGAAATACCTTCACTTCTCCTTTAATTCCATGGGTCGAAGAAATAATCCCTACCTGAAATAAATTTTCCATTCTTTCACCTCAAATATATAACCGCACGCAAAGCGTGCGGTTATTTTAGACGATTTCCACGTCTACTCTTTGATTTTCTTTGGATGATGCTGCTTTTACCACAGAGCGGATTGCTTTTGCAATTCTTCCCTGTTTTCCGATTACTTTTCCCATATCAGATGCAGCGACATGAAGTTCAATGGTAATATGCTTACCCTCTTCCTTCTGGGTTACAACAACCTCATCCGGATGATCAACAAGTGCTTTTGCAATTATTTCAACTAATTCCTTCATAGTCCACCTCCAAGAGAGTTGCCGGTTCCATCTTATTTTTCAATGCCTGCCTGCTTGAAAATCTTGCTGACAACTTCTGTAGGCTGTGCACCATTTGCAAGCCACTTTTTAGCCAGTTCTTCATTTACATGAAAAGTGCTGGGATCTGTGTTAGGATCGTAAGTTCCGATTTCCTCGATACATCTTCCATCCCTAGGGGATCTGGAATCTGCAACAACGATTCTATAGAAAGGAGCTTTCTTCTGACCCATTCTTCTTAATCTGATTTTTACTGCCATGTTTTTTCACCTCACATTTTAAAAAATTATGATTTATTTTGAAAAGAAACAACCTGCTAAAATGAGATGTTTCCATTTTCAACTTTTCAGAAGGGGAACCGCATCTTGCCAAAGCCGCCCCTGCGTTTTCCGCCCATAAGACCAGGCATTTGCTTCATCATTTTCTGTGACTGCTCAAACTGCTTCACAAAGCGGTTCACAATTGCCATATCCACCCCTGCACCTCTTGCAATCCTGCTCTTCCGGCTTAAGTTAAGAAGCTTTGGATTCTTTCTTTCCTCCGGCGTCATGCTGAGGATGATTGCTTCTGTTCTTGCCAGTTGTTTTTCATCTATCATGGACTCTATATCGCCAAGCTGTCTTCCCATGCCGGGCATCATACTAAGGATACTTGCAAGTCCGCCCATGTTGCGCATCTGTTTCATGCTCTCTAAATAGTCTTCAAAATCAAACTTGCCCTTTTTCATTCGGGCAGCCATTTCTTTTTCTTTCTCTTCATCTATGGAGATGCTTTCCTGTGCCTTTTCGATTAAAGACAACACGTCTCCCATCCCTAAGATACGGCTTGCCATTCTGTCAGGATAAAACTGCTCTAAGTCAGAAAGCTTTTCCCCCATGCCGACGTATAGAATCGGCTTGCCGGTAACCGCTTTGACGGAAAGCGCCGCACCGCCTCTGGTGTCACCGTCCATCTTAGAAAGAACCACTCCGCTTATTTCTATCTGGTCATCAAACTCTTTTGCCACCGTGACGGCATCCTGTCCGGTCATGGCATCCACCACCAAAAGCGTCTGATGTACCTCCACCTGCTCTTTAATCGTCTTTAACTCCGTCATCATGTCCTCGTCTATATGAAGACGTCCAGCGGTATCCAGTATCACCACATTGTGACCATTTTTTTTGGCATGTTCAATTGCAGCCTTTGCGATATCCACGGGATTCTGATTTTCTCCCATGGAAAAGACATCTACCTGTTGTTTCTCTCCGTTGATCTGCAGCTGCTTGATTGCCGCCGGTCTGTAAACATCACAGGCTACAAGAAGGGGCTTTTTCCCTTTTAATTTCAGCTTGCCCGCAATCTTTGCCGTTGTGGTCGTCTTACCTGCACCCTGCAGACCGCACATCATAATCGTGGTAATGGATTTACCGGACTGCATCTGAATCTCCGTGGTTTCCGATCCCATCAGGGCAACCATTTCCTCATTCACGATCTTAATGACCATCTGCCCCGGATTTAAGCCATTCATCACATCAGACCCAATGGCTCTTGCTTCCACTGCCTTTATGAACTGCTTCACCACTTTAAAGTTGACATCTGCTTCTAAAAGAGCCAGCTTTACTTCTTTAAGTGCAGTCTTTACATCTTCCTCAGTAAGCTTTCCCTTACTGCGGAGATTTTTAAATACATTTTGAAGTTTGTCGGTTAAACTTTCAAATGCCATGAATCAAAGCTCCTCTAATATTTGGCGGGATAAAAAGCCGACCTTCTGTATCAGCTCTTCCCTTGTGATTTTAGTGTCAGCGCTTAATTCCTGAAGCTGACTTATATTGTCCTTTATTTTCATAAAACGCTGTACAAGATGCAACTTATCTTCATAGTCCTGCAAAGTGCGGTTACAGCGTCTTACCAGATCATGCACCCCCTGACGGGAAATTCCATTTTCCTTGGCTATTTCAGCCAGCGAAAAATCATTATAAACCACATCTTCATATATCTTTTTCTGATGTTCTGTAAGCAGTTCCCCATAAAAATCATATAACAGTCCCTGCTCAACAATCTTCTCCATATGCAATCACCTAAAGTAGAATACTACAAAGAAATAAGGATGTCAAGCACTTTCACTTGACATCCTTAGTATCTTTTTGTTTTCGTTATTTTTTACACTATGACCAGCGTGACGCTCTGAGAGGATAAATAATCCAACGTCGCCGCGCTCCCGCT
>CAYOED010000012.1:0-60010 GCA_964402925.1 uncultured Lachnospiraceae bacterium | reverse complement strand
CGAACTTATAGAAGAATTGTATAATCAAATCAAGGATAATTGCAGTGATAAAGTATCTTTGGTTGGGCATTCTTGGGGGGCATGGTTAGCAGCACTTTTTACAGAAAAATATCCAGAACTGATTGAGCATTTAATTTTAATTGGCAGTGGTCCGCTGGAAGATAAATATGTTTCGGAAATAGGTGCTCGTAGATTTCAACATCTATCTGAAGAAGATGGAGCAATATTTCAAAGATTGATTGACAATCAGGCAACAGATGAGGATATGGAGAAAATTCCGGACATACTTGAAAGATCAGATAATTATTGTCTTGAAAACAGAGAAAAACATAAGGCAGATAAAACAGACAGCGAAATGCATAACAAAGTTTGGAGTGAAGCTGCTAAGCTGAGAACTAGCGGAGAATTACTGACAGCCTTTAAGAATATTAAGAGCAAAATATATTTAATACAAGGGCAATTTGATCCTCATCCGGTAAAAGGTGTAACGATACCATTACAAGAAAATGGTGTTACGTGTGAAACTTATATTTTAGACAAATGTGGACATAGTCCATTTATGGAAAAATATGCAAAAGATGAATTTTATAAAATTTTAATTCAAGCAATTACTAATTAACATTTTGCATGGAAATGAATGTGTATCAAATCATTACAACAAATGGAGTTTTGAAGGGAATAGGATTAAGTTAGGAAGAGAATATGAAGAGTGATGAGATAATTGAAAGTAACAAAACATATTGGAATGACCATGCTGATTTGTGGTTTGGGACAACGGCACTGCCGGTATACGGGGTACGATTTCCAACAGAAGATGATTTGCATTTATTCGGTAATGTCGCAGGTAAGAAAATGTTGGAGATATGCTGTGGCAGCGGACATTCTTTAAAATATAATGCTGAAAAAGGTGCAGCAGAGTTATATGGTGTTGATTTGTCACAAAAACAGCTTGATAATGCAGCTAAACTTTTGAAGGATAGTGGATATTCGGCAAAGCTTATATGTTCAAAGATGGAAGATGAACTTGATGTGCCAAAAGATTATTTTGATTATGTATATTCCATATATGGCATTGGCTGGACTACAGACCTGCAAGGAACATTTGATAAGATTGCCTCTTACTTGAAAAAGAATGGTATTTTTATATTTAGCTGGCATCATACATTGAATTATTGTGTTGCGTGGTCATGTGATGACCGTAGAGAAGTTTTTGAGGATGATAAGCTGGTAATGACAAAAAGTTATTATGATGAGTCCTATTTTAAAATGCCAGTACATGATAGTGAAATAGTCTTATGTAATAGAAAGATATCGACATATATTAATGCTTTGGCTAAAGCTGGTTTTGCAATAGAGCAGTTTGTAGAAGAAACAGATGAGGAATCATTAAATGCAATAGGAGAGGTTGATCCTAAAACCAAGAAAGCAAAAATGATGCCTATTTCATTTTGCATTAAGGCAAGAAAACTTTAGAAGCTTAAGAATACAAACAATAAGGATGATGTGACAAAGAAAACGGCTGATGATACAAGCGGTCGAACTGACATTTTTAAAGAATATACTGTGCTTAAGGAGGTATATTGGGATGGAGACAATAAACTTAATAAGTCCGTCTGTCAGATATGCAGAAGATATTATGAGGGTTAAACAGGAAATACTATTAGCAAATGATGATGATAGCTTTGCTGGTTGTGGTAGTTTGGGAAGCTGTGAAACAATTGCGGAATGGTTGGATATTTTGAAGAATATGGAAAATATTGAAACATGCCCGGAAGGATTTGTAACATCAAATACATATTTGGCTGTCAGGTTAAGTGACAACAGAATTATTGGGATTATTGATTTGAGACATCATATCGATCATCCGATATTAGGTCTGTGGGGAGGACATATTGGATATTCAATACGTCCATCGGAAAGAGGCAAAGGATATGGGAAAGAAATGCTCAGACTTAATTTGGAAAAATGTCGCGAAAGAGGAATGACCAAGGTTATGGTAACTTGCAGCCCGCAAAATGTAGCAAGTGCAAGAACGATAATCGCAAATGGCGGTGTGTATGAAAAGGATGTACAGGTTGATGGGGAAGTAATTCAAAGATATTGGATTAATTTTGGTGTATAAATGTTTTAGCAAGAACTTAGGAGAGACAGTGAAAATGAAGATTAGAGAAGCTACTTTGGAGGATGCACAAAAAATTGCAAGATTGGCGATTCAGATGTGGGAATCACATAAAATTGAAGAATTGGCAGAGGAATTTTGTGATTACATGAGTAAAGAAAGTAGTATTGTTTTTCTTGCCATGGCAGATGAATGTGCGGTTGGATTTGCGCAATGTGGATTAAGACTTGACTATGTAGAAGGTACAGATTCTAGTCCGGTGGGATATCTGGAAGGAATTTTTGTAGAAAAGGAATATAGAAAAAAAGGATTAGCAAAAGAAATGCTGGAGGCTTGTCAGGAATGGGCAAAGGAGCAGGGCTGTACTGAATTTGCCAGTGACTGTGAACTGAATAATGAAGAAAGCCTGAAATTTCATTTAAAGATGGGATTTGTAGAAGCGAATAGAATTATTTGTTTTACGAAGAAATTATGGAACCGGAGGGAATGACTTTTACAAAAGAAGAAATCAAGAAACAGATTTATTTTCAGGAACAGTATTTTGATAGCGAGATTGTGATGTAAAGAAATTGAAAGGAAAGCAGGTAAAAATAAAATGGAATTATTATTTGGAACAGGTAATCAGGCAAAATTATCTGTAATGAAAAGCAGGCTTGAGAAGATAGGAATAGAATTGATTGGCTTAAATGATTTAAAAGCGGAAGGGAAGAGTATTCCAGAAGTTACAGAGAATGGTAATACACCACTTGAAAATGCAAAATTGAAAGCAATAGTATATTACAAAGCCTTTCAGATGCCTGTATTTTCCTGCGATTCGGGATTGTACTTTGATAACGTTCCAGATGAAGTTCAGCCGGGTGTTCATGTACGCAATATAAATGGTAAATGTTTATCAGATGAAGAGATGGTGGAATACTACGCAGGTCTGGTAAGACAGTATGGGAACCTTATTGCAAGGTACAGAAATGCAATTTGCTTTGTAATGGATGAAAATCATATTTATGAATCTATGGATCTTTCTATGGCTAGTGAGAAATTTATATTAACAGACAAGCCTCATAGTGCAATAAGAAAAAAGGGATTTCCGTTGGATAGTATGTCGATTGATGTGAAAACCAATAAGTACTATTACGATCTGGCGGCTGATGAATTGGAGCAGTTTGCGGTAGAAGACGGATTTTTACTGTTTTTTCAGAAGGTTTTAAATCTGAAATCCATTTGACATGAACAAGCAAAAATGATGTCTATTTCATTGGATATTCAATACGTCCATCGGAAAGAGCCAAAGGATATGTGAAAATATAGATGAAATGGAGTTGGTATAGTGAGCAGAAGAGTGACGGATTTACAACCATGGGAATGTTTGATGAAAAGAATTGCATGGAAGCAATTAGGAGACGTTCATGATAAGAATATACTTGATTTTGGCAGTGGTATAGGAGTGACTGCAAATTATCTGGCAGATCATAACGATGTAACAGCTATTGAACCGGACGAAGAAAGTGTAAGGGAAAGATGGTCAGATAATCAGTATACGCAAATTACCGGAAGTACGGATGAAGTGCGTAAATTTGCTGATGAGACATTTGATATGATAATTTGTCACAACGTTTTAGAATATGCGGAGGATAGAGTAGATATTGTTAAGGAGTTTGCAAGAATTCTTAAACAGGATGGAAAGATTTCGATTGTGAAACATAACCGTGCAGGAAGGGTTATGCAGATGGTTGTACTTTTAAATGATTTTGAGCATGCACATAGTCTGTTGGATGGAAATGATGGAATGACTTCCAAGTATGGAGCAATTCGTTATTATGAGGATTCAGATATTGAAAAATGGTGTCCTGAACTTATGATTACGAAGACGCTTGGAATGAGGACATTTTGGGACATGCAACAGAATCAGGAGATTCAAAAGGATACCGATTGGCAGGACAAAATGGCGGAGATAGAGATGCGTGTGTCTGATATAGATGAATATAAAGATATTGCATTTTTTCACCATTTGATGATTGAAAAGAGATAGGAGGATTATGACAAGAGTATATTTTGTGCGTCATGCGCAACCGGAACATGCGTGGAAGGAAGATAGAACAAGACCTTTAACGGAAGAAGGTAAGAAAGATTCAGCGATTGTATTAGAATTTTTGAAAGAGAAGAAAATAGATGTGTTTTATTGTAGCCCATACAAACGAAGCATAGATACTATAGCAGAAACGGCTGCCTTTTTTGGAAAAGAAATAATAAGAGACGAACGCTTTAGAGAACGTGAAAAAGATCCGGATAAGGAAATTGTAATAGGGACTCATGGTACTGCTCTTAGTACAATATTGAATTTTTATGATAACAGTTTTGGCTGTGAAGATTTTTTAAGAATTATAGACTGGATGCCATACATTATCGAATTAGATTTTGAAGGCAATAAACTGGTCGGTAAGTATGAGCATTGTCATGTGGAAAAGGAATTCAAAGGCAGTCAGCGTGCGGATAAGAAGTAGTGAGGAACAGATGAAAGCACATGATGTGAATTAGGTAGACATTATCTACCCAATTCAATTTTGAAAAACGCATATATATTGACTTTCGCGCCGTATAATTATATGATTGCAAGTACAAAAGTCAATAGAAAGTAGATGGTTATTTTGGGAGCAACTGAAGAGATTATCAAGATGGCAAAAGAGAATAATGGTACTGTTACTACTGCAATGGTGGCTGCAGCAGGTTTTTCTCGTGGAAATATCAAATATCTTGTTGATAAGGGTGTAATTGAGAAATCTGCCAGAGGTGTTTATATTTTACCGGAAATCTTGGGTGATGAGATTTTCAATTTACAGAATCGATTTAAAAGGGGAATTTATTCTCATGAAACAGCATTGTTTTTATGGGATTTAACGGATAGAACGCCGAACAGATATCATATGACTTTTCCAGTAGATTACAATTTGACAAAGCCAAAGAAAGAAAATATTCAATGTGCTCAGTGCAAAAAAGAGTTATATAGTTTAGGAATAGCAGAAGTGACTACGCCGGGAGGAAATACAGTAAGAACTTATAGTGCAGAGCGCACACTTTGTGATATTTTAAGACCTCATAGTCGTGTGGATATTCAGATTGTGGTGGAGGCATTTAAACGTTACACAATTAGGTCTGATAGAAATATTCCTATTTTATCAGAATATGCAGAAATGTTAAAGGTTGAAATAAGACTCAGGTCGTATCTGGAGGTGTTGTTGTGAAGAATGCAATGCAACTAAAGGCAATAATTAAAAATATTGCAAAAGAGAATCATATATCAGCACAGCTCGTAATGCAGAATTTTATTCTGAAGGGCGGGTTTTTGATTGTGCTGTTAGATTAGCCAAACAAACTGGTATATTGAGGGTGTATCTACAAGTTGTAAATGCAATTTAATCTGGCTGTGGTAACTATATCTAGGGCAGGGAAATCTGATATAAGAGGAAAATATAATGGAAAGAACCAGGAAGAATCAAGTTTTGGAAATATTAGATTATTGGAAAACAATAGAGTTTCTAGGTCAAATAAATATTAAGGAAGAGAGTTCGGACAATAGAAAAGTAATCGAGAAAATAAATAAAGGCGAGAAAGTCAAAAACAGTAAGATTGAAGTATTCTCAAAGCTTACAACGCCTTATATTCAAATAGACGATAAAATAGAAAAGGATGCTGAGAAATACACAAATTTTCCATCTGTTGGAGATGAGGTGTTTTTTAGTATTGGCAAAATAAGTCGAAATAGTGTAGTTGCATATTTAGAAAAGTACATAGAAAGTCCAGCAGAAAATCCAGAAATAGCATACCCCAAAAAGAGCGCTATTGCATGGTGTTCTTTTAGGACTGATATAGAAGGTTTCTATCTGCAAGGAAGTTTTCAGCTTTCTCCGATTTTGTGGGCAATTTCGGTATGGGAAAAATGTTGTGCGGAGAGAAAACATGACTTTTTATTAAATACACAGGAATATGATGAAATTTTAGAAAAAATGGATGGGGAGCTGCAAGATCAGAATGTAAGCCAGTTCTTCATAGATATTTATGAGAAGGTTTATGAGGAATGGGTGAAGAAGCCGTTCCCAGAAAACGATAAAGATTCTATGGGATTCTTTGAATATAATAGGTATGTACAGGAAGAGGAGCGGGATAAGGATGAATGGCCTATTGACTATGCGGATTTGGGCAGGAGTTACTTTTTAGGTGATATTATTCTTTTAACAGAATTGATTTCTTCTGGAAAATTTGGCGATAAAAGTGACTATGAAGAGAAAGTCATTTCTTATATATTGGCGGGATATGAGAAAACGAAAGGGATGGGAGATGTGGTTCGCACCATAATTTCGCCTGACGAACCGGCATCTTGTATGAGAAAATTCCTTGAAGAAATACTGAATGTTAGCATGGCGCCGCTTGGAAAATGGCCGGCTAAGTTTATGCCTGCATTAATGCAGCAAGTTGCTGTCAATATTGCGATTGATTACAATGGGCATGCACCAATCTTCTCAGTAAATGGTCCCCCGGGAACAGGTAAGACTACTTTGCTAAAAGAGATTGTAGCAAGCAATATTGTTGATAGGGCTATGCTTTTGGCTGAGAATGGAACGGAACCGGATACTCTTTTTGAAAAACATGCTTTCAGTCAGGGTCCATTAGAAGCTTTTGGGAAAGCATATTATCGGTATGCACCTAATTATTATTCCATAAAAAATGACAAGATAAATAATTATAGTATGCTGGTCGCATCCTGCAATAATGCCGCAGTCGAAAATATTACAATTGATTTACCAAGGGGAAAAGATATTCTGGAAAGTCTGGAATCATCGGATAGTGATGATGAGGCAGTTACAAAAGGACTTGATGAAGTGCATGATTTATTTGATATAGAGAAATCAGGAGATATGGAAACCATTACATTATATGGAAAAAACCGAGAAGTGAAAGATATTTTCTTTACACGATATGCGAATAAACTTCTTGGAATTGAAGATAGCTGGGGATTGGTGTCTGCTCCATTTGGAAAACGTTCTAATATTAAAAAATATTGCGACATGGTATTAAGACCTTTTGTGGAAGAATATAAATCAAATGATACGAGGAATTCGCATAAACAAAGATATATAAAGCTAAGGGAGATGTTCTTAAAACAATATCAGTTAGTTGAGGAGTTGAAAAAAGAACTTGAGCAGTTATGCACCATAAGCGGGATGATTCCTACAGAATTACAGTGTTTATCTACAGAGGAATTGTCAAAGACAATATATGAATTGGAAGGGGCAAATCAACAGCTTGCTGTTAAGTTAAAGACAGAACAATCAGAGGTAATGATGCTTGAGAAATCAAGCCCTAGGGGATTGTTTGCCAAGTATAAAAATACCTCAACCAGAGATGCGCTGATTGTCGAGCATAAAAAGAATATTGAGTCAATCAAAAAATCTTTGGCTGATATTGATAATAAATTGGAAGATATTCAGCGTTTGCATGAATATCATACTCTTTTGAATAAGTATTCCCGGGGAAATAAAAAACTAACACCTATTGATGCAGGGTTTATGGAAAAATATAAATCCGACGATGATGTGCAGGCAACAAAAGCACAGATTACAAATCCTTGGTTTACGGCACAGTATAACAGGGAGCGGGAAAAACTTTTTCTTTATGCGTGCAAGCTTCATAAGGAATTTGTTGCATCGTCAAAATGTATGAGGCACAATATCATTAATTTGATGATTGCTTGGAATATGTTTGATGAATGTAGTGAAAGGATGCAGGCTGCCGATCGAAAAGCGGCTATGCCATATATGTTGCAATCACTCTTCTTGCTGACGCCGGTAATTTCAACAACGTTTGCGTCAGCGCAGACCTTTTTAGGTGATATAGAAGAAAGCGGAGTACTTGGCACATTAATTGTTGATGAGGCTGGACAAGCTCAGCCGCAGACGGCTATAGGAACAATGTTTAGATGCCGTAAGGCTGTTATTGTTGGGGATCCAAAGCAGATTGAGCCTGTAGTGACTGCCGAAACGGATATGATAAAGCAGTTATTAACCTCAAAAATTCTGCCTGGTTATAAAGATAAAAAGATATCCGTTCAGGGCTTTGCCGATTATATAAATCCATATGGAACTTTTCTTGGTGAGGATGAAGAGAAAGAATGGGTAGGATGTCCGTTAGTGGTGCATAGACGCTGTATTGATCCGATGTACTCTATCTCCAATATGTTATCCTATAATGGAACGATGAGGCAGCAGACAAGGGCACCTAAAGAGGATAGAGAGGCAGCATTCATTCTAGAAAAAAGCTGTTGGATAGATGTTTCTGGAAGTGAAGAATCAGGTACAAAGAATCATTTTGTAAGGGCACAGGGAGAGGTGGTTCTGAAGTTATTGGAAGAAAAATTTAAGAAGGATAAAAATGAAATTCCTAACTTGTTTATCATCACACCATTTACATCAGTAAAGACAGGGATGATTGACATGATTAAAAAATCTACTCTTTATAAGGAAGAACCCAGAGTTGAAAGATGGCTGAATGATAATAATGTAGGAACAGTCCATACATTTCAGGGGCAAGGAACAGATGAAGTTATTTTTCTTTTAGGATGTGATAAAAATGCAGCAGGAGCTGCAAATTGGGTCAACAAGAATATTGTAAATGTTGCAGCCACAAGAGCGAAGTTCCGTTTCTATTTGATTGGCGACAAGGCTGTATGGACATGTAAACCGGTAAGGGTGGCACGAGAATGTACTGCTAATATTATGAAAGCAACAGACTTAGATGCCATTTTAAAATCAATATAGAACCCCTTTTCAATATTCCCCCCAGTGGAAAATGATAGAATACACCTTGACTCTGACACCGTGTCGTGCTTTAAACTGAGCGTTAAGGAGGCGGAAAGCGATGGAAACGATAAGTCAGGTATCACAACAATTTAATATATCTGCCAGAATGCTGCGTTACTATGAAAAAAAGGGACTGATTTCAAGTATGCGAATCCCCGATTATTCCTACCGGGTATATGACGAAGAGGCTGTTAAGCGTATACAGCAGATTCTGGTGCTCAGAAAATTAAGGATACCGGTGCAGCAGATTGCAGTGATTCTTGATGATGCCAGTCAAAAACAGGCACTGGAGATATTACAGAAAAATCTTTCGGAATTGGACGAGGAAATAGCTGCGCTGGGAACACTCCGTGATATCTTGGAAACTTTAGTATTCAAGCTGAATGAGAGCATCCGGGAAAGAGTGAGGCTGGATATTTTGAAGGACACTGAGCTTCTGGAAATTCTCCATGTCATGAAGCCTCCGAAAACCAATTTAAAGGAGGAACTGTATATGGATCAGTTGATGGATGCGAACAAGGTTTTGGAGGAAAAGATGGATGTCAGAATCGTCTATCTGCCGCCTGCAAAAATAGCGGCATACAGGTATATTGGAGAGAGCCCGGAGGACGCAGCAAAGAAGGTAATCTATTCTTTTATTAGGGAATCAAATCTGCCGAAGGTGAAACCGGATTTCAGGTTATATGGATTTAACAATCCATCCCCCAAGGAGGGGCAGAGGGAGTACGGTTATGAATTCTGGGTGACCATTCCTGACGATATGGAAGTGAAAGCTCCGGTTGAAATCAAACAGTTTGATGGAGGGCTATATGCGGCACATTGTATCAATTTTGGTGATTTTAATGAATGGGAATCGTTCGTCAATTTGACTATGCGTAATCAGGAGTATGAAGTTCAGTGGAGAGAGCCGGAGGGGATGGGAGGCTGTCTGGAGGAAGAGCTGAATATTTATACAAAGATCCTGGAAGGCGCAGAAAAAGCAGAGCAGTTAGATTTACTGATTCCAATAAAGAAGCGAGAGTCATAAAAACCGTGACATGATGAAGAAATGAGGAGGCAGGTCATGACAAGATGGGATCCGTGGAGAGGATGCCACAGATGCAGTGAGGGGTGTAAATTCTGTTATATTCACAAGGGCGATCAAAAAAGAGGGATGGATACCAGTCAGATTATGAAAACAGAGAAGTTTTATGCGCCAGTGGAGAAGGATAAAAAAGGTAATTATAAAATAAAGCCGGGGCAGATGGTGTTTCTGTGTTTTTCTTCAGATTTTCTGATTGAGGAGGCAGATGTGTGGCGCGGGGAGTGCTGGAAAATGATCAAGGAACGTTCTGATTTGACGTTTCTTTTTCTAACCAAGAGGATTGAACGGTTTATGGATTGCATTCCGCCTGATTGGGGAGAGGGTTATGATAACGTGATTGTAAGTTGTACCGTTGAGAATCAGGACCGGGCAGATTTCCGTCTGAAAATCTTTGACAGTCTGCCGATAAAGCATAAGAATATTGCGTGCCAGCCAATGATTGAGGAGATAGATCTTTCTGCCTACCTTAAGGATATAGAGTTGGTGGTGGTCGGAGGGGAGTCAGACCGAAATGCCCGTCCGCTGGATTACAACTGGGTGCTCGCTGTCCGCAGCCAGTGCGCCGCCCACCATGTTAATTTTGAATTCAGGCAATGTGGGACTTATTTTATTAAAGATGGTAAAAGCTACACGTTGCAGGTCAGAGAATTGTGCAGCCAGGCTAGAAAAGCAAATATAAATTTGATTTTCTCATAGTAAAGGTTTGGGAAGCCTTGCTGATGTTCAGATACAAAAGCTGAATATCGGCAAGGTCTTTTTGAATGACATTTTTGATATTTTATAGTACAATTATTTAGAAAATTACACGGGAAGGTTGCCTGATGGCTGACAACAAAAGAGAACAGGAAAGTAAGAATACCAATGAAAAGAATGTACGCTTATATATGTCTGATACTGAAATATCTTTTTGCAATGCTGTTTCCGATTTTAGCAGTAGTGATGCATAAGATGACCTGGCGCTATATTGTGGTTGCACTGGCCGAAGTGCTTCTGATAGCTTTTTTTACCAATCTGCTGTGTCATGTTAAAAGCTGGCTGGGATATATTTTTAATGCCTTGTCATTGTTGCTTATGAATGTTCAGTTTGGAGTGTTATATTGGGGAAGTACTTTTGTAAGTGCCGTGATGTTGGCAAATCTGGACTCAGTCAATGCAATCAGCGGAAAGTTTTTTGTTTACGGGCTTACAGTTGCAATGGTTCTGTTATTTTCTTTTTTGCCTGTCTGTCTTATTCCCAGTAATAAAAAAATAGCTTTTGGGTTGGGGAGTGTAACAGCGATACTGTATGTCAGTATTATTTTGACAGGTATGATAGAATATTCACCATATCGTGCGGTTTACATGCTTTATCAACAAACGCAGCGAAGCAGGATGGCGGACAAAGCAGTGAATGATGTCATGAGTAATATGGCAGGTGGTGCGGAAAGTAATATACAGCGGTCATATGAGAAAAATGAATTTTATTCGGATTCAGTGTCCGATTATATTCAAAAGCCGGAGGGTATTCCGGAAAATCCCAATGTGATACTTATTTTCGTGGAGGGAATGTCCCAGAATATTATTGATGATCCACGGAGCATAATGCCGAATGTATCTGCTCTGCAGGATAAATCAATCAGTTTCACAAATTATTACAACCATACATTTGCCACCTACATGGGGCTTAGCGGTCAGCTTTATTCGGACTATCAGCGTGAAAATTATGATGTTAATCCCTTGGTTTCTGTGCAGGAAATTTTCAAAAGCTATGGATATGGAACCGCTTTCATCAATACAGAACCTGAAAATGAAGAATTTTCGGAATATCTTGCAAATTTTGGCTTTGATGAATTGCTTGCTGATAAGGGCAGGGCGGATGGCATGGCAGGGGCGCTTAGTGACAAGGCGGCTTATGAGATGTTGTTTGAAACAGCGCTTGCGAAAAATGAAGATGAGACGCCGTTCTTTCTTGCAATGTATTCTTTTGGGACGCATGCGACTTTGGATGGCGTTTATGAGGAATTTGCAGGCGGATCAAATGCATTGTTGAACAGGTTTTACGATGTTGATGTGCAGATTGGAACATTTCTGGAGCGGTTTTGTGAAAGCAAACTGGCTGAAAATACGATTATCATTCTGACATCTGACCATGCAACTTATCAGGATGCGGATTTTGTCACTGCTTTTCCTGAGTACAGGCGGGAAGATCCTTCTCTAGACCGTATACCTCTGATGGTCTATTATAAAGGAATTATTCCAAAGCAGTATGATGCAAATGGGCGAAATTCGCTGGATATGGTGCCTACGGTACTTGATTTTCTTGATATGTCCGTACCAAACTATTTTTTGGGAGACAGCCTGTTTACTTTAGAGAGTGAGAGCAGTTATGATACATATTTTGAATCCATGGGAATCTGTTATGATACTGCAGACGGGGAGGTCAACATCCTTTCGGCAGAGCAGATGCAGGAATTTGAAACCCAGCTTGCAAAATATTATGCCTTAAAGCTTTCCAATAATCTGATCTATGAAGAATTTGAAGAGGCAGAGCATGTCTATGCCAAAGTAAATGATGACCACACTGCGATTACGGCGGAACTATATAATGCAGATGCGTGGGATATGATTAACTATGCGCTTTGGAGCGAGGAGGGGGAGCAGGATGACCTGCAATGGTTTAGCGTACCCGGAAATCACGAAAGCAGCTTCACATATGAACTGGACCTGTCCGGTTATGAAAGGGAAGGTGTTTACTGTGTTCATGTTTATGGCAGCATGGAAGAGAATGATGAGATGATACTCCTTGGGGAAACCAAAGTATATGTGGATAAAAAAATGTATGATTAGATGCATAAAAAATAAAAATGCATATATAGATGCATAAAAATATTGAATCTATATGTTAATTGAATTATAATGGTGTTATGTGGAGGATGGAGAAAATGTTTTTCTTTTTTAATTTTGACCCATATATTGCTATTATTGGTGACATTAAAAATTCAAAGGAATTAGAAAACCGAAAGAGCATTCAAATAAAATTGAATTCTGTATTAAATAGTATAAATGAAAAATATAAATCGGAAATTTCGGCAAATTTTATGATTACGCTGGGAGATGAATTTCAAGGATTATTATGCAGTGGTGCAGTAGTGCTGGATATTATTGAAGAAATACAAAGAGAGATGTATCCGGTAGAAATGAGATTTGGTGTAGGTGTAGGTCAAATATCCACTGAAATTAATGCCAAAATGGCAATTGGTGCCGATGGACCAGGCTACTACAAAGCCCGGGAGGCTATCGAGACGCTTAAACAAAGTGAACAAAAAAGTAAGACACAGGCTGCATATATAAGAATTGAAATAGAAAATGACGAAGATTCTATAGCAATCATGTTAAATACGATCTTCTCTTTAATCACAGTTTTACAGAATAGCTGGACTAAGAGACAGAGGGAAATAGTATGGGAATTTGAAAGATATGGGGGAAGCCAATTAGAATGTGCTGAGAGATTAAGTATTTCGCAGTCATCGGTTCAGAGAAGCTTAATTAAAGGTAATTATTATGCTTATATAAATGCAAAAGAAACTGTAAATACTGTTTTAAAAGAGATTGGAGAGGTACGTGTTTAAAGAATATTTTATATTGTTATTGCTGGGACATATATTGGCAGATTTTTATACACAGACAGCTAAGGTTGCAGAGAAAAAGAAGGAAAAGATTAAGTGGGTATTTTTTCATGGCATACTTTATTTTTTGACAATGGTTGTGGTGAGTGTTCCGGTCATATCAATCAATATTCTGCTGCTGGATGTAGCTGCTTCGTTATTGCATTTGCTCATAGATATAGCCAAGTTTTGGTTTTTGACAAGAAAGAAAAAAGAAAATGCAACAGTGTTTGTAATAGATCAAATCGTACATTTAATATCTTTGTTTGCATTGTCATATATATGGACGAAAAGTAACATCCAAATGAAAGAGTTGCCTGTTGTTTTTGATTTTTTTCAAACGACAAATATTTCTGAAAGATCAATTTACAATTGGATATTGGGGTTGTTAATTGTCCATAAACCAGCCAACATTTTGATTCAAAATTTATTAAGTACTTATAAACCCAAATCAGAAGGAAGCGAAATTAAGGCAAAAGATAATAATGTTGGGCGTGTAATAGGTACAGTGGAGAGACTTGTTATGCTTATATTGATTTATATGAATCAATATTCGGCAATCGGCCTAGTATTAACGGCAAAATCAATTGCACGATATGACAGGATTGCGAAAGATGAAAAGTTTGCAGAATATTATCTTTTGGGTACTTTGATTAGTTCAGGAATTGTAATTGCATGTGCCACCATGCTGTTCAGGTAATATTTTGAGAGAGGATTATCATGTTCGATATTATATCAGACGGTTTTTTCGTTCCACTGGCTTCTCCAAGTAAATTGGTATATTGGGAATGTATTTGTAAGCTGTTTTCCGTCATGGATAATCAGCTTTCTTTTGGTGTGGAACGGGACATATTGGTTGATGAACTGCAATACTATTTTGAACAGACAAATGCAGCAGATTTGGCAGAGGAAGAACTGGCAGGAACAGACAGCCGAAGCAAAGCGAACTGGATGTTGCGGCGATTAGAGCATTATGGCTGGCTTGAAATTGAAACGGATAAAAGCTATGTGCAAAGGGTTAATTTGAAGGAATATGCGGTCAAAATTGTCAAGACTCTTTTAGAGATTGCAGAGGGAAGGCAGATTGAGTATCAGGGATATATTTATACTATTTATAGCTTGGTGCGGAGTAATACAGATCACCCGGGAGTGGTACTCATGCAGATTCTGGAAAATACGGATTTGCTGATTACAGGGCTTAAGAATTTGAATTCCAGCATTAAGCATTATATTGATGATCTGACCAGACATAAAACAGTGGCGGAAATCATGGATGCCCTGTTTAATGACTATATCACGAATATCGTAGACAAAGCATATCACAGGCTTCTGACTTCTGATAACGTGTCAAAGTTCAGACCGGAAATCATAGAACGATTGGAAAGTAAAAGCCGGAGCAAAGCTTATGTGGAAAAAGCGGCAGCGGAGATTGCCGGTATTAAGGAAATTTCAAACGAAGCAGCGGAAGAATTAGTCTATCATTATCTCCATGAAATCGTAAGTGCCTTTCAAAATATGGATGATGTTCTTAAGGAAATTAATCAGAAAAACACCCAATATCAGCGTTCAGCAGTAAACCGTGCGCGTTTTATGCTGACAGGAAGTGAGGATGTGAGAGGTCAGATAAAAGAAATCCTTATAGGAATTAATGAGGAAATTACCAGAGAGCAGATGAACCTAGGGGGTATCTATAGGATTGATTTTCTTGAAGACCTGATTCAGATTTACAGTGTCAGCTGCTTGGATGAGAAGTCGTTATATTCCCCGGTAGAGGGAAGAAAAGAATTTAAGCCTGGAGAAATTACAGATGCCGAGCCGGATTTTGAATTGCGAAGGGAAAAGATACGCAGGATGGCAGAGAAGATGCAGAAGGTGTTAAGCCCTGGCAAGATCAATGCCTATGTTAAAACGCAGATTGGGGAGAGGAAGGAGCTTTTGGCAACGCAATTTCCTTTAGAAAACACGGAGGATTTTGTAAAGGTAATTTATATCAGACTGTATGGTCAGAGAAAGAATATGGATTATATCGTTGAACTGCGGGAAGAAAAGGAAATAAATGGTTATCGGTTTAAAGATTTCCTGATAAGAATGAAAGGATAATACTATGAACTTATTGGATGGAATGCTGCAAAGAGATAAGGATAATTTTGTCAGGATTTGTAATAAACTGCTCAGTACCTGTTTTTTATGTAAGAGCAATGTTACAAGCAGGTCGGACTATTATTTTGTTCTGAAGCACAAACCCGAAATTGCAGAATATTTGTCGGTACTGGGATACCGGTTGGAAATCAATGAGGAATATGGAGTGATCCAACTGACTAATCCTCAGAATTATAACAGACTGAATCTAAGGCTGTTCGAGTCTGTCATTTTGCTGATTTTGCGTGTCCTTTTTGATGAAAAGAAAAGAGAACTTTCAGCAACGGACGAGGTGATAGTAAATTTGGGAGATATCCATGAGAAATTTTTAAGCCTTAAAATCAGAGACAAGTTAATCGATAAGACAACTATGAGGAATGCACTCAGCCTATTTAGGCGTTTCCAGCTGATTGAAATATTGGACAAAAATCTGGAGAATGAGGATTCAAGAATATTGATTTTTGATTCCATACTAATGGCTGTGAGAGTGGAAAATATAAAGCAGGCATATGAGAAACTGGAAATTTATAGAAAGGGGGTAAAGACAGATGAAGACATTGAAGAGAGTGAAGCTGATTAATTGGCATCGTTTTACCAATATTACCATAGAGTTTGGCGCTTCTACGCTCCTTTCTGGGGAAAACGGAGCCGGAAAGTCTACACTTTTAGATGCCATTCAGTTTGTGGTTACCTGTTCTACAAATTACTTTAATAAAGCAGCTCATGAAAATGGAAAGAGGAAATTGACGGGATACATACGCTGCAAAACAGGAAAGGAAAATAAACCATATGAACGGAACGGCGAGATCAGTGCACATGTTGCATTGGAATTTTATGAGGACAGCAAAAAACAGCATTTTATTGTAGGAGCGGTAATTGACTCTGCCTCTGAAGGACAGGAAACGACTGTGCGTTATCTGATGGATAATACCAGATTTACAGAGGATATGTTTTTTCAGGGGAAAACACCAAGATCTATCACCCAGTTCCGCAGCGCCAATAGCGGGAAAATCAAAATGTGGTGTAAGACAGGGCAGGAAGCAAAGAAGATGATAAAAACTCGTTTTGGACGGATTGAGGATAAATTTTTTACCCTGATTCCCAAAGCGCTGGCATTCAGACCTATTGATGATATTAAGGATTTTGTATATTCTTATGTTTTGGACGAGAAGGAAGTTAATATTGATATTTTGCGGGAAAATGTCAGAACCTATCAGGAATTGGAAAAGACCTTGGACAGTGTGAAACGTCGTATTGCTAAATTAGAGGTCATTGAAGGATATCACAGTCAGGTGATGGATGGTCTTGGAAAAGATAAAATGTATGATTATTTTCTTGAAAGAGCGGAGACTGATATTCTGGGAGAACGGTTTTCCCAGACCAAAAGTCAGATGCAGATGGAAGGATATCGCCTGGAGCAGCAGGAGAAGAAGATTCGGGATGCGTCAAATGAAAAAAGTGAGAAGCAGCAGATCCGGGATGCTTTGATGGCGGAGCTTGCAAAGGATGACGATTTCCTTGCACTGGATGGACAGAAAAAAGAATTACAGAAATTGCAGACATCATTACAGGAGCAGGAAGAAGAACGGAAAAACCTTCATGCCAGCGTACGGGTTTCCCGTGATCAGGTCATAAAGCTGTTGGAAGTAAAGGATGTAGATCCCAGCATCAGGGAGTATGGAAGAATACTGGAAAATCTGGAGATGCAGGAGGATATTGCAGAGGTTAAGCATCTTACTCAGAAAGTGATTGCCTATAAGAAACAGATGTATGACAAGGTTCAGTTAAAAAGTGCGCAGGTACAGGTGAAGCTGAATGATACAAAGTCAAAACGGCTTGAGTTGGACAAAAAAATAGATCAATTGAAGCAGAAAAAGCTTACTTATCCTGAAGATGTCGTTAGGGTTCTGCAGGCGATACAGGAGGAATTTTCCCGGATTGGACGTAGTCCGGAACCGAGAATCTTGTGCGAATTGCTGGAAATCACGGATGAGCAATGGCGAAATGCAGTGGAAGGCTATTTGAATACGCAGCGTTTTTATATTTTGGTGGAACCTGAGAACTTTGATATTGCACTGGGAATTTATGATAAACTCCGTAAAGGGAAAAAGGCTTATGGGGTAGGACTTATTAATACCAGAAAACTTGAAAAGTATAATGAAGCGCCGGAAGGAACGCTTGCAACAGTGGTTTCTTCAAAAAATAAATATGCCGGTCAGTTTATCAATATGGTTTTGGGAAAAGTTCATATGTGTAAGCATTACAGTGAACTGAAAAATTACCCCATTTCCATTACGAAAGAATGCATGAAGTACCAAAATCATGTGGCAAGTGCAATTAAACCGACTATCTTTGAAACACCCTTTATTGGAAAGAATGCTGTAAGAGTACAGCTTGAGCAGGCATTAAAGGAAAGAGAGCAGTTATCGGAAGAGATTCATACGCTGGAAAAACAGATTGGGGAGCTTACTTACGTGATGAAGCCTTTAAGTGTAGATGCTGATATAGATATTCAGTACAGGCTGGATGTGCTGATCCGGATCAGGACGATACAGGCAGGCATAGACAAGTGTAAGGTTAATATTGCCACATTGGAGAAAAATGCAACCATGATTCAGAAAAGGATTCAGTTAGAGACACTGGAAAAACTGATTAGTGAACTGGACATGCAGTTGACAAATTGGAACCGGGAGGCAGGTCGGTATAAGGAAAAAATAGAGAGGTGTAAAACCGAGATGGAAAGGCTGCAGGCTGAGCGTGCTTTAAAGCAGGCTTCTGCTGCAGAGTTGGGCGCGGCAGCAGGAGATATGCTGCCCGCGTGGAACAACGACTACGAGAAGCAGACCAGGGATAAAACTTTTGATCAGTTCCGCGATAACTTTGCACGAAGAAAAAAGGCAAATGCAACCACCACGGATCATGCACGGACGAATATGATTAATGCCATGGTTTCCTATAAGACGGAGCATGATTTTGGCGCGGCACCCAGCATGGAAGGGTATCAGGACTTTGCGGATGTATATGAGAGACTTCAAACATCAGAGCTTCTTAACTATGAAGAAAAGGTACAATCGGCAAGACAGGCAGCAGAAGAAGAGTTCAGGGAGCAGTTTTTATCCAAACTTCAGGAAAATATGAAGCAGGCACAGAGCGAATTTAAAGAGTTGAACAAGGCGCTTAAGGATATTGTTTTCAGCAATGAAAAGTATGAGTTCCTTTATTTGCCAAGCAAACGATACAGACAGTATTATGAGATGATCATGGACGATTTTAATGCTATGCAGGGAGAATCTATCTTTAGCGGATTGTTTCATGAAACCCACAAAGAGGTCATTGACGAGTTGTTTGAAAAGCTGGCGCTTGATAATGAGAACAGTGCACAGGCATTGGATGAGTTTACAGATTACAGAACTTATATGGATTATGACATTAAAATCGTGCATAGCGACAATAGTTATTCCTATTATTCTAAAGTGTGCGAGGAAAAGAGCGGCGGTGAAACTCAAACTCCCTTTTATGTTACAGTGGCAGCTTCCTTTGTGCAGCTATACAGTAACAATATTGGCGGCGAAGCAATTGGTCTTATTATGTTTGATGAGGCTTTCAACAACATGGATGACGAGCGTATAGGCGGCGTTTTGGAATTTTTAAGGCGTCTGCCGCTTCAGATTATCATTGCCGCACCGCCCGACAAGATTCAGTATATCAGTCCTTCTGTGGAGGAAACTTTGCTGGTGATGACGGATGAAAAGGTCAGTTTTGTAGAGAGGTATCATAATGGTGCAGTATGATAAAAAAATATTGAACAAGCTGCTGGATTCCTACGAGTCCAGTAGTTTGTTTACCGGAAAAAATAAAGTGACAGTGCACATTGCGTTTCCTTTCAACAAAAGTACGATTCCTGCTTATTTTGATGAAAGTTCTTTGACCTACGAGGAAATTCATACCTGCATGGGAAGATTAGAGCAGCAGGGGCTTATAAATATTGAATGGAAAAAGGGAAAAGAGGGACATATTATTTCAAAAGTAGTCTTGCGAGTGGAAGGACTTGAGAAATCCTATGCCTATGTATCCAGAGTTTCAAAAGCAGATAAAATCGTGCAAAATAGGAACCTGCTTTCAGAACTAAGGAAGCGTTATCATACTACGGTATATCAGTCGCTGATTGATTATTTGGATAATCGTCTTGAAAATGCACAGTCAGTAAAAGAGTTTATTGATCTGTCGAATTTAGCGGAAACAGAAGCTTTATTGACAGGAATTGCGAAGATAGAGCAAAATGACAGAATTTGCTATGTCAGGGAATTTTCAATAGAGCATTTTCATGATTCTAAGGCTTTCGAGTCCATGAGCGGGAAAATTGCAAGAGCTATGCACATGTTTGGGGAGGAGTGTAAAGAAAAAGAGTTAGATGAAATTCTTGCAGAATATGGAATTTACCATACACCAAACTATGTGTATTTCAAGGGAAATGTCTCACTTGCTATAGGTGATAACGAGTATCGGATAGGTGAACTGCATCAGGGCATAGGAATTTCTGGTGAAGATATTGAAAGAATCTGCTTTCAGGATGTTACTCAGATTCGCAAGGTGATAACGATTGAAAATCTTACTACCTTTTTCAGGTGGGAAGAACCGGAGAGTTTTATGATTTATCTGGGCGGATATCATAACAGTGTCCGACGTGCGTTGTTAAAAAAAATATATGATACGCTTCCCAAGGTTGATTATTATCATTTTGGAGATATCGATGTGGGGGGATTTCTTATTTACGAAGATTTATGCCAGAAAACAGGGATTCCTTTTAAACTCTACAGGATGAATCTGGATACCCTAAGGCAGTATGAAAAATATGCGAAAGTGCTGACAGATAATGACCGTGTCAGGATAGAGAAAATATTAAGAGAGAATCCTGGTACAGAATATGCGGTTGTTCTTGAGTATATGCTTGCTGAAGATATAAAGCTGGAGCAGGAATGTTTGATTTCCACAAAATTCTTAAAGTAGCACTTGAATATTGTTTTGAAAACTCAAGAGTACTAATTGCAGGTAAAAAAAACGGATGATATAATTATTCATGAGAAAAATGAACTATTTGATGTGCTGAAATTGGAGGAAAGATTTCTATGAAAAAGGATGAAGCATACTTAAGCAGCGATCAAACATATAGCATTTTTAAATATGATGATTATGTAATTCGGTTTTTGGCACCATATTCATTAGAACGATATACAAAGGTTAAAGAATGGAATAATGGATATTTGGTGGTTCTGGCAAAATATGAGCATAATAGTGTGGAAGAGGAAGAATATATAGATTTAGTGCCTATATTGAATAACTTATATTTCGACGCAAATGAGTTTTTAAGACCAATAAAGAAAGTGAGGATTTTATATGATTGATATTATGCAAATAGCAGATTGCGCAGATATGATTATTAACGGGTATGCTTTTACGCGTGAGAATGAAAATATAAAAGTGCTTAACTTAAACAACCCAGTAAAATCTGTGTTTATGAATCATGAAGGAGAAGTGTTGGAGACAAGTATGGATGATATAGAAATTGGTATTATTAAAAATTATTGGAAGAATAACAGAAAATTTATGGAGGATTAATATGCCAAAGTATTATGAGTATAAAGTGGCAGGGTATTATCTATACTTTACATCACATTGTATTATTGAATGTATGCATGTTCATGCTAGTGATAAAAAACTTACGGAGTCTGGTTCAGCGAAGTTCTTCGTGAAAAGTAATGGCGATAGTGTTGTTCAAGAACAAGGGATACTTAATGAAAGAGAAATCCTTAAAATACAAGAATTTATTAAGAAAAATTATCAAGAAATGTATTTGAAATGGGCGGCATACAGCAAAGAAGGATTTTACGAGAAATAGATAAATTTTTTGTAATTTCTATTTTAGAGTTTACAACTGGAATGCAACTAGCGGAAACTTTAAATTGAAAAGAGGGAGTAACTATTCAGTACAGGTCGAAGCATTTACTGCCAAGACCTAAGAATATGATTCAGGCATGCAAAATCCCATTGCCGTAGGCAATTTAGGATGGATTTTGCATTGTAACTGTGAAGGTACTGAACAGTTACAGAGGGAGTAACTTATGACAAAGTTTGAAGAACTGCAAAATATTATGGCGCGTCTGCGTGCCCCTGATGGCTGTCCATGGGATAGGGAGCAGACCCATTTCAGCCTTAAAGCTGCCTGTATTGAAGAGGCAGCCGAAGTAATCTGCGGCATCAATATTCTGGAGGATACCGGCAATCCGGATAATTTAATAGAAGAACTTGGAGATCTGCTTTTGCAGGTAGTTATGCATGCACAGATAGCAGAAGAGGAAGGTTTGTTTACAATGGATGATGTCATTCAGGGCATCAGTGAAAAGATGATCCGGCGTCATCCCCACGTTTTTGGAGAGGAGACGGTATCTGATTCCGGAGAAGCGTTGGACAAATGGGGTGACATCAAGAAGAAGGAGAAAGCTGGAAAGGAATGGACGGAAAACTACCTTCCGGGTGCTTTTGATGAGGCAAAAGAGTTGATTGATGTGGCGAAAAAGAGAAAGGGATTTGAGTAGGTACTGGGGATAAGTAAAAATGATTTTAATATTTGTAATGGCAATGGTACTGGGAATAGCAGTATTATTGATTAAGCTCATCATTGAATACAAAAAATATAAGGAATACATGAATTCAGATTATTGCCATATGACTCATATTTCGTATTGGGCAATGTTTTTTGACAAAGGGAAAAGGGGAGAATACGATACCTATAGATACCTGCGAGCCTTAAATGGATATAAAAAATTTCTTTTCAATTGCTACATTCCGAAAGAAGATGGAACGATGACAGAAGTGGATATGATATTGCTTCACGAATCGGGGATATATGTTCTTGAGTCGAAGAACTATAGCGGATGGATATTCGGAGCTGAGACGCAAAAGCAATGGACGCAAACGCTTGCCACAGGGAAAGGAAAAACAAGAAAAGAGCATTTTCTTAACCCGATTATTCAAAATAAAGTTCATCTTAAGTGGCTCCAGACATATCTAAAAGATTTTGATAATTTAACATTGTATTCCTACATAGTTTTTAGCATACGATGTGAATTAAAAAATATAACTTTAACAAGTGGGAATCATTTTGTCGTTAAAAGAGATAATTTGCTGGAAGCGGTGTCTCGCAATGCAGCCGCATCTAATATAAGAATGACGAAATCTTTAATTGATGAAGTATATAAAAAGCTATATCCTTTAACACAAGTCGATGAAGCAAAGAAGACCCTGCATATAGAGCAAATAAAGAATCGTTATGAGCGTCCTGCCACAATTAGAACTGCTTCAGAATCACATGACAGAAAATGTCCGCAGTGCGGTGGAGAATTGGTGTTGAGAGTGGCTAGAAAAGGTGATTTTGCGGGAAATAAGTTCTATGGATGCAGTAATTATCCCAAATGTAAGTACGTGCAGAACATTAAAAATCGAGAGTGAAATGACAATCGTTTATTGTGAATTTGCTATAGAAGGGGTAAAGTTATGACGAATAAAGAGATACTACAGATTGCAATGGAGCAATCTGCGATTGATATTAATTGTAAAGCATCAGATTTCCTTTGCAGCAATCATGTTATTGTTAAGTCCGGTTTGGGGGCTGGTGCACGAAAGTATTATAAAGAACCGATTGCCTGCAATCTGGTTTCTTATGGAAATAACATTGTTGCATCGGTGAGGGATGAATATAGAGCAGTAGTAGAAGAATACATAAGGAAATTTGAGTTTTATCATTGTTTTGAAACACCTAATATGCATTGGCTGGATGAGAGGCTGTCGGAGAAAGGGCAAAAAGTTTGCTTTATGGCAGAGTACTATTTGCCAGATGTTGAAAAGCTACATGCTTTGCCATGCGATTATGAACTTAAAATTTTGGAACAGCAAGATTTTGAAGGTTTGTATAAAGAAGAATGGAGTAATGCTCTGTGCGAAGATAGAAAAGAATTGGATATTCTAGGTGTGGGAGCATATACCCAGGGCAAGCTGATTGGACTTGCGGGCTGCTCAGCCGATTGTGATACTATGTGGCAGATTGGGGTGGATGTGCTGCCGGAATATCGCAGAAACGGAATAGCGGCTGCGCTTACCAGTCATTTGGCTGTAGAAATTATGAAAAGAGATAAAGTACCTTTTTATTGTTCTGCATGGTCTAATATCAGATCTGCGCGAAATGCCATCAAGAGCGGATTTATTCCGGCATGGGTAGAAATGACCGCAAAACCTAGGAGCATTGTTGATGAAATGAATTTTTAAGGTATTTTACCTTAGTTTAGCAGCAAATAAGGCATGTAAAGGAAGTAAATCCGAATATTTCCTTGCTAATATTCCAATACTAATAAAAACATTGGAGGTCCTTATGAAAATCACAGAAAAAAAGAAGCCCATTGATACCGTACCAAAGGGTGTATGGGAAAGCAGCAGACCGGTTCGGGATAAAGAGAAAAATAATGCTTCAACGGTCTCTGTTGACCAGCAGGGAAATGGTTATCCGATGGGGAAGCAAAGCAAACAGGATATATGATATGGCAAACAGGAAAGGGAACCTTGAAAAAAACAGGGTTCCTTTTTATGTGCAGAGCAGACGGATTTAAAAAAAATATTTTTTTAGAAACCTTTTTATTTGCTGGTTCCTCTAATGGATAGAAAGCTAAATAAATTGCGTTGTAGTGTATAATGTACATATTTAGCAGGAAGTTGTTGCAACACTTCAAATTATATTTTTGCATGACAGGTTGTTGTGTGCTTTATTTGTAAATTTACTGCTGGAGGAAGGAGATAAATCTTGAATAAAGAAACATTTGCTAAGCTGGTGATTGATTCTACAGATAGCCTGTACCGGGTCAGCAAATCCATTTTAAGAAATGATTCTGATTGTGAGGATGCAGTCAGTGAAGCAATTACGATTGCATTTAAAAAGCTGGATTCCTTAAAAAAAGACGAATATGCTAAGACCTGGCTGATCCGGATACTGATACATGAATGTTATCATATACGAAGACAGCAAAGCAGAATAACATTGGTTTCTGATGATGGTGAACCTATTTGGGATTATGGGTGTCATGGGAGAAACCAGCTAAAACTATTATTAAAGGAGATGGAATCTTATGTATGATAATTGGAAATTTCCCCAGACACCGGATTCGTTTACAAGAAAAGTGCAGCAAGTAGTCAGGGAGAATATGAAAGAAACCGTAAGTGCAGCAGATGATGAAGAACGTAATCAAAAGGAGGAAATTAAGTTGAAGAAGTTGGAAGATGTGGAGAAAAATGTAGTACAGGATGGCAGCCGTGGGAGAAGAATGTATGGATGGCAGAAAAAAGCAGTGGCAGCGGCGCTTGCGCTGGCAGTAGTGGGAGCAGGAGGATTAACCGTTCATGCAGTAGCCTCATCTTTGGTAAAAGAGCGTATGGAGAACTTGTCTAAGGAAGAGAAGACAGAGCTTTTAGATGAAGCGGATTCCAGAGTGGAAGAAGCAAGTTCATTTTCCAGAGAGCTGACACAGGGAGAAAAGGAACGTGAAAGAGAACTGAGAATTGCTTATCAGCAGGAAGGAAGATTCCCAGAAGGGGAGCTTGTAAGTGTCAAGGATGAAAGTGAAGTGGATAAGGATATGCTTTGTTTTGATGCGAAAACTTTCCATTTTTATCTTCCAGAGAGAGAACTGACGGATGAAGAACTCTTGCAAATGATTGATTATCAGAACAAAACGAATTATGCATTGGTAGAGCGGTATGAGGAAACATATGCAGACGAGATAGCAGCCCAGAAGGCAGAGACAGAAGAAACAAAACAGAAAGTTGAAGCAGATGGAGGAATCACGGAAGCGGAGGCAGTAGCGAAGGCACAGGAATGGCTGGATAAGCTGTATGGAAAAACCGCGGAGGGCATGGAAGTGCTATGTGATATTGATACCGAGGGACTCGGCACAAAAGAAATACCTGTTTATAATATCCAGTTTTCTCTTGCAGGTGTAGATACTTATAACTTTGCCATAGCTGCAGACGGGGGCTTGAGAGAGGTGTGCTATATTGGTAAAGAGATATTGGCGGACGAAATGTCTGCAGCCGATGGTGAGGCAAAAGCAGAGGCTTTGAGCCAGAAAGCAGAGAAATATTTAAGAGATAAATTAGGCGTTTCAGAAGAGAGTAAGGAAGTATATTATTCATATAACACGGACGAGAACAATACGGTCTTGAGTAATATGATAGGTTTTCGTTTTATTATGGAAGACAACATGACTTATGTGGTAACTTTGGATTGCGTAGGCGGAGTACTGGAATTATATAAGGTACAAGACTATGAGGCATACCAAAAGGATTTGGAGGCAGCTAAGGAGATTGAAGAAAAAGGCATCATGAGTTATGATGTGGTAAGAAATCAGTTAAAGTAAAATTTAAAGTAAAAAGTAATTGACATCCGTATTTTATGATAGTATTATTAATCACAATTATATCGATATAAGAAATTTGAGAAAGGAATTACAGCAATGCAGAATAAGAATAGATTTCCACAGCAGTATGTGTATTTAGTCGTGCCCGTGCATTACGTCGATCAGGGGTCTATTGCTGATGGAATTTATACAGTATTGCGAAATTTTGACAATCCCATATGAAGTATATAAATTTTTAGATTGGGATTAAGTATTTAAATTTAACAAGATTTGCAATGTATAGACACACCATCAGGCAATAGAAATATTGTTTGGTGGTGTTTTTATATTGCGAAGCGTTTGATATGGAGGATTATTATGGAATACAGATTAGCAAAGTCAGAAGATGCAAAAGAGATATACGGAATCGTACAGGATACAATTAAGAGGGTATATCCGAAGTATTATCTACCGGAAATAGTAGATATGTTTTGTGAATTCCACGATAAGAAGAATATCGGTGAAGACATTGAAAATGGGAATGTTTATGTTCTTTTGGAGAATAGTAAAATAATAGGAACCGGAACCATAAAAGAAAATCACATTACAAGAGTATATGTATCGCCGGATTTTCAGGGAAAAGGATTTGGAACTTTTATCATGAATCAGCTGGAAGCGGAAATCGGAAAGCAATACGATAAGGCAGAAATAGATGCCTCTCTGCCGGCATGTAGACTATATTATAATCGGGGATATAAAACGATAGATCATGGTATATGGGAATGTGCAGACGGTGTGATACAGGTTTATGAGATTATGGAAAAGAAACTTAAGAAAATAAGTGATGGATTTAGTAATTTAAGATTGCGTCCTTACAAAACCTGCGATGCAAAGACGATTGTAACCTGGATTCATGACGAAATATCTTTTAGAAAATGGAGTGCAGACAGATATGAGTCTTTTCCGGTTACGAAAGAAGATATGAATAAGAAGTATATGGAATGTAATGGAGACTGCTCCAAGATGGATGATTTTTATCCGATGACGGCATTTGATGAAAGTGGCGTTGTAGGACACTTGATTATGAGATTTACGGATGAAGAGAAGCAGATTTTGCGATTTGGATTTGTCATAGTAGACGATGCGAAACGTGGCAAGGGATACGGGAAACAAATGCTTTTGCTTGCCATTAAATATGCCTTTGACATATTAAAGGCAGCCAAAGTAACGCTGGGGGTTTTTGAAAATAATGAAGCTGCATATCACTGCTACAAAGCGGCAGGATTTAAGGAAGTAGCTTTAGAAAAAGAAGAATACTACAGCATATTGGGGCAGAAATGGAAGTGTATAGAAATGGGGATTGATGCCACGTTTTTATAGAAAAACGAGCGTTTATATGGTAATATATGTGTGAAAAGATAAGAACACAACGCAAGCATTGCATTTATAATTGGAAAGAGATGAAAAAAGAGATAAATGAATTGGAGAAAAGGATATGGGATTATTTGATAAGTTTAAGAAAAAAGAAGTAACTCCTGATTTTTCAGCAATAACATCAAATGAGAAAGCGGTTGAACTAGCGGAAAAAGGTGTTTTGTTTCCGCTGTATTTAATGCCGTTGCGTTTTAATGGTGAAGAATCCCCAAGGAACCGTCTCTTTGTACCTAAAGTAGTTGTCGAACTGAAAGACAGATATGATGACATGGTGGAACAGTTACTTATGGAAGGAAAGGTAAACGGATATTCTTGCACACCTGAGTACAAAGACAAAAGTTTTGTCCCTTCAAAATTGAACATTACTGCCAAAAAAGACGGTGAAGCTGTTTTTACAGAAACCATTAATATTTGGTAAAAGAGCATAGATACAATATAAATTGTATTAAAGCAAACAAGTAATTGATTCAAACATTCATAAAGGTTCTGAAAAGGGCTTGCGGGTACTTACAAAGAAAGCTGCTTGCAAACTATGATGCATTATCAGACGAATAAGTTGGGAAAGTAATATATGAAAAAATTAAATCAAGAAGTTGAAAAAATAATGATTGAGCGTTTCGGAAAAGATACAATTATTTCGTTGGCAACAATAGAAAATGCAGTACCTTATGTGCGGAACGTAAATGCGTATTATGAGAATGGCGCATTTTATATTATTACATATGCACTCTCAAATAAGATAAAACATATAGAAAACAATTCCATTGTTGCAATAGCTGGCGAATGGTTTACTGCACATGGAAAGGGTATCAATTTAGGATATTTTGGAAAAGAAGAAAATCATATGATTGCTGAAAAGTTGAAAGGTGTCTTTGCTGAATGGATTGACAATGGGCATAATGATTTTGATGATAAGAATACCATAATTCTATGCGTAGAATTAACAGACGGACTGTTACTTTCACATGGTACAAGATATGAGTTCTAGCCTTTTACGGTTCAGTTTATTGAACTGGGGAATTGGGATTAGAAAGGGATAATCAGTATGTTGAAGATAGCAGTATTATCAGATATACATGGCAATTATGTTGCTTTACAAAAATGTTTGGATTATGCAAAAAATATTGGAGCGAATGCCTTCATTTTTCTTGGGGACTATCTTGGTGAGCTGGCATATCCTCAAAAAACAATGGATATATTATATTCAATAAAAGAAAAGAATAACTGTTTTTTTATCAAAGGAAATAAAGAAGACTATTGGTTAAATTATGAGAAAGAGTCGAATGCGTGGAAGGAATATGATTCAACAACTGGCAGCTTTTACTATACATATCAGAATTTGCAGCAAAGAGATCTACAATTTTTTAAATCTCTTTCCCATAAAAAAGAACTTAAATTTGATGGTCTATTGCCGATAACAATTTGCCACGGTTCGCCTCGAAAAGTAAATGAGAAATTGCTTCCTGACAATGAAAATACATTTCAAATTATAGAAAATAATTCCAGCAATTATATTTTGTGTGGACACACCCATATACAAGGTAGAAGAGAGCATAATGGGAAAATAGTTCTGAACGCGGGTTCAGTAGGTTTTTCCCTGCGCAGCAATGGTAAAGCGCAGTTTATGATATTAAAAGAAATGCAGGACATGTGGGATTATGAATTTGTCAGTATAGAATATGATAAAGAGAAAGTTATTGCAGATTTACATTCTTCTGGATTAAGTAAAAAAGCCCCTTATTGGAGTAAAGTGTCGGAAAACCTATTGAAAACAGGTGAAATATCGCATGACATGGTTTTAACAAGGGCAATGACAATATGTAAGGATAACTTTGGAGAATGCATCTGGCCAAATATACCAGAAGAATGTTGGGAGCAGGCAGTGAAAGAAATATTACCGGAAAACAATGATATGCGTGATAAAGGTAAAACAGCGTACAACAAATGAGAGGAAGTTGGAGGAGAAGTTATGACAGAAAAAGCAAGGTACAGTCTTCGTTGGATAATCAATTCGGTTATTTTTGCCGGAGTTATTCTTTGGTTCATGGGTTCATATTACAGCATAATAAAGGCCGGAATTCCATATCAAGACCCAACGTTAGAGTTGCAAATACAATATGCTGTTAATATGAGGATTGGCGAAGTACTACTGGGAAATGGCGCTGTGATTGTTATATGCGGTGGAATTATCCGTTTGCTCTTGGGCTTGATATTAAAGAAACATCAAGAGAAATGATGATTCCGATTTGGCAGCATTTTTTAATATAGCATAGCTGGGGCCATATATTTATAGCGGATGATTTCTACTTTGATATAATGAAAAAACATGGTATAATTTACAAATAAGTGATATTGGATGTGCTATGCTTGCAGAACAGACAGATTTTTTATTAGGCAAACACAGGATTGTGAAATAAGCGCAAAAATGGCGCCAAGAAAAAGGCGATGTGATTTATACAGATGTATGGGGAAGAAAATAATAGATAGAGATAAATGGAATGAGTTAAACCGTTACGGTGTTTTAAAATACAGAAAAGTGAGGGGATGGCATTAAAATATGGCAAGAAAGTTGACCAAAGAAGAATTGCTTAATCATAAAAACAATGCACTAAAGAAACTAGATGCCTATTTGATCCAATTAATCGATAGTCCTGACAAGAAAATAAATGCAAAATCCGATAAGTTAAGCTATTGGCTTGAAGATTGGACAACATTTCTTGATTTTGAAAGCCGTTTCTCTCCTTCCAGTTTAAAAAGATACAAGCGTGGAGAAATTATCAAAGTGCATCTTGGCTACAATATCGGAAGTGAAGAAGGTGGTCTTCACTATGCTGTGATAGTGGAAAAAGATAATTCCATACATAATCCGGTAGTCACTATTGTTCCGTTAACATCTATAAAACAAGATAAGGATTTGTCTCATTTAAGAAGGGGAGAAGTATTACTGGATAACGAGTTGTTTTCAAAATTCAGTGCTAAATTTAATGAGATATTTTGCAGCGTCAAAGGGGAACACCAGCGGCTGCAGGACAAACTTCAACAATTCAAAGATACCGAACACGTTCTACGTTCCTATGCGCTTGAGATGGAGAATAAACAAAAAATAATCAACAGTCAGCTTGCTCTACTTGAAAAAATGCGCTTTGAAATATCGAAAATGAAAAATGGAAGCATTGCTCTGGTAAACCAAATTACTACTATAAGCAAAATACGCATTTATGATCCCAAAACCGCCAAAGATATGTTTTCGGGCATTACCTTATCCGATGAAGGGCTTACAAAAATCGACGAGGAAATTATTAATAGATACACAAAATAATGCATTTTTTGTTGACTTCTGAATATACTGAGGTTATAATGAATGCATTAAAACATCGCCGTTTACCGGCAGAATAGAAGACACAGCCCCATGCGGGCAGCATTCATTTAAGACCCCGTAGTAATACGGGGTCTTTTGTGTTACACTACACTACACTATATGATTTTATTTTCCTTATTTTTTCCATAAAAATCATCAAATCACATTCGGAATTTATGGAGGTGCTCAAAATGTTAATTAGGCATGAAACATCTAACGATTATGAGGAAATATATGAACTGATTGCAGAAGCCTTTGCGACAGCCGAACATGCAGACGGTAATGAACAGGATCTGGTTGTAGCGTTGAGAAAAGGTACGGCGTATATACCTGAATTATCATTAGTAGCAGAAATGGATGGCGAGTTGGCAGGACATATTCTATTTACAAAAGCTAAAGTAGGTAATAATGAAGTGATTGTGTTAGCGCCTTTATCAATAAAGCCTAAGTACCAAAAACAAGGGGTAGGAACTGGATTAATAACCGAGGGACATAGAATAGCCAGAGAATTGGGCTATCAATATTCTCTGGTATTAGGCAGTGAGTTGTATTATCCTAAGTTTGGCTATATCCCAGCAGAACAATTAGGAATTGAAGTGCCGGAGGGGATACCTTCCATGAATTTCATGGCACTTAAGCTGCAAGAAAATGCAGAACTAATCAGTGGAGCAGTTGCTTATGCAAAAGAATTTGGGATATAATTCCAGTTTTTCCAGACTAGAAACATGTATATTAGAATTTCTTAAATGCTTGTTATGAAAGAGGATATTTCCGTTGGGGAGTTTTTGATTTCTGACACTTTTCATTAAATTTGTGTCACTTGCCGTGGTAATATTGCTCTTTCTATGAGTTTATTTTATTATAGCCTAAAAAAGGAGACAAGCGTATGCTTTTGGTGAATGTAGTTGGAGTTGTTTTAGCTGTATTAGCTGTGGGAGTAGTGATATACGTTTTTCCTATGTGTTCTATGCAGCCGCTTAACAGTGGAGAAGTAGAAGGGACGGACGTGATAGCAATTAAAAATCGCATCAATAATTTATTTTTTATACCCTCAGGGGAGGATTGGATTGTAATTGATGCAGGTTCTGATGCTAAGCTGGTAAAACAGGAAATGGAATTGATGTCAATCGATGGGCACAGGGTAAAGAGTGTTTTTTTGACGCATACCGATTACGATCATGTAGCTTCTGTTGTATTGTTTCCTAATGCAACAATATATATGAGCAAATGGGAAGAGCAGATGATAGATGGCAGCACCAGAAGGCAGTTTTTAAAGAAAAATAGCCTTCCTGACTTAAGCAGCTCCAATAAAGTTGTGTACATGTCGGATAATGAAGTGATAGATTTAGGCGAACACCGGGTACGCATTATCTGTACACCCGGTCATACAAGAGGTTCGGCTATGTATGCTGTGGATGAGAAGTATTTATTTACCGGAGACGCATTTAAAGTGAGAGGCAGAAATATTTTGGTTCATCCATATACGATGGATAGAGCGCAAGCGAAGGAGAGGATTTGCGGCATAAAGGATGAATTGAAGAAATATGAAAAGGTGTTTACAGCGCACTATGGATTGATACAAAACGATGTAAAGTAATATAAGGATAAGCATATGACCATACTCATAATAAATGGAAGTCCACGAAAAAATGGCGCAAGAATGGTATCACATGACGGGCTTTTTAGAAGAAGAAAAATATGCAATGGTCATAAGGATCATGAGTATTACAATTGCTATCAGTTTTGGTCTTGCATCCATATCTTCTTCTTCGTTGGCTTTTGGCAGTATACCTGCGAGTCCCAGCAGCACACCTAGACATATGCCATACAGTGAAGCAACGTCAATTCCATTGTCTATGACAGCGAGAATGCCGGCAAGTATGTCAAAAACTGCGATTATCATAGCTGGTAGTCTGTATTTTTTCTTATGGGTGTTGCCTGCCAATAGTATGTGTGTAAGAAGCAACAGTACAAAAAACGGCACTGCTATACATATCATCACGTTTGCTATGATTTCAAAAAGTGTTCCGCTGAGTAGAGAGCACAGAAGCCATACAGATGCAGCTGTATATGCAAATAGCAATCCAACGATCAATATTTCCACAATTAAAAGGGTAGCCCATATTATTAGAAGTATTTTGAATATTTTTAAGAGCAGATTCTTATATTTGCTTTCATTTGCAAAAGTAATCGTCAGTATGCTGGCAAGCAGCAGGATTATTCCCGGTAATAGCATTATACTCAGCCCAATGCAGATTCCGTTGTTGTACATGATTCCTACCGTCCCTGTAATAACAGCAGACAACGTAAGAATTATTGCTAATATACATGCCCATTTTCTCAATTTCTTTTCTGATTGCAGTTTCTTCAAATCTTGCGATGTTCCGTTCATATACTTATTCCTATTCCTATATTATTCCTTCCAATGGTGACCGTACGATTTTATTATACACGATTTGAAGAGTTCCTGCACTATTTTTTGTTATATGGCGAAATTCAAGCGAGATTTGTGCGGCTAGAAATAATCATTGGTATATGGTAAGATATATGCAAGTTTTGTACTGGGATATAGGGAGAGATAATATGGACGAATACTTATCGGAATCTATTTATGAATATAAGAAAGCAACAATTGAAGATATAGAGGAATTGGTGCGGACAAGAATCATTGTCCTTCGTGCAGCGAATAAGCTTTCCGATGAGGAAGATATGACGGAGGTAAAAAAGGAATCCTATGAGTACTATAAGCGTGCGCTTAAGACAGGAGAACATATTGCATATCTGGTATATGATAATGGGAAATTTATTGGCGCAGGCGGTGTGAGCTTTTATCAGGTAATGCCGACTTATCACAACCCAAGCGGCAAGAAAGCGTATATTATGAATATGTATACGGCACCGGAGTACCGGAGGCAGGGAATTGCTTATCAGACGCTGGATTTATTGGTAGAGGCTGCGAAGAAACGGGGTGTTTTGCAGATTGCGTTGGAAGCAACGGATATGGGACGACCATTGTATGAGAAGTATGGGTTTACAAAAATGCAGGATGAAATGGAATTGATATAGGAGGACAGAGAAAAATGTATGATTGCGGATTTACAAAAGAAAACAACTGGTTCCGGTACCGGGCGGCTGCGATTATTATAGAGGATGGCTGTGCGCTTTTTGCCAGCAACCAAAGAGATGATTATTATTACTCTATCGGCGGCGGAGTTCATATGGGAGAAACTGCGCAGGATGCTGTTCTTAGAGAGGTATATGAGGAGACAGGCATTCATTATGAAATTGATTATCTTGCAGTGATACATGAGAATTTTTTTAATGATAATACAGGAACGCTGAATACATTGGAATGTCATGAACTGAGTTTTTATTACATGATGAAACCTAGGGGAACAAGGGAGTTAAACAGCAACAGCATAAGTGCTTTTGGCGATAAAGAACTCATGCACTGGGTACCGCTTGAAGATTTAGATAAGGTCAGGGCATTTCCTACATTTTTAAAAGACTACCTAAGCAGGGAGCATGTAGGAATTGAGCACATTGTAACAGATGAGAGAATTAAAAAACAGGCTCCGGACGATTGGGAGAGGCTCTATACGGCAGCTAAGAATGTGATTTCGCCAAGAGAAATTTCCCCATTCATAGAAGCGGGAGGAGTAGGCGCTGCCATTATGTCTAAGGCGGGGAATATATATACAGGAGTGTGTATTGATACAGCCTGTACTTTGGGAATGTGTGCAGAACGAAATGCCATTGCAAATATGATTACGAATGGTGAGAGTCAGATTGCAAAGGTTGTAGCCATAGGACCGGATGGGAAAGCAGGCTCTCCATGCGGAGCCTGCAGGGAATATATGATGCAACTTGATAAAAATAGCGGGGATATTGAAATCCTTTTGGATTTTGAGACAAGAAAGACGATTACATTAAAGGAACTTCTCCCCAACTGGTGGGGAACTTCCAGATTTTAGTGCAATTTTTTGTTAAACTTCTCTTTAGCAAATTCATAGGATTCCTGTATTAACAATTTACATTCTTCAAAGGTTTGAACAGAGGGATTTAGTACACATATCCAACCCATCCACGCATAAACGGGATGGGGGAGGATTGTGTCTAAAGAAGTAAAATCAAAATCCATTTTAATAATTTCTCCGGCAGGAGGACGTTGGGGAATATATCCAAACCGCTTAATAAATGTTGATTTCCTTATTCCAACATTGACACGATATACATTGTCACGGTTCAGCATAGAACCCTTGTCATTAGCGCCGTCTTTTTCCTTGATGGTCAAAACATATACTCCACGCTTTAATGCATGGTCTGGATTATAAAAAACTCCTTGTTCTCCCCAGCTTTCTACTAACACGACATCTTGGAGCGTGCGTAAGCAATATGAAAGTATATCATTAGGTGTCATGTCGTTTCCTGTAAATGAATCATTTGGGGTCATAGTGTATCTTTCCTTTCGATTTCAATAATTGTATTGCAGCTGAAACATGTATATATTATCATGGAATGGTGACAGAATGTGTCACTATTAGAAAGGAAGTTATAAAATGTCAAAGGCAGAGCGGCTTATTGAGATGATGATAACGATAAATGCAAAAAGGCATTTTACGGTTGGAGAGTTGGCGGATGAATTTTCTGTGTCAAAAAGAACTATTTTGCGTGACCTGCAGGAATTGGAACAAGCAGGTTTTCCTCTTTATTCCGAAGTCGGGGCAGCAGGTGGGTACCATATTTTGAAGGAACGGATTTTACCACCTATTGCCTTTTCAGAGAATGAAGCCAAAGCCGTGTTTTTTGCTTGTCAGGCTTTACAGTTTTATCATGATTTGCCTTTTGAACAAGAAACGATTTCTGTATTAAAAAAATTTCTAAATTGTCTGCCGACAGATATACAAAGCAGTATCACTCAAATACAGAATAAGGTTATTTTCTGGACGCCGGACAGACATTGTGATTCTCCGCTGCTTAAATCAATGTTTCATGTTATTGTCAGTCATCTTGCAGCCACAATACGGTATTCGTCAGCACATTCAGAAAGCGTGCGCACCATTATTCCTATTGGATTGTATGCCATGAATGGACTCTGGTATTGCCCCGCATATTGCACAACCGCAAATCAAATTAGGGAGTTCCGCGTTGACCGTATCAAAGAGATTATAGAGGAAAAACCATACCACCACAAAGAAAAATATTCAATCCCTTCTTCCATCCAGGCGTATCTTGAAGCCCTGGAAAATGGAAACGATTACCACATAAAAATCCAGTTAACTGATATAGGAGTAAAACGTTGCGAAACTGAATATCTATTGGCAAGAGGACTGAAGACTTTTCCAACAGGCGGGGGACTGATAGATATGGAAATACGCCAATCAACTTTAGAGTGGGTTGCCGAATATTTCTTGCCTTTTGGAAATAATGCAACTATACTTGAACCAATAGAATTGATACAATTAATGAAGTATAAGGTACATGAGTTATATCAACATTATGTATAGAAGACATAGAAAAACTTGACTGGAGATTTTACTTATGGCAGTAAAATATAAAAAATTAACGGAAAAAGAACTGGATACCTTTATCGATATGCGGATCAATCAGCTCCGAGAAGAAGGGGCAAAGGAAGATATTGATTTGAAACCAGCTTTAAGGGACTATTATGACCGCCACATGGCAGATGGTACATTTATTTCTTGGCTGGCGGTTGATGGGGACAAAATTGTTGGAACAAGCGGAATGGCATTTGTTGAGAAGCCTCCTTATTTTGGGTGCCCAAGTGGAAAGATGGGATTGCTCTCAAGTATGTTTACGTCCACGGATTATCGTAGACAGGGGATTGCAAAAGAATTACTATCCAGAGTTGTAAATGAAGCCAGAGAATATGGCTGCGGCACAGTTCAGATTACCGCCTCGGATATGGGGGTGCTGCTTTATACGGATTTTGGATTTGAGAAGAATGGGAATTTCATGCAGTATAAATTATGAATAAAGAAATAAAGTAATAGTTCTTTTCCCAATGCCCTGCGCCAAAATTATTTTTTTATTGTGATAATATTACTGCATCTCCTTTAATGCCTGTACTCTCATAGATATATTCTGCTCAAATTCTTCATCAGAAAACTTAGGATCCCTCGTTGCGGTCCAAATACTGCATGGTATTTCTTTACATTTACCACAGTTCTTCAAATTCTTTTTATGGATTGCGCATTCGTAAATAGCACATCCTTCAGGGGAATGAAATACTTTTCCTTCACAGGAATTGCAGCCGCTGCACATATTTCCGTAGCAATAACATGCGCTGCAGTCTGTACCGCAAATGCTCATTTTTGACAATTTATATTCCTTGAACCAATTTTGAACTACCTTTAAGGGATGTTGGGTCAGTTTAGCGGTTTCCTCAACATTTTTTCCCTGCTCAAATTTTTTACAGGCGACTGAATACATGCTTTCTGATACTTCAATTAAATGTCCGTTTGGGTCAAAAATATGGATTCCTCTTTGCAGCCATGAATATGTTTTAGGTTCGTGAAGCCGCTCCGCATCAGGATAGTTATTTAAACGAGTAAGAAACTCTTCAAAGTTTTCTGTTTCAAAATAGAGTTCCATGGTATTAGAACGATACTTCATCGTATCTGCCGCAAATCCCGCAACTTCATCAAAATGCTCCTGCAAAGTCAATCCACAGGTTAATGTCTTGCACCATCCTAAATCAACCTCAACCTCCTGGTTGAACAAATCCTTGTAAAATTGCAGTGACTTCTCCATGTCCCTTACAGCAATTAATGTTGAGCAATATTTCATAAACTGTTCCTCCGTGGTTGTATGCTATAAAGGTATCATACTATGACGCGGAGAATCCGTCTTGTATATTTCCGACATTCTGCATCGCATACTTCCTTGCATCTGACATACTCATTGAATGATATTTCTTAAAGTCACGGCATAAGTGTGCCTGGTCGAAATATCCATATTTGTATACTGCATCTGCAATGTTAAAATTTTTATTATATAGGAAGTCGCTCCATACATACTGATACCGGACCATGGATGCAAAATTTTTAGGCGAAACTCCCACATATTCTAAAAATAGTCTTTCCAATTGCCGAATACCAATAAAAACTTCCTGTTTCAAATTTGCCATCAATAAGTTTCCCTTTTTTTCTAATATCTTAGATGCAGCCTGAAATACGATTGGATTTTTATTTCTATCATTAAAGCGTTTTAATAATAGATTTTCCACGATTGGGATTAATTGATTTATATCTGTAACATCAAACAGCCGCTTTTCAATTTCCCTTTTTATCCCCGGAAAGTGATAATCTGCATCAAAAAAATTATTTTTTGTATTTCGCATAGATTCTTCTGCAAACATTGGGACTCCCCATGCATAGAATCGAATCGCAAACACACAAGTTGTTCTTTTTTCTTTATTTTTCTCATGCATAATAATCGTTCTGTCATCTATACCGCAAAATTTGTTGTATATTTTATTGTTAGTGAAATCTGTTGTAAAAATGATATCCATACAGGTATCTGGTGTCACAATTCCTATTATGTCTTCCCGACTTTCTTCCTGCATGACAACATTCCTTGAACCCCAAAAACAACGAATATAAGGCTTTAATGCATCACATGGTTCAAACTCCATATATTCCTGGTTACACTTAAACGGCGTGGCTGTTATAGGGTGATAGATTTTATGCAATTCCATATAAATAAGTCCCCTTTAATAATATGCGGCTCCATCTACCTGGAACAAGAATGTTGTTAACTTTTATTCATGGATTTGATTATAACATTTGCGCGCTTTATTTTCTATTGTAAAAATGTAGAATTGGATATGCCCCTAACTTGCAAAGCGTGCCTGTTTTTGTACTGAGACTTGTAAAAAGTGTTTTCGGCAAGAGATTTATATGCTATGATTGCATAGTAAGCGAAAATTGAAAAGGAGAATTAGGTATGCAATATCAGGATGTATTGGACAAGATCGTGAGCAAGAGTAAAGAAATATTGGGAGCGGAGCTTGTAGGCATATACCTGCATGGCTCAATGGCAATGGGATGCTTTCAGCCGGATAAAAGTGATATTGATTTAATTATTGTAATTAAAGGCGATATTACGGATAATCAGAAATTAAAGTTTATGAATGAAGTAGTGGAATTGAATAAAGCAGCTCCGAGTAAAGGCATTGAATTAAGTATTGTTAAGGAAGCATACTGCAAGGAATTCCTTTATCCGACACCGTTTGAATTACATTTTTCAAATGGGCATTTACAGTGGTTTACTGACGATCCGGTAGGATACATTAGCAAAATGTATGGTACAGATAAGGATCTGGCGGCACATTTTAAAATAATAAAGGAGTACGGTATTGTTCTGTATGGAGCGGACATTCAGGAGGTATTTGCAGACGTACCGAGGGAAAATTATATTGACAGTATCTGGTGTGATATTGAGGGAGCAAAGGAAGAGATCCTAGAAAACCCAGTGTATGTAATTTTAAATTTATGCAGAGTACTGGCTTTTCTTAAAAATGACTTCATCTGTTCCAAAAAGCAGGGAGGAGAATGGGCATTACAAAATCTCCCCTCTGAATTCCACCCGCTCATTGCAGACGCGTTAGAAAGCTATGCGTCTGGGAATGAGATGAAGAGCGACGAAGAAAGAGCACATAAATTTGCCGATTATATGCTGCAGAAGATAGAAAAAAATATCTGACATGGTTAGGACGGTATTATAAATACCGAGATAGTCTTTCCGCAATTATACCGACATTTTTATATGTGATTATTTTGCATACCAGATCAGTAAATCTGCCATATAGTCCTTCCAATTATTTTTGTTCCGGTACGGTCAGAGCCGCCCCTGCCCGTCACAATAAGTCCAAACAGACCGCAGAGACACAGTTTTATGAGCCTCTGCGGAATAAGGTATAAAATCCATTTCAAGAATCTGTTTGAATTCTCACTGAGCCATGAATTAGAAAACAGCTTTGGTTCTGCAAGTTTTACCTGTTGAACTTTTCTGCTACATTGAAAAATTGATTTTCCTCTTGCGGTTATCCTAAAAGTCTTGACCAGTAATCAGACATATTATGAATTGCCGCAAGGTTTCTGGAATTTAACATTGCCAATACATTACTGTTTTTGCTGCCGCCGGAAGCGTAACCTACCAGCGTATTCTGTAAACTGTTAAAGATATTGCTTACGCTATCCTGTTTCTGCATAAGGCTGTCAAAAAGTGTTTGATATTCATCTTTGTTTTCCTGTTCCTGCTCTTTGGTATGCTTTACTCGTCCAATCTCCATGCTGGCTTTTGTGTCCTCCTGCGTTTTCTTCACCGTTTTACTTACATTTACAGCATTAGGTGCGGGCATTTTTGCCATACTTTCATCACGCAGATCATAAATGCTTTTGTGTGCTGCCACCTTTTCACTGTTATAGCTTTCATACTGCTTTATCATATCCTTGAAGGAATCCCTCATTTCCTCCGGCACATACTTATCTGCAAAATAGTTCAGGGCATTTACCGAAGAAACCAGCTCTAGCTTTGCCGCTTCATGTGACATTTCCGTTGAAAAATTTCTGTTCAGACTGCTCCTGTTTATACTTTCCATACCGGAAGTAATGTCTTTCAGCATCTGTTCCATGTCACGCACTTCATCATCACTCAGATTGTCATAAAAACCATTGTTATAAAGGTTTTCACTCAGCACAAGGTATTGTTGCTTAAAATCTCCTGTTCCACTAAACGCATTCCCGCCTTCCGCTGTTCTTGCTGCTTCCCTTTCAGCAATCTGCGCAGCCTTGCGTTCTGCCACGCCTGCCATAAATTCCTTTGACTCCTCTGAAATTTCAACACTTGTACCGAGCTTTTCCCGTGCTGTCATAGTATCAGTGTCTTTGCGTTCTGCTCTCTGCGCTTGTGCCGCAGCCTTGTTTTTATTCTGCTCAACCCTTTTGTTATAAGCACCTGTAAAAAGTTCTGTTGTTCCTGATGAATTGATATAAACCATAATATTATCCTCCTTATATGGTAAAATCAAACCGTCCGCCACTCTGCGGTCTGTTTTCTGCTTTTACGGAATCCCAGTCAACTCCCCTGATCTTCTCCAGAAGCACCTCCATGCTGTCTGCCTGGACAGTCGTCCGCTTCACGCCCGTATCCTCCCGCAGATATCTGTTCTCCAGCTTTTCTTTTTCCGCCTTTTTCCCCTGCTCTTTCTTAGCGGCACGTTTCTCCTCACGTACCTTCTCAATATGCTCCCTCTGCCTTGCGCTGGACTTTTCCAGCTCTGCAAAAAATGATGTTGTACCATCTGAATTAAAGGAAATTCCTATCTTGTTTATCTCGCCATTGCCGGACTTTTCTCCAAATGCTGATGTAAATCCAAATTCCTTGTTGATCTGTTCCGACATCCGAAGTGCGCCCTGCACCCGCTCCATGTATTCCTGTTCGTATTTCTCATCGGAAGCCATTTTCTCAAGTTCCGAACTGGAGAATATGACGGAAACCTCTTTCGTGCCGCGGGACAGAATTTCCTTTGCGTTATCTCCTTTTTCAAAATCAGCCACCATGAAATCCATGTCGCCATAGGTTTTTCTCAGCTTCTCCAGAAGAGTCTGCGCCCTTTTGGAAAGCCCTGTCTCACCGATGCTGCCCGTCTGTGTGGTTTCTTTGCTCTCTGCTGCTTGCTTTTTACTGTTTGCAGTCCCTACATAACCGCTTGCATAGCTGCTGTAATTACTGGTAATTTCCATTGCCATAGATATCATCCTCCTTACATATGTTGATTTGAAATCCTTTTCATCTATTATCTCCGCAAAGATTTACTACTCGTGACGGCAATAACCCCTTACTGTATGCAGCCTCATCCGTTCCACGGTCAGAGATTTCAATACGCTTATGATCCTTTGTAGTCACAATAACCATATACCGTCCGGGTTCGGTCAGCGGAACTGCCTGACCATTCAGGACCTCTTCTGTGATTTCAACAGAAGGATAGCTGACGTTCTCCCAAAACCGATAAAGAGTCACCTGCTCAATATCTTCCAGATCTACTCCTGTCCCGTCCCATAGAAATACAGCATCCGCATCAGTTCCTGCTCCTGCACCGTTAAAACTGCTGAATAAGACATAGCACACTATAAGAATGACACCGACAGCCACAATCCCTGTGGCAACAATGCTTCTTTTTTGTTTCCCGGATATTGCCATGATACGTTCTTTAAGCTGTTTTTTCTTTCCGCCCATCATTGTCGTAATGCCGAACATTCTTTTCTTCTGCTTCTTTTGCAACAACATGATCAGGCTGGCTCCATATGCATCCCTGATCTCCTCGCCGAGAACAGAGATCACTTTCTCGTCACACGAAAGTTCGCTGTCCTGTCCCATACGCATTACTGCCATCCATACTATGGGATCGAACCAATAGTAAATCAGGAACAAAAACCTTAACGGTACCCAAAGGAAATCCCCTTGCTTATAGTGAGAATGCTCATGACAGACCGCATAGCATAAAAATTCATCATTCTGTGTCATGTCCGGATGCACATAAACATTTCGTCCCAATAGAAAAGGTGTCTGCGGAAAATCCAGAATATATATTTTCATTCCTGTTCCCGTGTCCTTTTTATAAAAGCGCCTTCTCCTTATGCAAAGAACCATAAATCCCATATTGTATATGCAAAATACAATCCCCAAAGCGGCTGCAATACCATATCTGAAAGCTGTCAATATGTAAAACCACTCTGCCTTGATAACAATTCCCCTCGCATTTAGGGCTTCGACTGTTATTGCTTTGGCAGCATCCATTCCCTGAACCATGCTTACCTCAAGCTTTATCATTTGATGAGCAAGTCCCGGACTGACTGTAGCTACAATATCCGTCATACTTTGAAGCGGGATAAATCGAGCCGCCAGCAGATATCCCGGTATCAACAGCCATAGGGCATATTGCAACCTCCTACTGATCCTGCCTGCCGTTAATCTTCCGGCAAGACAGAGCAGCAGGAGCAAAAAATTCATGCCGAGAAAATTACTCATCAGATACTTCCCCTTTCAAAATAGAAAAGAGGTTCTCAATTTCCTCTTCTGAAAGTGCCTCCTGCTTGATCATATTACTCAGCATCAATCCTACATTGCCACGATAAACCTTATCAAGAAAGCTCTGCGTTTCCTTTAGTTTCGTCTCTGACTGCTCCACCTTAGGGTAGAACATCTTCGCCCGCTCCCCCTCAATGTGATAGACTGCATCCTTCGCCTCCATGCGCTTTAAAAAGGAAACTATCGTAGTCCGCTGCCAGCCAGTTTCCTTCTCCAAAGCATAGGTTATTTCAGTCAATGTCATCGGACCTCGTTTCCAAAGCAGCTCTAGAATCTTCCATTCTGCATCACTTAACTTTACCATCTGCACCCTCCTAATTTAGTAGACATCTGTACACTATAATTATATGGCTATTGCAGGTATTTGTCAACTTATTAGACACTATACATACATAATATCGGATTTTGGGATATCTTATCATAATGAAGTTTAAGATCTGTGTCCATGGGACGCTCTGAGAGGATAAATAATCCAACGTCGCCGCGCTCTCGCTCCGACGTTGGAATATTTCCCTATCCTGTGCGGACTAATGGCTACCCCGTAAAAAGTAACCATATCTGATATAGGAGTAGTTTTTTGTCGGGAGGCTGCTTGACTTTACATAATAGGGACTATAAAATGGAAGCAACCATAAAAACGATAAATCGAACAATGTTGGAGGTCTGGCGGAATGGAGATTTGGACAGTTATGTTTGCCTGAAAAATAAAATCAAGGAGACATAGCATTGAGTAAAAAGAAAAGAGAACATATTGTATTTGATCAGATGTTAGTAAAGAAAAAGAATATTCCCTTCCATTTAGTAAATAAGGAATGTGTAAGGAAGAAAAAGAATTTAGGAAAAAAGAGGGGAACTCAAAATGAAGAGAAATAATTATTTTGTGGAAGGTCTGCAAGGCGCCGGCAAATCCACTTTTGTGCGTAAACTTTCCGATAAACTGAGCGATTATAAAGTTTTCCGCGAGGGGGATTATTCTCCAATCGAACTGGCGTGGTGTGCCTATGCTACGGAAGACGAGTATGACAATATACTTAGCAGTTATCCCTCACTCGAAACAGAAATCAAAGCAAAAACAGTTGCAGAAGGCAATCACAGAATTATCTGCTACACACAGATACTGACGGATATTCCGGATTTTCACAGGAATCTGGAGAAGTTTGAGATCTATAACGGAAATCTGGATAAAAAACCTTTTGAAAACGTGATTTTTGAGCGTTTCAAAAAATGGAACGGGGAGGGGCAGATTTTTGAGTGCTCTATTTTCCAGAATATAATCGAGAATCAGCTGTTGTATTTGATGATGGCAGATGATGAAATCTTGGATTTTTACAGGAGATTAAAGAAGATCCTTGGTGATAAGCCATACAAAATCATTTATCTGGATGTGGACGATATTCCCGGCGTAATTGATGTAATCAGAAAGGAAAGATCGGATGATAAGGGTAATGAATTATGGTTCCCGTTGATGATAAGATATCTGGAAGAGTCGCCCTATGGAAAGGAACATGGACTGACAGGCTTAAAAGGTTTGCTCATGCATTTGGAGAGAAGGAAGGCTTTAGAGCATCGAATTGTTGGTGAAATTTTCAAGGAGAATACCATTGTCGTAAAGTCTAAAAATTATATATTAGATGATATTACAGCACAGCTATAAGCATTGATACAGCAGTACGCAGGATAAGTGAGAAAAGGCGGTGGAAGATTTTGGCTATGGAGAGACAGAGTATTGTCTGGACACTTCTCCCGGCAGAATCATGTATTTCTGTTATGATCCGGAGCAGTATTTTAAGTATATAAGACCGGTGCGCAAGATGGATATTGTTTAAAAAGACTTCACTCATAATCTGAGGATTATGAATGAAGTCTTTTTTTCCTGACCTTTATGTATAATACAATAGCGCTGATGACATCTACAACAAAGAAGAACTGCAAAATAATATTGATGATAACATACTTTTTTGACACCACATGATTCTTGCCCGCCCGGATAAGGGCATTAACACCATACATGGATGAAGTAATCATTAAAAATACATCGACAAAAAACAGGAACAGAATTAGCAAAGGCGCCATGAAGGTAAAAATTGGCACAACGGCGACCAGCAAAAACAATGCTCCAAGCAAAAAAACACCTATATAAAACGGAATGTGAATCATTTTTATCAGCATATTCCAAAAAGCCAGATGATAATAGGAATCTTCTCCTTTACATGTACAGGCATAAATGATATTGGCAATATAAACTGCAACCGTGAGGAACATTCCTCCCCAAAAAAACATTCCGTACAGTTCATCATATGCTGAAAACACAAATGAAAGAACAACATATAAATATGGCCAGAGGGCTAATGTAACGGGAAAAAATCTTTTCTTTTTCTGATTCATTTTGTGTACTTCCTCCTTAAATCAATATCCGTATATTTCGATTGCCGTGTAAGTGTGGCTGTAATGGTAGCCCAGCTTTTCTGCCAGAGCGACGGAAGCTTTATTCTGAGCATCCCAGCTGGGATATAAGTTCTGCTTTAAGCATTCTAAAATCAGCTTTGCTCCGCATACACAGGCTAAGTCTTTCCTGCGGTAATCTTCCTTGGTATCAATCTCTATTTCGATGCCCTCCCGGTATCGGGAATAAGAGGAAGCGCCGGATACAATCACATTATTTTTTAGGATCATAGCTCCTAATCCGAGTCTGCGATAATCTTCATAATTCTGAAATTGCGATACCAGGTCGGTGCTCCATGACGTTTCCTTGCATATCTGATAAAGGGATTCATCAATCATACAAAGTTCATATTCATCTGGAAGTGAAGAAATGATTTTTTCCAGTTTTTCTGTATCAAAAACATCAGGTTCTTTCTTAATGGCATAGCGAGAAACAATTTTTGATTTACTGCCATAAAATTGTACAATTGCATTCTTCCAGTCGTCATTCTGAGGAACCATGATTATAAAATCCTGTGTACACCAGTCTGGTTTGTAAGATACTAATTCCATATTGGGTGTTCCGGAGAAAAATGCAAAATCTCCACAGATAGCCATTGCCGCTGTCGGGTGGTCTAAGTCGTCCGCATAGATGCTTCCCATAATGCCTTGAAGACAGGACCAGATAAGGGTTTCTTCCCATTGACTAAATAAGGATGCAGCTTTTTCTTTGTTTGTAATTTCGTATATCATTGATATACCTCCATCAAGTCTTGCGTTTTCCCAAGGGGCTTGTATTCGTCAAAATGTCGTCCCCCTTCTGGTTGGTAAACTTGTACAAAATACTTCCGTATACTGTGTTCGGCGCAACTTTGCCTATGGGATACTCTCGTACCCGCACACGATTCTCATCCCACTCATATACTTTTACCTCAGAGTGGCTGTTTTCAATTGAATATGAATGAAAAACAACTTCTTTCACATACACAAGATTTCTTCCCTGGCGTTTATTTTTTATTCTTCCGACACAGGACAAAAGGAATATATATATAAGCATAGCAATCCAGGCAATAGCACAAATGGGAAGTGTCTTTTCCAGAGGATATCCGCCATCCACGATATTTAAAAGGAAGCATATAAATAGAAAACAGATGGTTTCAATGATCAGCCCCATTTTGCGGGCTCTGGAACCGATGCTTTGTGCCACTTCGACATATAAATCTGCAAATTTTTCTTTCTCGGAACCGGAAAGTTCATGACCGTATTTGTCTATACTTGCCACATTGGGATGAGGTACACGGGAATACTCGCTGGGTTCCCCTGCCAACGGGTAAAAAGACGAATAGGCGGGAATCAGCTCCTTTAGCGCATCATTTAACCTTGCCAGTTGAAAATTGGAAGCACCGTCATATATGACAAGAAATCTTTTCCCAACATCCTCTTGTGACATTTCAAAAACACGCGAAGGATATTCGATCATGATTGGCTTTCCTTCTTCATCGAGAAAATCGTCTTCTATGTAAAGAAAGCAGTTATTATCTTCAATTGCAACCAGGGTGGCGCCATTTATCATAAGGTTTTTTCTTTTGATAAATGCCCTTTTTTCTCTATTGATCCGAAGCGTATTCAATATCATGGAAAAAACTGCGTTAAAAACGAAAAGGGAAACCAACATCCATATGATTAATACAAGTTTTGAAGCATCAAATGTATAAGCAATCAGGAATAGCCCTGCAAACATAAAAACGACTGATAAAGCGAGCGAGATAAAGGTTTGACCTAATTTACTTTTGGACGCGGTCTGATAAATACCTTCCAACATCTGGCTTCTGTTTTTATACAATAATGCTTTTTCTGATTCAGTACATACTCTTTTCATAAATCCTCCATAAAAGTCTGATGAAATGGTTTAATGGTATTATTCTATCACAACCATACATATAGTTCCACTAAATTGTGTCTAGGCATAATCAGAAATGCAAAGCTTAAGTAATGTTTCTTGCAGACGGATAAAACTAGCGTTATACTGTTTGGGAAAGATTGTAAAGATACAATTTCTGATTACTGGAAGATGGGGAAATATGCGGAGCAATATTATCTATTACCGGAAGAATAACAGTGAGGAATGCATTTATTATGAAAATTCTACCAGGTCTTATCCCATGCATACCCATGCAAACCATATGATGCTGGGGTATGTTCTGGATGGAGCGTTTCGTGGATATAGCTTGGATAAAATTGCTATGATGGAAAAGTTACAGATAGGCAGGAAGGAGTTTATACAAAGTGAACACAGATAATGAATTGTTGAAAAACCTAGAGAAATTGCATACAACGGAGCTTGGCGTTATGCGGATAAAGAGAAATCTGTCTTTAGATACAGATGATGTGGTCAGCTGGTGCAGAGCCAAAATTAATTCTACGAATGCCGTTATTACGAGAAAAGGGAAAAACTGGTATGTGAATGTAGATGGGGGCATTATAACAGTAAATGCATATAGCTACACGATTATTACGGCGCATAAGGAAAAGAACTATGGAAATCAGAAGAATACGGCAGAATGATGATAGACTTGCAATCAGCAATATCTATGAAGAAAGCTGGAAATATGCTTATAAGGATATTATTCCGCAAAGTTATCTTGACAGCATTCCGCGCGGGAACTGGGCTTCGAAGCTGGATCGGGAGGGAGTGTTTAGCCTTGTACTGATTGAGGATAATACATTGATTGGGACGACCAGCTATTGTAAATCCAGATCTGCTGATTTTGACAGCTTTGGTGAAATTATTTCCATTTACCTTTTACCTCAATATATAGGTAAAGGATATGGCAGACCTTTGCTGGTGGCGGCTGTTGATGAATTGGTAAAGCTTGGATATTGCGATATTTTTTTGTGGGTGTTGGAAGAAAATAAACGGGCAAGAAGGTTTTATGAGAAAGCAGGGTTTGCTTTCAGCAATCATTATCTGAATGATAATATTGGCGGAAGAGAACTTAGGGAAATGCAGTATTGCTATCATGTTGAACATCGGACTAAGATATGAGCATTATTTTTTATACCTTGTAATGTCATACCAGTTTTCGGGGAAGCCCATTTTTCTGAGCAATTGTTTCCTTGAAAGGTGGGGACAGTTTTTAAGAACTGTAGATATAAGATTGGATAACTTTGATTTAAATTGTTTGAATTCACTATTTTCAATAAGATAACAAAGAGCAATTACAACAGAAAATAAATCTTGTTTACCGGCTATATATTGCCCTCTTTTTTGGGGGATTGCCAATTTTTTATGTAATGTTGTGTTGGGGATTGTTTCACGGATGTGGAAAGAAAAAAGTCTTTCACCATGGGCACAGACATTACGGCATCGAGCGATTACGGTTATAAACTGATGTAATTCACGTTCTGTTACATGTAGAAACTTTTGACTGACTTTATACTGAATATCATTTGGAACATACTGATACATTTTAGATACTTGTCCAAAGGTGAGTGCGTTCATTGCAACCCATAAAGGTACATTACCATATTTATTTGCATGATGTGTAATATATGTATAACGGCTTGGGGGTGAAATGTTTTTTTGAATAGAATAGACTAATTTATTCACGTCACAAGTGTTCTTTTGGGTTAATGTATAATTGTGTGGATTAAGATATTCTTGCTGATGCGCTCCATATTTTTCGCAAAAATGATAGGAAAGAACAGATTTTATGTGACGTTCTACATGTAAAATGTATTTCAAGAATAGAGTTCTAAGTTCCTCATCAAACAAGTATAAGGCTACAATTTCTTCAAAAGTAACGCCGTGTTTGTATTTTCCTGATGCGGCATGCTTAAACGGTTCTTTATAACCGCCAACTAAAGAATAATAACTTAACTGTTCCAAGGTTTTTCTCGCATATTCTTTGTCTGGAATAGAAAGCATTTTTTCCAATATTAGTTTATTTATTTGTTGCTCATAAGTGAAAAAGGTTTGTGACAAGCCGATTCCTCCTACTGATATAGAGTAAACGCTGCTGTCCTTCGCAGACCAGTCTATTGTAAAAAAGGAGTCCACGCATGGACTCCTTGGGCTGCGCGCCTCGCAAGCAACGCAGCACAACCACTAACCAATAATATAATAGAAAGACGTTGATAAGTCAATCAGTTTTTATTGGCAAATATAGTATATGTATAGTTTTTCTAAAGTTATACTTTTTGAAAAATGTTTCAGCAAGATTTTTAGCAGAGCGTTTCCATGTTTCTGTCAGGACAGTGCAGCGGGATATGGTCAGCATTTCAATGGCGGGCATTCCTGTGTATTCTAACGGAGGAAAACATGGAGGCTATTCTATTTTACCCACATATCAGATGAAAAATAGTGATGTCAGGGCAGAAGAGCAGCAGATGATCATGAAGGCGTTGGAAAGCCTCGCAACTTCATATAGCAATGATACGCTGCAATCCATTCTGGAAAAATATAATGCTTTTGTTGAAAAAGAAGGCGGGCAAAAAATTTTCTGGGATTTTGGTGTAACGAAGGAAAATCAGAAGGTCCAGAAGATGAAGATGAATACGGATCTGGAAAAGGCGATAGAGGAGAAACGTTACATTAATTTTGACTATCGCAACGCGAATGGAGAACAATCCAGCCAAAGAGTGGAACCTTTGGCAATTCATTATAAATGGTACGCATAGTATTTGTTTGCTTATGTGCCAGCGAAAGGAGATTATCGCACCTTTAAGATTGCAAGGATGCAAAATCTCAAAACGGAGCAGACTATTTTAACAGATGAACATGGGGATATTGAGCAGTTGATGCAGAATTCGGAAGAGGCTTATTACAGTACCTGCATTCATATAGAGGTGCGCTTTGCAAAGGAAGAAAGCGGGCTTATGGAGGAATATTTTCCAGACTGTCCAATCGAAAAAGTGTCAGACGAAGAATGTAGGATTTACATTGATGTTCCAGAAAAAGAACGGTTATGGAAAGCACTCTTGTTTAGCTTTGGAGATAAGGTAAGGGTGGTTGCACCAGAAAGCTATCGTGATGAATTGATTTGTACAGCAAAAAGTTTTTTGTCTAATTATGACATATAGATGTCGCATACATGAGGTATAATTTCCAGTATAAATGTTGGAGGTGAATGCGATATGGACAGTCATAAAGTAAAAGAGATCATGTATTCTCTAGGAGCAGATTTGTGCGGGATAGCAAGTATAGACAGATTTGCCGATGCGCCCGCAGGATATCATCCACTGGATGTACTGCCGACCTGTAAATCGGTTATTTCTTTTCATGCAGATTCCCGGCAGCAGGACTTGGAACCATAGGCAGGCATTCGCTGCTCATAACGCCGGAGTTCGGAAGCATGGTATGGCTGGGGGCAGTTCTGACAGAAGCAGAATTAGAACCGGATCCGGTCCTTAAGAAAATATGTAATGATTGTAATTTATGTGTGGAAATCTGTCCGGTAAATGCCTTGGAGGAGCCGCGGCTAAAGCAACAGACCTGTTGGGATCATGCCTTTGGAGAGAACAACGAGACAAAATACTGGGAAATCTCCTGTCATAAATGCAGGGACATTTGTCCATACAATTTGGGAAGCGAGAACAAGATGTGGAAAGAGAAAACAGAAAAATGAATCAGGAGTGATGTTGTATGAAAGGTGCAGCCGTGGAGAAATTTTTTGCATGTGAAAAACGGATGCTGGCATATTGGAAAGTGCTTGGCAGCGCTGTATAAGCTTTGGACTATCTGTCCAATGACAGATTCATAGAATCGAGCTATCCTCTTATTAAAAGCAAGGGGGTTTTTATGTTGTTTCTGGTGGATTATGAAAATGTTGGAAATGCAGGGATGAAAGGTTGCGATTATCTGGATGCACAGGATCATCTGATTGTTTTTTACAGTGAAGCGAAGAAGCATATGGAGCAAAGGTGCCTGGAGGATATCACGGCATCCGGATGTACCTTTGAAATATGCAAGCTTTGTAAAGCGGGGAAAAATGCTTTGGATTTTTATATTGCGTCCAGACTCGGCGAGCTGATTGGAGAAGGATATGAAGGCATTGCGGTAGTGGTCAGCAATGACGGCGGATTTGGGGCAGTCCGTGATTATTGGGAGTATAGAGCAGTTCATAAAAGAAGGATATTATTATCATCCTGCATTGAGGATGGGATTGTAAGCGGAAACGAAAGCAATGAACGTACAAGGGAACTGAGGCGGCTGCGTGAAAAACTTACAATCGGAGAATATTATTCTGTCTATGCAGAAAGAATGAGAATAAAAGCTGTACTGCAGAAGTTGTTTAATGGCACTCAGTATGAGAATAAAGTAGAAGAAATCCAAAACATGTTGGAAGGAAAAGAAAAGAGTTCAAAGGTAATTTATCTTAACAGCCTGCATTTATTTGGGAAAAAGGGCGGATTGGAAGTTTACAATAAAATCAAGGCGAGCGATGCTTTACAAAAGGTGAAATAGTGTTATTTAGATTAGGGATAACACATTTTCTGAATAGTGAATTGCGATATGGTTCTCATATGGAAAAGATGAAGACAATTGAATATTAGAAATGATTTTTCCTAGATAGCGATTTGTTGACAATATGGCATATATACCATATACTAAATGTAGGAGAGAAATTGGAGCATTACAATGGATAAATTTGAAGTAGAATTTTATACTAAAGATAATGGAGAGAAACCAGCCAAGGATTTTATTATTAGTCTTGATGTTAAGATGAGGGCAAAAATTCTTGGAATAATTGAAGTGCTGGAGGAAAAAGGAAATCAGTTAAGAGAACCATACAGTAAGCATTTAGATGATGGAATATTTGAAATCCGTGGGAAAGTAGGAACGGATATAACAAGGGTTCTTTATTTTTTCTATTATGGCAGAAAAATAATATTAACCAATGGATTTGTTAAAAAGACCCAGGAAGCACCAAAGCAGGAAATAAAACTTGCAAAAACATATCGTAAGGATTATTTGGAAAGGGTGAAAAATAATGAGTGAATTTAAGAAATTTTTAAATGAGCAGTTGCAGGATGAGGAATTTAGAAAAGAATGGGAAAACATTCAACCGGAAATGGATGTTATACGTGCTATGGTTGATGCCAGAATTTCACAAAATCTTACGCAGAAAGAACTTGCAGACAGGACTGGAATTAATCAGGCAGATATAAGCAAATTAGAGAACGGAACAAGGAATCCATCGCTTAAGTTGCTAAAGCGGCTTGCAGATGGGATGGGAATGACACTAAAACTAGAATTTATTCCCAAAAGTCCTGCGAAAAATTAAGGGATTGCCCATGTGCTGGTGGAGGTACATGGGATACTTTCCTAATAATCTGAAAAGCAGATTAGTGTTTTTCCCACACTTATTTATAGCCGAATATGAGGTTGACATATGGATGACCATTTGCTTAAATGAGGATAGATTAAGAACAGGAGGAGATTTACATGAAGAAGGATACGGCGGTGATTGCATAGCGGTGGCTGTTGCAAGCATAGTGAAAATGATTGTTATAGCCATCGCTGACCTTAAACTATATTTTTAGGAGGGCAGTCATGGGCTATATAAGGGCAGAGGATGTTCTGCCGGAAGAAGTGATTGATCTGATTTGGCAGTATGTGGATGGCGAGTTGATTTATATCCCAAGGAAAGGCAAAAAACGCTGTTGGGGAGCAGCAACTGGCATTCGCGATAGTTTCAGGATGAGAAATGAAAGCATCTATGTAAAGTATCAGCAAGGAATGCCGGTGCAGGAACTGGCGGATGAATATTGCCTGTCAGAAAAGAGCATACAAAGAATTATCAGAAATCAAAAGAAGTAAAAGGAGTGTTGATATATGAAGAATCGTTATAATAAGGAGTCCGCACGTTAGCCGGGAGGCTGGTGAAGGACAAAATCACCTCCTCCCGAAGGGCATGTTTTTGATACCTTAAAGGAGGAAAATAAATTGAATAGAGAAAATAAAAGAAGAACTTTTGAAAAAGAATATTATAAGAATCACGCCTGCAATGATATGTTTACCTGTAAGGTCTGCGGAAGAGAGGTGGTACCGGAGGGAGCAGGAAGTGATCATAGAAACCACTGTCCGAACTGTCTGACCAGCCTGCATGTTGATATTATGCCGGGGGACAGAGCGGCGGATTGCGGAGGATATATGGACGCAGTGGCTGTGTGGGTAAGAAAAAACGGAGAATGGGCAATTATCCATCGCTGCAGAATGTGCGGAGCCTTTAGCTCTAATCGTATCGCAGCAGATGATAATCCTATGAAATTAATGTCAATTGCCATGAGACCGCTGACAATGCCTCCTTTTCCGGTGGAACGGATAGAGGAAATGACCCGGCTTATGGGCGGGGATGGAAAAATACAATATTAGATGCAGCAGGTCATCGGCTTACGTCGATGACCTGTTTTACATAGTTTCCACAGATTGCATAATCAGAACGAAACGGTAAGCTGCATTTTAAATTTTTCCTCACCATATACGACGTGTGAAATATCTTTCGGCATAATCAGGGTCTCACCTTCATTTAGGATAAAGACTTCGCCGCCGACAGTAAAGCGCCCGGTTCCATCAAGGACGGTTACCAGCGCGTCTCCGCCTGATGCGTGGGTGGATATCTCTTCCCCTTTGTCAAATGAAAAAATTGTCATGCTGACCTTATCATTCTGCACAAGCGTTTTGCTGACCACTTGCCCGGGTTGGTACTCAATCTGGTCTTTCAACTGTAATTTTGTTTGCTTTTCAATATTTTTGTACATAATATCGCTCCTTTTATTAATTATAAAACCGCTTGCTAATCAGGCGGCAAGGTGTTATTCTTGGCATAGGCGGTGGAAGGGTCAATCCTGTTTGACTGTTTGGTGTCACAACTTAACAATACTACTTTTAGGACATGATTTCCACTTTTTTTAATTATTGAGAAAGCAAAACGGCGCCACAGCCTTGGCAGGCTATCGCGTAGAGATTTTGTTCAATTTCAATTTGACGGAGGAAAATGAACATGGAATTATCTGATACTGTTAGAGTTCATTTAAGAAATTTTTGTCAACAAGATTTAGATGATATGTATGAATTTTGCAGTCAGCCAGAAATTGAAACAGTTGGATGGAATGCACATAAAGGCATTGATGAGACTAAAAAAGTATTGGAGCAATGGATATTAAATGAAAACATTTTTGCGGTTGTTTATAAAAATGAGAATAAGGTAATTGGATACATTGCGATACACGAAGATTCAGAAGAGGGACGTTTAGACACGAAGGAATTGGGATTTGCATTAAACAATCAATATCGCCGACAAGGAATTATGAGTGAAGTAATCCCTTGTATATTAGATTATCTATTTTCTAAAGACATTTTATATGTATGGGCTTGTTGCTTTCAAGATAATATTTCATCTAAAAATTTAATAGAAAAAATTGGATTTGCATTTATGCAGGAAGGTGTATTTTTTTCAGAGAGCTTCAAAAAGGAACTTCCATCATATGAATATAGAATGTCAAAAAGTGATTGGATAGCAAAAAAATAAATTGCAATTTTTCGAGGTGAAAAGAATGAAAATTTTGGTAATAGGTGGTACTAGGTTTTTTGGTATACATATGGTAAATGAACTTTTAGCAAAAGGTCATGATGTTACTATTGCTACAAGAGGAAACGCTTCTGATGAATATGGTGACAGGGTGAAGCGGATTATCATTGAAAGAACGAATGAAGATAGCATGAAAAATGCTTTTAAGGGCAGACATTATGATGTTGTAATTAATGGAAGCTCTGAAGGAACTATTTCCATAAAAGAAATAATTGAGTATGTTGAAAAGAAAACAGGAACAAAGGCAATTATTGACAAATCAGGGGAAATTGCTCCATATAATGGAGAACCAGAATATAGCATAAACACTGAAAAGGCGAAAGCATTAGGATTTAGGTTTTCGGTACTTCAAGATTGGATATATGGTCTTTTAGATTATTATATTCAATCAGTTTGCTAAATGCAGGTTTTTAGAGCTGAACAAATCGGGAGGTAAGGCATTATCATGGAGGAATTGTTGGTTTATGCGATTTTGCTTGATGAGGAATTAGTAACAGAAAACGAGTACAATAAACGACTTGATGAATCATTTCTTAACAACCCCGAAAACGATGATTTGCTCTGTTTAGAATGGGAAACGGACATTAAAAAAGCTATTATTTATGTGAAAACACATATTGATTACAAAAATTTTGACCTTGAACGGTTTGGCAGAATTTTAATGAGCAAATTAAAGATGGTTTATGTAAATTGTTCGGATATTAAATGTTTTGCAAGTCGAATGTATAGCTTATGGGAAACTCTTCCTGGGAACATTCAGGACATAGAACCATTTTGGACTCTATGCTATGCTGATGACCCTTTATCATGGGGAGATGAAAAACAGACCAGAAACATTTATGAGCATATGCTGAGTTACTATAGGGATTAAACTAAAATAACAATTCTATTTTTGCAGAGGTGAATAGCCATGAATAAACAAGAGAGTATATTATTATTAGACAGTATGTATCCGAATTTCTTTGAAAGAGAGAATGTTCGTAGTATTCCAGACGAATGGACTTGTGATGAGATGATTCTATCATTAGATAAATTTGAACCACATAAATATGATAAAAAGTTAGAGGACAATATATCATTTGGATATTACGAGGGAGATATTGATGAACTAAAGAAAGCGGTAGAAAGAGTTGTTCAATATTGGGCACAATCTTACGATGAAAAGCAAAGGATATATTGTGGCTATATAAATGGAAATGTAGCAAGTTTCTGTCTTATTGAGGATAAGAGTGTATATAACATTAATGGGCGGGAAGTGAAAATTGGTGGACCGTGGTATGAAAAACTCGGATACAAGACTTCAGTCCGATGGACAAAGAATGGCGTTGTGTAGCAAATGATATTTTCAAAGTGGGATTATGTAAGACTTGGTTATTCAGAAGTAAAGAAAAAGTCTGCGATCACTTGTGAATGGTCTTTATGAGCGTTCAGTAACAAAAACAATCCGTTGGATTGTTTGGGAAAAGGATATAACACAAGGGAAAGTCTAAAGGCAACCACCACTTGAAGTGGTGGTTGCTAATTTTCCCCATAATGCAATCTTTTTAATCCACAGGCAAAAATAAGTAAGCACTCTCAAAACCGGGCGCAAAGCTGCACCAGCAAAGCACACACCACGGCATATCCGAATCTTCCTCATACAAATAAATACTTGCATCACTGCCATGCGTGATATAATATTCGTTATAAATCATTCTTCCTTTCTTGTCATAGATAATATTCCCGCTCGAATCGGTCGTGCCATGTGTATAGGAGGAACGAATATATTCTGCACTTTTGAGTGTTCCATCTTCATAATAGTCAAACGATATCTGACCGGAATAGTCAATGCTATCGTCCCACCAGCCCCATTCCCTCTCTCTGTCTTCTTCCTGAAGTTCCTCCTGTATTGCTTTTAATCTACCGTCTGTATCATAGACGGTTCTGCAGGAATACGGAAAATACTCCCCGGTATACCCGGTGTCATCTTTGCCAATATAGGAGATAAATCTGCCGTTTGCGTCAAATTGTGCCTGTTCTTTATAAAACCACGTTTTTTGATTTCGAATCAGCGATATGGAAGAAAAGCCTGCGGTGAAATTCCATGATTCCGTAATAAGAGGAAACGGCATTTGTGAAATATATTCATAGGAAACCTCCGCCATCCTTTTTCCCCATCTGTCATACAATCGTTCCCGATTCGTATTTTGTACCAGATCCTGCTCACGCAGCACATAGCCCACTTTATCATTATCCTGAAGTGTATAGGTGGTACAATAAACGGCATCCTGATATTGGCTGATTCCATTGTCATAATCCAACCAGTATTTGCCCCACAAATGGACAATAAAACAATACTGTCCCTTTTCCCTGTCCACATAATATTCCACAAACAAATCGTCGTTCTGAGTATAAGAGATGCCATCCGGTGTTTCCTTGTCGATTCCCTGCGCCTGTAAATAGTTTTGTATAAACGCGTCCACCTTATGCATATCGTAATCGTCATCATAAGGGTGATACATCGCATAACCATTATCGGAATCCTGCCCATACGCACTCCAGCGGTAAACCGCCTCCGCGGATCCGCTTCCTGCCCTGCGGTCTGTCCAGAAGTCCGTTTTTGTTTCTGGCGTTTCATTTGCGTCGGCAATATTCCCGTTTGCAAGATACTCTACAGCACACACCTTTTCTTCTTTAATTCGTACTGACAAAACAGCCTTCTCAAAATTCCAAACTGCCCAATGCGCTGTTTCACTGCCAGACGATTTTTCTTCCCAAGTATCGGGGTCTCCCAAAACATTTGTAAAGGTATCCACAGTATCTTCATTCAGAATAATTCCACAGAAATTACCGCTCCAATATTGTTTCAGACCGCTAAAACCATTTCCTTTTCCGCCAAAAACCAAACCCACATCGCCATATGCACAGTCTTCTCGCCGATACCGTACTTCCTCATTCGACCATCCGCAGATTTCGTATCCGTTATAATCAAGTATATCACCAAAGGAAAGTCCGACCAAAGACTCAGTATCCCCGTTTTTCAGGTAAAGCAGATTTCTTGTCACTTCATCTTCCTCCAAAGCCGCCGTCGCACTTATTGTGTCTGTTTCTGTTTCCTCTGGAGCTGGAGTTTGCGCTGTTTCCGTATTAAAATCTGTATCGGATTCCATCCTGCTATCTTTGCAAGCCGTAACAGACACAGACAGTAGACATAATAGCATTAGCAACATTTGATAGCTTTTTTTCATGTTCCTTCTCCTATATTATGTAAATTTTTTCTTCATTTTCGCAAAAAACATCCTGTTTTTATTATATCACAAACCTATTATTAGTAAAAATGCTGAATAAAAAATAATTATACAAAAAATCAGCAATGCAACCCGTAGTTTACATTTAGAAAAACAAAAATGCTGGTCTGTCAGAGGAAAAATGGGTATGATAGGCATGAATGAGATGTTCAGAATGGAGGATGCACTATGACATTAGGCGATAAATTATCAAAATTACGCAAGGAAAACAATTATACATAAGAGCAGCTTGCAGATGTGCTTGGAGTTTCTCGACAGGCAATCAGCAAATGGGAAAGCGATGCTACATATCCCGAAACGGATAAATTGATACGCATGAGCGAATTATTTGACTGTTCATTAGATTATATGTTGAAGGACAAAGTAGAAACGGGCAATGATTGCATTAGGTGATACCGAAGCAAAAGGAAGTGTGTTTCAGAAAGTCGGTGAACTTGCTTCGGGGGACTGCTCTGCTGTAAAGGGATTGCTTGATACCCCTGTTCCGTCCTATTTATATTGGGCAAAGGACATTATCAAGTTATTCCTATAACAGGTGGTAGAAAATGATGTGGAACATTGGAAAGAAAAGTATACATGAACGGTTCATAAAAGCAAAAAAAATGATAAATCGGGCTTTAACGGATGAACATAAACACAAGTAAATCAAAGTACATATGTAAAGTAATTGGTACAAGTATGTTTCTGCTTTTTATAAATGTGCAGCTAAAAATAATGCTCAAAACCATTACCTCTAAAAATTGAAAACTTGCAAAGCTGCTGAAGAATGTTCCATTGTGAATCCATTTTGGAAAATGGATTGCAAGGAACATTACAGCATTTATAATTATGTAAAACCATTTTTTATTTTCACGGATTGTGGCATTGAGCAGCCAGCCGCGGAAAACCATTTCCTCTGTCAGGCCGACAAATAAAACAATTATTATTTTGTCGAAGCCAAATTCTTTGACAATTTCCAGTCTGCCATTTTGCAGAATTGAGCCTGCCAATACATAAACTGTAAAAAAAATAAAAACCGGCAGGTATTTCAGCAAGTTGACTTTTGTGAAAAACATTTCTCTTAAGGTAATGTGAACCTCTGATTTAAAGTGCTGCACCAGCAGAATTGCAGGAAATGTCCACACTAGATTTTTGATGACGCCAGATTTTATCACTTGCGATATGCATTCGTTTTCAAAGGCATTGCTAATAAAAGACTTTACCCAAAACTCCCATATAGTCCATATACCGTAAAATACAATTAAATATATAATTAGCACAGGTAATATCAACACACTATTCTTTCTCTTCATGAAAACACTCCCGAAAGCTTGATTTATTATTGTAATTATAATTTATTTTCAGCAGTCACACAATTCCAAAAAGGTTATTTTTCACACTCTGGCCAGCGTGACGCTCTGAGAGGATAAATAATCCAACGTCACCGCGCTCCCGCTCTACAAAAACACAGCAGACACTAGGCTCGTGAGGGACCTCGTCAAGTGCTGGTGTTTTTGTAAGGGCTCCTTATGGATTATTTATCCTCTCAGAGCT
>CAYOED010000011.1:0-60385 GCA_964402925.1 uncultured Lachnospiraceae bacterium | reverse complement strand
TTCATCTGACCAATGAATCTTGGTCGGCAGGCTCAAGATTCCGAGAGCCTATATAACAGAAACAGCTTTCTTAAAAATAAACCTTACTTTTGATACCCTCTTCAAATCCTTTGTATACGCTACTTTTATTGCTACAAGCGCCTCATTATCATCAACACTATTTACAATATTATTATACATACCATCACTTACATAATCATATTTCTGCCTTATTATATCAAAAAAATTACCAACTTCCACATACTTTTCACAATATGTAGCTATGTTGTATATATATGTCTCCCTTTGGTACCCATAGAATAGACTTTCAAATAGGAAATCCTTCACTTCAATTTCACTTATTCTTCCATCATTTACACTATCTTGCACAAAAAAATTGAACTCTTTGCCACTATGACTATACTCCACTGATAAATTATGGGAACGTATAAAATCACTTTGATCTTCTTTTAAGATATTATTCGTTATTAGTTCTGAAAGTGTAAATTTGCTATTCATATGTATGCTCCTATTAACTGTATTGCCATGCAAAAGTAACATAGCATTTTATTCAAAATTTTTCTTCAAAAATCTTATTAATCTCCAGAGTTAAACTCCACAAGTTTTTCCCAATCAATACTTCCATCATCTTTACAAAAAATATTAGAAAACTCTCGTACCAATCTATTAGCTGCTTTATTATAACTTTCCTGATACTGTGTAACATATTGTTCTGGTAACGTACCCATATATGTAATAATCTTCTTATAAAACTCTTCATCACCAGTTAATTTTGTCCAAAACTTCTTACCTGCTAATTCCTGATATATTTTAGGTTTAGCCCTTCCTGACTCCTTCTTTTTTCCATAGCTATACCCAACATAAGCTTCATATCTTGCTTTTGCCTGCTGTGCCAGTTTCGCTGCCGACATAAAATTTTGTTCTTGACGTTTTTTACTATCTGCATTAAATACGGATGTGCCACTTTTAACAGCAATTGCGTACATTACATTTTCTTCTTTGTCTTGAATCATAATATCAATTCCTTCTGCAAGTGCCTTGTTCCCATTACTTGCAGCAATCGCAATCGGTTCAAAAAAGCAGTTGCCAAAAATAGTTTCTTCACTTGAACTTACAAAAGCAGTCAATACAGATTCTACTATTTCTGCCGCATTTTGCATCGCTTTTGCACGATACAAATATGGATTTTTTCTTTTCATGATTTTCTGTATATTTAATTCATCAATTTTGGCTATCAGATTATTATAAAAAGTCTCCAATGCTGTTGCAATTGCTTCTGTTACTGCTTTTTCATCATATCCATTGTTTATTGACATACCGCATTTCCTCCTAATTCTATTGCATTTTTAATTCTATTATGTATATCCGTCCCTCTAAACCGTTTTGTTTTTATCATTGCTGTCTTATCTGCTGTTGCAACAATAGCCCTGCCAATTGCCTCTGCCAAACCAACAGGAACTGCATTCCCAATCTGCTTATATTTTGCAGATGTCGTTCCCACAAAAATCCATTCTTCTGGAAACTGCTGAATTCTGGCATATTCGTGTACACTTAAAGGTCTATTAGCCCTAGGATGACACATCATGGTTGCTTTCTGCACTGGTGATGTGACAACTGTAGGTGCAGGTTGACTATATGATAATCGTCGATAAAATCCCACTTTTCCCCCACCAGATTCATATGCGCCTCCCATTGCAATACGCTTTATGTCCTCTGGCAAGTCCTTCCAGTTCCCTCCTTCTGGAATCATTTCCAAGTAATGTGCTCTTTCTTGACTCAATACCGCACACTCGCCATTTTCTTCCTCAATATCTTGTATTGCTTCACCTACCGTCTGCCAACGATATTCTGCTTTTTGATGCATTTGGAAATGGGTAGGAATCGGCAGAAATATATCCTCATGATCACGACTCCCCACTAATACAAATCGCTCTCTAAACTGTGGCGCACCATAATTTACTGCATCTAATACTCCATAAACTGTTTTATAACCTAGTTTATCGAATTCAGAAAGAATAACATCTAATACCGTTCCAAATTGTTGTCCCGTCTCATGCTTATTTCTTTCAGCTATAGGAACATGCTTCAACGGTGCCGACATAATACCTTTAACATTTTCCATTATAAAAAAACGAGGTTTGATATAATCAATCATTCGGATATAATCCATAAACAAACTTCCACGAGGATCATTAATCCCTAACCGCTTCCCCGCTGTTGAAAATGGCTGACACGGCGGACCGCCACATATCAGAAAAGGTTCTCCAACATTCAGTCCTGTTAAATCCAACATCTGCTGCGGTTCTATCTCTCTTATATCACCCTCCAGAACATTATGTCCATTTGCCCTCATAGTCTCTACACATGTCGGTTCGAAATCTTGTCCTATGGCAATATGTAGTCCTGCTTTTTCTAAACCAATATCTAATCCCATTGCTCCTGAAAAAAAAGAAATAACCTCTCTATTTGAATAATATTGGCTATAATCTGCTTTCTTCCTTGCCATTATACTTTATCTCCATTCTTCAACACAAAATTTCTCTCAAATGTACAATCTACTGCCTTAGCAATTTCTTCTAAATCAGCAATTGAAAACGTTTCTCTTTTTAACTTTGCATTAAAATTTTGTGGGGATGTTCCTATTCTCCTAGCCAACTCTGATACACTAATATTGGAACGTACACATAATACTTTTATTTGTTCTGATAAATTCATAATGGTACCTCTTTCAAGATTTAATTTATCTATTTCAAGTATAAATGTCCAGTTTTAAACTGTCAATCAAAACATAATTTTACATGTTTAAGGGGTTATATTTCATTTTTTTAAATCCTGTGGCTTTTTCATTTTGGGCAAGGCGTTCTACAAAACGCCGTAAGATACGCATTTCGTGGGCACGAAACGCTAATCGAAGAGTACCCTGAACCTTCTTCAATCGCCCTAAAATGGTCAAATATCATTTTGTTATTTTTTGAAAATACTCAAATATAGCCGGATGTCAAATCACCATATTCTAAAATTGTCTCAAAATACTCAAAAATCAATTCCATATATTTTGAAATCATTTGCATACCCTGCCACTTGCATTGTATTGGGGAGAACATTTGCTGTAAAGTATTTTAGTCCTAACCGAACATCCTTGACAACGGATGCCCTCCCCAATAAGTGGCAGCCAAGGCAAAGTATACAGAGGTATCGGCAATTGCTACACTTCCCGATAATAGCATTATATAAAACCTATATACAAAAAGTTTGATAAAAAAACAGACTACGCTTCCCCTGTTCCAAGATTTTTCAGCATAGTCCATCTATTTTTCCTGCTTTATATCAGCTTCATCTATTATATCACTCATTGCTTTACAGCAAGTCACGTTACTTGCCACGTAACATGTTGCATCTTTTCCGCACAAACTGTTCTCTTTCCCACGTAGCAATTTAAATCATCAGGAAATGCCTCAAAGCATCCTCTATCGCCTTTTCCTTTCTAAATGGCACCTGCGGCACTTTCGCCTTCCCCTCTCCCACATTATAGTTAACTCTCTCGGTTATCCCATGTTTCCTTTTCACCTGTGCAATATAAAGCTGTGACACCTTAAGCCCATGCTTCTCTAAAATATACTCTATTATCTCAGCGTAAGTTGCCTTGCTTTCCGCTTTCATCAAATCCATTTCATCTAAGTCAATCTTCACTTCTACATGCTACGTCGATTTTAGTTTGAACAATATGACGCATATCTCCACATGCACCGTATCATGAAATAAAAATTTGTGTCTGCTGTTCTCTGTCAATAATACATCGGTAACACTTTAATTACTTGACTTTGCTCAATAGTTCAATATGTTTCTGCCCCTATAGTTTACTGATATACCTTTAGAGTGGGTGGCAGATAGGTGAATTTGCCACCGCTAAACAATTAAATCATTATTCCCTTTGATTTCAAATATATCTGAACGGCATTGAATACTAACTGAATCACAACATCAAGACCTTTATCAGCAATCATGCCATCAGTTGGCTTTGATTCCTGCATTATTTTCAGTATTTCTTTTTGAACAATGACTGAATCTTCTGATGAACCAAACATATTATTTAACACTTGCTTAATATGATCATTCTGTTCTTTTAGCATAGCAATATAATCATTTTGGTTATGTATAACAGTTTTTAAATCCTCTTTCATTTCAGAAGTATTCTTTGCCGTTTCTATGGTTGCCCGTCTTTGCTCTTCCTTTGCCTGACTTTCCAAACGCATACTTTCGAACATTGCACTCTGGTTAACTTGTACAGCTTGCTGAATCTCATCTAACATTGAAATATTTGAAAAATCCATACCTTTAAACCCCATAATTACCCCCTTAAACTCATATAAGATTCATATACACCTATAATACATAATTACAGCCAAGTCTTCAATAAAGTCATTATTTTTCTATATGAGTTTTGAAGATTAACTTTCAATTCAAGTTAACATTTGGTAGCTTTCTTGAAAGAATCAGAGCATACAAACCAAATTTATTAATTATAGTCAGCCCCTTGGTGTTCCAAAACTGTCATTTTGGCGGTTTTGAATATTTGAAAAGTTAATTTCAAAACAATATTCTGTAAACGAACACAAAGCACCGCCAAACACTGTATTTATCAGCAGTTTAACGGTATTCGAAACTGCTGTTGACATATTTGAAAAGGCTACAAATCAATGTCCTAAAAAGGACTGACACAGTTCAGTGTATTTCGTCCTTTTTCAATGTTCAATCATGATTTTGATTTTATGGGTGGCAATGTCACCTATACAACATACAAAAAAACCTTGTAAATGCTTATTTTATTCGGTCTAGCCAACAGACAGTCTCCACATGCACCGTCATAGGAAACATATCCACCGCCCTCACCCTCTTCACCTCATACCCCCCATCGCAAAGCACCCTAAGATCCCTCGCCAAGGTAGCGCTATCGCAGCTCACGTACACGATTCTATCAGGCGCCATTTTCAGCATAGTCTCAAGGCATGCCGCATCGCACCCTTTTCTGGGCGGGTCCGCCACAATCACATCCGCAGATATTCCCTTTTCCTCAAACTGTTTGGGAAGTACTTCTTCTGCCTTTCCCACAAAGAAGCAGGCATTCTTTATTCCATTATTTTCTGCATTTCTCTTGGCATCCTCAATTGCCTGGGGCACGATTTCCACTCCGTAAACCTGCTTTGCATTTTCTGCCAGAAACAGAGAAATCGTTCCGATTCCGCAATACAGATCCCACACCACTTCTTTTCCGGTGAGTCCTGCATAGGAGAGCGCCAAGCTGTATAATTTTTCCGTCTGCACCGGATTAACCTGATAGAAGGATAAAGGTGAAATGGCAAAAGTAACGCCTCTTCCGGCGGAGGCAAACTCCTTTTCGGCATCGCGGACAAAGATGGTATCTTCTATGGTGTCCTTCCCCCAGATAGTGTGAATTTCTTTGCCCATAATGGTATTTGCTTTTTCTGTGTTGATGCTCACAGATATACTTGTCATATTTTTTATGGTTGTGAGGGCATCTATCAGCTTGCTTTGTGCAGGCAGATAGTCATGCGTCCTGCTTTTTTCTTTCAGATTAATAATCAGGCACACCATCAGCTCTCCGCTCTGGAATCCCTTGCGGATCAGAACATGGCGGATCAATCCTTTGCTCGTAGACTCGTCATAGGCAGATACACGGTTTTCTTTCATGTAGGAAAGAATCATTTCCAATATCTGCTGGTTTTCCTTTACGCCTAGGCAGCAGTCTGTATTTGCTATGATATCATGGGTCCTGCCCGCATAAAATCCTGCTGTCGGGTTTCCTTCCTTATCCTTTCCGATGGGATATTGTGCCTTATTTCTGTAATGAAATGGCTCCTCCATTCCCACAATAGGTTCCATGACTTTATCAACCAACTCCGGCGCAAATCCTCCAATGCGGATCAGATTATTCCTGACTTTAGATTCCTTAAACTGCAGCTGACGCTGGTAGCTCATAGCCTGTATCTGACAGCCGCCGCATTTTTTATGAAAAACACATTTTGCATCCACACGAAAAGGAGAAGGTGTGAGCACCTTCTCTAATCTGCCGTACGCATAATTCTTTTTTACCTTTGTAACTCGTATCTGAGCCTTGTCGCCAATAATAGCATCTTTGACAAAGAAGGGATATCCATCCAGCTTTCCTATGCCCTCCCCCTCAGACGTCATGTCCACGATTTCTACTGTGAGAATCTGGTTCTTTTCATAATTCATAATCCGCCTCATTTCTCTGGCTCTGTGTATATTTCCAAAAATTGGGCAAAGCAGTTACTCCAATTTCGTTTCTCTCAAGTTGGAATCAAATAACCGGTTAAAGCCCATCCATCCTGTTTCCGTGGAATTTTCCAAAATCTCTGTAAAAGTCTGCATCTTGGCATCCGTATTATCGGCAAAGTTAAGCGCCACTGCTTCCATGATTGCAGGTTTCTTGGGGGAACCAAATTCATATTCCCCATGATGAGATAAAATGCAATGCTTCAATTCACTGGCAAGGATCGTTGGAAATCCTTCTATTTTGCTTATCTTTCCAGCAACCATCTCTGTGCCGATTACGATATGCCCCAAGAACTGACCCTCATCCGTGTAATCATTTTGAGGAAAAAGCGAGAGTTCTCTTGTTTTTCCGATATCATGACAAATAGCTGCACTGATCAGCAGATCCTTGTTCAACAGCGGATAAGCATTACAGTAATACTCGCAAAGCTTTGCCACACTTAAGGTATGCTGCAGCAATCCGCCCACAAAGCCGTGATGAACCGTTTTTGCCGCGGAAGACTGTTTAAATGCCTTGATGAAATCTTTGTCCTCCACGAAAAATGCCTGCAAAAGCTGTTTCAAATATTTATTTCCTACCCCTTCAATATAACCCAGCAGTTCTTTATACATCTCTTCAATGTCAAATTTACTTACCGGAAGATAATCTCCAGGGGTATATTCACCTTCCTGACACTTTCTGATTCTTTTCACATTTACCTGTAAAGCACTTTGAAAGCTTGTGATATCACCATACACCTCTATGTAATCCAATGCATCAAATTCCCCAATTCCTGCATTATTCGGATCCCATATTTTTGCGTCGATCGTACCTGTTTTGTCCTGAAGAATCAGGCTTTCATAGGGCTTTCCGTTTTTCGTGACTGCTGACAATTTGTGTTTGCACAGATAAATATCAAATACTCTGTCGCCATCCTTATAGTCTTTAATATACTTCATCTTTTTTTACGGACACCTGTCCGTTTCCTCTCTTCCTTTTATTATTTCTTTGCGCCAAGTATCACGCTGACTTCCATTTCAATATATCCATCCGGTCCCTGCCGCATGATTTTGATAGGCAAAGTTTTCTCCGGTTCCTCCAGAAGAAGCGCTTTTACAAGATTCTGGTAATTTTTAATTTCTGTTTCCTGCACCTGTACGATTACATCACCACTTTGTATTCCTGCGTTCATTGCTGGGGAATCCATATCAATCTCTGTGATATATGCCCCAAAGGGAACACCTAATTCCTCATTTGCCTCCTGTGTCACATCTGTGCCATAAACGCCAAAATATGCAATGTCACTGTCATTTGAAAGCGTCTCTATCACTTTTTTCAGTTCCGTAATTCCAATCGCACTGACCAGATTTTTAATATCGCTGGAATTATATGACATATCAATGATTCCGATAATCTGACCTTTTAAATTGATCAATACACCGCTTGCGTTGCTGCTGCCATATATATCTGTGGTCATATATTTATAATTGGAATCCGGAAGTTTGATTGCATTTCCCGCAGAAGTAACACTGCCAAAACAAAGAGATCCTTCTGTGCCTACAGGTCTTCCCAATGCAATGACCGGACTTCCAACCAGATTACTTCCGGATACCCCAAGATCAACTGCTTTTGCAGTTTCAAGTGTACTGCTCTTTATATCTGTTTTTGGTATGGCTATAATGGCCAACCCCGTATTATTATCTCTTTTCTTGATGGTCGCCTGATATTCTTCTCCATCTGCAAAAGCAACCTTTAAAGAATCGGCCCCTTTGATACTGCTGACATTTGCCAGAATAAGCAGCTCTTTTCTATTATCTGCCACTACAACACCGGAAACCGCCCCTTTGCTTTCATATTCATTATCAAGCCATCCCACATCCGCCGTGACCCCTACAACCGTCACTATGGATTTCCGTACTTCTCCTGCAACCTTCTGCACACTATCAGAAATGGAAAGATAATCCTCCACCCCAAGTTCCAACCGAGGCTCCAATTCTGACAAAAGCTGCGAAATCTGCTCCTCATCCAGCACCGGCGGCCGGGAAGGCTCGGTCTGCATCTGGGAATCATCAGCAATCATATCCTCGGGAAGTATCTCATTTTCTTCCGTCTCTTCCACAAATACCACTGTCTGAGGTTCTTCCTCCGGATAAAGTCTGTTACTGATGACAGGCTCTAACAGTAAAAAAGTAAAACACGCCACCATACCAAAAATAACAGCCATAGCCGCCGTAATCAATGTACGCCGCACCAGCTTCCTTCTGTTCAAAGGTCTTTGCTTTATTTTTTCTATCATAAAATCAGTGTTATCCTGATTTTTGTTTTCTTCCATACAGCCTCCTTACCAACTTTCCATAATTCTAACCTTCTCAAAAATTATCGGCTTAAATAATGATGGCAGCATAACATACGTATGCTGCCATTTCCAAGTAATCGGCGTGACAGGATTTGAACCTGCGACTTCTACGTCCCGAACGTAGCGCTCTACCAAGCTGAGCCACACGCCGTAAACTTACGACCTTGTTCATCATACAATTTTTACAGCCAATTGTCAATAATCTTACCAACGTTTTTTGTCAGGATGGAAGTTTAGATTGCGATATTGGTTAGATTAGGGGGGCACTGCCGGGGAGAACACTTCCGCATCGGGACGGACAAAAATCTATATCGCTGTACATAGGCACCGATGTAGACTTTTTGTCCATCCTGATGCAGAGGGTGAACTGCGCCGGCAATCCCACCCGTTCCCTGCTGTCCCACCATACCCTTTATACCGGAAGGCAAGACCATGCAATACCCAGAATCTTCCGTCCTACACCAATAAATAAACCACCGTAATAATAAGCCCCACGCAGAACAGCAACAATCCAAAGGACAAACTTCTCCCAATAATCGTTTGTTCCTCAGACCACTCTTTATACATCAATGCATACATATGTTCATAATTAACTTTTCTGGGATATTTCCTCCAAATAGTCGCATTAAAAATCCGTTCCACCCCATTGGCGAAGCATCCGCCCACATGAGTGAGCGTATTTCCTTCTTCCAGTTCGTGGGGCAGTTTGCTATCCTTATAAACTGTCTTGCGCAAGAATACAACGACTGCATCCACCAGGCTGTCCAATACCCTGCAGACAACACCAAATACAAAAGGCAACGCCTTCAAGATAATAGGGCGATAAATTGTATCTTCTAAATCTAAATATTTATTCCACCTGTTTACATAAACGGTCTTACCATCCTCTTTATTCATTAGCCACATTCTGACTATCAGAAAATATACCGCCGCGCCAATCAAAAGTGAGATTGCCGCCCCCTTCAAATTTTCAAGCGAAAACCATGCTACGGAATATGACCCTGCTTCCAGATGCATAAATCCCTGACCTAAGTCCGCCACAGATCCCATAATCTGATTTGGTAAAAGTCCCATAAGCGGAAGCAGCACCGCGCTTACGGTCAAGACCGCTGCGCTGATCTTATTCATATAATTTCCCCTCTGCGAATCAAACTCCTCCTGAATCTTTGAATCATTGTTCTCTTCAATGAATAATGCAATATAAAGCTTAAGCATATAGGCTGCTGTCAGACCTCCGCTGATTAAAAAGATCCACTCGATTCCCTGCATGGTATCTGCAGCAAAGTAACTGGACACCGCTCCGCTTCTTACCAGTTCCAGATATTCCACAATACTTTCATGAATCAGTGTCTTGCTGATATATCCGTTAAAAAGAGGCACACCGCTGATTCCCAATGCTCCCATCAGGAAAATAAAATGAAGCAGCGGTTTCTTTCTTCCAAACCCGCGTATTTCATTCAAGTTCAGCTTGTGGATATTCATGAACACCACACCTGCTGCCATAAACAACACCAACTTGATCAGAGAATGATTGACCATATGAAGAAGGCTCCCTCGCACCGCAGATGCATTTTCCTCTCCTAAAAGTCCTGACATTCCCACTCCCACAAGAATGAAACCTATCTGGGAAACCGAAGAGCACGCCAGTGTACGCTTTAAGTCCACGGAAAAAAGGGCAAGTACCGCACCTGTCACCATAGTACAGACTCCAATAACTAAAATGAAACTCCCCCAGAACTTATCACCAAGAAAAAGATAACTGGTCAAAATCAAAATACCATACATGCCTGCTTTGGTGAGGATACCTGACAAAAGAGCAGAGGCAGGCGCAGGCGCCACCGGATGTGCTTTGGGAAGCCAAATGTGAAGGGGAAATGCCCCCGCCTTTGCACCGAACCCAAAAAGCATACAAAATCCTGCTGCCCACAATGCCTTTGCGGCAGCCGAACCATAACCATAACCGCTGTTTCCCGCTAAACCGATCAGTTCGTCAAACATCAATGTTCCCGCCAGATTCTGCAGCAGGAAAATACCCATCAGCATCACAAGCCCGCCGATTACCGCCACTGCCAGATAAGTGCCCGCCGCCCGCAAAGAATCCTTCTTCTCATCATGGGCAACCCATACATAGGAAGTAAAGGACATCACTTCAAAAAAGATAAAAGTCGTGTAAAAATCCGCAGATAAGAACACTCCTTGTGTAGCGCCCAGAGTAAGGAGCAAGAACATATAATATCTGTTCCGGTTCCGGTAATGAGCAAAATATTCTTCCGAAAATAACGTGCTCATGAACCACATGAAAGCTGCTATAGCGGCGTAAAGTCCTCTGAAACCATCCAGCGTAAAATGCAGTCCCATACCGCATATCCCCGGAATTTCCATAGAAATACGGCTGCCGCCCTTTGACATAATACTGACAAGCAGGCAAAGGGAAATTAAAAATTCTATTCCTGTTACCGCATCTGCAAAGTAATCCCGCATATTCTTTTTGCTTCTGCCTATCAGATACCCAATAATGGAAGATATCATGGGAAAAAATATCATACTTCCAAGCAATAGCTTCATATCCGTATTCCTCCTAATATACACCTGCTGCCACATCTGTGAAAAATTTCACCAGCGGTGCAGACCAAAGCCCGAACATAATCATATCTAATGTAAAAATAAACAGCGGAACCAACATTTTCCAATTAGGATCCGTTACCCCGGAAAGTGTTGACATATCAAATCCCTTTCCCGGAAAGAAAGCCCTGACGACAATGGTTAACATATAAATCGCCGTGAGCAGCGCAGATATCAAAAGGCAAATAATTCCGCCATAGGAAATGATGTTCCCACTTTCCAGCGCCGCTTTCGCCAGATTCCATTTACTTACAAATCCGGCAAACCCCGGCACTCCCATAAGTGCAAGGGAAGATACCGCAAATATACCGAACACGCAGGGCATTTTATACCCCATTCCATCAAGCTCATGTACATAATGTTTATCTGTCTGATGCATAATGGCGCCTGCACAAAAGAAGGAAGCGATCTTCATCACCGCATGAAAGACCAGATGAGTGAGCGCACCAACCATGCCAAGAGGCGTCATAATCGTCACCCCAAACAGAATATAGGACAGATTACTGATGGTAGAATAAGCCAGCCTTCTCTTTAAATGTGTCTCCTTCACTGCACGGCTGCATCCATATAAGATCGTGAACATGACAACCAGCATAACAGTCGTTTGCGCCCAGGTTCCCTTAAGAAACTCTGTACCAAAGCTGTAATAAGTCAACCGGATGATCGCAAAGGCTCCTGATTTTACCACCGCTACCGCATGAAGCAACGCCGTCACCGGAGTAGGAGCCACACCTGCATCCGGCAGCCAGGAATTAAACGGACACACTGCCGCCTTTACGCCAAATCCCATAAAAGCAATGACATAAATCAGTAACAGTACATTGGTTCTATCTCCGATTTTAGTAAGATCAAGCACACCGCCAAGCACGAAATCTGTGGTATTTCCATAAATAATGACAAAAATCAGTCCAATAAAAGCAAAGGCCGCACCCCCAAGAGAATAGTACAAATACTTCCTGCTCGCCAATATAGCTTCTCTGGTCAAAGTATGCATAACAAGCGGAACCGTCACCAGAGTAAGCAATTCATAAAAAAAGTACATGGTAAGCAGATTCGATGCTAGGGAAATACCCAGAGTCACCCCATAAGTCATGGTATAAAAAGTAAAGAATATTTTTTCATGCTCTTCCTTCGTCATATATTCAAAAGCATATAAAGTAGCAAAGGGCCATAAAAAAGAAACAACACCGGCAAACACCATGCTCATTCCATCCACTTTAAAACCAATGGAAAGATTACCTGTAAAATTAGTAAGCGTCACTACATGATCCGGACGATGAAACAAAAGATACCAGACCAGCAGACTATTCAATATAACCAGTGTTTCCAGAAAGAATTCCATGTGGCGCCGCTCTTTAAAAGGAATCATGGAAATCAGCACGCCGGCTATAATAGGAATTGCAATAACCAATAAAATCATAACTGTTCTCCTCCCCTAAAGTATCTTTTCAATCATCTGTAACAAGTATTGAATCAGCCCTCCTGGAAACAGACCAATCACTACAGACAATATTGTAAGTACCAATATCGGTACCGTCATAAGCCATGACGGCTCCTTTTTCTTCAACGCTCCATAATCATAATCCGCCCCCGGAAAAAATCCCTGAAGGGTAATGGGCAGCAGATAACCTGCCGTCAATAGCGCGCTGAGCAGCAAGATCACCGGTCCTATCCAATTAAATCCGGCAATACCGCAGGAAAGCGCTCCTTCCGCCAGATACCACTTACTGACAAAACCACACATAGGAGGAATACCGATCAATCCCAATGACAATATCGTGTAACACCACATCAAAACCGGCATTTCTTTTCCGATTCCCCGAAGCTGCTTCACTCTTGTCTTTCCGGTCCTATAGATAATAGCGCCTGCAACGAGGAACAATGCCGCTTTAATAAATCCGTGACACAGCACATGTAAGAAACTGCCTGTCAGAGCATCCCCATTCATGAGGGAAAGACCAAATAAAATGTAGGATATCTGACTGATAGTGGAATAGGCAAGACGCTTTTTCAGCACCGGCTCTCTGTATGCCAGCATGGAACCCATCAGAATCGTAATGAGCGTTAAAACCATCCATGCCTTCTGAACCCAGGTTCCTCTTAAAAAAGAAGCTCCAAAAATATAGTAGACCACGCGCACGATTGCCAATACACCAGCCTTTACAATCACTGCCGAAAGGACAGCCGAAGCGGGAGCCGGCGCCACCGGATGAGCAGCCGAAAGCCAGGCATGCATGGGAAACATACCTGCTTTTACACCGAACCCAATCAGCATGGCAAATGCAACACCAAGAAGAATCGCCCCATGTTCCGCTGCCGCCTGTGTACTGATTACACCTCTCGGACTAAAGGTCAGTGTATTTCCATATGCCTCCACAAAGTACAACCCAAAAAGCGCCATATAAGCACCGCCCAAGGAATAAAACAAATATTTGAGCCCTGCCATGATTGCTTCCCGGCTGCCGCTATGCAGTACAAGCGGCATAGACGCCAATGTCAGCATTTCAAAAAACAAATAAAAGGTAATCAGATTCCCTGCAAAACAAAGCGCCAGCAAAATACCTAACACGATCAGATAAAATCCATAGTAACGCTTCTCTTTTTCCTCATGCTTCATATACTCAAAAGAAAAGAAGCCTGCGCAGAGAAAGATTACCACTGCCAATACAGAAAAAACAACGCTGACCTCATCCACCTTAAACAGGATTGGAAGCCTCTCCGTCAGATTGAACAAGGTCAACAGACCCTCCTGCGATGTACAAAGAGCCAAAACTGCCAGCACTGCCGTTATGACAAGAAAAATGCCCATCGTCCATAAAAGATTTTTTCTGCTTTTCATTTCCTTTCTCACAAGAAGGTAAACTCCTGAAAGAACAGGAAACAGAATAGACAATATTATGTAATACATACCGCATACCTCCTTATGAGAACATAGCAAGCCCCTGCTCTATCAAATCCACGATTGGCTGAGAACTTACACCCAGGACCACATTGAGAACGATAAAGCAGATGAGAGTCAGACAATACAATTTCATTTTTTTAAACTGAATGCTTCCGTACTTCCCATCTTCCACCGGCGTATAAATACGGATAACGGTCTTCATAAAATAGATCGCATTCAATATCGTACTGATACCAAGTACAATCAAAGCCGGAAGCATTTTTGTTCCGTTTTGCACGGCTGCCTGTGAAAACAATAACTTACTGATAAATCCTGAAAACGTAGGAATACCTACCATGGACAGGGAACCAACGGTAAAAGCAACTCCCGCCCACTTATTCCGATAGGCAGCGCCTGTCAGTTCTACCAGCTTCCTGCTGCCTGCCGATACATCCGTAAGCCCGATTGCTGCAACAAACAGCAGAGATTTTGTAGCGGCATGGGAAAGAATGTGAAATACACTTGCCGTCATACCTGCCTGAGTTCCCATTCCAATACCCATATAAATATAACCAATCTGTGCCACTGAGGAAAATGCAATCATCCTCCGGACATCATTCTCCCTGATAGAGCTGAAAGATCCGAAAATCATCCCCATCAGACCAAAGGCAAAGAGAACATCTATGATTCTGCTGTTATAAAAAACATCAAATCCAATTACTCTGTAAATAATTTTAATCAGCAAAAAGATATACCCTTTTGAGACCAGACTGGACAAAATGGCAGCTGAGGATACCGTTGAATAGCCATAAGCATCCGGCAGCCAGGCGTGAAAAGGAAACAATGCACTTTTGATGGCAAGTCCCACCGACATCAACGCTATTGTGACCAAAAGCGGAATCCGGTATTCTCCTAAAGCAAAAAGAACCGCAACCTGCTCCTTGATATTACTCATCAACAGATGCCCTGTCAGATCATACAGCATACACAGACCCATAAGCAAAAGACCGGAACCTAAAAGGCTCATGATCATATACCTTGCCGCCGCTTCAATGGTCCTGCCGTTTTGCCTGATCATAATAAGACCGCAGGCTGCAATCGTGTTAATCTCTACAAATACATAAGCTGTGAAAAGATCGTTGGTGTAAATCAGGGCTAGCAGAGAAGCAAGCAGCAAATCCATGAGCACATAATAAAGATAAGTCTTATCTTCCTCCACTTCATCCGCCAGTTTCTTCCTTCCTCCCTCTAAGGACAGAAGCATAATAATGCAGAAAAACAATGCCATAAACGTTTCCAATACCCCTGCCCGGATTTCATTTCCCCAAGGTGCCGGAAATTTGCCCATCACATATACAAAAGCTTCCCCCGTACGTATCGTATATCCCAACGTACAGATACTTAAAAAAGCAACAATCAATATCAAAATGATATTCACACGCCTTGCACTTTTTTTCTTTAGCCCGGAACTGATGATCCCGGCAAACAGACAAAGCAATATGGAAACGGCAGGAAAGTTCTGTACAAAATCCATTTACAGTCCCTCCTTTTTCAATCTTAAAGAAATTTCATCCAAATCCAGAGTCTGATAGCGACGATATAAACGAATCGTTATGGAAAGCATCAGCGCGCTGACAGATACTGAAACAACGATACCCGTGAGCACCAGACCGCTTGGAATGGGATTGATATATACTTCCATACTCTGCACCCCATCTTTTACAATTGGCGCCACCCTGCCTGCAATATATCCTTTTTCAGCCAAAAACAGATAAATCGCTGTATCCATGATATTCAGTCCAATGATTTTTTTAATCAGATTACTTTGCAGAAGCAGATTTCCAAATCCAATACCAAACAGAATCATGGCAACTGCTTCACCATAATTGGCAAAAAGATTTGCTCCCATTCTACAGACCTCCTCTTCTGAACAATGCATAAAATGCATACATAGTACATGCCACCTCAAGACCTACACAAATATCGATAGGCAGGATAATACCGCCGCTCAGGATATGTCCCGGTATTCCTAACGGGATATGATTCTCAATCCCGTTAGCCCCTGTAATATAAAAATAGGAGCCAATAATGCCATACATGCAAAGCGCTGTTATTTTTGCAATTTTATAAATCATCTCATTAAAAAATTTCTGGGTCTTTTTAAAACCAAACGCAATGGTATAAAGAATCAGACCCGCACCTAAAATCGCTCCGCCGGAAAATCCCCCGCCGGGAGAAAGATGCCCATTCAAAATTACATAAATACCAAAAATAAAAATAATAGGACATAAAACAAACGCTGTTCCCTGCAAAATAGCATCATTTTTAGGTTCAAAACGTCTGTCATTATGATTCTCTATTTTTTTCAGAACAGCATCATCCACCATCAAAAGAATCATAACGCAGCAGGTAGCAATAAAAAGCACATTAGTTTCTCCAAAAGTATCGAATGCCCTGTAGGTCAGAATCATACCCGATACGATATTAAGGGCGCCGGTCTCCTGTAGCCCCTCTTCTATATATCTCTGCGAAACAATGTTGTTATCAGGATTGGCAGAGCTGCCGATTCTCGGAAGATAAGAAACTGTGTAAAGCAAGAGCCCCACCAAAGCCACACAAAACAAAACCGCCGCCACCACATAGATTCTGTGAAAAAGCGTAAGGCTTTTATTATTTTCCACATCATATACCTTATCCCGGATCATCTGTGTTTCATTCATACGTTCCAGAATGGTGGATTCCTGTATTTCTATCTCCTTCTGGGGCTGCATCTCCACTTCACCCACATAAGGATCCTTACTTCCCGAAAGCCATCTGAAAAAATGAAACGCTCCCGTCTTTTCATATTCTTTCTGCGGTCTTAATCTACTCATTGGACTTGGCCTCCTTCTGATCAGCCTTTAAGTCAGCCTCGGCTTTTTCTTCTTTTTCTATCTGAATCGCCTGAATTTTCTTCAATGTGGCAAAAAACAAAACACTGGTTACTCCTGCTCCTACCGCTGCCTCGGTAATAGCCAGATCCGGTGATTCTAAGCAGACCCATATAATAGACATAACCAGGCTGTAAGACATATAAATCAATATGGAATTCAGCAGGTTCTTTGAAAAACTCACCGATATGGCACAAACGATTAAAAATCCCATAAGGACACACTGAAATATTGTCATATCTTTTCTCCCCCCGCTTCTTTCTTTTTTTCTTCTTCTATTTCTTTTTCCAAGTCTGCAAGATCCTCATAAACCTGACATTGGCTCTTTAGCTTCTCGTTGGTGGTCACCTCAAGTCTCGCTACCAAATGAGAAGAAACCGGAGATGCGAACCACAAAAATATCACGATTAACATCATCTTCAGCGTTGTAAAATTAAGCCCGCTAAAAATCATGAGTCCCACCAGTGAAACACTGATGCCCAGAGTATCTCCCATAGCCGCCGCATGCATTCTGTTCAAAACGAATCGAAAATGAAAAACACCGAATAATTCAATTAAAAATATAATCAGACCGCATAAAAGCAACGCACCGCCTACAATTAATCTGATCCACTCAAATATTTCCATGCAGTTCATCTCCTTCCTCGTTCATTCCCTCAGCTTTATCCTCAGACTGATGTTTCTTTTCTTCATAAACACCTATATAAACCTTAGATATGACCGTAACTGCCAAAAAACTTACCAATGCATAAATCAGGCATACATCTATCAGAAATCCTTCCTTTAATAAAAGAGAAAGGATTGCTATCATAACCATGACCATGGTTCCCATCATGTTCACCGCCACAATACGATCCGCAACACGGGGTCCTCTGACCGCCCGGATCAAACAGGCAAACAACATGATTGCAAGGATAATCAGAACCATTATGTACATGCCCTGATAAATTTTGTCCAAAGTACTTAAACTCTCATTCATCTGCAATTTAATCCATCCTTTCCATATTCCGAAGAAGTGTCACGAAAATCGAACTGTTAATTCCCTCTGCCAGACTTTTGTCTAAGCAATGCACCACATACTCATCCTCATTTAAAGACACCGTAATCGTACCCGGAGTCAGAGTAATAGAATTTGCAAGCAGGATTCTGGCAGGTGTAGTCTTCAGATCCGTTTTAAATCGTACCACGGCCGGTTCAATTTCATATCTGGATGACATGATCATTTTGATGACCGCAAAGTTTGCCTTAATGATTTCTGTCACCAGAACAAATACATAATGTATGATCTGAAATAATTTTTTAGCAAAAAGCAGATCCATTTTGGGTTTATAATCCAGAAATTTACAGATAAACCAATAGAGCAGCCCCGCTACCACAGCGCCGAAAGCTGCTATTTCCAATGTAAACTGTCCATTAAATATGATCCATATAAGAAAAAAAATAAAATACATCTCTATACCTATTCCTTTCCGTACTAAAGCAGGTGAGGCTTACGCCAGCACCTGCTTGATTTTTTCTTCTAATTCATTTTTTGAGACTGCTCCAATTAAAGTGTCTACTACCCTGCCATCTTTAAAGAATAAAAAGGTGGGTATGGACATGATCTTAAATTCCCTTCCAAGATCCGGATTTTCATCTGTATTACACTTACCAATTTTGCACTTGCCGCTGTAGTTCTCTGCAAGTCCTGCTACAAGAGGTGCCATCATCTTACAGGGTCCGCACCAGTCAGCATAAAAATCTACCATAACCGGTAAATCGCTTTTCCTGACCTCCTCATCAAAATTGCTGTCTGTAATTTTCAGTTCCATGTCTGCTCCTTTCCTAAACTATAAAGTAATTGACTATTTCTAGTTTAGCCAGTTCATTTATCTTTTAATAATATATTTATAGATTGGATTGCCCTTGGATGAAAACTTTTCTTCGTATTCCGTCATAATATTGCCTTCTGCCATCTGCATATCATGATGAAGATCATAAGTCACCCCGACGGTTTCCCATCCCGCTGCAGGTAATTCCTCCAGTGCGAAGTCAAACAAATCCTTATTATCTGTCTTGAATTCCAGAACCCCGTCTTTTTTGAGGAACTGGTCGTATCTTAAAAGAAATTCTTTTGATGGAAGACGCCTTTTTGCATGTCTGTCCTTTGGCCAGGGATCAGAAAAATTTAAATAGATCCGATCTACCTCTTCCCGGTCGAAGACCTCTGTAATTTCTTCCGCATCCATACGGATGAACAACAGGTTCGGAAGCGGTTCCGCTTCCATCTTTTGCAAAGCCCTTAAAAGGACACTGGAATACTTCTCGATTCCCACATAATTTATCCCGGGATTTCTGCCGGCAAGTTCATGAATGAACTTTCCCTTTCCCATACCTATTTCAACCCGAAGGGGATGATCATTTGCAAAAATTTCCTTCCATCTTCCCTTAGCCTTTTCCGGCTCATGAACCACCAGAGGACTTTCCGCTATGACATCTCTGGATCCCGAAATATTCCTAAGTCTCATGAACTATTCCTTCCAATTTAATACAATCATCGTACTTTTCAGTCATCTATTTTACAACATTTTCCTACATATGAAAAGAGGAAAATATCTCTGAAAAAAAGCTTGTCAAGAACATCCCTAAAATGTAAACTTATAAGTAACTGTGAAGATACTGAACAGTTACACTTATAATTAGATTTTAAATGCAGATAATAGAGTGAAAACATCACAAGGAGTCATTATGAATTACAAGAAATCCGGACGGATAGGACGCAGAATACTATCCGCGTTTTTATATATTTCTATACTTACCGGCGCAGGGCTTAACGCCTATGCCGCCCCTGCAAGTCTCGAGGAAGCCAACGAACAGGCGGAAGAGCGCAAATCCCTCCCGATCCAAAGCAACCAGATTGAAAACTGGCCTGCAGGTCCTGCAATCGGGGCACAGTCCGCTATCTTAATGGACGCCAACACCGGTGTCATTTTATACGCAAAAAATATTGATGAAAAACTATATCCCGCCAGCACCACCAAATTAATGACCTGTATTCTGGCAGCAGAAAACTGTCAGCTGGATGAAATGATCAAGTTTTCCCACAATGCTGTTTTCAGCATTGAGCGGGGAAGTTCTAACATTGGAATTGATGAAGGACAGTCCATGCCTTTGGAGGAATGTCTCTATGGCATATTGGTGGCATCCGCCAATGAAGTGGCAAACGCTGTGGCAGAACATATTGCCGGAACTACAGATGACTTTGCCTTAATGATGAACCAAAAAGCCGCTGAACTTGGATGTAAGAATACCCACTTTACCAATCCCCATGGACTCTTTGATGAAGATCATTATACCTCTGCCTATGATTTAGCCCTAATTGCAAAAGCCTTTTTTCAAAATGAATTACTTGCAAAGATAGGCAACACTCCCTCCCATCATTTTCAGGCAACGGCAACACAGCCGGATGATTTTATAGAGAGAAATAAGCACAAACTGATTACAGGAGATATTGCTTACGAAGGGATCAAAGGAGGCAAAACCGGATATACAGACGAAGCCAGACAGACCCTTGTAACATGCGCAGAACAAAATGGAATGAAATTGATCTGTGTCGTCATGAAAGAAGAATCACCGGAACAATTTTACGACACGGTAAAACTCTTTTCCTATGGTTTTACCAATTTTTCCGCTGTAAACGTTTCGGAAAATGAAACCGACTATTCCATACAGAATTCCAACTTTTTTAACACATCCAATGATGTATTCGGAAACTCCAAACCAATTTTGACCTTAAATCAGAGCAGTTATCTCATTATGCCGAAAACAATTACATTTGATAATCTGGATTCCCAGATATCCTATGAAACATCCGGGGAAAATGAAGTTGCTGTAATTGAATATTATTATCACGGCGCTTATGTAGGAAATGCAACCGTGGATTTAGCGGAAGATGCACCCGCCTCTTATGACTTTACGGAAAAAACATCCATAGAAGAACTGGAAAAAGAAGCCGAACCAAATGTGATTATCGTAAATATAAAAACCGTATTAATCTGTATATTAGTTATTGCTCTTATACTGATTGCCATTTTTGTGATTCGATCCATTATTAACAGCTATAGTTTCTTAGACGGCAGCAGGACCTCCAAAAGACGCAGAAGGATGCGCAAAAGAAACCGGAAAGACGGACCTCGCTTTCCATCTTCCCGGTTTAACGGTTTTGATCTTTAACTTTTGTATTTGCATTTGCTTTTTTGAGCTTGCGATGTTCCTTCGCCTGCTCTCTCCTTTGCAGGATTTTCTGACAATCCTCTTCTGAAATAAGCTTTGAAGTCTTAACTACATATACCTTATCGCTTTCCGATTTGCGGATTCTGATTTTGGATTTCATATATCCATGAACAGGACAAAGGGAAACACTGTAATAATTCTTTCCGTTGGGTGAAAACCAACGGATTTTTTTCCGGATATTTTTGTGACATAAGTAGCATCTCGTACTGATAACTTCCCTATCTTCCAAAGCCTTCTGCTTATCAACAAATTCTCTGGAGATATATTTCGCATAATCCCGAAACAGTACATGTACCTCTTCCTGTCTGGTCTTTGGCAATATATAAGTGTCTATGGAATAATTCTCTAAAACCGTATTTTCTATACACGCTAAAATCTGTGCCGTATAATAGGCGTCACTGAACGCCCTGTGGAAAGGGATATCGTTTTCGATATGCAGATAATTCGTAGCATATTCCAGACTCCTTCTCACTTTTTTATCTTCATACGCGATACTGAAAAGCTTCTGCACATCCAGAAAATGAATGGGTGCACTGTCAAGCGGCTCCATTTCATAATAACGCATATTTCTCTGCAATTCAAATAAATCAAGAGGACCCCATGTACAGAAAATAAAATCTTTTCCACACCAAGTGAGAAATTCCTTCATGACATCCACAAAAGGCTTCCCTTTTTCAAGATCTTTCATGTGAAGATGAATCAGATCACCGGTAATCCTGTGCATATGCCGATATACTGTAGGCTTGATAAGCTGATTATACTCATCTACCATGACCTTATCTTCATTTAATTTAATTGCCCCAATGTCGATGATCTCAAATGGCATCATTTTAACCTCCGGCTCCTTGCCGGTATTGCTCTGATTCCACTCCAAATCCAGTACGATATAATTCATTACATGTATTTCCTCATTTCAGTACAATCAATGTATTTATCATCGTAACTGTTCAGTACCTTCACAGTTACAATGCAAAATCCATCCTAAATTGCCTACGGCAATGGGATTTTGCATGCCTAGATCATATTCTTACGGTCTCAGCAGTAAATGCTTCGACCTGTGCTGAATAGTTACTAATTATCATACCACACTTTCCTGGATTCTACTACTGATAATAAAATTACTCTGTCCACCTTACTACATCGCCTTTTTTAAACTCTTTGTCTGAGGAAATAATAATCTTACTTTCACTGTCAAGAGCGGCTGATTCGATTGCCGCCCAATTCTCATTCTGATCCAATATTTTGACGTTCACCTCTTCTACGTAAAATTCCGGTCCTAAGATACCTTCTCTTTCTTTTAACACATAAACGTAATCCCTGTCATTTGCGGTATAAATCGCTGAAGGAGAAATACAAGACCTATATTTTTCTCCTCTCTCCGAACGGGTTAAAGTTCCTGAAAGTCCCGGAACACCTGTATTTTCCGGCAGATTGATAAATGTCTCAAAGCTTCCGGGAATAGACTGGCTCTCCGAAAAATAATCAATCGTCATATCCATGGTCCGGCTCATGCCATCCAGTTTTATCGTAACTTCATCTCCAAATCCCACATATTTTTTCTGTTCCTGATCAAGTATCACTTTAAGCTGACAGGGAAGGCTGTCATCCGTCATCATCATAGCTGCTGCGTCCGGTACCCGGCCGCCTACGTCCACATAAATATTCGTAATCATGCCTGCTGCCTTCGCTGTCACATTGCCCTGTTCATTATAAATCTCCTGATAAGCAGACAAGTCTGTTTTCATCTGAGCGATTTCTGTCTGTAAAACGGAAAGAGAAGCATCTTTGTTTTCCGGGAATAAAATATCTTCAATATTTCTCTGTGCCTCTTTCACGGCTCTGTCCCGTTCCCCTTTTGCATCCGCTTCCCCGTAAGCGGCACTCTGCAGGTTATCCAAAAGTGCCTGATACTCATCCTCGCTTAACCCTTCCGCATCTTCCAGTTTCTCCTCCGCCCGTGCATAAACGTCTGCTGCCCGCCCAATCTCCGTATCTTTCTGCCTTGCAGTCGTATCATAATCTTCTCTTGCCCGTGCCTCCTCAATCTCCTTTCTTTGCTTTGCAAGCTCCTGATTCTCTAAAATTGCATTCGCTTGAAGCTGACATTTATTAATCTCTGTCTGTTTTTCCTCTATGATTTCACGAAGATCTTCAAGATCAATCTGAAAAAGCACATCTCCTTCCTCCACCCTGTCGCCTACATGAACCATCAGCGCTTTCACCCGCACTCCTCCAAGGGCAGTGACTGCCTGCTTTCCGCCTTCAATCACGATTCCCTCCGCTTCCACTTTATGTTCAATGTACTTTTCTTCCAAAGTATTCGTGCTTACCATAGGAATCCTGGTAGCATAAATACTTTTCGAAACCAAAGTACACAGCCACATAAATCCCAGAAATAATGCAAATCCCACAACAAACTTCTTCTTGACCATTACCGTCCTCCTACTCCTTTAAACCGGAATAAATTATTCCCTGTTCCAGATAATCCTGCCCCATAACAAACACAAACGCTGCCGGAATCAATGTAATGAACGAAGCACAAAAGGCATATCCTGCCTGCGCCCAGGTAATTTCCGGCAAATACAGGGACAAAGGCCAAAGTGACTTGTCATCCAGAAAAGCCATGGGCTGTTCCATCATATTCCAATACTCCAGAAATCCCAGAACGATTGTTGACAGAATGCCGCTTTTTCCAAGAGGAAGTCCTATCTTAAAAAAAATGATCCTTTCCCCTGCTCCATCTATCCGCGCCGCCTCAAAAAGCTGGGCAGGAATGCTCCTGAATCCTCCATATGATAAAAAAATCGGAAACGTTGAAAAAACGGCAGGCAGTATCACTGCATACTGGGTGTTCAGCAAAGAAAATCTGTTCAATACCAGATAACTTGAAAGCATCGTAACCTGAAAAGGCAAGAGCATCAATACCACATAAAATGCAAAAAACGCTTTTCCCGCCCGCACTTTGTATACCGCAAATGCCCATGCGGCAGGAACACCAACCAAAAGCTGCCCTACAAGAATACAGACCACCATTTTCATGGAATTCCAGAACAGGATAAAAAACTGCGGTGTAAAAAATAATAATTTCCCATAATTTTCAAAAGACGGATAATCCGGCATGAACTTCCAACTGATATATTCCATATTTTCTGCAAAAATCGGATTCAAGTATTCTTTCAGTTCATAATGATCCATAAAAGACCCGGTAATCAATAAGATTACCGGAAAAACAATCAATATTCCCGGCAATGCCAATGCAATTATAGTAATGATCTTTTTAACCTTACCCATTATGCTTCATCCCTGTCCCACATTTTCTGTAATAATAAAATCACAATAAATAAAAAAGTACCTGTACATACTGCTGCTGCCGCCATCTTGTCAAATTCCAGATTGACATACCAGTTGTTAAAAATATGCTGCAGCAGATAAATACTTTTGTGAGGATAAGCTCCCGCCACCAGATAAGCTTCCCTATATATCTTAAAAGAATTTAAAAAAGATAAAATCACGATGGTGTAAAGCGTCCCCTTCAAATTTGGAAGAATGATATACCACACTCTCTTAAAACTGCCCGCCCCATCTACCTTGGCAGCATCCAAAAGTTCCTCCGGAATCCCTAATATTCCTGCAAGCCACAAAACCACTGTATAACCGGTATTTTTCCAGATATAACTGCATACTAAAACCCAGAATGCAGCTCCCGTCCCTAAATAATCTGTATGTATTTCTCCCCATAATCCCGTCAGTTTTCCAACTTCTGTAAGGAGCAGATTCAAAAATCCCTGCCTGTAAAATACCATTTTCCAGACAATCACGATTGTTGCTGTAGGCATGGCAAGTGGAAACAAATAAACTGATTTAATTAATCCGGCGCTTTTAAATTTACTTAATGGCAAAGCAATTAAAAAACCAATCAGCACAAGCAGCGGTATACACACCAGCGTAAATTTAAGGGTATTTTGGACAGCAGTCAAAAATGCCTGATTATGAAAAATAGTTTCATAATTTGCAATGCCTGTAAATTTCCCTGTCACAGCTGTGGTAAAGGATCTCCTGAACACATCCAAGAAAGGAATAATCACAAAAACTGCCACCCCTAAAAAGCTGGGAGCCATAAAGATTAAAAAAGCTCTCCCGTTTTTCTTCACATGATACCTCCATAAAAGTATGCCGCCCACAAAACATGCGGGCGGCGGGTTTTATTCTGACATATAAATTGATACTTTCTGTTCGATCGCATCCACCGCCTCTGACAGGCTCTTTTCTCCCCTTATATAACGAATGCCTTCACTGTACACTGCATCCTCCAGCACCGCATCCGGCACATAAGGCGTATCCACTTCCTTCACCCAATCACGGATAAACTGTTTTTGTTCCTCATCAAACCAATAGTCATTAAGAGATAAATACACCCCATCTGCGTTTGATGCACCAAAGGATTGATAAACACCATCCTCTGATAACGAGTATGAATTACTTAATGTCAACGTTCCTTCCTCAATCCCAATGTTGTTTACCGGAAGTCCATTAAACAGAGATGTCTGATTGTCTTTTTCAAAAAGAATCTTCAACATTTTTTCCGCTTTATCAATTTGCGCAGACGCCGCATTGATACCGATCAATGATTTTGGAATGAATATTTTTTGGTCTCCTTCATTCAGCGGCATAAGAATCACATCTTCAAATCCCTTTACCTTACTTATGGAAAATGATGTTGTCAAATCACTTCTCCAATGTACCGCTCCGCAGTCCATCTGCTGATATTCTCCAAGAATATCTATCCAGCTTACACTCTTTACATATTCACTTTCATCATATCTTAATCCGTAATATTCTAAGAAATCATCTTGTTGTCTTTCATATGTTTCTACATATTCATCTGAAATTCCATCCATTTGTGCATCACAGATTCTCTTTATCTGCTGAAGGAATTTTTCTATAGCGTCTTTATTGATTTTACCTTCTTCCGTTTTCCATGAAGGCTCTGAAAGCATATCAAATAACCTCATAATACCTTTTTCTGAGCAAAAACCTAGTATATCCTTTTCAGGATTATCCTTTCTGATTTCCTCCACCATATCGGCGACACTTTCTAAATCCTTTGCCTTTGAAACATATTTTTCCCTGCCAACGATGATGGGAAGCTGCATTTCACACGGCACTGTATAAACCTTATTATCCACTTTAAAAGAATTCACAATATTCTCAAACGGTCTGTTTTCTTCCGCCATGCTGTTTAAATAGTCGCTTAAATCCAGAAGCATACCCTTTTCAATGTACGAATCAATCGGCATATTGTCTAAAAGCAGAAGGTCCGGACCTTCTCCCGCCATGATCTGCGTATTCAACTTTTTCAGTGCATCGTCTCTTGTAATGGAGTTGTCTTTTCCCATACCCACTTCATATATGACATAAGTTTCAGGATTCTCTAACTGGAAAATCGTAATTGCCTGACGTAACATATCATTTTCTTCCAAACTGTAGATCTTTAACTTATCATTGGGCACTGTGGGAATATCCGGATCATAAGTAAAATGTACCAACTTGTTACCGGAAAACAAACCAATAAATTCATTATCAGGAAGCGCTACCATACCCATGGGCAGATAAATTGGATTGCTTAAACAGGAAAGATTTCCATCTATTACCTGTTCTATAACACTTCCCCCTATCACATGGCGGTGCAGACCCTTTTCGCCTGCAATATAAAGCACATTATCTTCTCCCGGGAAAAATTTTATATCATAACAATCCTGCGTGCTATAATCTCTGTATTTATAATTTTCAATTATAAAATCATTTAAGACCTCATCTTCCACATACGTTTTTGTTTCTATGTCATACAATAAAAGTCCGTCAGAATATTTTCCGTCTATGACCATTAAATTACCGACAAACTCCATCTGCTTTGGAGTTTCCTCAATTGTCAGAAACTTTTCACTGCTGCCGTCTTCCATTATTTCATAAATGATCCCGCCAAAAGGTGCCGTAAAAACTCTTCCCGTATCTGATATCCAGATTCTGTTCAGCCAACTTTCCTCCTCTGTAAGCGGGATATCAAAAGGAATCTGCGTTCCGTCCGGTTTTACAATAAGACCCACTGTATGAAGTTCTTCGTTTTCCTTGTCATCATCATATAGAACAGCCATTGTACCGTCTGCTCCAACTGCCACTGAAGGTACAAATAAATCTTTCTCTACGATATCCATAAACCACTCTTCTTTTTTTGTTTCCCAGGTAACTCCCTTGTCAGCAGACGTCAAAAGACCTGTATATGCATCAGGTATCAAAAGACTGTCATCCGGCATCCGGAAAAGTCCCTTTGCACCCCCACAGTCAGTCAGATCCATAATACTTTCCACATACCGTCCCATAGCAATATTATCCTGAGATTCATTTTCACTATCTGCGCTCTGTCCGCCGCTTTCCTCAACTTTAGCATCTGACCCATTCTCTGTGCTCATACTCATATCTGTCTGACCACCGCTGCACCCCGTAAACAATGCCGCTGCCATGGCAAACGTCATGATACATGCACCTATTCTTTTTAATCCTTTACAACTTTGAAACATATTTTCCTCCTTCTTCACACAACATATCTTTTCTAAAATTAAACAAAGTTATATATAACTACATAGTCCGCTGCAAATTCTTTACCTTCCACTGTATAATGTCCGGTAAGAGATAGACTTCCTCCCTCCTTGATATCTGAAAAAGAAGCTTCCTGCTTTGTAACATCAGAATCACCATTTACACCGCTATTTTTTACCGTCCGTAATTCATACTTTGTATTTTCAGAGAAATTTACCGTGATAAGCACCTCCTCACCGTTCTCATCCACTCCGGATACAGCTACTAAACCTTGCCCATCATCCATTTCGTATGTAAATGTTTTACTTAAAATCACGCCTTCATTTCCTATACTCTTAACATTTCCTTCCAGATTTTCTTCATTTCCGCTGTTTAATTCATCTTCCATTTGGGCTTCTTCTTCATTTACACTGCTTAAGTTATCTTCCTTCTGAGGCTCTTCTTCATTTTTGCCGTTCAAGTCATCCTCCTTTTGCAACTCTTCCTCAGGTTCCGTGACTGCTTCTACTTGTAATCCCGGTTCCTTTCCGCCGCAAGCAGTTAATCCTGCTAAACAAACAGCACATAAAAAAATAATGATTCTCTTTTTCATAACTTTCTCCCTTTCTGATTTTGAGATTATCATAACAGCCAAATCTCTAAAATATCTCTAAGAAAAAATGTGCTTCTTTAAAATATAAAAACAGCCGGGAAATCCCAGTTGCCTTCAGCATATTGGATACTGCAACAGAATTTGTACCCACTGCAGTTATGATAATATCAGGATAGATTTTCTTAATTGCAGACACAATCTGTTTCCCAAGACTGCCCCTTGACATCAATAACTAATATATTCATTATAGTTTCTCCTTAAATACGCCTTTTTCTATCGTTTTATCATTATATCTTTTTTTATATCATGTAAATAAAACTTAGAGTATTTTTAGAGATTTTCATGATAATATAATGTATAATGCTTAAAAGAGGAAATGATTATGAGAATTTTGCTTGTAGAAGATGAAGAACAATTAAATGAAACCCTTACTTTGCAATTAGAATCGGAAGGGTTCCTTATTGATTCCTGTTTTGACGGCGAAGAAGCCTGCTATTATGGGGAACAGAATATTTATGATGTAATACTTTTAGACCGGATGCTTCCAAAAATGGATGGTACCAAGGTTCTTACCAGTCTTCGGAAGAAGGGAATTACAACTCCTATCATTCTGCTCACTGCGCTTGGAACTTTGACAGATAAAGTGACGGGACTTGATTTAGGCGCCGACGATTATCTCGTAAAGCCTTTTGCCATTGAAGAATTACTTGCAAGAATCCGCTGCGTCACAAGGCGCCCCAATACTTTAAACCAGGATAATGTATTGTCCGTTTCTGATATCAGCTGGTATATAGATGAGGACTATCTGACAGGTCCTGCAGGAAATTGTACTTTATCCAAACGGGAAGCTGCGCTTTTGGAAACATTTCTTCGCAGGAAAAATCAGACTCTTTCCAGAAATCTTCTTCTCTTAAAGGTATGGGGGCCGGACAGTGATGTTGAAGAAGGCAATTTAGACAACTACATTCATTTTCTGCGAAGAAGATTAAAGAGCGTTGGAAGCCAACTTTATATTAAAACCATTCGCGGTATCGGATATTGCCTACAGGATGAGACTGATTCCTGAAATCATTGATTAGATCATTTGGAGATTTTTATGTACAAGAAAGTCCATTTACGTTTAACAGCCCTATGTGCGGGAATCACAACGGCTATCATAATCATCATGTCCCTTAGCTATTTATATGTTTCCGAATCAGGACTTTATAAAAACCAATACAATTCTTTTATAAACGACATGAATACCATCACTACCAATTTAGAACAACAATCCATCATCTCCATGGAATGGCTCTCTAAAATGGAAGCGCAGGGCAACTATACTCTTTTTGTATTGGATAATGGTGTCCCTTTTCTTTACAATCAGCTAACCAGTCTTCTGGAATCGGATAAATATACTCTTCTGAATGAAAGCCTCGCTGCTTATAATAACATGTTTCTTGTTGATACATCATCAACTTCAACTCCATATGTATCCTATCATGTAGAATTTAAATTTATATCTTCTGCTAATCAGGAAAAATATTTTTGCGGCGTCACCAATATTGAAAAAGGATCATCCCAACTACAGGTTGTGGTTCTTTCTTCTCTCAACGCATTAAGACAGCAAATCATGGATCAACGTCTGCGCTTTATCCTGATCAATATTATTGCCATAATTTTACTCTTTCTTTTTTCTTATATTTTTACAGGAAAACTTTTAAAGCCTATTTTAGTAAACCAACAAAAACAGACATCCTTTATCGCCTCTGCATCCCATGAGCTCCGCACACCTCTTGCAGTCATTTTATCCTCCGCGGAATGCTGTATGGACGCCCCTTCGGATAAGCAGGAAAAATTTTTAAAAACAATAAAAAAGGAAGGTCTTCGCATGTCCTTGCTTGTGAACGACCTGCTTACTCTTTCAAGTTCAGACAACCAGCGCTTTTCCATCAAGAAAAAACCTACGGAACTGGACACTTTACTGATTAATACCTATGAATCTTTTGAAGCGCTTGCAAAAGAAAAAAAGCTGTCCCTCTCTATTGACCTTCCCAATGATACTCTGCCTCCATGCAATTGTGATCCGGACCGCATTAGTCAGGTCATTTCCATTTTTCTACACAATGCAATCAGCTATACCCCGGAAAACGGAAAAATCAATTTATCAATTTCCTATAAAAAAGGATGCTTTTCTATTTCTGTCATAGATAATGGAATTGGTATTTCTGATGAAGAAAAGAAAAAGATATTTGACCGCTTTTACCGGGCAGAAAAATCCCGAAGCACCAAAGGGCACTTCGGGCTGGGACTATCAATTGCCTACGAAATCATCAAATCACATAATGGGACAATTGGGGTAAAAGATGCTCTACCTAATGGAAGCGAATTTTATATAAATCTGCCCATTTCATAATATCATTTAATTCCCAATTTCTCAAAAAATAGTGAAAAATTGCAATAGCGTTTTAACGAATTTCCATTTTCCATTATAAATTTCCATGTTTCCTCATAAGTTCCTAATACATGAAAAGTAGTGTCATACAACAATTGTAGAAATTTTTCTGAATGTTCACTATATTCATCTGCAATTTCAAATGCCAAATCTTCTTTTTCTTCATCCGTCAAATCCCATGGAATATTATGCAGTACATGTTCCAGATTCCTGGAGAAAAAATAAATTTCATATGGAAAACCGGCTACATATTCGGATTTTGCCAAATGATATACAATAGCACGTTTACTGATATTTCTTCGAATCAGACGATTTTGATTTTTCGCTTCAATATGTGTTTCAAAATATTCTGTCTTTCCTTTCTTTGATTGTTTAATCTGAGAACTAGGAATAAATGCACCATCTGTATCTATGATTTGCACAACTTTTAGTATATCATTTTTCTTGATAAATGGATTTTTTCTTAAATAATCGTCTATCTCCTTCTTAATTCGATTTTCTATATATTTTACTGTCATATCCTCATCTGCAGTAATATCTGTATGCAAAACATCAAATTCAATGTCATGTTCCTTTATCAATTTAGAGCAAATTAATGCCAGAGCACCTTCATCTGACGATCCTTCTACAAGGAGCAGGATAATTTTTTTAGTCATGCAATCCTACCTTTCCTGCTCTACGCATTGCTAATTCCATTTCATATATATTTGTTTCGTTATAAAGTTTTTCTTTCTGTCCGCCAAGTTTGATACTTCTCAAATAAGATAATCTTGTATTTTGTGTATTCTTGATGTAAGTGGATTTAATATAACGATTTTCAGAATTTACAGTCGTATAAATCAAATTCTCATTATTAAGCACTTCCAAAGGGCGAAGATTATGTGAAGTAAAAATCATCTGCCCTTTTGCCTTTTCCTGCATAACCTCTAGACATTCCCCTAGTAAATATTCATAAATACCTGAATCAAATTCATCCACTGTCAGACAGTATGATTCCCTATTATAACAAGCAACTAGATTACTGCATATAGAGATTAATTTCTTAATTCCTGCAGATTCATACAATAGAGGTATACGATCACCTTCCCGCATCGTTATAATTTCAAATTGAATCCCATCTTTTCCATTTTCCATAAGCTTGTCAAAAGCATTATAAATTTCCAATTTTATCTCAGGTACCAAGGATTTCATGACAATGTTTATTTGTTCAATGGTATTTCTTACATAGGGATAAATCTCTTTTGGCACCACATTAATATCTGTAAGGCAAAGCATAATTCCCATAATCTTCGTCTTTACAGACTCTGGCCAACCAATATTGACTGGTATTGTATCTAGATTTAGAGCCAGAAGTGCATAATGGGAATTTTCTATTACTGCAAGATCATACATACCATAATTTTGCAATATTTTTCCTAAATACGAAATTCTTCCAACATCTCCTTTTGCAGTTGCAAACACATCCTGCGCTTTTTTAGAAAATAAAAAAGAACTGACCTCAGGAATTTGTTTTTCTTCATTAAAATTTTCTGTTGCTTGCTGTGCAATTCCCAAAGCAACCATATTTCCAATGTCTTTTACAAAATAGTTATAATACTTAAGTGGTCGAAAAAGTTCTTTCTCTCCTTTATGATATTCGAAAATTGGGCTTAATTTCTTTCTTTCTCCCTCCACATAATTTCTCATACTGAGCTTCTCAATGCTTATACAAAAACTGGTTTTCCCATTTTTTAAAAGTTCTATTTCATATTCTGCATAAATTTCACCAGTATCTGTTTTTAGTTCAAAACAATATTTCACATGAGCAGTATTACTTTGCGTATTAATATAATAATAAAAATGAGGAGGAATCCGTCTCCCGCTAAGCAAACATTTTAACAATACCATACAATCAACTACTACTGTTTTTCCAGAACCATTCTGCCCATAAATTCCCAGAATACTTCCTTTTCGTCCCTTTGAAAATTCCAACTTACCATGCTTAACATTCTTAATGTTATCTATCTCCATTGTAACAAGACGAATTATATTCTGCTTCATAATTTAACTCTCCACTTTCCCAATTTACTTTATTATATGTTATACTTCCCATAATGTCAATTTTAATTCATCATATGTTAATTTATTTAACATTTTTTACTTTACAATACTAATAAGTGAAAATAAAAAACGCCGAAAACTTTGATAAATCAACGTTTTCGGCGTTAATTCCACGTCGCTAAGAGGATTTGAACCTCCGGCCTACCGCTTAGGAGGCGGTCGCTCTATCCAGCTGAGCTATAGCGACATTTGTTACTACCGTGTAATTTTAACATAAACCTTTCACTCTGGCAACCTTTAATTAATCAGGAAAATTAATATGTCCCTGCATCCAGATCGTGCCTTTAAATCTTCTGCCCGCACAGGGTTCACCATAGACATCTTCCTTATTGATGCACAAATCAAACATCATATCATTGCAATTCAAAGTCATTAAATATATTTCTTCCTCTGTAAGATCATTCTTGATCAAAGTGGAATCCATAATTTCACCTAAGATAGAATAATGGTCACATTCTACACCATAAGGCATAAAGTAAGTATCTACCAGACTGAACACATCTTCCTTTTGTATCTTTTTAGAAATCGTCGTGTAAGTGTCCATATCATCCAGAGTAAGACTCTCAATGGCCTCTTCATCACCTTTTCTGGCAGCGTTTATAAGCTGGCTTCTGTTCATGGAAACACGCTTGTTTCTAATCAGGTCTTTTTCGCTTTTATTAATGGGCATCATAATCGTCCCGCTTGTTGATAATGCAGAAAGTGTCAGCGTCGTACCTCTTATCGGTAGTCTTCCTGAATTTTTTGCTTTGACATAAGGTATCATATTTTGCAGGTAAAAAATGAGCGACACTCCGATTCTTACATCGTCACACACACCGGCATAAGATTCCTGGGCTGCATGTCTTTCAACAGATACATCTTCCTCCGAACTGATGTTTGTTCCCTTTAGATATGGAAAATAGTAATCATAGGTAAATTTATCATCACTGTCAAATTCACCGCATACAGCAACACCTATAGATGCTCTTATTCCGTTTTTCGTATTTGCAGCAAAATCCTTGCAAAATTCAGCTAAAAGAGTTTCATCCCCGTTTGAGGTGTAACTGCGATGTGTTCCCTCTACCACTACATTTGTCACAAGCTTCTGCAATTCTTTTCTGTCTGTTAATTTACTAAAGCCAATGGATCTCATGTATTTATGCAAGGATTTCACCTCCTGTCAAATTTAGAATCATTAAATTTTTTACTTTCAATTATCTGATTTCTTTCTTGCCACCCATATACGGCTGCAATACTTCAGGAATTTTAATGGAACCATCCGCCTGAAGATTATTTTCCAAAAATGCAATCAGCATTCTGGGCGGTGCAACAACTGTATTATTTAATGTATGTGCAAAGTACTTGCCGCTTTCACCATTGATACGGATTTTTAATCTTCTTGCCTGTGCATCACCTAAATTGGAGCAGCTTCCCACTTCAAAATATTTCTTTTGTCTGGGTGACCAGGCTTCCACATCATAAGATTTTACTTTCAAGTCTGCAAGATCGCCTGAACAACATTCAATCGTTCTTACAGGAATATCTAAAGAGCGGAATAAATCTACAGTATTCTGCCATAATTTCTCAAACCACATAGGTGATTCTTCCGGTTTGCAGACTACGATCATTTCCTGTTTTTCAAATTGGTGGATTCTGTATACACCTCTTTCTTCCAATCCATGCGCACCCTTTTCTTTTCTGAAGCAAGGTGAGTAGCTGGTAAGAGTTTTGGGCAATTCCGGCTCCTGAATGATCGTATCAATGAACTTACCAATCATGGAATGTTCCGACGTACCAATCAAGTATAAATCTTCCCCTTCAATCTTATACATCATTGCATCCATCTCAGCAAAACTCATAACACCGGTTACAACATTGCTTCTGATCATAAAAGGAGGTACACAATAAGTAAATCCCCTGTCAATCATGAAATCCCTTGCATAGGAAATAACTGCAGAGTGAAGTCTGGCAATATCTCCCATCAGATAATAAAATCCGTTTCCGGCTACTTTCCTTGCACTGTCTAAATCAATTCCATTTAATTTTTCCATAATATCAGTATGATAAGGAACTTCAAAATCCGGAACAACAGGTTCACCATATTTTTTAACTTCTACATTTTCACTGTCGTCTTTTCCAATCGGCACGCTGGGATCAATGATGTTCGGAATGACCATCATAATATTTGTAATTTTTTCATTCAGTTCTTTTTCTTTCTCTTCTAACTCGACAAGACGTTTTGCACCGGCAGCAACTTCTGCCTTTTTGATTTCAGCCTCCTCCTTTTTACCCTGAGCCATTAAAGCGCCGATTTCTTTAGAAATCTTATTCCTGTTTGCTCTAAGGTCATCTGCTTCCTGCTGGGTTTTACGGCTTTCAATGTCAAGTTCAATTACTTCATCCACAAGATGAAGCTTATTATCCTGAAATTTCTTTTTGATGTTTTCTTTCACCGTATCAGGATTTTCTCTCAAAAATTTAATATCTATCATAACTGACTCCTCCCTATGTTACATTACATCACAATATTGTAATGTTATTATGTATCTTCTTTTTATGCAAGTACTTTTTCTATAAATACATTGTTTACTTTAATTAGATCGACCATCATTTCTTTGTTTACAGCTTTACCATCCTTATCTTTAATAATCCGGACAACCGGTCTGTCAGGAAATTCCTTATTTTGACGTATTACTTTTCCAACACTGTTATCGCTTAATAGAACCTGACTTCCCGCAGGATACACAGCTGTAAACTCCAAAAATGCGTCTACAATCTCAGAATTAAACTTGGTACCTCTATAAGACTTTAGATATTCAACCGCCTCATATACTTTAATTCTTTTACATCCTATCCCGCATATCATTTCATCAAATGCGTCACATATATTTACGATTTGTGTCTCAAAGAGTATTTCTTTTGCTTTTAATGGATAACCTGTTCCATCCAATCTTTCATGATGATACAAAATAATATTTTTACTTATATTGGAAATCCAATTTTCATCCTTTAATGCAGAATATCCATATACAGGATGCTTCATATATTCTGACAATTCAATCTTCGACAATGTTGAAATATCCTGATCCTCATACTCAATCGTTAGATATCTTAATCCTAAATCATGCAAAAGACATCCTACTCCTATATCATGCACTTTTTCTTTCGGAAGTTTCAATTTCAATGCCGTTAATGTGGCAAGAGAACAGATACTGATAGAATGCTCATATATATCAGAACTTCTCTCTTTAATATCATATATTTTTTCTACTACTTCATCTTCTTCTAAGATATTTGTAATAATATAGTCTGCAGTCTGACTTAATTCCATCAGTTCTTCATTTCGGCTATAAGTGTGCTTTTCCAGAATACTCTTCACTCTGCCTTTAAAAAAGTCTTCTGTTTCAGATTTAAGAAGAACAACTTCTTCAGTAGGGATTTTATCTTCTTCTTTTATATATACTTCCGAAATCCCTAATTTTTTCATTTTTTCTATATAGTCCAAACGTACAACTGTTCCCTCTGATAATAAGATTCTAAGGTCAGGAGTTATTATATCCTTGGAAAGAATTTCTCCGCCTTTCAAATCATCTACTCTGCATAATTTCATTTTGTCCACCTCTGTCTGCTATCTCGTTATTCCCATCGCCATATTAAGCGCATTTGACTCTTCTTCACCTAAAGAAATCTTGCACTCTCCGTTTTCTATTTCTTTCGTATAAGAATAACATCCCTCTGTACTATGAACAGAATTTAATATGAATCCATTATTATTTTCATCTAATAGTGCAAGACAAAAACTTAATTTTCCTCCCATTTGATTAAATGCATCATATTTTATTATACCTATTTTCTGGAAGGTTGATTCAAGCTTGTGGTAAAGTGTACTGATATCCTTTTTATTCTTATCAACTGCACTTTTTATAAATTTATTATCATCAAAAAGTGCTATAATTTCACTTTCAAGGCTCTTGGCATTTTTGCCCTGCATAAATTTATTGTATTTTCTTTTTAATTTTGAAATAAAACACATGTTTACAATATTTAAAATCAATAAAATTAATATGATAACTGCTAATACCAATATTAAAATTCCAAAGTCAATACTTCCAAGGCCAATACTGGTAAAAAAGTAATTATTCATTTTTCTTCCTGTACCTTTCTAAATCTTTTGTTTTTATATAGTGCTTATCATTACTTTGAAAGCAAGTCCATAAGTTTCTCTAAATCATCATGGTTATAAAATTCAATTTCTATTTTCCCTGCACCATTTCCTTTAGAGGTAATTGTCACTTTTGTACTCAGCTTTTGTTTCAAATTTTCTTCAATATCCTGATAGACAGCTTCAAGACTCTCATCTGTTGTAATTGTCTTTTTAAGTTTAACAGGCTTATTCAAATTTTTAACTAATTTTTCTACATCACGGACACTAAGTTTTTCATCAAAAATCTGTTGTGCAATGGCATATTGTTGCTCTGGATCTTCAATTGTAATAAGTGCCCTGGCATGTCCGGTAGAAATCATTTCATCAATAATCATCTGTTGAACATTATCGCACAATTTTAAAAGACGCATAGAATTTGTAACTGCTGTACGGCTCTTTGATACTCTCTCCGCTACTTCATCTTGTTTTAAATTGAACTCAGTTAACAGACGCTTATATGCCTGTGCTTCTTCAATAGGATTTAAATTTTCTCTTTGAATATTTTCTATTAAAGATATTTCAACGATTTCTTGTTCTGACAAATTTTTGATGATGACAGGAACTTCCTTTAGACCTGCTTTCTTGGCAGCACGCCATCTTCTTTCACCTGCTATAATTTCATAATATGTTTTCCTATCCTGAACAAGAATTGGCTGCAATAAACCAAACTGCTTAATAGACTCAGCTAATTCTTCAAGCGCATCTTCATCAAAATTTTTTCTTGGCTGTTCTCTATTTGGTTCTACTTTAGTGATGTTCACCATTGTCTCGCCAGTGCTCTTTTCATCTGTCTTTTTTTGATTCGAACTATTATTTGATTGGCTTGCTTTTTCACCCATACCACTCGGTATCAATGCATCCAATCCTTTACCCAATCCCCTTGCCGCCATAATCAATTATCCTTTCTACCAATAATTTCATCTGCCAACAACATATACGCTTCTGCACCTGCCGATTTTCCATCATACATATTAATAGGCATTCCATAACTGGGTGCTTCTGCAAGTCTTATATTTCTGGGAATTAATGTACTGAATACCCTCTGGCTTAAGTGACTTTTTACATTTTCGACTACCTGCATTGATAAATTCGTTCTGGAATCATACATGGTAAATACTACACCTTCCATATCCAGATCCGGATTCAGACGTTCTTTTACAAGATTGATTGTATGTATTAACTGACTTAATCCTTCCAGTGCATAATACTCACATTGTATAGGAACCAAAACAGAATCCGCCGTTGTCATAGAATTAATTGTCAACATATTCAATGAAGGAGGACAATCAATCATAATATAATCATAACTGTCTTTGATCCATTCAACCTCACGTTTTAATATATATTCTTTACGATCAACGCCTATCAATTCTATTTCTGCTGCGGCAAGATTTACGTTTGAAGGTATAACAGATACTCCTGGAATAACATCATTTAAAATACATTCTTTGATAGAACATTCACTTAACATTAATTCATAAATTGTATTTTCCAATTCATTCTTTTCTACTCCAAATCCACTGGTTGTATTTCCCTGAGGATCCGTATCTATAACCAGTACCTTCTTTCCTTTTGCTGCCAGAGCAGCAGATAAATTAATAGAAGTAGTAGTTTTTCCTACTCCACCTTTTTGATTTGCAATTGCAATTATCTTTCCCATTATCTTGTTCCTTTCATATCTATAGGTATATTTTCTCTTCTCGCAAAGGTGCCTAAATGATTATATCACTTCTGAAATCTATATTCCATATTCTTTTTCTTCTTAAATATTATTTTTTTTTATTCTTGTATTCTATAAATTATGTAACACAATATGTTGTATGTGCTTTTTAAATAAAATGGGATGTTTCACGAATTTTATCTGGAATATTATGGGATGTTTCACGAATTCATTACTACATTTTGGGGTTAATTGTTTCACGTGAAACATTATCTTGTGTTCATAATATTGAAATTTATAAAATGTTTCACGTGAAACAAAAAAGGAGAACTACATCTAAAATAATTTACATGTTATCCAATAATAATGGATAAAGTAGAGTTCTCCTAATTTCATAAATATAATTTCATAAATCATTACTAATATAATCTTACAATATTATTTCTAATTGCAAATACAGCTGCTTGTGTTCTATCAGAAACATCAATCTTTTTAAAAATGTTTGAAATATGATTTTTTACGGTTCTTTCGCTTATATTAAGATTGATTGCAATTTCTTTATTAAACATTCCGCCTGCAATTTGTTTTAAAATTTCTATTTCTCGTCTTGTTAGTGATTTTAATTTGCCTTTATCAGTATCTCTGTTTATCAATCTTGAATTTAATGCTGGCAATAAACTAGGCTGAATATACGAATCACCATCTAAAATAGTATCAATAGCTTGTTTTAATTCTACTGATCCAGAGTCTTTTAAAATATAACCATCTGCTCCAACATCAACTGCATGTATTAAATATTCAACTTCACCATGTACTGTAAGCATTAAAACTTTAACCTTATCGTTTCTTTGTTTTAATTCTTCCAAAACGCTCAGTCCATTCAAAATTGGCATATTAATATCTAATAACAAAATATCAGGTTTAATACTTTTCAATTTTTCAAGGCACTCCGCTCCATCATTTGCTTCTGCAATAACTTCAATTGATCCATCAAATTCTAATAAATGTTTTATACCCTCGCGCATAAGCGCATGATCATCTGCCAACATTACTTTTATACTCATATTAACTCTCCTCTTTATTCTTCAAGGGAACCTGTATTATAATTTCTGTTCCCATCTCAGGTTCTGTATTGATTAAAACACTTCCATTTAATGATTCAACTCTTTCTTTTATTAAAGACATACCAAAATGTTTATCATCTTTTTCAGAGAAATGCTCAAAATGAAATCCTTTTCCATCATCTCTTACTTCAATAAAACATTTATCATCTTCAACTTTTACATTTAAAATTACTTTACTTCCATTTGAATGCTTCAAAGCATTTACGATAGCTTCTTGTATAATTCGATATATTGTTACAAGAAATAAATCTATTCTTTTATTATCATCATGATAAAAATAATTTTCCAGTTCACATACATTATATTCAATTTCAAAATTCCTAAATTCATTACTTACATTAGAAATCAAATTATCAATACACTGCTTAAATCCCAAATCATCAAATGTCATTGGTCTTAAATTAAAAATAGTATCTCTCACATCTCCTATTATAGATTTTAAAAATCTAATACAATTTTCTAATTCTAACTTTGCTCTGTTAGAATCCTTATCAATATACATTGAACTCAATTCAATCATATGAACAAGATGAGTTAAATTCTGTACTGAAGAATCGTGTAATTCACTGGCAATTCTTTGTCGTTCCTTTTCCTGGATGTCAAGTACATCATAAATTTTTGATTGACTATTTTCTGTTTCGGGAACAATTTTAGAATTTTCAAAATACTTAATAAATTGTTTTAATTGATTATTCTTTTCATCTAACTTATTTATTTTTAATAAAATAAATTGATTTTCTTTCTCTAAAGCTAATTTTTCTTTTTCACATGACTCAATTCTATCCTGAAAAAAATTTTCTTCTTTTCTAGGAGAAAATATTTTATAATCTATATCACTATTCATTTTTACAGTATTAAGATAAGCATTTATTTCATCAATACGCTTTAAATTAGTTTGTAGTTTTTCATTTTCTTCATCTCTATCCTGAAGATACATATCATATATTTCCTGAAGGATATTAAATTGATCTGTGCTCATATTTCCCTCTCGATTACATATCATGTTACTTAAAAATATAATATAATAAAAAAAAGATTTAGAAAAGAAAAATTTACTTCGTAATTGGATCCTTTAATGGAAGACCAGCTTTTCTTGGATATTTTAAAGGAGTATCATTCTCTTTTTTTATAATAAAAAGATCTCTGTAAATATCAGAGTCAGGCAATTTGAATTCCACCTGTCTTTCATATTTCCCACCTAATATTTCAATTGCCTGTTTAGCGTCATGAAATTCCTCTGTAATCTTTTCAGATTTATAAGAAATAAAACAACCGCCTTTCTTTACAAAAGGAAGACAATATTCAGATAAAGTTGTGAGATTTGCAACTGCTCTTGAAACACATAAATCAAAAGACTCCCTCAATTTTCCGGGTTTCGCATAATCTTCTGCTCTTCCATGAATAACCTCAATATCCTGAAGATTCAAAATATGAACCACCTCATTTAAAAATTGGACTCTTTTATTTAAGGAATCCAAGAGTGTTATTTTTAAATTTGGAAAAACAATCTTAAGAGGAACTCCCGGAAATCCTGCTCCTGTACCCACATCAATCAAGCTATAGGACTTTTCCTGCAAATCTGGAACTGCATTAATTAAAGACACGCTATCAACAAAATGCTTTTTCAATACCTCATTAAACTCTATAATAGCCGTAAGATTCATAAAAGAATTCCATTCTTTCAGTAAATGAAAATATTGTAGAAATTGCTCAGATTGTCTGTCATTTAAATAAATATGAAATTGTTCTAAATCCTTTTGAAATAAATTTAAATTATTATCCACAATTTTCTCCGCTTAAAAATTATTATCGTAACTGCTTCGACCTGTACTGAATAGTTACTTATTATCTTCATTACTTCTTTTATATTGTTCTAAATAAACAAGCAGCACAGAAATATCAGCAGGTGAAACACCGGAAATTCTTGACGCCTGTCCAACTGATACAGGATGAAAAGATTTAAGTTTCTGCCTTGCCTCAAGACGTAAACTCGGAACATCATCATAATCTAAATCAGCGGGAATTTTTTTCTTTTCCATCTTTTTAAATTGTTCCACCTGACGAAGCTGTCTTTCAATATATCCTTCATATTTTATTTCAATTTCCACCTGTTCAATTACACCAGATGGCAATTCTTTTCTTTCAGGATCAATCTCTTTCAAAATTTCATAATTTAATTCCGGTCTGCATAATAATTCCGCAAGATTTGTACCTGTCTTTAAAGAAGCGCTGCCATGCCTTTCTAAAAAATCCTGATTGCTTTTTGCTGCGCCAATCTTTGTATCTTTTAATCTCTGTATTTCCTTTTCAATCATATATTTTTTACTTAAAACTTCTTCATATTGATCCTTTGATACTAGGCCAACTTTAAAACCTTTTTCCCGAAGTCGTAAATCTGCATTATCCTGACGAAGTAAAAGACGATACTCAGCACGAGAAGTCATCATCCGATAAGGTTCGAAATTATCTTTTGTAACAAGATCATCTATCAAAACTCCAATATAAGCTTCCGACCTATCCAGTGTTAATTCCTCTTTACCAAGAATAAACATAGAAGCATTGATTCCTGCTATCAATCCCTGAGCAGCCGCTTCCTCATACCCACTGCTTCCATTAAACTGTCCTCCGCTATAAAGACCTTCTACATCTTTAAATCTTAAAGTTGGATAAAGCTGTTTTGGATTAATACAATCATATTCGATGGCATATGCATTTCTAACAATTTTGCAATTTTCCAATCCGGGAACTGTTCGATACATTGCAAGCTGCACATCCTCAGGGAGAGAAGAAGACATTCCTCCCACATACATTTCATTTGTATGCAATCCTTCCGGCTCTATAAATACCTGATGTCTTTCCTTATCTGCGAATTTAACCACCTTATCTTCAATAGACGGACAATATCTTGGTCCTGTACCTTCTATAATTCCTGCATAAATAGGAGAACAATCAAGATTATTCCTTATAATTTCATGCGTTCTCTCATTCGTGTATGTAAGATAACATGATACCTGATCAATCTGGATATCATCAGGATCAGTAGAAAAAGAAAAAGGAATAATTCTCTCATCACCAAACTGTTCTTCCATTTTAGAAAAATCAATACTCTTTTTATCCATTCTTGCAGGTGTTCCTGTCTTAAAACGACGCATTTCAATTCCCATTGATAATAAAGAATCTGTTAAATGATTAGCCGCCTGAAGTCCATTAGGTCCCGTATAAGTAATTGCTTCTCCGCATAAACATCTTGCTTTTAAATATGTACCCGTACATAAAACTACAGCCTTACATTCATATACTGCGCCTGTAAAAGTCTTCACTCCTTTTATTTTCTTAAAAGACTTTTTCTTGGAATCTTCTTTTTCTTCCCAGATTAATTCACATACTTCCGCCTGTTTAATCGTAAGATGATCCTGATTTTCAAGAACCTTTCTCATAGCACGACTATATTCCGATTTATCCGCTTGAGCACGAAGTGAATGAACGGCAGGACCTTTTGAAACATTCAGCATTTTTGATTGGATAAAAGTCTTATCAATATTTTTTCCCATTTCTCCGCCAAGTGCATCCAATTCTCTTACAAGATGACCTTTCGAAGAACCTCCCACATTAGGATTACATGGCATAAGCGCTATGCTGTCCACACTTACGGTAAAAATCACTGTTTCAAGACCAAGTCTTGCACAAGCTAAGGCTGCCTCACATCCGGCATGACCTGCACCTACTACACAGATATCTACTTTTTCAACTAAAGTACTTTTTCTTTCCAACATATCACACATCCTATTTTCCCATACAGAATTTAGAAAAAATTTCATTTACCAAATCATCAGAAACTTCTTCTCCAATAATTTTTCCAAGACTACTATAGGCATTCATCAAATCAATTGAATAAAAATCTTCCGGCATACCTGCTTCCAGACTTTTATTAACCTGTATCAAACTTTCAAGTGTTTCTTGTAAAGCTTCTTTGTGCCTTAAATTCGTAATCATAATTTCATTTTCAAAGTAAATTTCTCCGTTAAAAAATAATTTTTTAACTGCATCTTCAAAATCTTCAATTCCAGTATTTTCTTTCGTAGAAGTTTTTATAATTATAACATTTTTATCCAGAAGATTTTTTATTTCTTCTAAAGATGCCTTTGAAATCAAATCAGATTTATTAAATAATATAATACACTTTTTATTTTGAATCATATTAATAATATCATAATCATTTTCATCTAAAGGAACTGAAGAGTCAACAACATAAATAATCAAATCAGCATCCTGTGAATATTTCTTTGCTTTTTCCACACCGATTTTTTCAATTAAATCTTCCGTAGAACGGATTCCTGCCGTATCAATGACATGAAGATTAATACCATGAAGAATAATATTTTCTTCAAGAATATCTCTGGTAGTACCGGCGATATCTGTAACAATTGCTTTTTCTTCTCCGGCTAATATATTTAATAAAGAAGATTTTCCAGCGTTTGGTTTACCTATAATTACAGTATTGATTCCTTCTGTTATCATTTTTCCATTTTCAGCAGTAGATAATAATTTATCCACATCATTTATTAAACTTGCTATCTTTATACTCAATTTTTGTGGATAACCATCAAGACTTATATGTTCCGGATCATCCAAAGCAGATTCAATAAAAGCAATATCATAAATAATTTCTTTTCTCAGATCATTTATTTTTTCATATACCGAACCTCTAAGCTGTTTGACAGAACTTTTCAGAGCTGTATCATTTTTGGATGATATAATATCCATAACAGCTTCTGCTTTTGACAGGTCAATTCTTCCATTTAAAAAAGCACGTTTTGTGAATTCACCGGGCTGAGCCAATCTCGCCCCATTTTTGATTACCAGTTCTAAAATACGATTCATGACAAGAATACCGCCATGACAGTTAATCTCAACTGTATCTTCCGTAGTAAAACTATTTGGTTTTTTCATAACAGAAACCATAACTTCATCTAGGATATTTTCATCATCAAAAATAAAACCATAATGAATGGTATTTGTCTTATATTTTTTTAAAGATTTAAGATTATTCTTGTCCCTATAGATAGAATCAACTATTTTGATGGATTCCTCTCCGCTTACTCTGATGATTCCAATACCGGAATGGCTCAAGGCGGTTGCAATAGCAGCTATCGTATCTGATTTCATGTAAATCCCCTATTCTTTTTTCTTCATTTAAAAAATGCTGGAGGAAAATTCCCCCAACATTTTTAATTGGCATATTCCTAATTATCTTTTTAATGTTACAACAACTCTTCTGAAAGGTTCTTCTCCCTCACTGTGAGTTGTAACATATTTGTCATTTTGAAGCGCAGAATGAATAATTCTTCTTTCATATGGATTCATAGGTTCTAAAGAAACAGAACGTTTCGTTCTTTTAACTTTATATGCAATGTTCTTTGCAAGATTTTCAAGAGTTTCCTTTCTTCTCTCCCGGTAATCTTCTGTATCTACTTTTACTCTGATATATTCCTCAGAATCTTTGTTTACAACTAAAGATACCAGATATTGAAGAGAATCCAGTGTTTGTCCTCTCTTTCCGATCAGGACACCCATCTCATCACCGCTTAACTCTATATTCATGTTTCTGTTATCTTCATTATACTTTACATTAATAACAACAACCATATTCATTGCACTGAATACTTCATTTAAAAAATCTTTTGCTTTATCTGCAATTGTACCTTTTACTCTCGCTTTTATTGTAGCAGGTTTAGAACCAATACCTAGAAAACCTAATGAACCTTCTTCAACTACAACATAATCTAACTTATCGCTGGTAACTACAAATTTCTGACATGCTTCTGTAATTGCATCGTTTACCGTTTTGGCTGAAATTTCAATATATTCCATAATGATACCCCCTATTTATTATTCTTTTCATTGTACTGTCTTACCATATTTGCCTTTGCTGCTATACTTCCAGGCTTGGCATTTTTATTGTAATATTCAGTAGCATTTTTCATAGCTTCATTCTTTTCTTCCTGTGTCATAGGTTTTACATTTGCTTTAGCAGACATAGAAGATTTATTTGCATTTACATTTTTCGTATTTAAAGTAGCATTTCTATTTAATGTTCTAGGATCGATTCCTGCTTTTTCAAGCTTTTTAACTCGTTTTTCTTCGTTATTTTTAATCAGTTCATCTATATCTATTTTATCAATATGTTTATTAATAATAACCTGTTGAATACTTCTTACAACAGAACCTGCAATCCAATAAAGTCCCATACCAGCCGGAAGTGTAAAACAAAAGAATGCTGACATAAGAGGCATCGTGGTATTCATCATTTTCATTGACTGCATCATTGAATTCTGCTGATCGTTCTGATTATTTGATGTATCAGCCTGAGGCATTAATTTTATATTAACCCATTGCGTAGCTGCTGATAAAACAGGAATAATAAAAGCTACAATAATCATCAGCCATTTTATACCATCGGGAGAACTCCATGCCTGACTCACCATGTAAGAAGGAGAATTACCTATATTAATACCAAGGAAATTATTATAGGTATCAATCAATCCACGGGTTGTATCATTACTTAATATAAGCTCTCCCTGATAAGTGAGCTGTGATAAATCATAATGATCGGCAAGCATGCTCATATCGGAAGAAGATACCTTATTCAAAATATCTACTATACCATTTAACAAATTTGAATCAATATTTTTGCTGTACATTTTGACAGCGCTTACAACACTGCTAAGTTCAGAATTCTGTAAAAATACAGCATTATCAACAGAAATAATTTTCTCTGCCAATACTTTAAATGTATCGCCTATTTTAGTAACATAAGCAGGCATAGCATTTATGACCCTATAAAGAGCAAATAAAATAGGCATTTGAATTAAAAGCTGAATACAACTTCCACTGGGAGATACACCATACTTTGCATATACAGCCTGTGTTTCTGCATTCATTGCCATCATAGAATCATTATCTTTTTTATTCTTGTATTTAGCCTGAATTGCCTGAAGTTCCGGATTCATTTTAGCAGAAAGCTTTGAAAATTTCTGCTGTCTGATAGTAAGGGGCATTAACAATAAATAAATAACAATCGTAAATAATATAATAGATAAACCTACATTAGGAATTCCTATTAAATCTAAAAGGGTAAAAATTCCCTCCATAAGGTAACCGAGAATTTTAGAGATAGGACCTAATATTAAACCATCATTTTGAGTTAAAATAATCCCTGTCAATTTATTTCCTCCTGTTTTTGATTCTATCAATTGATCCTATAGTATACCTATGGTACAGGATCATAACCTCCCTTTGAAAAAGGATTACATCTTATTATCCTCCACAAAGCCAACAAACCACCTTTTAAAGCTCCATATTTTTCAACAGCTTCAAGTCCATATTCTGAACAGGTAGGAAAATAAGGACATTTGGTATGTTTCATTGGAGAAATATATTTTCTATAAAGTTTAATCAATAAAATCAATAATTTTTTCATCTTAGTTTCTAATTTCCTCATCCTATTTTCATTTTGAAATATGATGAAGCTTTGCAAGATGTAATAAAGCGCTTTCTATTTTCCAATATGAAACTGAAGAAGCGCTGTTTCTGGCTATGACTACTATATCTAAACCACTATTAAATATATTTTCATGTAGTCTGTAACTTTCTCTTATCAATCTTGTTATTTTATGCCTTACGACGCTGTTTCCAACTTTTTTACTTACACTGATCCCCAGTCTGTTTTTTCCTGTGTTATTTTCCAGAACATACATTACTAAATATTTGTTGGCATAAGATTTACCTTTTTTATAAACACACTGAAAATCATAATTCTTTTTTAAAGATTCCGAAAATTCATAACTCATACGAAATATGTCCACATAGAAAAAAAGGCCACATAACGCGGCCTATGCTGATAATCTTTTTCTTCCTTTTGCTCTTCTGGCTGCTAAAACTTTTCTTCCGCCGGGAGTACTCATTCTGGCTCTGAAACCATGAACTTTAGATCTCTGTCTTCTTTTAGGCTGGAAAGTCATTTTCATGTCCGATGCACCTCCTTTACTGAACCTTAATATATGATAAGGTAAACAAATATTTAATGCCCTTATTTGGAAAATATCATATCGATTATATAAGATTAGAGCATTTCCGTCAAGTAAAAAAGAATAAATTTAATATGAAAAAAATATACAAAAAACGGCGTAAAAATCGTGATTTTTAACACCTCAATATATAGTGATACTATTTAAAAATAAACCACAAAATATAGATAAATTTTCATAATCAATTTACATAATTATATCCACAAATTGTGGATAAGCTGTGGATAACTTTATTTTTTTCAACAATGATACATCATTTACTTCAAATTTCATTGAATTTCAAAGTGTGAAAACTGTTTATTTCTTTTTTCAAGTTATTCACAAATTAATGAAATTCATAAATAAATTATGTAAACTAAAAATAATTTGAAATTTTAAATGAATTATATTAATATATAGTAGAGTAAATTTGTTTTTTATTTATTGTATATTTGGGGGAAAATAATGGATTTTATTAAAGAAAATTGGGAACTAATCAAGGAAACTCTTAGAACAGAATACGATTTGTCAGATATTTCTTATAACACATGGGTAAAACCTTTAAATTTTCACAGTGTAAAAGATGATATAGTTACCATTATGATTCCCTCTGATCAGGCACACGCTCTTAAATATATTTCTTCCAAATATAAAAGTTATTTTCAGGTAACAATTTCGGAAATGATGGATCATACTTATGATATCTCTTTTATTTTGGAAAAAGATGCAGAAGATGAAATGCTATCTTCTCCCGGAGCTGTATACAACATTAATTATGAAAATGCCAATCTAAATTCAAAATATAGATTTGATACTTTTGTAGTAGGAGGAAATAACAAATTTGCCCATTCTGCTTCTTTAGCTGTAGCAGAATCACCTGGTGTGGCATATAATCCTCTCTATTTATATGGAGGAGCAGGACTTGGTAAAACACACCTTATGCATTCAATCGGTCATTTCATATTGAACCAGAATCCTGATATGAAAGTCCTCTACGTTACTTCCGAACAATTTACCAATGAAGTAATAGAATCTATCAGAAGCGGTAATGCCGCTAAAATGAATAAATTAAGAGAAAAATACAGAACGGTAGATGTACTGCTTGTAGATGACGTTCAATTTATAATAGGAAAAGAAAGCACACAGGAAGAATTTTTCCATACATTTAACGTGCTTCATTCCGCCGGAAAACAAATCATTCTTTCCTCTGACAAGCCTCCTAAAGAAATGGAAACTTTGGAGGAAAGATTCAGATCTCGTTTTGAGTGGGGACTTACTGCTGACATCCAACCCCCCGACTATGAGACAAGAATGGCTATTCTTAAGAAAAATGCAGAAAATTACAACAAAGAGATTCAGGAAGAAATTTTTAAGTACATAGCCACCAATGTTAAATCAAACATAAGAGAACTTGAAGGCGCTTTTAATAAGGTAATTGCTTTTTCTAAATTAAATAAGGTAGAAATAACTCTTGATAATGTAAAAGAAACTTTAAAGGACATTATATCTCCCAATGTAGTAAGACAAGTAACCCCTCAGCTGATTGTTGAAGTTGTAGCGGAGCACTTTGGTATTTCACCGGAAGATATCATATCCAAAAGACGTAATTCAGAATTTGTACAGCCAAGACAAATATGTATGTATCTTTGCAGACATCTTACAGAAGAGTCTTTACAAAATATTGGAAAAGCACTGGGTAAAAAAGATCACACCACAGTTATCCACGGTATCGACAAAATAACCGATGAATTACTGGTCAATGAAGAATTAAAAAAAAGAATTGACATCATCAAAAAGAAAATAAATCCAGCATGATTCTAACTGATTGTGAATAAGTTGAAAGTTATTATAAAATAAAATTTTATTATCCACATGTTTTACATTTATTTTTTGCTTGATAAATAGTATAATAAAAGAGTTATACACATATTAACACTCATTATTAATGATACTATTAAATTAATTATATATAAATACGGCTCAAAACTAAGGCACTACTTAACTGACCAAGCAAATAAAAGAAAGGAAGTTATACTCAAATGAAACTAGTATGTAGCAAAGCAAACCTGTTAAATGGAGTACAGATTGTATCAAAAGCTGTTCCTAATAAAACAACTATGTCTATTCTTGAATGTATTTTGATAGATGCTACAGGAAAAAATATTAAACTTCTTGCCAATGATATGGAACTTGGCATTGAAACAACTATAGAAGGCGATGTACTGGAAAAAGGACAGGTTGCTCTTAATGCTAAGATACTGCTTGATATTGTAAGGAAGCTACCTGATAATGAAGTGACTATGGAAACAGATAAATCTTTTAAGACAAATATAACCTGTGAAAAAGCAAAGTTCACTATCATAGGGAAGTCGGGAGAAGATTTTTCTTATCTTCCTTCCATAGAAAAAATTGATTTTATAAATGTTTCTCAATTTACTTTGAAAGAAGTAGTAAGACAGACAATTTTTTCTATTTCTGATAATGATACGAACAAACTGATGAGCGGGGAATTATTTGATATAAATGGAGATACTTTAAAAGTAGTTTCTCTTGACGGTCACAGGATTTCTATCCGTAAGATTGCATTAAAAGATAATTATCCATCAAGAAAAGTAGTAGTTCCGGGAAAGACATTAAATGAAGTGAGCAAAATTCTTTCAGGAGATACAGATAAAGACGTTAATATTTTTTTTACAGGAAAACATATATTATTTGAATTTGATAATACAACTGTTGTTTCAAGATTAATAGAAGGTGAGTACTTTAAAATTGATCAGATGCTTTCCAGTGATTATGAGACAAAGGTTACAATCAACAAAAAAGAATTATTGGAATGTATTGACAGAGCTACTTTGCTTGTAAAAGAAGGAGATAAGAAGCCCATTATTATTAATATTAAAGATGAGATGATGGAACTTAAAATCAATTCCACAGTCGGCAGTATGAATGAGGAAATCGATATTGCGAAGCAGGGTAAAGATCTGATGATAGGATTTAATCCTAAATTTATGATTGATGCCCTTCGTGTAATTGATGATGAACAGGTTGATATTTACCTTGTAAATCCTAAAGCTCCCTGTTTTATAAGAGATGCTGCGGAGAATTACATTTATCTTATTCTTCCTGTAAATTTCACTACCGTAAATTAAAGTATAAATGAGGAAAAAAATGGAAACTATATATTTAAGGGATGACTATATCAAATTAGGGCAGGCACTTAAAGCAGCCGGTTTGGTCGAGTCTGGTGTGGATGCAAAATTTGCTATTCAGGACGGTTACGTAAAGGTAAATGGTCAAAAGGAAGTACAGAGAGGTAAAAAGCTGTATAATGGAGATATTGTTGAATTTGAAGGAAATCAGATTAAGATTACCTCATATTCTTAAACGGAAAGGTTAAAACTTAAGATGATCATTAAATCTCTTGAACTGGCAGATTTCAGAAATTATGAAACATTAGAAATCAATTTTGATAAAGGTACGAATATCCTTTATGGTGATAATGCCCAGGGAAAAACGAATATACTGGAAGCAATTTATGTTTCGGCTACTACCAAATCTCACAAGGGAAGTAAAGACAGAGAAATTATTAATTTTGATAAAGAAGAAGCTCATATAAGAACTTACCTTGAAAAAGAAGATGTGGAATACAAAGTAGATATGCATCTACGCAAAAACAAATCAAAAGGCATAGCAATAGATGGTAAAAAAATAAAAAAAGCTGCAGAATTACTGGGACTATTAAATATTGTTTTCTTTTCTCCGGAAGATCTTGCCATTATTAAAAATGGTCCTTCAGAGAGAAGGAGATTTGCAGATATGGAACTATGCCAGTTAGACAGCTTTTATCTTTATAATTTGAATCATTATAATAAAATTATAAATCAGAGAAATAAACTCTTGAAAGATATGTATTTTAATCCCGGATTAAAAGAGACTTTAAATATATGGGATTCTCAATTAGTATCCTTTGGAAGTAAAATAATTGAAAGACGTTCTATTTTTGCAGGACAACTTTGTGAAATCATAAATGAAATACATAGTAAATTATCCGGCGGAAAAGAAAAGCTTACTGTAAAATACGATCCTGATGTATCTATTGAAAATTTTGAAGAAAAAATGAAAGAAAATCAGGAAAAAGATATACGATCTAAAATGACTTCTACAGGACCTCACAGAGATGATTTTTCTTTTATCGTAAATGGTATTGATATACGCAGATACGGTTCGCAGGGACAACAAAGAACGGCTGCCCTTTCTTTAAAATTATCAGAAATAGAATTAGTGAAAAAAGTTACAAAAGATACTCCTGTACTTCTTTTGGATGATGTTCTTTCGGAATTGGACAGTAACAGACAGAATTATCTTTTAAACAGTATAGGGGATATACAGACAATTATCACCTGTACAGGATTAGACGAATTTGTAAATAATCGATTTGAAATAAACAGGATTTTTGAAGTTGTAAATGGTGTTGTAGAAAGGAAATGATTTTAATATGAGTAATAATGATTACGGAGCAGACCAGATTCAGATATTAGAAGGACTTGAAGCAGTCAGAAAAAGACCTGGTATGTATATTGGTTCTACATCCAGCAGAGGTCTTCATCATCTTGTGTATGAAATAGTGGATAATTCTGTAGATGAAGCGCTTGCAGGTTACTGTGATACTATTACAGTTATTATCAATGAAGATAATTCTGTTACTGTAACAGATAACGGAAGAGGTATACCGGTAGGAATCAATCATAAAGCAGGTCTTCCTGCCGTTGAAGTTGTATTTACAATCCTTCATGCCGGCGGTAAATTTGGCGGCGGAGGATATAAAGTATCCGGAGGTCTTCATGGAGTAGGTGCATCTGTTGTAAATGCTTTGTCTGACTGGCTCGTAGTTGAAATTTATACAGAAGGAAAAGTATATGAGCAAAGATATGAAAGAGGACATGTTTGTTATCCTTTAAAAGTAATAGGTGAATGTGAAAAAGAAAAAACAGGAACAAAGGTTACTTTCAAACCTGATGCCACCATCTTTCAGGAAACAATAGAATATGATTTCGATGTTTTAAAGCAAAGACTTCGTGAAATGGCTTTTCTTACCAAGGGACTTCATATTATTTTAAAAGATATGAGAGTGGAAGAAGGTCATAAACCAATCGAAAGAGAATTTCACTATGAAGGCGGAATCAAGGAATTTGTCACTTATTTAAACAGAAGTAAAACGCCTTTGTATGATTATGTGATGTATTTTGAGGGAAGCAAGAACAATGTTTATGTTGAAGTTGCCATGCAGCATAATGATTCTTATACGGAAAGTTCTTATAGCTTTGTAAATAATATCAATACACCTGAGGGAGGCACTCATCTGGTAGGTTTTCGTAATGCCCTTACCAAAACATTCAATGATTATGCCAGAGGAAATAAGTTATTAAAGGATAGCGAACCCAATCTTTCAGGTGAAGATATCAGAGAAGGTCTGACTGTAATCGTAAGTGTCAAAATAGAGGATCCTCAGTTTGAGGGACAGACCAAACAAAAGCTTGGAAATTCTGAAGCAAGAAATGCAGTGGATAATATTGTCAGTGAACAGCTTACTTATTTTTTGGAGCAGAATCCTGTCATTGCAAAATTAATATGTGAGAAATCTATTCTTGCACAAAGGGCAAGGGATGCTGCAAGAAAAGCTAGGGATCTGACGAGGAGAAAAACAGCCCTTGAAAGCGCTGCTCTTCCTGGAAAACTTGCAGATTGTTCTGACAAAAATCCGGAAAACTGCGAAATTTATATTGTTGAGGGAGATAGTGCGGGAGGAAGCGCTAAGACAGCCAGAAGCCGTGCAACCCAGGCAATCCTTCCTCTTAGAGGAAAGATTTTAAATGTAGAAAAAGCAAGACTTGATAAGATATATGCAAATGCTGAAATTAAAGCAATGATTACAGCATTTGGTACCGGTATTCATGATGATTTTGATATATCAAAATTAAGATATCACAAAATTATTTTGATGACAGATGCGGACGTTGATGGTGCTCATATTGCAACTCTTCTCCTTACCTTTATCTATCGTTTTATGCCGGAACTTATCAAACAGGGTTATGTTTATTTGGCGCAGCCGCCTCTTTATAAGTTAGAGAAAAATAAAAATGTATGGTATGCTTACAGTGATGAAGAATTAGATAAAATTCTTGTAGAGGTAGGGCGTGATCAGAATAATAAGATTCAACGTTATAAAGGACTTGGTGAGATGGATCCTGAACAGCTTTGGGAAACAACTATGGATCCTGAAAGAAGAATTCTCCTTCGCGTGACGATGAACGAAGAAGCTGAGTCTGAAATAGATCTTACTTTTACAACCCTTATGGGAGATAAAGTAGAACCAAGACGTGAATTTATAGAAGAAAATGCCAAATTTGTCAAAAATCTTGATATTTAACTTTAAGAAAGTTAGGAGCAAAAATGGAAGATAATATTTTTGATAAAATCCATGACGTGGACTTAAAAAAAACAATGGAAAATTCTTACATTGACTATGCAATGAGTGTTATTGCTTCCAGAGCATTGCCGGATGTAAGAGACGGACTTAAGCCTGTACAAAGAAGAGTCCTTTATTCTATGATAGAACTTAACAATGGGCCTGACAAACCGCACAGAAAAAGCGCGCGTATCGTCGGTGATACAATGGGTAAATATCATCCTCACGGTGATAGTTCTATTTATGGTGCTTTGGTTAATATGGCTCAGCCTTGGTCTTTCCGTTATCCTTTGGTTGATGGTCACGGCAATTTTGGTTCAGTAGACGGTGACGGCGCCGCTGCCATGCGTTATACGGAAGCAAGATTGAGTAAGATTTCCATGGAACTTCTGGCAGATATCAATAAAGATACAGTAGATTTTGTACCTAACTTTGATGAAACAGAAAAAGAACCTTCTGTTCTTCCAAGCCGTTATCCTAACCTTCTTGTAAATGGAACTACCGGTATTGCAGTAGGTATGGCAACCAATATACCTCCCCATAATTTAAGGGAAGTGGTGAATGCCATTGTTAAAATTATTGATAATAGGATTACTGATGATAGAGAAACGGAAATAGAGGAAGTTCTTTCCATTGTTAAAGCTCCCGATTTTCCTACCGGAGGTATTATTTTAGGTACCAGAGGAAGTGAAGAAGCCTATAGAACGGGAAGAGGCAAGGTAAGAGTCCGTGCAGTGACAGATATTGAAACCATGGCAAATGGGAAGACAAGAATTATAGTAACAGAGCTTCCTTACATGGTAAATAAAGCAAATCTGATTCAGAAAATTGCGGAACTTGTCAAACTAAAGAAGATTGACGGTATCACGGATCTTCGTGATGAGTCTGACAGAGAAGGTATGCGTATCGTCATAGAACTTCGCCGCGATGTAAATGCAAATATTATTCTGAATCATCTTTTCAAGCATACACAAATGCAGGATACTTTCGGTATCATTATGCTTGCACTTGTAAATAATGAACCTAAAGTATTGAATATTCTTGATATGCTCAAGGCCTACATAGCGCATCAGGAAGAAGTAGTTACAAGAAGGACAAAATATGATTTAAATAAGGCGGAAGAAAGAGATCATATCTTACAGGGATTATTGATTGCTCTTGATAATATAGATGAAGTAATAAAGATTATAAGAGGAAGCCGCAGTACACAGATTGCCAAAGAAAGCTTGATGGAACGTTTTGCTTTGACAGAAGTTCAGGCACAGGCAATCGTTGATATGAGACTTCGTGCTCTGACAGGTTTGGAAAGAGAAAAACTTGAAAATGAGCATCAGGAACTGCTTGCTAAAATTGCACAATTAAAAGAAATTCTAGCTGATGAAAAGGTCCTGCTTGGTGTAATCAGAACAGAAATTAAAGAAATATCTGATAAATTCGGGGATGACAGGAAAAGTAAGATAGGATATGATACATTTGATATTTCCATGGAAGATATGATTCCAAATGAAAATACGATTATTGCCATGTCAAATCTGGGATATATCAAACGTATGACGATTGACAATTTTAAATCTCAGCATCGCGGCGGCAAGGGCATTAAGGGAATGCAGACAATAGAGGATGATTTTATTGCCGATCTTTTGATGACCACCACTCATCACTATATTATGTTCTTTACGAATTATGGAAGGGTATATAGGTTAAAGACTTATGAGATACCCGAGGGAAGCCGTACATCAAGAGGAGTAGCAATTGTAAATATTCTACAATTGAATCCAGGTGAAAAGATCAACGCAATCATACCGATTAAAGATTATGAAGAAAATAAGAATCTTTTCATGGTCACCAAAAATGGTATTGTAAAAAAGACAAATATTGTTGAATATAGCAATGTGCGTAAAAATGGTCTTGCTGCCATTAATTTAAGAGACGATGACGAATTAATAGAAGTTAAGATCACCGATAAAAATACAGAAATTTTCCTCGTAACAAAATATGGTATGTGTATCAGATTTAAAGAAACAGATGTGCGTGCAACAGGAAGAACATCTATGGGTGTTATCGGTATGAATCTTGGAGATGGTGATGAAATTGTAGGCATGCAGTTAGATCATCAGGGTGATTCTCTTCTTATTGTTTCTGAAAATGGTATGGGCAAACGTACTTATCTGGATGAATTTACTGTTCAGAAGCGCGGAGGAAAAGGGGTCAAGTGTTATAAGATTACTGAAAAGACAGGATATCTGATAGGTGTCAAAGCAGTAAATGATGAACATGAGATTATGATAATCACTACAGGAGGTGTGATTATACAGATACCTATGGAAGATGTATCTATACTTAGACGTATCACTTCAGGCGTGAAACTGATTAATATTGATAAAGGAGTGACAGTTGCACAAATTGCAAAAGTAAGAGAAAAAGTTTATGATGGAGATCATGAACTTGAAAATATTGATGATGCCATGGAAGAAACACCTGAAGAGAATAATGATCCTATATAATTGATTGTATTAAAAATCCCCATTGGATATTCTGATGGGGATTTTTGGGAGGGTATTTTTGAAAAAACAGATTGAAGGACAGATGAATTTCTTTGATTTCATTACTGAGACAAAATTTTTCGACGAATTTCCACAATTTATTGAATGCAGTAATTGTTGGTGTTATGATTGTAAGCACAATGAGAATAATGAGGCCATACCGAGAGATTTTGCAGGTGAAAAAAAGCCATGTCCTCCTTGCACATTTTGTATCAACCAGAAAAAAGCAGAAATTTGTGAAATAGGTTCTTACAAAAATGGCTGCAAGCTTCGAGCTGTAGAAGAAGGAATCAAATCTGAATAAAATAATATTATTTTGTATAATGAGGAGAGAATGAGAAAATGGAAAGTTATATGGTATTGAAGGATTTAGCGATTATTGTAATTGCAGCAAAATTATTTGGTATTGTAGCGAGAAAATTAAAAGCTCCCCAGGTAGTGGGAGAAATTATTGCCGGTCTGATCATAGGACCCAGTATTTTAGGATGGGTCAATCAGACAGATTTTCTGATGCAGATGGCGGAAATAGGAGTTATTTTATTGATGTTTTCCGCCGGGCTTGAAACAGATTTAAAGGAACTTATGAAAACAGGTCCTATTGCAACATTAATTGCCTGTGCAGGCGTTTTTATTCCTCTTATTTTAGGTGCCGCTTATTACATGCTATTTTATGGAATCTCACCTTGGGGTTCAGAAGAATTTTATAAGGCAGTTTTTGTAGGAACAATTTTAACGGCAACCTCAGTAAGTATTACGGTACAATCTCTAAAAGAAATGGGAAAGCTGAAAGGAAAAGTAGGTACTACGATTTTAAGTGCTGCTATTATTGATGATGTAATAGGAATTATTGTTCTTACCTTTGTCATTGGGTTTAAAAATCCGGAATCTAAGCCATCTACTGTAATCATTAATACTGTTTTATTTTTTGTCCTTGCTCTTGTGGTTGGCTTTATCTCTTATAAGATATTTAAAAAATTAGATAAAAGATATCCTCATACCAGAAGAATTCCGATTGCAGGTTTGGCATATTGTTTTCTGCTTGCTTATATAGCTGAAAAATATTTTGGCATTGCAGATATTACAGGCGCTTATGTGGCGGGTATCATTTTATGTTCTATCAATGATTCAAGTTACATAGAAAGAAAAGTAGATGTAAACTCCTATATGTTGTTTGGTCCTGTATTTTTTGCTAGTATAGGATTAAAGACAAATATAGACAGTGTAACGGGAGGCATTCTTTTATTTTCGCTGGGATTTGTTTTAGTAGGACTTTTAAGCAAAATATTTGGTTGCGGATTGATGGCAAAGATATGTAAATTTAATGGGAATGATTCTTTCAAAATTGGGGTGGGAATGATGACAAGAGGAGAAGTTGCCCTTATCGTTTCCCAGAAAGGTCTTTCAGCAGGATTATTGGAGCCTGTTTATTTTACATCCGTAATTTTGCTTATTATTGTGTCTTCAATAGCGACGCCTATTATATTAAAGATTCTATATTCAAAAGATAAAGAACCAAATGAGGTTCAAACAGCGTAAGCTGATTGAATATAAATATTATTTACATACTAGGGAGGTATAGCATGTTAGGATTTATTATTGCAGCAATTGTTGTTATTTTTGTCCTGATTATTATGGTGACAGGGTACAAAAAAGCGCCGCCGGATACAGCATATATCATATCCGGTCTTCGTAAAAAGGTAATTATTGGAAAGTCAAGCATTAAGATTCCATACTTTGAAAGAATGGATAAATTGAGCCTGAAACTGATTCCTATTGATGTTAAGACATCTAATGCAGTACCTACTGCAGATTATATTAATATTCAGGTAGATGCAGCGGTAAATATTAAGATTAGCAGTGAGAAAGAAAAATTATCCCTTGCGGCAGAGAATTTCTTAAACCAGAATACCCAGTATATTGCCGGTATAGCAAGAGAAGTTCTGGAAGGTAATATGAGAGAAATTGTAGGTCGTATGAGATTAGAGGAAATGGTAAGCGACCGTCAGAAGTTCGCCAATCTTGTAAAAGAAAATGCAGAGCCTGACTTAGCAGCCATGGGTCTTGATATCGTAAGCTTCAATGTCCAGAATTTTGCAGACGGAAATGGTGTCATTGATGATTTAGGTATTGATAATATTTCCCAGATTAAGAAAAAAGCAGCCATTGCAAAAGCAGAAGCAGAAAAGGAAATTGCAGTTGCAAAGGCAGAAGCCGATAAACAGGCAAATGATGCAAGAATCAATGCGGAACGTGAGATTGCAAAGAAAAACAATGAACTTGCCCTGCAGAAAGCAGAACTTAAAAAATTAGAAGATACCAAACGCGCCGAAGCGGATGCAGCCTACAGCATTCAGGAGCAGGAACAGCGCAAGACCATTGAAGTTGCAACTCAGGAAGCAACCATTGCAAAACAGGAAAAAGAAGTCATCTTGAAGCAGAGAGAAGCGGAAGTAAAAGAAAAAGCTTTGGATGCAGAAGTTAAGAAAAAAGCAGAAGCAGATAAATTTGCCCGTCAGCAGCAATCAGAAGCAGAATTATACGAAAGAATGAAAAATGCCGAGGCTGATAAGTTTGAACGGGAAAAAGAAGCAGAAGCATTAAAAGCAACGGCGGAAGCTCAGAAGTTTGCAAAAGAGCAGGAAGCTGAAGGTATCAGAATGGTGGGTGAAGCGGAAGCAGAAGCAATCCGTGCAAAAGGTATTGCAGAAGCAGAAGCTATGGAGAAAAAGGCAATTGCTTACCAGAAATATAATAATGCCGCTATGGCAGAAATGCTGATTCAGGTATTGCCTGAAATCGCAGGTAAGATTGCAGAGCCTCTTACCCAGATTGATAAGATCACAATCATTGGCGGAGATAACAGCAATGGCGTCAGCACTGTGGCAGACAATGTTCCGGGAGTGATGACAAAATTGTTTGAAACAATGAAAGACACAGTCGGAATTGATTTAGCTGAAATTGTCAAAGCCGGTACATATGATGCTAAGGTAAACAAGAATATTAATTTTACAGGTCTTTCTGATGATGAAAGAAAAGATACAGTGGCAGCTGTTTCAGGCGCTGTTGCCAGTGAAATTGTAAATGATTCTGACAGAGCATAAATGATACATTTAGAATGGGTATATATAAGGAGGAGTCTAAACAGATGAAAGTTACAAACAGTTATCTTATGACTGCGGCAGATTTACCAAGTGGATATGTGGAGAAACTAAAGGAAAGTATTCAAAAGTATGATTTAAAAAACAGAAAAAATCCCAATGAGGG
>CAYOED010000010.1:0-63589 GCA_964402925.1 uncultured Lachnospiraceae bacterium | reverse complement strand
ATGCCTGTATTTATCTGCATTTTTATTGCGAAAATTTTTCACCTTTCAGAGCTGGTAAATATATCTTCGGATTTAATGGAACAAAATCCACCCCATTACTTTGCGCTTTCAAAGAATAATCGTTTTCCCCGTCTTGATGCTCTCTCATAAATATTTCAATCTATTTTATTGATTGTTCCATCCCTTCCTATACGGTATCGTTCCGTAACAGCCCCCAATTCCATCACATATTCGTCGGCATAGTCGTGATATTCTATTTTATTGTATTTCATCCCATCACCAACAAATCCATTTACAGTATATAAACCATAGAATATTCCATCTGTAACTATTAACGCAGAATCAGACTCCTGTGCTTCTATATCAACATTTAATGTTTCTCCTGTCCTTATATTGACAATTTTCTCTTCTAATGACTCCTGCGCTTCATAGCTTTTAATCAAAAAATTATTGCCCCCCATTACATAACATTCTGGATATTCGGTAATTTCACCGCTAGTTGAATCATACAGATAGGTAACTCTGTCACCTACTGAATATCCTGCCACAAAAGAATCAGAGAAAGTTATCTCTGTCATCCATACGGGAAACATCAGTTCTCCTTTATCATTAACAAAATTACCTATAACTGTACCACTGCCATCAATATGAATATATATAAGTGTCCAATTATGAAACAGCCATGTTTCATGATCCAAAAACCAAGATGCTCCAAAACCTACATGCGGGTAGTAGCCCGTATCAATTCCCATATTAGAATATATTGACTGAACTGTATCTAAAATAATATTTCCCTCTACATCTATTGCTATTGCATTAACACCGGGCATTCCAGAACCTATGGCACTATGAAGATATATTGTATTGCCTATTGCCCCTATAACAGCAAAATACTCTGGTGTGGGTATTTTATTTTGTGTAGAAATACGGAACAAATAATTTCTCGAATCATTTACCGCTTGACTTGTACTGGTCTTTTGGATTGCAACAAAATCATCCCCTATAAAGTCAACGTTTCCGCTATCAGAACTTAATGGAATTAAATAATTTCCCTCTGAGTCTATTACTCCTACAGCTCCATTTACCTCCACACCAATCACCCCACTGACAAAAGACAATTCCCGGTATAGATTATCATTGAACATCTGCTTTCCAGCAGTCATTTTATCATAAATAAAATCTATTACCTCCGTTCCATCCTCATCAATGGCACCCCAGTATCCATCTTTACTAACGGGAGCTATTCCATCAGAAAAACATCCACATTCGGAATAATTGCATGAAATAATATTCCCATTCTCAAGATTGATATATCCCCATTTCCCATTCATCTTGACTGGCCAATATCCCTCGGAAGCATGTTCTCCAACATCTTCAAATCCATATTCAACCACAATATTTCCAAAGACATCAATAAATCCCCATGCCCAGTCCATCTTGACAGGACAATATCTCCCTTCAGAGTCCTTTCCACCGTGAAAATATGGCTCAATAATAACTTCTCCGCTTTCATTTACATATCCGACATATCCGTTTTCCTTAAATGTAAACAGACCACCCTCAACATCCTTGTCCGTAAGGTTTCCTTTTATCGGAATTGGTGCATGAACCTGATTTTGCATCGGTTGAAATGACGCAAAATACCATTTTCCATCTACGTTTACGATTGAAGCCGTATCTTCCAATGTTCTTGACGAGCCGTCTGCATAGCTGAGATTCACCTGATAAGTAATTGTGCCAGAAAGACCATCCGTTGAATAGTCAAGCGGAACAAATTCCACGCTTCCCCAATTTGCTGAATCTGTCATTCCCGATTGTGCTATCAATTTTGAAGCAAACGGCATTATCCCTTTTATCGCATCCGCATCAACTCCCAAAAGCTTTATACCTGCATAAAATGCATTAGTAATCATTGGATCAAAGCACTCTATTACAGCATATATATCCTGATTGTTATATGCATTTTCAAGGCGAGTTAACAATTTAACCTGTTCGCTGTTCATGTCAATAGAAACAGCGTTAACTGTTTCCTCTAAAGCCACGCTTTCGCCTTCTTGCTTGGGTTCTCCATACATTTGACCCGATGCCGCACTGTCCGCACCGCTCCCACAAGCACTTAAAATGAATATCAGCATAATCGTCAGTAAAACCGGTAATCTTTTTTTTACTCCATTATACATTTTTTTCCCTCCATTTTTGATTTTTGTAACTTTAACAAATCTGTCCACCCATTATAGATGTTATCACAAACATGGTGATTTTGTAACAGATTTCTACAATTTAAGAATCCGTGTTATTTTCACCTTACTCCCTCATTTTTCTATCTCTATGGATGTACCCTAAAATCCCGGCCTGATTATACACTGGTTTAAACTGTCAGTTGGTCACTAATTTCATAACAAATTTTCCAAAAATATTCCATAGTTGGCAGAATACATCTGTTTCATAAATAATGATATGCAGTCCTTTGGATCACAGCATAAGGACTACATGTTTGTACAAGCACACGTTATCTGCCATTTACAGGCTATCTACTAAGCAAAGCCATTCTCGCAAGTATTTACTCAACCTGCCTTATCGTATAATTCACATAATTAAATGTTTCATCTGATTGAGTGTCCATATCAATATCCACGCTTAATTTGAATGTGCTATGATAATTTATTCCTTGTAAATCTTTGAAAGAAATCTCAAGCTCTAATTTAGGGAGTTGTTCATAGTCTCCATTTGTACAATATGCAATTGCAGAAAACAGCCTGCAGTATTCTTCCGGAATAGGTATTTTCGTATGTTCTCTTGAAAATATATAGGGAACCTTTACCGCTAAATCCTCTTTATTTATATTATACTTGAGTTGGACAATTTCTTCTGATAAAGCTAAGTAGCATTTTACCTTCACATAGTCTTCTGCAATTTCTACCTCATCCTCATCATAATATTGGCAGACTGCGTTCCAGTAATCTTTATATTCTTTACAAGAAAATAAAACCTGAATATCCGTTGCTGTGTCCGCTCCAATATTATCGATGCACAGTTCCATCGGTATAGGTTCTTGATTTGAAAGCAAATGTACCAAATTATTTGAATCATATATACCGTAAAACGGTTTCTCAAATTGTTCTTCATACCTGGCTGTTTCTATTACAAAATATGGTTTATATGCCTGATTTCTCTCTTTTCTCATTTCTACAATTGTATAGCATGTCGCTACCGAGGCGGCTAGTGCCACAAAGCTTGATAAAAAGAGCCACCCATTTTTAATGATGGGCCAGACCTTTTTAGTAACCTTACGCATAAAGTCTCTACACACTCTAAACACCTTCCCTTTCCATATCGTTTTCTTTACGCCATTTCTTTTAATTCAGTTGGCAGCATTTCAGCATTAGGAAGATTACGAATATTTTCCGCCTCTTCCCTCAAATAGTCCGTCAGTTCCTCACTCATTCCGAGCACTTTATAACAACTCACAATATTTTGAACCGAAAACTGAACCTTTCGCCGTTTTAGCAGATAGTTCCATATCCGCTTTACGCTTCTCTCCTTTGTATGTATTTTCCCTTTGCAGCATTCCTCGATATCAGGCACCACTATACTTTCTTTGTCTATCAATGCCTCGCATAGATCCGGTTCATCGACCAATCTTGAAAGCATCTGCAGTGCATTGGTTAAATCCATGTCCTGTATATCCTCACAGAACATGAAAAACAACTCGCCATAGGTCTTTTGGTCATTCTGGTTACGACGTATCCATTCCAGAAGTATATATCTGGTAAATACAATCGTGGTATGGCTGACCATGGCATCATAACTGCGGCTCTGGAATTCTGTCCCCAGCTTCATAAAAGATTTCGCTGCTTTAAAGAAACATTCAATAGACCACCGGTTTCCATATATGCGTACGATTTCAGCATCTGACAAGCTGCAGTCTGTACTTAACAGATAAAGGCACTCGCTCTTTTTGTTACGGTTGCGCACAAATACAATTTTTACGGGAATCCCATTCTTAAGTATGTATTCTTGGAAACAGCCTGGTCTTTATGTTTGGAATTAAAGAAACGGAACAGGTTCTTTCCCTGAAGAACCCGCAATAGTAAAAATTGAAATACCTCATACGCAGAAATACCACAGTTTTTAGTGATATTTGATGTGGTAATCTTATTATACCAGAGATTAGGTGCTATTTTAATGTCAATGCACCATTTCTAAAACTGTTTTTGCTTAGAAATCAAGCATCCTCACCCATTGTGTAGGTGGGAAAGTTGAGTTATTCACCTCATCTTATTTATCTGATAGCCCCATACAATTTTGAACCTACTTTTCCTACTACTGTCATTGCCCATTCACTTATATCATCCGGCAATCTGTGGCAGTATGCCTTTATTCAAAGTTCTTCGTATAATAGAACTTGCATTTTATAGCACTTCAGAAGGCAGCTGTGGGAAGCTCTAGTATCTCTGCATCATTGACAGTTCTTTCACTAATTGCTACAATAATTGCTACAGAATTTATAATCAGTATAAGTTTAAAATAAGTCTATCAAGGAGTGATTCTATGTCCAAAGAAGTAAAAAGCTTTTCAATCGGAAGTATTGCTCTTGCTATTTTTGCTATGACGCGGAACTTCCTGCCCCTACGCAACATGGAATTTTTTGTTGTCGCATGTGCTTTCTCCGTAATTGCTACAATATTTTCATACTACATCATGAGCAAAACCATAAGCTCTCCAAAGCCAAGTATTGACAAAATATGGGCTATGGCAATAATTGGCTTATCCATAATCTGGATAGTTTTATTTTATGTGAACGAGACAAACGCAGAGCATCCACTGGATGCGTCCGCACTGATTCGCAGATCTTTTCCTTTCCCAGTATGGATTTCCATAACAATAGTCGGTGTAGTTTTCTGCCTTTTTCTTCTTCGAAAAAGTCCGAACACAAAAATTTTAAAAGTCCGAAAAATCAGTCGGTTTATAATTTCTTTGTTATTTACCTTCGGAGTTTCTATTCAATTTTATGCCCCCAATATCTTTCAGGATATTCAGGGTGGTACCTACCACAGTCATGCTTACACAAATAGCATTATCAATGTCTGCTGGATGGTACCCTACAGCAAAAACATGGAATCTCTTTATGGGCATTATGCTATTCTTTATATGCCGGTCCTGAAATTTCTGCATAGGTTTCTTCATGTTGATTATCTGACCGGAATTTTTATCGTATCCGCAGTCATCGCAGGAATATCCATTCTTCTTTTTCTTTATGTATTAAATTATCTTGCGAAAAACGATTTGATCTTCTATCTCGGTATGCTTGCCATCGGTGAATATTATTTTATGCTTATGCAGGGCGGTGTTTTCCTTCAGGTTCATCCCCACCGCATGATTTTTCCTATTCTTTTGATCGCACTTGCTTTGCAGGAACAGAAAACTGAAAGAAACCACAATATTATTGCTGTATGTTTTATCACACTTTCCTTTGTCTGGTCAACAGAAGTGGGAATTGTTACCATGCTGTCATTTTCGCTTTATCGGTGGGTGCAGGCTGCCTTAGACGAAAGTTCCTTTTCCCTCCGTAAAGTTCTTTTACTTATACGGGAGTTGTTAATTTATACACTTCTTCCCTTTATACTGGCATATGTGATTATCTGCTGCTATAATCTGTTAGCGGGCGGTTCTGTTTTAGATTTACGTGAGTTTATGTATCCACTGATTTCAGATAGAAATTATATCGAAAATATAGAATTGCCCCTCCCTGATGCTTCCCATGCATGGCTTGGCGCTGCTGTACTGTTTTTAGGTTTTGTCATTCCTACTGTATTTCAACTATTTTTTCCTTCCCATGCAAAGGAAAAGACATCTTCTTTTCACTTTTTACTTGGGGTCATGAGCCTTGGTCTGATGCTTTATTATATCAATCGTCCCACAGAGGGCAGCATGTTTATCACTTTATTCCTTATGTTGATCCTCCAAGTATCAATTCTGCAAAAATGCCAGGATCGTTATATAGAATGGAATACATCAAAAGAACTTGCGGTCTCCACCCCAAATAGGCTTCTGATCCTCTTCCTCAGAGTAATAACAACACTTATCCTGTTTGTTATGGCGTTTGACAGCATCTACTCCATGCCCAAAGCATGGAAAACCTCATCAGAAACAATCTGGAAAAGGGATGAGCTAAAAGAATTTGCGGAATATATCTGGGTTCAGATTCCTCCGGATGCCATATCTTTTGGAGAAGGTGTTCCGGAACTTATGGCACTGATTGATCGTGACACGCATCTGCACTCAACAGAATGGTCCTATTTGAATATGCCGTTAGACACCATGGAATGGGCTCGAAATGAACTTGAAAACGCAGAGTGGTTCTTTTGCTCCTCGTATAGCCTTTGGTATCTGCAAACTTACTATCCGGGGTTATCGGATAAATTTTACCTACACGAACAATTCGAATACAACGGTGCAGAGTTCGCATTCTTCCGGGCCAATCCGTAAACAAATCATATTAATTTCATGACAAAAGACCACTCTGCCAAGAGTGGTCGTCTGATTAAAATTGTTAAAAGTAAAAAGTTCGGTTTGCATAGCAAGTGCAACTATATGCATTTTTATCTTTTAAGCGATGCTGTCAGTTCCCTTGCCATCACTTCCAACATCTCCTGCGTCATTCCCGGATAAACTCCAATCCAGAAGCTGTCGCGCATGATTCTGTCTGTATTTTCCAGATTACCAATTACCCTGTACCCCTCTTTTTTCTTCCGCATTTCATCAAAGCATGGCTGCTTGGTGATATTTCCCGCAAACAGCATACGGGTCTGAATCCCCTTGCTTTCCAAGTAAGTAACTACCTGTACCCTATCTATTTTCTCCTTGCAGGTCAGCATAAAACCAAACCAGCTGGGGGCGGAATTTTCACAAGCCTCGGGCAGGATAAAGAACTCCTCAACATCTTTTAAAGATTCCTTCAGGAAGTCAAAGTGCTCTCTTCTAAGCCTTGTAAATTCCGGCAGCTTCTTAAGCTGGGCACAGCCAATTGCTGCCTGCATGTCTGTTGCCTTCAGATTATATCCAAAATGGGAATAAACATATTTATGGTCATATCCTTCCGGCAATTCCTCATATTTTCTGTCAAAGCGATGCCCACACATATTGTCCTGACCGGACACGCAGACACAGTCTCTTCCCCAGTCTCTAAAGGAACGCACGCACTTATGGAGCAATGGATTATTGGTATACACAGCTCCTCCTTCTCCCATAGTCATATGGTGAGGCGGATAAAAGCTGGAGGTTCCGATGTCCCCAATGGTGCCAGTCAGGTGGTCTTTTCCATTCATGGTATAAACTGAACCCAGCGCATCACAGTTGTCTTCAATCAGCCACAAATGATGCTTGTCACAGAACTCCTTCACCGCCTTTAAATCAAAGGGATTTCCCAGCGTATGCGCTGCCATGACTGCCTTCGTCCTAGAGGATAAGGCCTCCTCCAGCATGGAAATGTCCATATTATACTGCGGAATTGTCACGTCAATAAAAACCGGCACAGCCCCAAACTGCACAATGGGAGCAACCGTCGTTGGAAATCCCGCCGCCACAGTAATCACTTCATCCCCGCGCCTTATCGCGCGCTCACCTAAAAGAGGAGAGGTCAGTGCCATAAATGCCAGAAGATTTGCTGAAGAGCCAGAGTTAACCAGCGAGCAGAATTTTACCCCAAGGTATGAGGCAAAATCCTCTTCAAACATAGTTGTATATCTTCCTGACGTAAGCCAGAATTCCAATGCACTGTCTACCAGATTTGTCATCTCTTCATTGTCATAAACGCGGCTGGCATAGGGAATGCGCTGTCCTTCCTGATAAGGCGCTTTCTGATTGTGATAAATATCGCAATATTCTTTTACTATTCCCAGAATCTGTTCCCTTGCCTGCTTCTCATTCATTCCATCAAACATTTTCATTCCTCCACCTTCCAGGGTGCCTTCCCCTGTTTCCATAATTTCTCCAAATATGCCTTGTCGTGCATCGTATCCATGGGCGACCAGAAGCCCTCATGATGATAAGCATCCATCTGCCTCGCCAAGGCTACCCGCTCAAAGGGACCATCCTCCAGCATCTCGCTTCCGTCTCCTAAGTAATCAAATATACCAGGCTCCATCACCATAAAACCGGCATTCACCCATGATTGATCTTTTCTTGCTTTTTCCTTAAACTTATGGACAACGCCATCTTCCCCCATGGAAATCGCCCCAAAACGTCCTTCCGGCTGGGTCGTTGTGATTGTCACCAGTTTCCCATTCTTCCTGTGATATTCCAAAAGTTTTAGAATATCCACATCCGAAACCCCGTCTCCATAGGTCAGCATAAAAGGCTCATTTCCCACATATTCTTTAATTTTGAGTATCCGTCCTGCCGTCATTGTCCTTGCCCCTGTGTTTGCCAGCGTGACGCGCCAGGGTTCCTTCCTGTTGGCAGCATACTGGGCTGTGTGATCCAACAGGTTAAAGCATCCATCTCCCTGATAAGAATAATAATTGATAAAATAGTCTTTTATCATATGTCCTTTATATCCACAGCAGATAATGAAATCCATGAACCCAAAAGAGGCATACCACTTCATGATATGCCATAAAATCGGTTTATCTCCAATTTCAACCATAGGCTTCGGCTTTAAATAGGATTCCTCGCTGATCCTTGTACCCATTCCGCCTGCCAGAATCACTACCTTCATATTTACCACACCTTCCATGGCGCCATGCCGGCATTCCATCTGGTCTCCAAATCCACCTTGTTACGGAGAGTTTCCACTGGACACCAGAATCCGTGATGTTTATAAACCGCAACCTGTCCCTTCTCAGAAAGGACAGGCAATAGTTGCTCGTCCAACTCATAATTTCCATTCAGATAACGAAATGCACTTTTTTTAAGCACGAATGTACAGGCGTTGGTCCATGCTTCATTTCCCTTTTTAGTCAAAGAAGAAAGATTTCCCAAAAGCCCGCTTTCCTCAATGGGAAGTACCATATTTCTTCCAATGGGCGCTGCCACAGCCATCGTGACCAGTTTGTCCTTTTCCATTGCAAAATCAACCAATTCTTTCACATTGATGTCGGATAAACAGTCCCCATATGTCAAAAGAAACCAATCATCCTCTATATATTTTTCTGCCTGACTCACTCTCTGTCCTGTGGTTGCAAACAGACCGGTATCTGCCACCGTTACTCTCCAGTCTTCCGTTACTTTTTTATGAATATCCACTTGATTAGTAGCAAGATCGACTGTGATATCCGACTGATAAATATAATAATCGCGAAAATAATTTTTAATCATATTTACCTTATAACCGCCGCATACGAGGAAATCCTCATATCCAAAATGGCTGTACTGCTTCATGATATGCCATAAAAGCGGCTTTTCCCCAATTTCAACCATAGGTTTGGGAATTCCTTCCCTGTCCTCACTAATCGTACTCTTGGAGCCTCCTGCCAGAATTAAGACCTTCATCACTCAAATACCATGCCCTTTCCCTATGAATCCGAACCCCTGTCTCCATTCCCTGAACTTAAGAATTCATGCATCTGACTTTCCATACATTCCTTTATATTATCACAATTCAGATAAACATGGTACCACTCTACTAATTTTTCCATGGTTTTTTCAATATTCCATACCGGTTTCCAGCCGAAAACTGCTTTCAGCTTAGAACAGTCCAGCTTCAGGAATCCCGCTTCATGGGGACCGCCATCATATCGATTGACCCAGATTGGTTTATCTCCAGTCCGCTCCAACCATTTTTCACAAAACAAATCCGTCAGTTCTCCCGTGGAAAGGCAGTCTGCTTCGTCCGGTCCCACATTATAATTTCCTGAAAGCGCAGGGTTTTCATATTGCTCCTTTGCGAGCATCAAATATACCGCTAGCGGCTCCAGCACGTGCTGATAAGGTCTTACTGAATATGGATTCCTAAGAATAATATCCTCTTTCTTTGAAGCGGCACGAACGCAATCGGGAATGATACGGTCTTTTGCAAAATCTCCTCCTCCAATCACATTTCCCGCACGAAGGGTAGAAACTGCAATTCCCTTTGGTTGTAAAAAGGAATCTTTATAGCTTGAAGTGACTAATTCTGAGCAGGATTTGGAATTGGAATAAGGATCGTAACCGTTTAGTTCCTCATCCTCCCTGTATCCCCAGCACCATTCCCTGTTTTTATAAACCTTATCTGTGGTGACATTGATTACGGAACGCACCGAAGAACTTTGCCGTACACATTCAAGCACATTTACCGTTCCCATGACATTGACCTCATAGGTGTAAACCGGCTCCTTATAAGACTCCCTCACCAACGGCTGGGCTGCCATGTGAATCACGATTTCCGGGCTTGTCTCCTCAAACACTTTTCTCAAATGTGTCAGATCTCTCACATCCCCTTCTATAGAATGCATTCTATCTTTCAAGCCGCATAAATCAAAAAGCGACGGGCTGGTGGGGGCATCTAATGCATAGCCGCTCACATCTGCGCCTGCTTCTAAAAGAAGGCTGCTCATCCACGCTCCCTTAAAGCCAGTATGTCCTGTTATAAGAACTTTTTTCCCTTTATAAAAGTCAAACCACTGCATCTTCTTATTCTCCTACAGACTGCATCCACGCAATCGTCCTTCTTATACCTTCTTCAAATGAATACCGGGGCTCGAAACCGGTATCCTTACGTAACTCTGAAAGATCTGCGCACAGATACATCACCTGCTTTGGCGCATATGGTTTTGCTCCCAGCTTCAGCGAAAGCCCCGGCTGTATCTCATCCCGCATGATTTCTATATATTCCTTTAACTCTCTTGCCTGCCCGCTTCCCAAGCAATAGACCGCACCATCCCTGCCCTGCTTCGCTGCCAGAAAAAGCGCTTCTGCTGCATCTACGCTGTACAGATAGTCCCATATCTGCTCTGCCGGCGTATACTCCGGCGACTGTCCTTCAAGCATCTTTCTGATGCTTGACATGATCATCGTCTGTTCACCGTCATATTCACCATATACACTTAATATCCGAAACCAGATATGCCTTATTCCCAGCTGGCCGCACCGAATCCGGCTTAGCTGCCCGGCACAGAGTTTTGCAATTCCATATCCATTTTCGGGAAATGCAGGAACTCTGGAATCCAGTTTTCCTTCATAACGTCCGTATTCCGCCTGGGACCCCGCTCCCACAAAACATTCACACCCCAGTTTTTTGGCCGCTTCCACTGCATCCAATGCAAATCGGATGTTTCCGCTCTGCGCATGAACATCATTTCTGCCCTCACCTGCCGTACACGCCCACGCCAAATGAAAAAAGACATCATACGTACCGGTTAAGATTTCCGGCAGTGTCTTAAGTTCATCCAGATTACATTCTATTACCTTTATTTTGTCAGAAGCCGGAATCTGTGCGATTCTCGCAGATTTTCGGTGACATATGACCGCTGCCTCAATGTTCTCGATGATGCATTTTTGTATCAATGCCATACCGATTGCACCCGTCGGTCCTGTTATGATAATCCTTTTCATGATTTATTCCCACTTGGCAAATCCGGCATGTACCTGATTGCTTCAAATTCTTCTCTGTCCAAAAACGGCGCCATATCATCCAACGACGGTGACATAATTCTTCCGTCAGGCATTACCTTGGATGAAGATTTAGGTGCAAAATTCTGCTTTTCATCTATCAGAACTTCACAAATACAGGGTCCTTCACTGCAGAGCATCTCTTCCAGCACCAAATCACATTCTTCCTCACTTCTTAAAAGGAAATACTTAATGCCAAAAGCATCCGACAGTTTCCCAAAATCCGGGAATCCCACACCGCTTTTTCCATCAATCCCAATAAAAGGAGGCTTAAAAAGATTTGTCTGCGTTTGCCTGATGGAGTGGTATCCATTATTATTTAATATAAAAAGCTTGATATCAAGATGATTATGCGCTATCGTTGCTAGTTCCTGAATATTCATCATCACACTTCCATCACCGTCAATACATACCACTCTTCGGCTGTTATCCGAAACAGAAACCCCCAGCGCAGCCGGAAGACCATATCCCATCGCCGCACAGCCGGAATTGGTGAACATTCTCTGTCCCTGCTTAATCTTACATGCTTGGAATGTCATGACACAGGCACTTCCGTTGCCGCAAATGATGCGTTCTTCTTCTCCAAGCTGTGCAAACAACCTGTCCAAGAACACATATGGATTGATCGGTTCATTTCCTTTTTTGTGATAGTCTAAAGACACCGTAGGATAAGTTTCCACAAGCTTCCGGCACCACTTAACCCATGGCTCATGCTGTTTCTGGGAACTATAATCTTCCGCAAGAAGCGCGTCCATAAAAGTTTTCACATCTGCATTGACGGGCAGATCCGGACGGATTGTAGGTTTGGCTAATTCCAACGGATCAATGTCAACTACGATTTTATACGCATTTTTTGCAAAATCAAAGTGATTATATCCAATCATTCTGATATTCATCCGGCATCCAAGACTAAGCAGCAAATCACAATTCTGTACTGCGAAGTTTCCTGCCCTGGTTCCAACCGTTCCGGGCATCCCCGCAAAATATGGATTGTCAAAAGCCACCGTATCGTTTGCATTCCATGCAGTCACCACCGGAATATGCAGTTTTTCAATCAACGAAAGCAATTCACTGTGCGCATCCCCCAGCCGGATTCCGGTCCCTGCAAGTATAAGCGGCGCCTTTGCCTCCTTAATTTTCTTAAGAATCATCTGAGCAGTTTCTTTTTTCACGTCCGGTACTGCCCGCACCCTTTCTGCATCGGGGTCAAAATGGACGAGTTCTTCTGTCTCTATCACTGCCCCCTGTACATCCAGCGGAATGTCCAGCCATACCGGACCCTTTCTGCCTTCCTTTGCAAGATACAATGCCTTTTCCAGATGGTAAGCCGTCTCCTTCGGCTCAGTCAGCATCACGGCATACTTCGTCATATTGGAAACAGACCCTATAATATTAAATTCCTGATCTCCCAACTGCCGCAGTCCCAGTTCTGGGCAGGACCAAATGGTCGTCTCTCTTTTTACCTGCCCTGAAAGAACAAACATAGGAATCGAATCTACCCATCCGCCCATCACTCCAGTAATGGCATTGGTTCCTCCAGGACCGCTGGTGACACAGACCGCCGCCAGTTTTCCTGTCATCCTCGTATATCCCTCTGCTGCAATCGCGCATGCCTGCTCATGATGGTTAAATACACAGTGCAGACCATCCTCGTGTCCCAATGCATCATCCAGGTGCATGGCGCCTCCTCCGGTAACCATAAAGCAGTCTCTGATTCCATTTTTCACCAAAAACTCAGCTATATACTTTGCAACCTTAATTTTCATTTTCCGCTCCTGTCTTTACCCATCATATCGCGAATCGGTTAAAAAGGTAACCTGTAGTCTATCACGAATCTCTTTAAAAAAAGTGTTCGTATATCGGTTCAGATACTCTGCCATATTTTTCGCAAAATCATATTCCATGCTGCTGTTATAATAGTTTGACGTCTCACTGGAATATCCGTCAAACCCCGCCAATGTCACCTTTTTGCATTCAAGTCCAATCAATGCCTTAAGCAGCATCACCAGCGAATTATCCACAATCTCCGCCTCACAGTCCATCAGGGAACTAAAGTTCAATACATAATCAAAAGCCTCTTCCCTTGTTCCCGTGAGATTTGATGTAGCAATCAGAGCAAGCTTTTCCTGACTGAGCTTGGTAGCCAGCTGTACATACCGCTTCGAATTGCTAAGGAAGATATAATCCGGTGCAAATTCCTCCGGCACATAATTGATGGAAATAATCGTGGGGGCATTGTCCTTTATAAATTCACTGATTCTTTCCCTCTGCGTCTTCACCGTGACGCCCGGTCCAATCAGGAGGATTTTTCTGCCGCTCAATTCTTTCCTCAGTCTTTCTCTATCCTCCGCATCATTTACATCCTTTTTCTGATACTCAATATAAAGTGCTTCTATCACATTCTTGTCAAAGATTAATTTCATTTCATCCTGCAGTTTTGCCAGAATCTCGTTAATTGATTTAATAGAAAGTGTTCGTTTGCTCATCAGATATGACACATATTCAGGATGGCAGTCATTGAAAGCCGCTATATAGTAGAACATGTTGTATCCCCATGTTGCCGGATGATAGAACTGTGATATGTTTGCATCTATCGCTTCCAGAATCTGACTGATGTGATAGCGCTTTCCAAGCGCATTGTTCATATACATGGCTACCAATTCAATTGGTACATTCCCCGCACTTTTGCCCATTCCGTAAATGCTGCCGTCTACAATCATCAGTCGGTCAATCCGGTTGGAGAGCATGGCAATACAGTTTGCATAACCCATCTGAAAATTATTATGAGCATGGTAACCAAGCCCGATTTCTGCATCAAGGTGCGTATCTAACAGATGGAAGTAATGAAGCAGATTATTCTGATGCATCAAACCATAAGTATCTACCATGGAAACAGCATACGGTTTGACCTCATTTGCCAGCCTAACCACATCCATCATTTCTTCGTCCTCATAACTGGTGACCGATACAAGCTGTGCAAAAACCTTGTATCCTTTCTCTTTCAGTTCTTTGCAAAAGTCAAAAGCCGGTTCTCTCAAATGTTTCTTGAAGATAACCCTGATGCCGTCCAGAAAACTTTCGCTGCAAGGTCTGATATGCTCCATGGAGCATGTCCCATAGTCGATCATGCCTACCACCATCGCCTGCTTCCTGTCCAGTTTTCCGTAAATCCGGGCAACACTGTCTGTATCCGGCATGATACTGCGATTGATATCGAAGGACCTGCGTTCATCAAGGAAGCCTATTTCAATGATATCCACATTGGCATCTACCAGCCGCTCAAAAATGCTGACAAGATTATCGTGTCCGAAATTCCAGTCATTCACATACCCGCCATCCCTCAGGGTGCAATCCAACAATTGAATGTCATTCACAATAATGCCTCCTCCAAACTTTCTTTCCCATAATTCTACTATTACTAAGAATAACACGAATACAAATAGAAGAAAAGCGCCTAAATTTATTCCCTGATGAGATAAATCTGATCGTTTGGAATCCGCGCCGTTTCCCGATACGGACGAGATGCGGATTCAAATAAAATATACATTCCCCGAGCTGTCATTTGTATCTGCTCTGCCCCTTCCGGAAGTATATGCACTTTGGCAGGTTCTATATATTCCGCCCTCTGATCATCATACAAAAATTCAAGCAGATAGGAATCTTCCGTCTCACAGCTCTGGCTCAACAGCATATAACGCTCGCCTGATGGCACATCTCTTTTAAAAGTTATCCCCTGAATCCTTTCCGGTATAACTACTGCCGAAATAAGCTGTGGATTTTGGACATCTGACAGATCATACCGGTTCAGGACACCGCCTGCCCCCTTCACATAAGAGCCCACAAACAGTTCTCCTTCCGACAGAGTCAGGAAGGACGCAACCTTTGATTCATTATGATTGACCAGTCCTGCGTCAAAGCTTACCTGTATTTCACCCTGATAAGTATCCCCCAGAATATCAGACCACGAAACAGCATATACCATCCCCGAAGGTCCGGTCACCCACAAAAGATTATGCTCTTCATCATAAGCAATGCCTCCGGTATGGGCTTTGAATCTCAGATCCACCATTTTCTGCAGTTCTCCGCCGCTATTCATAATGTACAGAATACTGTTCCTTTCTCCCGAACGGCTGTAGGCTGAAACCACCAGCCTGTTTCCCGCCTGTGTCAGTCCCTGCACCACCATATCCTCACATTCTGCCGGAACATCGGCGCCATACAGACCGGGCATAGGTACAGAACTTTCAAAATTCTCAGCCAGATAACAGTACTCCGGCTGCCGTATCACCTTCGCCACTCCCGGATAATTGGTCACAACGCCATCCGCACCCATAGCTTGTACATTCTGCATCGCCTCAGGTGTATTTACCGTCCATACAAAAGCTTTCTTCCCAGCTGCGTGAATCGCATTTACTGTATCCGGTCTCACAGACTCTGTATAAAGCCCGTAATAATCTGCCGGAAACTCTTCCGGCAACGTGGTTTTACCGGAGGTGGTATTATACAACGTCTGCAAATCCGCATCCAATTCCTTGAAACGCTCCAGATAACTATATCGGAAAGAGGCAAAGACACACTGCTCTTTCATATTACACTGCTGTACCACCTCAAGCACTGCCTCTTCAAATCCCGCCACTTCACCGATATCCTTAAGTTCCAGATAAACCTTGCAATCCGAAGTACTAATCAGTTCCAGCGCATCCTTAAGAGACGGGATCCTCTCACCTGCAAAAGAAGGCGAAAACCAACTTCCCGCATCCAAAGCGGAGAGTTCCTCAAACGTATAATCCGAAACCGTCCCCTCCGCTCCTGTAATCCGCTTCAGGTCATTATCGTGAAAAACCACCACCTGTCCGTCTTCGGTCAGCTGCACATCCAGTTCAATATAGTCAGCTCCTATATCCATAGCTCCGGCAAAAGATGCCAGTGTGTTTTCGGGAAATACAGAGGAATATCCCCTATGTGCAACCACTTCCGGCACATTCCCAGTGTATTCTCCCTGCATTTCCTGCCCGCCCGTCTCCTGCGCCTGCTGATCCGCTTCCTGTATCTGCTCTTTCACATTCTGGCTTTCCTGCTGTTCTATCCCCTGCGCTTCCTTTTCAGTTGCTTCTTTCTGCACCTGGCTCTTCCATGCTGAAAATCCTAAAATACCTGCAAGAAGTACCGCCAGCATGACAATGCCTGCTTTGTAACGCGCTTTGTTGGAAAAGAAAAACGGATATACCGCTATAATGAAAACTGCCAACGTAAATGATGCAAAAACTCCTGCGTATTTATTTCCCACTGCCATTCGCAACGCAGATAGAAGCACGGTCAAAATAAACACAATCCCTGTTCCGCCTATGACGAACCGGACACACTTATGCGCCCTTGCCCCCTCTGTTTTAAACCGCACAAAACGTCTCTCCAAAACCCATCCAATGAAAAAGCCCATCCCTGCGCCTGCGTTTGAAAGGCACCCTGCCCAGAGCATAGGACAAAAGCATAAAAGACAGCCTGCCGCTGCCACCAAAAGATCTCTGTTCCTGCCATTTTCCGCCCAACACAAAGCTTTTTCCAGAAGAAAAATCAGCAAAATCCCTATTACCAAAGCTGCCAGCACATCCTGAGGCGTATGTACTCCCAGATAATTACGCGAAAAGGCAATCAACGCCAAAATGCCCCAGCATACAACAGAAAGGGCATGTTTCTTTCCTTTCCACAAGGACGCCCCCATCGCTCCCCACACAGCAGTTGCCCTGCTGGTATGACCGCTGGGAAAAGAATAGCCGCCGGCTCCCGCTATAGCTTCCTGCACGGGCACAATCCGCTCGTCCCTGATCCAGGGCCGGTCTATCCTGCATTTCCATTTTACGAACTGATTCCACGTGCACGCAATCGACACATTGAACGCCATCAACACTCCTGCATGCTTATCCACACACCAGTAGATAAATGCCAGTACCAAAAAAGTGATGGTCTGTTCGCCCAGTTCTGTTGCTTTCAGCATAAACGAATCCAGCACTCCTCCGAACAGTTCTCTGATATTTTGTAGAAATAAGAGATATTGTATATCCATTTTTATCCTTTCTCCTTACTGCCCGACTTGCCTTTTATTATAACAAACCTAGCCTCAACCTACAATCCGAAATAAACCTTTCGCCGCTTTAGCAGATAGTTCCATATCCGTTTTACGTTTCGCCCCTTTATATGTATTTTCCCTTTGCAGCATTCCTCAATATCAGACACCACTATGTTTTCTTTGTCTATCAATGCCTCGCATAAATGTAAGCGTCAAATCTGATGAGTATTTATTTAAATGTTTTGAATATAAAAATCCAGAACAAGATTAGCTGTTCTGGATTTTTATATTCATCTGCTGAATATTTTTCAACACATCTACTCTGCAACTATGTTCTTTCGTTTTTTTATTATAACTAATGCCTACCGCTAATATCCGTCCGGTATATTGCGCTTCTTCCCCCAACTTCCCCTTAAAGCAGAGAGCATAGTTCTTATTTTTTATTTGAGCAATTGCTTCTTCCGGTGTACTGTCAATTTTCAATTCAAGAATGATGCAGTCCCCATTTTTATGCTTAGGGTAAAAGACAAAATCTGCAAATCCTTTTCCTGTCTTATCTTCTCGTTCGACCCGGTATTTATTGCGTGCAGAAAGATAGCACAAATTTATTATGGCTGACAATTCAACTTCGTTATTATATGACAGAATGGGCGATTCTGTATCATGTGCAAACTGAAGAATTTCTTCCATTATTTTCGTATCACCGGCTATTGTCGCCTGAAGCATTTGTTCTGACTTCTTTGCAAGATTATAAACATATCCAAGGGAATCCTTAGACAATAGCAGTTCATTAAATTTATCCATTAATTCCTTGTTCGGAATTAGAACTTCTCCGCTTTCATAAGTCAGGAGACCATAGACTACCATCGCTGAATAAATCTGCTCTCTGGAATTAATTTCCATCGAGGCAACTGAAAACTGCCCGATATCAGTTGAAATCCGTTCGCCTGATACCAGAAGTACTAAGTCATCTCTTACATCTTCGACATTATGACGAACATAATAAAACAACTCATCATATGGTCCAGAACTGGTCCAATAATTTCGAAGCTGATTGTCTGTCAGCGCCAAGACAACAGAACGAGGATTGTAAAGTCGAAGCCCTGTAGTGGTGTAATATCCATCATACCAAATACGTAGTTCTTCGCGGCTGAATTTTGTAACCATTGCCTTCTTTTGATAAATATCATAAAGATGATCCACCTCGATATCGGAAAATCCAAAATATTCACTGAATTTCTCTGATGTCGCCATATCATATTCTGTGAACATATTCAACTCAGAGCCGCTGGAATACTTTGCAATCGGGAGAACACCTGTCATATATACGAACTCTACGTAGGATTGATCTTTGAGAAGCCATTTTAAAAACAAGAGGTACTCCTGCTGCTCCTTACTGGAAATAAATGGCATATGAAAAACAGCATCCCATTCATCCAGTACAAACAGAAATTTATTATCTGTCTGTTCATAAATTTTGTGCAAGGCATCCCATACGGAGTCCTCTTTGCTTAAGGCACAATCCGCATAAGCTGCAATCAAATCTTCTACGACTCCGTTCTCAATACGAGCAATATACTGCGCGTAATTTTTACAACCTTTTGGCGCTCTGCTAAAATCTATATAGATAACATCATGTCGGTTTAAATGTGATTTGTATTCCGACTTCCTTGAAATAGCCAAATTATCAAATATCCTGTCTTTCCTATCTGTTTTTCCAAAGAACGCCGCTATCATATTCGCCATTACCGTTTTGCCAAACCGACGCGGTCTCGTGATGCAGCAATAACAATTTATACTATCGAACGATGGGATTAATTCAGTTAGCAACAACGATTTGTCAATAAAATACGGATTCTGTATTACTTTTTTATACATCTCATATGGTGCCTTGCTGTTTAAATACATCCCCATATTTATATGCTCCTTCCTATTGCATATTATGCATTGCATGTTAAGATATACTTTCAAAGCTGGATTTCACCCATAAATTTTATCTATTTTCCACAACATTTCTTATACTTCTTACCACTGCCGCATGGACAAGGATCATTCGGATATATTTTCTTCCCTTTTATAACCGGAATCTGTTTTGGCGCCGTAAATTCATCAAAAACTGCATCTTCATCTGTCTCCCATTTCCTGATTGACTCCTCAAATTTATCCAATTGCTGCTGGTACCATTTACTCTCATCGTTTTTTCCAACATACTCAGCTAAATGTTTCGCACGCAAAAAAAGAATCGAATTATCCGCATAACATGAAACGCCCCATGTCACTCTTTTTATAACTTTATAGGCTCTCTCAACATCTCCATTCTCAAAAAGAATCCAGCTAAAGCTATTGACTCCGTTTATGTTTTGCGGATCCTCTGCCAGCCATTTTTCATAATGTTCATATGCTTCTGTAATTTTTCCTTCACTAAAAAGAGATTCCCCGATACCACACTGAAAACAACTGTCATCATCGTCCCGCCAATCAAACATTTCCAATATCTTTTGGCAAAACGCAATTCTTTCCTCATGTTTCCCAGCATTTCCCAATTCCATCTCATAATCCTGAAGCCAGCCGTCAATTGAATACGCATAATCAAGATCTTCCATCAGGCCATAAAGTGTATTTCTTTCCGGAATCTGTTCCATAATGGATATAAAAATGTTCCACGCGTCATTCCAGAAAAGTAATCCTTCTATTGCTTTTTGATCTTCAAAGCACTCATACCCCTGTTGAATCAGATCATCCCATTTGTCCCATTCTGTCGTTATATGATTATCGTCCTCATAGTCAATGTTTTGTTTCAGCATCTCTTCAAGGCTGTTTTTATATTTTTCTTCATCGAAAGAGTGTCCCTCTTTCAAAATATCATAGATTTCGGTCAATACAACCGCACCAATTTTATCCTTTGCCTCTGACTTAGAATACCCTGCATCCAGTAATTTTCCATAAGTCTCTTTCGTGCACGGAGGATCATTTGCCTTTAGCTGGTTATCAACCACTTCCAGTATCGTCTTCTTCAATCTTAAATTTGCCATTGTTTTATCCCCTGTTTCTAATATTCTTCGTATATCTTCCCCTTTGTAAATAATCATGGAAAAGGATGTTCGGGTACAAATGGAATCATACCTTTTTCATAACATAGGGTTTCTGGATACTTTTCACTGTACTCAATCAGCAGTTTTGAAATTTCCTCATAGGTTTCTCGCATTTCTTTTGGAACATTCATCTTTTGTCTCCATAAAACGGACTTTATCTTTGTCTATTTCATCTTTTCAAGCTAAAATCAGGCTTATGTTTAAATAGCATTTTCCAGATAATCAAGCAACTGCTCATGAATTTTATTATTTGATGCAACAACATTATTCGTGTTTTTCTGGATGCTATCTCCATTCCAATCTGTAATCCTTCCTCCAGCTTCTTCAAGGATCAGTTTTCCAGCCTTATAATCCCATTCTTTTAAGTCAAGTTCATAATATGCATCAATCCTGCCGCTTGCAACATAACAAATATCAAGCGAAGCAGGACCATTCCGCTTCAAATCATGACAATTTTTTAGAATCTTATTCGAAATCTCAAAAATTTTATCCGTCTTAGTTTTATCATAAGGACATCCGAATCCAATCAGACTACCTGAAAACTCGTAAACATCAGATACATGAATTGCCTTACCTCTGGCACTTCTTGTATTCAACAAATACGCTCCTTGACCTTTTATACCGGTAAAAAGTTCTTTACTCACAAGATTATAAACAAATCCATATTCTGTGATACCCCTTCTTATTTTTGCAATTGAAATACAATAACTTGGATATTTATGAAGCAAATTTGTCGTGCCGTCAATCGGATCAATTACCCAATAATCACAGTCATCTATATTTTGATTCGATTCTTCTGTAAGGCATGGAATATCTTCAATGTCCCTTAATCCATTCATCAGCATCAGCTCGACATCCAAATCGATATTGGTCACAAAGTCAGCATAATTCTTTTCTTTTATAGCAATACTCTTTCTATGCGACACGCTGTAATTCACGTTTTTCAATAATGCACGAACAGACTTAATCAAAGTATTATCATACAAACTATCCATTATCGTCATCGAAACGGTCTCTCCTACTCTGCTTTTCCCCAAGGGAAATAAAACTCTTTGTCATCTACAATCTTCCAATAATAACTTGGTCTCTTATTTGCATCCAGCGCCACCTTTGTCACAGCCACAACACAAGAAAAAATATTTTCTTCTAAATATCCGAGTTCCACAAGCTTATCTTTAAAAGAATATAAAAAATCACCTGACATTGCAAAATCATCGACAATAAGTAACTTGATTTCATCTTTCTTTTCAAATGTGTTCAATGAAATCGGCATATGTACATTCCATTTTGACGTCGATATTATCAAGTCATTTTCAACATTAATACTTTTCGGTTTTTTTCTTTCCAAAAAGCCAGAAAGAATAGGTATTTCATCGTCATAAAAATCCTCAATTAACTGGGCAATGATTCCCCCTTTAGGTCCCGGCGAAATAATGAAATCCGGCTTAAAATTTTGCTTTTTTAGATTTTTCCAGAAAAATTTTGTAGCTGAGTGTATATCTGACCATGTAACCGCCTTCAGCTTTTTATTTTTTCTATTACTATTTATGGTCAGAATCACGCCCCATACCCCAACTGCAGCGCCCGCAATACCAATTAACTCGCTTACTATACTCATCTTATGTAATATCCCCCTTTATATTATATATCTTCTCGGAATCCTCAGCGTTTTCCCTTTCGGTGATACCCCGGGTGTCGGCACTTTTTATGTCTTCAAGTATTGCTTCCAGACTTCTTCCCTTACTGGAACGCTTACAGTTGAAACCCCCGAATCCCTTCTGGCCGGTCTTTAAGCTAGTATACAGTTTCAGAACAAACAGATATCATATACTATATATTTAGATAAAAAGACTATAACCGTCGATATTACTGTTATAGCCTATAACTTATAATATTATACTTTTCTTGATATCAAATTAATATTTGCAAAATTGCCACAACAATTCCAAAAGCTGAACAGCACCAGCAAATACCTTTTTTAATATTTGTTATCCGCTTTATTTTCTTAGTTTCCTTTTTATACTTTTCGTAGAACTGTTTTAATAATATATATTGCTTAGTTGCCAAATGGTAAAATTCAAAGATATTATGCGTATTTCTATCGCTTCCAACACATTCCTTCTCTTGGGCCTCAAGATAGGAATTCTTTGCTGCAAAATACATTTTACTATATTCTTTTAAGTATTTTTCATACATATTTCTGTAATCATAAGTATACTGTTTTTGAAGTATTATCAGCAAACTTCTGTCTAATTCATCGCATATTATCTTTAGCGCATCTAAATTTGCCCTTCTAAAGTGTCCATAAACATTATGTAACTCTTCCCTATTATTTATTTCCGATGATCTATATTCAGACAAATGTCCTAACATAGCTCTTATCTCATTACTAATAGGAAAAGCAAAAGAATACATACAACATATATATTCATATAGAGGAACTGTATGTGTCTGATAAATTGAAAGTAACCCTTTTTCAGTTTTTGGCTCACAATTAATAATATCAGGACTATAGGAATTAATAAGAAACTCCTCTAACTGTCTGAAACGTTCTACATTTTGACGCATATTAAGCAATCTCCCTAAAGCTTAAAAGGCTTTCCTCTCTTCAAATTTCCAAAGATTGTACCTCGTTCTTTTACAGAAAATCCAACTGCGTCATTACGAGAATATATGGTTGTCGGCACAGCATGTTCCTTTAAAACACTGGTATTAAAATCACTATTTACAACCTTTTTTTTCTTGTTTCTTTTAAACAAACCCATATTTATGCCCCCAATAATTTATAGCAAATAGTAAAAACTCCATATAAAGCCAGAAGAAATGAGATAAGCATCGGCATAACATTACAGAAGCGCTTAAACAAACTTTCATTATATCCATTGTTGACAATATTCGGAAAGTTCGTTTCACATAAATTTATAGCATATTGAGCAGCGCTAAAGGCAGATGATAGTTCAGAAATTAATTGACTTTCCTCATTCATAATAACTACCTCTCTGTCAATAAACCTCTCGATAAAAGGAGGTACATTACTTATAAACATTTCTATTTGAACCCAATTAATAGAATAAATAGTTTTGAAATTTTTCTTTCCTTGATTCACCAAACCGGAAATTTTTTTTAATTGCTTTTCCACCTCACATAAAACTGGAGTATCATTTATCAAAACACCCTTATGATTGAATCTCGTCAATACTTTTATATAAGTTTTTATTTGCATCACATACAACTTCGTCAACATGAGATATAATATATTAATAAAAAAATTTTCATAATGTATTATTTGTTTATACCCTTTTAGTGCGAAGTCTTTTTGTTCAATTTGTGCTACAAGTGAGTGCATACGAACAATATTATCAGTTATACTATATATAGGCATGGGCAAATCATGTGCATATACTTCAACTTTTGCTATTAAGCCTGAAATTGTATTTTTGTATAAATCATAGGTCTCTTTTTTTATGGAAGTAATCTCAACATCATCATTATCCTGATACGTCTGATATTCCAAATACTTTTCCAAAGCTTCACGTTGTGTTCGATTGAGACCCGCAATAATTTCATTAAGTTCTTGATCTGTCATTTGTATCTGTACGGATGGTTTTCTACCCACATCTCCTTATAACTATTTATATACATATTTCGATTATTTTAAATATCAAATATTAGGTTAAAATACCGTCTTTAACCAATTTCCCATATTATTCATAATAAAAAAGCAAAAAGACCTCTTCGCCTCTTCGCTTTTATTCGTCCAAAAACATTTTCATGATTGTAAGCTGTCTCATCATTTGTATCCCGCAACTCCGAGCCCTAACATCAAAGTTGTCTCTCCATTCAATTATATACACCGAAGTAGCTTAAAAATTATATCACAACTCAATATGCATATCAATAGCTTTTCAATTTTCAATCAAAAAATTTCTTGATGCCCTTTTTTTCAACTAATTCTATCAATGCGTTTGCAACTAAGTCTTCTATTTCGATATAGATGTACATTTTATCGCCTCATACTTTTCTCTGTTCTATTATTTATATGTGCAATTTCTCTTTTGTATCCTCATAACTAAGATATTAAAATTTTACCAATAAAGAGTATCTGTGTCAAACAAAATTCAGATTATGTTTCTTACGTCTCATAAGCAGATGGGAACATTATTTATTCTAATTCATCTTCAGCCTTATTGGTTGGATTGCCTTGATTCGTAACACTATCAGGTAATTGTACGCCTGCCCCCTTAGCAAAGCCGCCGTTCTCTAAAAGAGCGGAACCATACGGCACAAATGCACATAATTAGATCATTACCTCGTGTCAACTGCTGAGCAATCCGGGCTGGTTTTTGATACAGACTTGACTATCGAAAGGGCAACTCAATCTGTGCATACTCTTCATCCGTAATGATGGATTTCATCTCTCTGGTAGTAATCTTTTCATCTCCAATCAATTTTCCCACAAGTATCTCTGAGTGTGTATTATGCTTTTGGCAGTTTTCTTTCACCTTGCCATAGCTATAGTTGGCATAGCAGTATGCGCAGTAATGCTGACAGGTATTGTATTGACCAATGTCAACGCTCTTGACGCAGCCGCATACCTCCCGCTGGGTATCATCCTTTTTAACATTAACAGGCTTTCCGATGATTTGGGAAATGATGCGGTCGTCGATGCACTTCCCCTTTTTAATGCCGTATTGCGACAAATCAATTTCCTCAGAGCAGGTCTCTACTCTTAAATGGTATTTTTCCGCTATTTTTGAAAAATGCTCTCCAATTTGCAGCATATCTTCCTTGCTGATTTCCCGTAAGTGGAGCTCCCTTGTATTTCGTTTGGTTTTATCATACAGATCTAAAAAGCTGATGACACATAAATTGGTGTAATCGTGCAGGCTGTTACATAATTTTTCAAACCATTCACAATGATATTCCACGGTGTACCGATCGGACAATAAAATGGGATCGTAGCGCCATATCACCTTGTTCCGTCCGATTCTGCCGGATAATTCCCGAAAGGTTTTAACCAACTGATTTTTGTCAGGAAAACAGGGTTCAATATCCTTATCATATGGGGTAAGTGTATACTGAAAATAATAGGGAAATCCCTTTTGATCCAAAATGGGAAGTTTTTCCATCATAGGCCGGGGATTTTTGGTCCAGAAGACAAAGCAGTCCACGGTCTTTGAGTTTAATATGATTTTGCTCACTTGCTTGCGGTTCATAGGATTGACAGCGTACAGATATCCGGCATCAAGGCGGTTAAAGAACCATTCAGAATAAAAGGCGGGAATATCTGTCCGCCTGCTGGCGCTTACGATCATGTGTTACCTCATTTCTTTACAATAAGCTGACTTGTCAAGCAAGTCAGCGGTTGTGTTTATAGTTTGTAAGGGTCTGCAACATTTCTGCAGGGCGGAAAGTCTTGGTTGTACAAGTAATCATCCTTTGTACAATAAGTTCTGGGTGCAAGCAGATAGGCGTCCTTAGTCTCTATGGAGTCATATAGCAGCTGCCCTAATGGCTGTTTGATCATCACCTTGTAAGCGACCTTTGATTTCTCGCCAGGCGCGTATCGGTGGAATATTCTATACTCAACAATGGAGAGACAATGACTCCAGGTGCATCTATTATACCATTTTCCGCAGCAGACCGGAATAATATATCTCAAGTTTGAATGGGGATTTTGTCTGAAATAATTTCTGACCTGTTCGGACATTACAACGGAATTGAATCTCTGATCATCGTTCCGATTTGTTACATCCTCCAGCACAAATATGCCATTAGGAAATAAATATTGTTCTGCCAGGACAGTCAGCTGATAAAATACCTGTTTGTCATTTGATTGATTGTACAGCTCATTACACATTTTAAAAGACTGCATGATATCTATGAAAGGGATATTGTTTATGCGCAGGCTTTCCGCAACATCATTTACACAGGAAAACTGTACAGGGTAAGTATATACCGTAATACGATTATTTCTATTAGGCATAAATTGATAAAAATCCCGAATCAATTGTTTCTGTATATTTAAGGCATCCTGGTTTCCATCAAAGGAATAAATATTGATCTCTTTGGAATGAAAGCATTCATTTAAAACTTGGAGAAGCCCCAGTAAATCCCCACCAGTTCCCGAACCGATAATGAGTATACTGATCAACTCTTTTGGGCGGTAGCAGTTGTATATTGCCTGATTTTGAAACAGCCGATAGTATATGTTGTAGGATTCTACAAAAGTTCTGGGAAAATACGTCCCCAAGTAGTTTCTGTTTTTATCGGTATCGTTGTTTAAATTGTTTTTTGCAGCAATAGCGTCCGGTGCATAAACGGCATTCAGGCGATTAAAAATATATGCTTCTAGGGCAGAATTTATGGTTTGCATGCGACATCCTCCTTAGTATATCTGTATCATTACAATTTTACATTTATCTGGATGTCTTGCAAATGGGTGTAAGTTCCGATATAATGCACCTATTGTTTCCGGAGAAAATTATGTTTATACTTTATTACCGCAAGATATCTGGATTTGACAACACCTTCTTAAAAGTCTCAAGATTTTTCTGAACAGATACAAAAATTTTAATGGGTATTTATCGGATGACCAATGTATACATAATATTGCCGTGAAACAGGGAGAATGTAAGTATGGTTGATTATGCGATGTATAGAAATGCATTAAAAGATTACTCAAAGAATCCATTTTGAGGAAATTTAGGGGATACAATGATTCATACGGATCATTGCTTCCCCTGTTCTTTCTAACCAAGGACTACGACTTCCCTATGCATCGAGGTCCCTCTGTATTGTCTTCTTATGAAGTCATTATTATCTGATTGCGGTATTGCCATATGGCAGGAGCCAATTGCAGTCCTCTCCATTTCTTCCGACTGAGGTACTGCCATGTGGCAAGAACCTACAGCAGTCACATTTCCCTGTTGCGTTCTTAACAAAATTTTCTCTGGCATTACAAATGGTTCTGTTAAATTATACATGCAAACACCTCCTTAGGTATGATGGCTATAAATTACAATGACTTATAGCTTACAACAGTTACTTGTATGTTTCCATTATATCAACAATCCCCTCATCAAGCAATAATTGAATAAAATTAAGAAAATCAATTAAATTAACACCGTAATCTGCCTCGATCTGAGCAGGACTAAACGCACGCATCTCTTTCATTCTACAATATAACTCATAAGGCCCTTCTTTGAGAAAAACTGCTCTGTTTCCAATAAATACAGTACCTCCAAATGGCTCGTGCCTATCCACAGCTTTCCTTGATATACATAGCCTCGTATCTTTGGAAAAAACACTTTTACCAGGCATTGCATGTGTATCTGAAACAGCAGGGGCAAGCTTTCGTGACAATCTGCCGACCATATAAGGATCATTCGCTGAGAAGGAACCATTAACCGTTTTTGCTGAGACGCGACATCCGCCGCCGCATTCGTCAACGGCTGTACATTTCAGACATTCAGACGGCAGTATATCGCCTGATCTCCATTTTGAAAGTTTTCTCCATATATCATCCCAATCATCTTTTAAGATGTTGCCAACGGATTCCCCGCTCATGATGCATGGGCGTATATCTCCGGAAACAGAAATTGCACAGTCGCTCAGTCCGGCTCCGCAATAACTGTGGGACAGAATGGGACGAAGCTCTTCTAATTCATTCTCTGAAAATGCACAATAGGGTAATGCCTCCAATGTTGTTGTCAGTAATTTCGTGTGTTCCTTCACCCAAAGCAGATCATGAATTACACCGTTTAATTCACTTCCAGAGAGCCTCATGGCAAGGTAATCAGGATAAGAAAGCGCTGCCATCATGGGGGCGGCTGAAAAACTCCATGCACCCAATTTTTCAACCAATAACGCAGTCCTGCGAACGTCTTTATAATTTTCTTTGGAACATACCATATTGATATTTACATTCTGACCTGCTTCGACCAGATTCTTTATGCCATTTATCGTTTTATCATAGCTGTCAGCCTGAGCCAGACGATTATTAGTTTCCTTATCACAAGACATAAGCGATACCAGAAAACCATCAGCGTTCAGGCTTTTGATTATCTCCACATCCTTTTGTTCTACCAGTATAGCACTGGTATTTACAAACACAATCATTCCACGGTCTTTTGCGAATTTTATAAGCGGATACAATATATCTCGCTTTTCAAATGGCTCGCCGCCGGTAAAGGTGAGTGTCCTCACGCCGCGATTTGACAGAATATCAATAATCCTACTAAAGTGCTCTAACTCATAAGATTCATCTTGGGGCAATACTTTTTTCCCTGTCGCAGCAAATCCCCAATATGTGTAACAGTGCTTACAAGCGAGCGGACACGCTTCTGTAATTTCTAAATTTGCCCTTATAGGGCTTCCTAATTCAATTTTTGCCATTGTATCAGTATTCATAACTCCCCATTTTACCCTTTTTCTTTTTTCTCTATCAGTATACTGTCATTCTTTAGCAGGGGTCAAGCATTTTTGCAGTACTGTTTTAAGCTGCTATTCAAAATAAAAATTTTGCTGACAGATGTAAAATCCTGATGTAATATAATAAATGGTTTTTCACTGTACAAGAGGAAGCCTAAGGAAATCAAATCCAGCCGCGTTGTTCAAAATCCATTAGAACCAGATCAATATCTTGTTTTGAATAACTTTTTAATGCATTTCTGTACATTACAAAATCAACTATACTTACATCACCTGTTTCACGGTCAATTTTACGTATACACTGATCGTCCGATAAACTCCCATTAAAATCTTTATGATATTTTAATATATACCATACATATTTTTCCATAATTGCCCTGTTATTATTGTTGTTATTCATAAATTACGATTTTCCTTCCATTTTTTTACACAATATCATACATTCCTTTTTTTGACAATTTCCAGCTGTTCTCGCAATCACGAACTAATATTCCTGATAACATTAACCGGTTTCCGACAAAAAATTCCAAGTCATTATAGTCCGCATCACCAGTGCTTGCTTGGCATTAGATGAGAAGAAAAGTCAATTGTTGTTAAAAGACAGGAACGTGCCGCTGACAGGAAAATCTCCAGTTGCCGTTCCTCCTGTTATGATAAACTAGGAATATCAGTTTAGTACGGCAACGCAGATATTTCATTTACAAATAGCTTTATAAAGTAAGAACGTTTATGGATATAACAAATCACTGTTGGTATGCCAAGCTTGCGCACACCACCGTCTGGTTTAGGAATCGTGACCCTCCTTATATATTTTCCCAATAGCTGTACGCAAATGCCCTCTGAAAAATTGGGGATGATGCAAAATCCAACAAATACATATATATTAACTAATGCTCTTATTTGGAGCCAAACACTTTCACAGCTCTTTCTGGAAAGTTTGTAATAACAGCATCAACACCATATTGCCGCATCTGTTCTATTTCTCTTTCAGAATTAACCGTCCATGTATGGATTTTAATTCCTTTCTCCCTACACGACTCTACAAAACCTGGGTATTTCATATTATTAATTGCAGGATGAAGCGCCTCCACGTGATAGCTGGCTGCATAAGAAGCTGCATCAGCAATACCGTTGCTGTATAAGAAGCCGCATTTTGCTTCAGGCCGCAATTCTTTCACCTTTTTAATGGATTCATGATTGAATGATGAATAAATCACCCTGTTCTGCAGGTCATACTTCTCAACCAATTCTATGGTCTCCAGCTCGATTCCCGGATAAAAATTAATGCCGGTCTTTAATTCAATGTTAATCAGCAGGCCTGTTGGCTTTAAGAGCTTAAACACATCCTCCAGCGTCGGAATATCGCAATGTGAAAATTCCGGGTGAGTCTTGTTATAATTGTATTTGCGAAGTTCCTCCAGCGTCATGTCAGCAACCAAACCAGTTCCATCTGATGTACGATCAATACGCTCATCATGGATTACAACAAGCTGCCTGTCCTTAGTAAACTGAACATCCAGCTCAACCCCATCTGCTTTTTGTTCTGCTGCCAGACCAAACGCCTCCAGTGTATTCTCCGGAGCATGACCAGACGCGCCACGATGTGCCCATATCTGAGGGCATGGCAGCGCTGTTCTTCCTTTTACATGTCGGTCTGTCCCTGCTCCAAAGCGGATAAAATCCATATCTCCGGTTTCACAATCTAAGATCAGGGTATCCCAAAGTTCCTGGCTTACCTCTCCCTCCACTCGCACCGGGCAGATTGCACCTTCTGGTTTTTTGTCTTCAAAATATTCTATTTTACTGCATCCCATGGAAACAATTGGGAATCTTCTTTCCTGATATATCAGATCGGCATGCGTGTGTCCATGCAAAAATCCAAGAATTCGATTTTCATGCTCTTTATTCCATTGATCAAGCAAGTCACACAACATTTCCCCATTACGGATTTCCTTTGCCCAATAATCCAGTCTCGCCAAAGGCGCATCATGGCTGCAAATTAAAATTCGATAATCTTCCGGAATATTTTCTAATTCTTCTTTAATCCAGTCAATCTCCTCCAATGAAAATCCATAACGCAGTTGCTCACTATTATCATAAGAATGCAGCATCAACAATCGCAAGTGAAAATCATCAATATCCATTCTATACCAAAGTTTGGGGCTGCCATCCGTACATCCGGGCTTCATTATCTTATTAAGATACATTTCCCATTGTTCTTCTCCATTCAGAATATAGGGATTCTTTCTAAAATAATTAGCATCATGATTACCCAATGCCACATAGACAGGATAGCCCCAGCTTTGCATTCTGCCTAATACCCTATTACTGTAATCATTACAGATTTCTTTGTCCAGAATGCCATCTGTAAAATCACCCAAATGGATAACTCCATGTGGATGAACCGTACTGCTTACCGCCTCAATTGTTGCCGCTGTCATTTCCCAGTTTCCATTAAGTACGTAGTGCGTATCCGTCAATAACGTAAATATCAGCTTATTAGAATTGTTGGATGTTTTAAGCACCGTTTCCACCGTATGCCCAATTTCCTCCTGCACATCCCGCCGATCCATAAAATGCTTGACGCGGCGTTTCTGTGATTTAGCTTCTGCTGCTTTCCATCCCTCTCTACCTGATATCCCTTCGGGTGAATATATCATCAGAGCGTCTTCTAAGCTTACGCACATACTCTTGTTCTTTAAATTTTTAATGGAAATTCTTATATATCCTTCTTTATCCTCAGGCAAATTATGATCATCAAATATTGTATCCGTCTTCACAATTTCAGGTGAATCATAGCTTTCTCCTCTACTCAGCCATTGTTCTTCCATCTGGTAATCATAAGAATACAAATACTGACCAGGACGTTTCAATGTATAGAAGGCATATGTATACGCATATGCTTTACTTTTGGGCACAATTTTCGAGCCTTTGGTAACATATATTAATTCATCTTGAAGCACAAACTCTCCTTCTTCATGAACCACTATCGCGGATATTCTTTCCTTTACTTTTCTATATACGTTTTTACACAATTGTTCCATTCTTTCTCGGCTCCTGTTAAAATTTCTTCCTTGTCCTAAGTTGGCATCCAGACGATCAAAAAGTATAACCGTGTTGTGCTGGGATAACTTTTCAAAAGCCTTTCAGTTGATACCTATATTTTACTACATTTCACGAGAAAATACTTGAATTAATTAGCTTTTCCCTAGAAATAATGTTTTCAATTAGTTCGACATAAATACTACTTTATGGTATTCTAAAAATGTAAAAAACAATAACAAAAAGGAGATGTGGGCAATGTTTATTAAAAAGCACCGAACTTTGTCAATTGTATTTGTCATAGGTTTATTATTCGGAACGATCGCGATGACTCCAATTAATGCGTTTGCAGAATCTCCGGATTTTGCTACGAATATCCAAATTGAAGGCGCCAATGGAAACCTTGATGAAATTCAGGAGGAAGACTCTGATGAAAGCTCTGACGAAGTTCAAGAAGATGATTCTGATGGAAGCTCTGACGAAGTTCAAGAAGATGATTCTGATGGAAGCTCTGACAACATTCAAGGGGAAGATGACAACGAATCCCTTGATGAAGTACAGGGTGAGGATGCCGATGGAAGTTCTGATGAAATATTAGATGCGGATGTTGAGGGGGAAATCGCAGAGGATTTTCCAGCTGAAAATACTGATATAATTTCTGGTGAGGCTATAAATGAGGTTTCTAAGAGTACAGCGAAGCAGACCTCTGGGCTAAGCGTTACCGTCGAATATCCAGAACAGATTCAATGCAAAACGCCAATCACATTTACCGTGAATGCAGATGGCGGTTCGGGAGATTATCAATACCGGATTCATAGCATTATGACATCTGAACTTGTTTCAGTATATGATGTCAGTTGGGGCTCCAACAGTGCATACCAGGATAGTAACTCTTTTTCTTTTACGTTTCATGCATCGGGCACATATTATGTCCGTTTTAGTGTACGTGATAAGAACACAAACCAATTCAAAAGCACAGGTTTGTATGATTACAAATTAAATATACAAGATCCCCAATATCCGTCAGTTGAGCAGATTGTTGAGAATACTGTAGCAGAATGTGAGCAATCATGCACATCTGATTTTGAAAAAGCTGTATGGCTGCATGACTGGATTCTGGATCACGCGGATTATGATCATTCCTATAGTTACTGTTCCGCAGAAGGAGTGCTTGCCAGAGGTCTGGGAACCTGCGAGTCTTATCATAAAGCCTATGTAATGCTTTTGAATAAAGCAGGTATTGCAACAGGCCGGGTCGAAGGGAATGGTCATGTCTGGACTGCAGTTCGGATGGATGGACAATGGTATCAGGTTGACAGTACATGGGATGACATGGGCGCGAATTACAAGGGAACCTATTATGAGCATATGTACTTTGGCTTAACTGACAATATTATGGGGCTTGTGCATTCGGATCATACATCTGCAACGCCTGGATACGAATCAACCTCCCTGGAGAATAATTATTTTATAAAAACAGGAATGATAACACAGTGGTCAGACCCCTTTGTTGAATTGGTGAAACAAAATCTTGCCAATGGCAAAACAGAGTTTTCGCTTCCTGTAACAAACTCTATGCCAGATAATTATAAAAATGTTATCTATAATCTTGTGGCATACCAATTATCCAATCAGAGCTGGGACAACATGGAGGTATCTGCCTCCTATAAAGATAGCGTAATTACAGTCAAAGCGAGCGCGGGGCTAGGTGAACTGTCTTCCCTTACCATCACACCGCCTGCAAAAGTTTTGTACGAGAAGGGAACGGCTGTTGATACGACCGGTTTGACCGTAACAGCAAACTATATAAACGGGTCAAGGATATTGCATGAAGATGAATATCAAATAAAGGACTTTGACACCAACACTGTCGGAGCGCGGACGGCTACGATTACCTTTGGCGGAAAAAGCGCTACTTTTCATTATACTGTTCAGGAAAGAACTGAGTCGGGTAATGTCTATAATGGCATTGATTATTCAGCAGTTTATGATTATACATATTACGTATCAAAATATGCTGACTTAAAGAGGACATATGGCGATGACAAATACAAAGCGTTGGAGCATTTTGTGAAATATGGAATGGGAGAAGGACGGCAGGCAATAGATAGCTTTGCTGTTCATGTGTATCAAAGTAATTATTGGGACTTACAAAATGCATATGGCGATGATCTTAAATTGTATTACCTCCACTATATTGATTATGGGCGTGCAGAGGGAAGGAATGGCAAAGATTACATACAGACTGCACCAAGTACACCGACTGGTGATAGTAGCATTTATGAGGGCATTGACTATAGTAAAGTATATGATTATTCCTATTACATTAATCATAATCCAGACATTTATGCTGTATTGGGGGACGATCCTAAAGTGGTATTGAAACATTTTGTGGAATTTGGAATGTCAGAGGGGCGTCAGGCAATTGACTCATTTAATGTTCATATATATCGGGAGAGATATTTTGACTTGAATAATGCATTTGGAGATGATATGAAAGCATACTATATACATTATATAGATTCTGGATATGCAGAAGGTCGTGATGCGAGTGAGAACTCGAGCAGTATACACGATGGAATTGATTATTCGTTAGTATATGACTATGATTACTATGTGGCGAATAATCAAGATGTAGCAAATGTGTACGGAAATAACAGATTGAAAGTCTTGGAACATTTTGTTTCATGGGGGATGACTGAAGGAAGGCAGGCAAAAGAAACGTTTAATGTCCGGAAGTATATGAACAGGTATTTTGATTTGCCACAAATTTATGGAAATGATTTAAAGAGTTATTACTATCATTATATTAATTACGGGAATGCAGAGGGGAGAATCGGTAATTAGAATAACTTCTCGGAATCTCTCTGAATAAGTTTTCATTTGAAATTTTACAAATGAATATTTTGCAAAAAAGAATTAGTGAAAAAATGGACATAAGTATAAACATTGGATATAGCGGGTACTATGCCTTGAAAAATCTTATGGCTCAGCAGATGGCATTTCCCATGCGTGTTAGCTTCCATCGAATTTTGTATATTCCGCTTGCTTAGAGCACACTGCACGGTGGTTTATGGTCTGTTGAGCACTTCGTTTCCGGAAGGTATAAAATACTCTTCCGGAAACGAATTCCAATGCCTTAATTACTCATTGGAAGTTCCTTTCTGAGAAGCTTTCAAACCATGGCGCTTTTTCATGGATTCCCACCTCTATATTATTTTTATTCCCACTCCTCTAAGTATTTTCCTGCTTCCAGTGATGATGCAATAACTGCGTCCATATCATAATATTTATATTCTGCCAGTCTGCCACCAAAAAACACTTTTTCTTCCTTCAAAGACATTTCCTTATATTTTTCATATAAATCATTATTTTTTTTGTCATTTACTGGATAATAAGGTTCGTCTCCTTTCTTCCATTCCGAAGAATACTCTCTACTTATTACCGTATTTGGCTGTGTACCAAATTCAAACCACTTGTGTTCAATAATTCGAGTCCATGGTGTTTCTCTATCTGTATAATTCACGGCTGCATTCCCCTGATAATTAGGAACATCAAGCACCTCTGTTTCAAAACGTACTGCACGATACTCTAATGTTCCCAGCTCATAATTGAAATAAGAATCAATTGGTCCTGTATAGATAACTTTATGAGCCAAAGCATCATATTTCCCTTTATTTTTCAGGTAGTCAACACCCAATTTTACCTCTATTCCCATAAGCATATTTTCCACCATTCTTGTATAACCGCCAATAGGAATTCCTTGATATAATGCATTAAAATAATTATTATCAAATGTAAATCGTACTGGTAATCGTTTAATTATAAATGCAGGCAATTCATTGCAAGGGCGCCCCCACTGTTTTTCTGTATATCCCTTAATTAGTTTTTCATAAATATCTTTTCCGACAAGACTTATTGCCTGCTCTTCCAGATTTGATACCTTTGTGATTTTCAGTTCTGATTTCTGCTCTTCGATTTTTTTCTGGGCTTCTTCAGGCGTTACTACCCCCCACATTTTATTGAACGTATACATATTAAAAGGTAGCGAATATAATTCCCCCTTATAATTTGCAATTGGGGCATTCGTAAATCGATTAAACTCAGTAAATCTGTTTACATAGTCCCATACTGCTTTATTATTAGTGTGAAATATGTGAGCTCCATATTTATGAACATTAATTCCGGCAATTTTTTCTGTATACACATTGCCTGCAATGTGAGGACGCTTATCAATCACCAATACCTTTTTTCCTTTTTCACGTGCCTGTTGTGCAAATACCGCTCCAAACAGCCCTGCTCCAACCACTATATAATCGTACATAAAAACCACCTCATTTTCCCTTTTGCAGTTTACAAAAAATATAACACTTATCCTAAAACATCTACTACCAAATTTCTATATCAGAATTAAAGTAGTGGGACGGCTTTCTTACAGACATTCTTGGAAATTCCATATAATTCTGATATCGCATTGCTTTCAGCTGTGCATCATAATCAGAAGGCACCATAACTTCAATATTTGCAAACGGAAGCCTTAACCCTTCGCCGAAATGCTCCTTAGGGTATTTAAGTTCAATACATCTGATTGCACAGGAATCCATAATATAATTTTTACAGCTTTTATTTTGATTAGCGCTTTGTGCCAGAATATCATAGCAAAAAGTCAAAACCTTTAACGGCAAAAACTTTCCTATTGTATGGATAACTTTCATCAGTCTAATCGTACTATCCGGAACTATAGCCTTGTATTCATCATAATTGATGTTTGCTCTATGACCCATACACAAATTATAAATTCCTTTCATCATATTTATGATAAACATATGAACCTTCTCATTCTCATGAGCATTATCCATAACATAAATATCGAGAAACATTCTATTGTCTACATCAGCCGTTGCCTTCCCATATACTTTGTCAAAGCACTTGGTCGGCAAATTCTCTTTCATGTAGAATAGTCTGGGCATACAGTCAAGGAACGCACCTCCTCCCAAATCATCATAATCAAGATACACGAAAGTGTCATTCTTCTTGGACCATTTCTTTTTAGCAATTTTCCTGAGTTTCTTAAAATCCGCCCTTGGCATCGCAAGATCGATGTCATCATCCCATGGTATCAGGTCTTTATGTCTGACAACGCCAATTAATGATCCACATATAATATAGTAATGAAGCTGATTTTCCCGGCATACTCTATCAAACTCCGCCATAAGAGTAACTAATATATCATGTGATTTTTTTAAGTACACTCTCTCCTCTGCCGAAGTAATTGCAAATTCCTCAAGTAATGAAACCTCATTTATAAATCGCAATGTACGATAATTGAATTTGCCTAATTTCTGCAATTGCTGAAGCATCTCTACAAAGTTCTTACTACAAATGACAACCAGGACATCCTCAACTTTTTCCTTTAGCAAGACTGATGGTTCCATTATTTTGACACCATTCTTCTCTGTATTCCATTTATCAGAATCATTGTCAACTGCATATGCCGGCAAATATTTTTTCCCTAATCCGGCATATTCGTTTATATAAACATCAAAATATACTCCTGTTCCAAAAAGAACAACTTTCTGCTCTCTCTGTAAGTCTTCAATGCAAAGTCTTAATGCTCCCCCGCCATCAATTCTAATATGTTTTTCTGGCATAAGAGAAATGAAAGAAACGCCATGCTCCGCCATAAAAATCTTATCTTCCTCAAAGGGCAAACCATATTCAGCCCCATAAAAGCACGCATCAAATTGAAGTTCTTCATAAATTTTCTGGTAACTTAGATGTTCAGCATCCAAAATCACTACATCATAAAACCAACCGCAATTCATCCAAAACTGCTTTTCCACCTCTGCATTATACGGTCGCACATCTCCAAACAAACGAGCCATAATCCATTCATCAGGAATACCCAAGATGAATTTGTCACATAACTCAGCCTGCTCTTTAAGCCATCCATACATTTCTATATTTTCAACGTTGAAAATCCCCATGCAATATCCTATTTTATATTTCCTATTCTCTATACTAGAATTCACGTACGAAAACCTCTCCATCTACTTTTCTAATTCGCTCAATGCAAATGTATAATTAGCCAGTAAAATCCATTCCCTTACCTTCAGAAATATATGATACTCCTGAATTCCTACCTCATGCATCATCTTCTGCGCTTTGCGAATATCAATTGCGCAAACAACAGGATAAATATCGTCCGGCACCGCCTGCTGAAACTCCTCCATTGTCTTTACCTTTATACCATGAACCTGCTTTTCTACTATAGTATTGGTAAGCGAAACAATAGCTGACGGAACATAGCTGGAACCATATTTCTCAAAATAAGCTTCGTATAAAAGACCATCTCCAAACAGAATAATCTCTTGCGTGACCTCCGGTGCCGGGCAAAATAATCCGCTGAAATGTGCCTTATGCATTTGATATGGTAGTTCTACATCATAAAAACCATGCCTACGCTTTCCTTCATACCAAGGATGAGGGTTCATATAATTATCTCCATACAACATACACAAAATTTTATCCCATCCTGCTGGTGCCAAAAGATTAATTCCGTCATATGAAAAAATGGTAGACTCTGAAAATGCTTTTCTATCCAACCATCTTGGTTCTCTGCCTCCAAGATAATGTGTATAAATACCAAATGGTGCAGACTTGCTTCCGTCAGTTTCTTCCAATGCATAATTTAACTTATTTGTGAGTTTCTCACGAGAAAAAAATTTTCCAATATATTTATAACACTTCCACTTTAATAGCTTCATATCCAAAAAAGCAGGAAAATACCCATATGCCTTAGCGTACAGCAGCCTTTGCAAATGTTTTATCTTTCTCTGCTTCTTCTTTTCCTTAACAGAATCGGCAAATCCGCTATCCATTGGAAATATATCTATTCCAATTCCTTCACAACAGTTTACCCACCAGTTTTGAGGATGAATAGCTGTAGTATTTCTATTTCGAAGTTTTAAATATCCTCCATAAAAACAATCATCGTTAAACGGAGTTTGCAGGAAATACTGATCTGTAAATTCACTCTCTAATGTAAGAAGTTTGTTATAATCTTCTCTTGATAGCGCAACATCAATATCATCATCTCCCGGAATAACACCTGCATTTCTAACTGCACCAAGCAGTGTGCCATACATAGCATACAACTGCAGTCCATGTCTTTCACAAACTTGTTTCAATTTTCTAAGAAGATCAAGTTCTACTTCTAATACCTTCTCCAAAACTGCATGGTCCTGATCAATATTAAGAATTGCTGATTTTAGCCGTACTTGTTGTCCATATTTACATATATCATTAACGGGTCCTGCAATTTTTAATCTATGTTTTTCAATAGCCTCCTGCAAAGAACTATAACCATGCTGCGCCCAATCAAACCCTAGCATAGGTAATTCATAGCTGTCATCAAACAGAACATCCACCTTTTCTATTTCTGACAGGTTATCCATTCTTCCTGCTTCAATAAAAAACGCTGGTGCTAAAAATGGGAACATATCATTTTCAATAAGCCTTGAAATTAAATCCATGTTCACAACAAGGAAATTTTGATCTACACAGAAGTAATTTGATAGGCAATTCCACTCCGCTGCGGTTGGCAGCGCTTCATCAGAATACACCCTCCCTACAAGCTGATAACTTGGAAGCGGATAAAAAAACTTGGCAAATTGAAAGCCTGATTGTTCTAAAATAGACATTATCTGTTTTTTGTATAGACACCTAGCATGGTTCCAAGGATTTAACGCTCCGTCACTCTGCTGACATCGCAAAATGCTATAAAGATTCTCGTCTGCAAGAAGAAGCTTTCCATCTTCTTTCAGGAATTTCTGCAAATGCCCCAAAGCTCTAATATACGGAACGTCTGCCACCGCATGATTCCCAATTTTATTTACCATATCCAAGATGATAATATAATCAAAACGATATGCCAATTCCATATCCATTACATCACCAGCGAAAATTTCTAAGTTTTCTCTTCTCTTATATCTTTCTCTAATTGCCTCAACGCGAAAAAGAGAAGGCTCTGTCACAACTACATAAGAAGCCTTATCACATAATTCTCCAGTGATTGCTCCGAACTCTCCTCCCACCTCAAGCACTGTACAATCTTTTTTAAATGGATACCATGATATCGTTGATTGCCGCTCCGATCCTAAATGAAATTTAATCTCTTCTCTTGAATCATTTCTAAGTGCCTCATCACATACCTCATTCCCTATCGCTCTTATATATGAATCAATAACTCTAACACTTCCACTAATTAGCCTATCTGGATCCTTAACTTGTCTGTAAAATTCTATATTAACCTTTGCCAATGAATCTTTCCTCTATCTTTTATAATTGCATAAACTTATCGTACTCGCTCAAAATTTCTTCTGTTTCTCCAAAACTCACAAGTTTTCCATCATTTATCCAAAGTATTTTGTCACAAAATTTTTTCAGTGTGTCTGTTGCATGTGATACAATTAAAACCGTTCTATCGCTTAGCATCAGTTCTTCCATTTTTTTAAAACTTTTTTTACGAAAATGCTCATCTCCAACGCTAAGCACTTCATCCACCAACATAATATCCGTATCAAGAATAGCAGTAACAGCAAAAGACAATTTAGAATACATACCAGAAGAATATGTACGGACTGGTCTATCAATAAACTCGCCAAGCTCTGAAAAATCGATAATGTCATCTATTCGATCCTTTATATAGTCTAATTCACATCCCAAAAGCATTCCTGATTTTAAAATGTTTTCCCTTCCAGTATTATTTCCGTTAAAACCGATGCCTATCGCCATTAATGACACTTTATTCCCTTTGGTATCGATTACACCTTCATCAGGCTGAAAAATCCCCGCAATTGAACGCAATAATGTTGTCTTTCCTGACCCATTTCTCCCCACAATCCCAAGTATTTCACCTTGGTTTACAGAAAATGACACATCATCAACCGCTCTAACAATGTCCATTTTCTTCACCCCATCTTTAGCCAATATCTGATGTAAAGACATATGTGTCAAATTTCGATAATCAATACTGACATTTCGTACTTCCAATGCAATTTCTTTCATATTAAACCACCTTTACATACCCATTTTCATTCTTATATACTACATGGATTCCCACCCAGCTAATAAGTAATGATAACACTATCCAAACACAAATTAGCGGCACATTGTCCATTCTATTGTATAAAAGCGCATTTCTCATTGTATCAATAAACAGCGCCACTGGATTAATTGCTAACATTATTTGATTTAACGGAGTCGGTAAACCTGTTATCACGTCATAAAATGTGCCTGATAAGAACATTAGCATATTTAACAATATTCCGACTGCATAAGCCAAATCATCTATATAAACTCCAAAATGTAAGAAAAACATTCCTATTCCAAATGAAAATAATATCATAAGCACATAGGCTGGAATTATTCCAAAGATATTAACCCCTATATCCACTTTAAAAATAATCAACATCGGTAATAATACAATCAAAGAAAATAACAGCTTATAGAAATTAAGTACCATATTAGAAATTAGTAAAACCGATTTAGGAACATATACCTTACTAACAATATCTTTATTATTACGAACCAACTTCACGCTATAATTAATTGTTTTATTAAAAAAACTCCACATTAATAATGCTGAAAATATATATGTTGCATAATTATCAATTGCTCGTCCCATTACCTTTCCAAAAACTATTACGTAAACCATCATGCTGAAAAAAGGTTCTAAAAGCCACCAAAGTCGATTTAAATATGAGTCAGCCACTTCTGCTTTTAAATCTGCTTTTGCTGCAAAAACTATATATTGTCTATATTTCCCCAAGTCCACAAAAAACTTTCTAATATCATATAGCATTCCATGATTATTCGTTTTTTGTTTACCTGTCTTTTCTCCAACTATATTGCATGCAATCACTGCAAATATACAAAAAGCAAACCACCATGCTATCAACACGATTCTCTCTACAATATATGATTGAGACAAACCACGGATTACAGTACTTTCGCTTTCACTTAATGAAAAATGCACACCATCTGATCCTGATATTACCAAGCAATCATCTAAAAAATGCATCTCGCCATTTTGGATATCTTCGATATAAGCCGGAAGTGCTACATAATTAATCTCATAAATTCTTACAGACGCAAAATCACGATATACATATATACTCTTTATATTAACTTCATTCTCTTCATCAAAACTCAATGCTATTTTTTCATTTTCAGCAATTGCCGATGCTGACAAGCTTATCATTTGGCTTCCATCTGTTGTTTCCACTTTCAAAACCAAGTCTCTATTAGCAAAAGGGTACAAGCCAATCACTAATACTCCTATAAAAAATAAAACAACTACTATTCCTTGCACAATGTTAATTATTTTTTCTCTACTCATCCTATATTATCCTTATATTCTATACTAATTTTTCTTCAATTAAAGCTTTTATCTTTGTTGAACTTGTCTGCTGTGTGTATGGAAAGAAAACCATATTTGCCCCATGTTCCTCCAAGTATCTTTTCATAGCCAGCCAGCCTTCATCGTTTTCATAATCTGAGCCCGAAAACTGGACATCAAAATGGTATTTTTCAAATGCATCTGGCGTTCTGCAATATACATATGGAATCTCCACTGCTTCATCCACATACCTACATGCCCTTACTAGTTCAATTCGTTCATCAAATGGTATAAATGGATCTCGATTTTTTCCAGTTCTCACTCCCTCATCTGTCACTACGCCAACTATTAGATAATCACACTGTTCTTTTGCCCGTCTAAACATATTCAGATGTCCTATATGGTACAAATCAAATACTCCTGCGATATAACCTATATGATATCTTTTCTTTTCTTCTGCGATATTCATGTGCGGTTTTGGTATTTCAGCTTGTCTACCGGGATATATATAATGCGCATCATAAATGCCTATATTAGTAACGTTCAGCATCAAGAGCTGCTTTACTACATCTTTATACTGTTTAATACAAACAATTACTTTGTATACATTTGGATCGATATTTCTCAAAGAATCTGGCGGCTCAATCTTATATCCATGCCAGTCCAATCCCCACTTCTCTGAATTATTGTCTATAACCGTTACTATTTCATAATCCTTACCATACATTGCCATAAATTTTTCTGCAAATCTTCCTGTTCCAAATACGCAAATCTTCTTATCCATCATGTTTAAAAAACATTTATCCAACAATGTATCGTAATATTTTGTTTCATCAAGTTCACTTCTATTTATTTCAACAATTTTTTCCATCCGCTGATACCTCTGTCTAAAACCGAACCATACATTTTCGTTTCGAAGTTCTTTTACAAACCCCGTTGCTAACTCAAACCAAAGCATAAGCCGGTTCAGTAGCCCATATCTCTCCAAGAAGAAATTCATCGGCAATATAGCTTCCATGTCTTTATTACCATTATAAGTAATAATTATCATCCTATATATAATCGCATTTGCTGGGAATTTTTCAAAATAAAATTCTTGATCAAAAAAATAAAAATCATCATTAATAAAAAAACAATTTAAAGGAACCATATCAATATAACCGCGTTCCAAAATGACCCCCATATCTTCACTCTCATCTTCCACATGGTTCGATGATTCAATAATTATTTCCCTAAAATGATCCATTGCCTTAATAAATTTATCCTTATCTTTAAGCAATAAATTCCTTAAATAGACTAACGCCACTTTTCCTTCCACAAATGGCATTGCATAATCTTCTTTATCAATCCATGAATCAATCACACAAACCCCATGTCTCTTCAAATCTTCATGATTGCGAACCAATTTTGCAAGCTGGGCTTTTCCCTCCGCATATAATGCCCTTTTTAGAACTATGTCATTAGTTTTTATAATCGTTGCTAATGCTTTTTCCTTCCCTCTGTCCAAAGACAAAGTCACATGTTTTACATCTGCAAACCTGCCATTTTTATTGCATTCAACTACATATGAATTCGCCATTGAATGAAACATCCCATTCTCTATCAAGTCCTCTAAAATGTACTCTTCCTTTAAAAATACCGTGTCCGGATTTTCATATACCGGAAGATATCTAATCGACAAATCTTCATTAGGCAAAAAATCATCTGCATATATAAATTGTGGCATATTCAAATTTGGAAAAACGGAATAAAATTTGAAATCATTTATCCCACTTTCTTTTAGTATTTTTTTGATTTCTGCTGCCGAATAGCATCGTCCTCCTTTCTCAAACAAATACTTACTATCGTACCTACAATAATTTTCAATTCCATCAAAACAGTGTTTTGTAAAAGGATCCTTAAGTCCACAGAAATACCTAAGACCTAGCCTGTTATCTGCCCCTAACAACAGCACTCCATTATCCATCAATAACTTAAGCCATCCCTTTAAAACGCATACTGGTTGACTTAATCTCTCAAGAATACCTATTGCAATTACATAGTCATATTCCTTTTTATGCACTTCTATAAAGCTTAAATTACAACTTTCATCGATTGATATTACATCTGTATTAACAAAATAAGTATCTAATAGTTCTTTAAGTGAGACAACTTCATTCCCTATGAGAAGACACTTTGCCCCTTTCTTCCAAGGATACCATATCAGTATCCCCTTCTGTAACTCAGACAGAAATTTCTTATCAGTATTATTCTTCTGCTGCATTTATACAACTCCTAATTACATTTCCATTTCAATATAATTATTTAAACCATAATTATCTAAAATATCTAATAGTTCATTTTTAAATATATCTACAGAATTAATTAGAATCAAACTCTCTACATTTACAGACTTTATATTCACGAATGGCACCTTACTTGCAGATTCCACAACCTCATTTTGATTTTTCACTATAAAACCATCAACATGGATTCCTACACTATCCAGTTCATCATAAAGACTCTCTCCATATTTTCCCGTGCCAAACACATATACCGGATTTATTGTTTTTAGAACATTATAAATTACTTCATTTGCAAATTTACTTTCGCATCCTCCTGCAAGCAATTTTGAAAAATCATGCAAATTAAAAATAATATTATTAATAATCATCCAGTCATACCAATTCCAATATTCACGCTTTAAATATCCGTTAATGCAATCCCTTTTTGCATCAATATGCATTTTTGTCAAAAAGCGAATCTTATCTGTGCCTTGCAGTCTATCCATACTCCATTTTAAACCTCTAAATTTTGCCAACATACACTGTGGCATAAAGCGCTCTAGTTTTTTCCGGACAAGAAAATCCGACATCTCGTTTGTTTCCTTAAATATATCGAATACTTTCTTACTATTATTACTTGAAGATTCCGAGTTATCTTGCCTATAGTATATAACCGGATCTGGTATTAATAGCACTTTCTGCGCACATGCCCACACTTTAAATGCAAATGATGTATCCTGATAAGACGCACCTGGGGTATCCAAAAAGCTTATTTCATTATTAAATAGAAAATCTTTTCTGTATATTCCACTCCATATTGAAGGTCCTACAAAAAACAAACGTTCGCATTCGTTAGAATTAATTACCCTATTATAAGGAACATCCTTAAGATTTTCAAACAAAACGATATCGTCATTTTTAGAAGTGTATAAGTAATAATTTCCCTTAACTACATCGGCTTCGGACAAAACTGCTTTTTCTAAAAGAATTTCAAACGCATTCTCAACCGCAATGTCATCACTCTCAACAATACCTATGTACTCTCCCTTTGAAGCTCTAATACCACAATTCACCGAATCTCCATAACCTGAATTTTCTTTATCAATCAAAACTATACGTCTATCTCGATTCATAAATTCTTCAACTATTTGCAGTGATGAATCTGTTGATCCGTCATTAACACAAACTATCTCCAACCCTTCTATCGATTGTAGCAGGAGACTTTCTAAGCACTCAGCTAAATACCTCTCAACATTATATATCGGAACGATAATTGATAATTTTATTGACATTTTACCTCCATATTAAGCATTGTATCGCTGAATGCTTAGTGACCTATTGACGTTTACCTCTTTTGCAAATTATCTTATTTAACGACATTAATTGCTACACTTCTTTTACAGATTTTTTCTGTTTACGCAATATTTCGCAATTTTCTGTTCTAGCATTTCAACTTTCTGCATTTGTCTTATAATTTCTCTCTGTTGTTCTTCTGAATATTGTACTTGCTTTAAAAGTTCTTGCTGCTGTTCTTCTGAATATTGTACTTGTTTTAGTAGTTCCTCTTTCAGCTGTTCTGAATATTCCACTTGATGTATAAGTTCTCGCTGCTGTTCTTCTGAATGTTGTGCTTGCTTTAAAAGTTCTTCTTTCAGCTGTTCCGAATATTGCACTTGACATATAAGTTCACGTTGCTGTTTCTCTGTTCTTTCATTTTGAGCCGCCAGCTCTTGTTGCAGCAACTCATTTCTTTTAATTTGATTTGTCAACTCTTGCAGTTGGCACTTCTTTTCTTCTTCCTGTTTCTGCAAACGCATCCAAAAGTCATATTCATCAGTATCCACAATTAGTTCCAATACTTCGCTTCCGTCAAAAATATCTGCGGTCAAAGATTCCTTTACTAACTCTAAATAATGTAATAATTCTGCACTTCCAGAAATTGTGTTTCTTAAATGCTTCTTCATCAAAGATATATATCGGCCTGTGCTAACTACCTCTTTGATATTTGTTCGCAATATATAAGACCATGAATAAACATATCCGTCCAAATCATGTGTAACAGATTTCTTCGAAATGTTAACATCCATCAATGGTGTGCCAATATATTTTAATTTTAGTTTTTTTGATGCTCGAATTGCAAAATCCCAATCCTCTAAACAATTCAGTTTTTCAGTAAAGCCGTCAACACATTCAAAAGCCTCTTTTTTTATAACTATAGTAGGTGCCCCTACATAATTATTCAAAACCTCTTCCAAATGAAAATCATCCTTCATTTTGTACCAGTCAAATTCGGCTAATACCGTGTCAACAAATTCTCCATCATTATATCTAGACATTTGCCCAAAAGTCATGTCTACGGATGAATCATTTAGCATGCATGTCATCTGAATAAATAATTTATCCGGGTGCCATTCATCATCATCATCATGAAATGCAATATAATCACCATGGGTTCTGGCGACTCCGTAATTCCTTGCCGAAGCAGGTCCCCCATTTACTTCCATTTTATAATAATAGATATTCGAATTATTGCATATCAAATTACTAATTACTTTTTCTGTCGAATCCGTCGATCCATCATCAACAATAATAATTTCCACATTTCTGTAAGTTTGATTTAATACACTATATATTGATCTTTCGACCTTGTCCGCTCTATTATATGTGGGAATAACAACTGAAACTAATGGAAGGCTCTTCTCATTTATTTCATATGAAAATCCCAGCTTATCAAGCCCTTCTCTAATTCTGATTCCTGCCCTTTTTACTACATCCAAATAGTGATTACGACATACGTATAGTAAGCTTTCTCTCCAGTTCAATTGCATTATAAAAGCCTGTTTGACAATTTTCTTCAGTGTGTCACAAAGCAGACTAATATCTACATCAGCCGCCATGTCATACGAACTTGCAATAATATTTAGTTCCTCTTTTGTTACCTGAAAGCCATTGAATCCAAGACAAAATTCCTGTATATCTGAAAGTATTCTTTTAGATTCTCTATTATCTCTAATCCTATTTTTATCCATCCTTTCCTTACAATACCTTAAAAAGTCCCCCTGCATGTTCGCAATATTAGTCCTTAATGCAACTTCACACAAGAAACGAGAATCCGCATAATCTCCCAAACAAGTATCATACATAATATGATACTTGTCAATCACACTTTTTTTAATCAATACAGTACCTAGTATTATAGGACATTCAAACATCATCATTGCCTTGACGTAGTCCGGATCCGATTGTACAAATCGCGGCAATGCAATTTCTACACCCTCAGTATTAATTATAGATGCACCTCCTCCGAGTGCACCTATCTCAGAGTGCTGATCTAAATACTTAATCTGTATTTCAAACCTTTCATTTGGAACAATATCTCCAGCATGTATTATGGTAATGTACTCGCCCGTAGCTTCTTTAATTCCTCTATTCACATTATTATAATCCGACTCCCGATTATCAATTATATGAATTCGTTTATCTAAAATCTCACGAAAAAAACACAGCCCTTCCTCATATAAAAAATTGCCTGTTAATAATATTTCTATATTTGCATAGCTTTGCGTAATAATGCTATTCACAGTTTCTTTTACATATTCTTCCAGACTATCAATTAATATAACTACTGATATTTTTGAGTTCATTTATTTACACCTTAATGTTTTAATACCAAATATCTGCTTTTTTTAGTTTTTCCAAAAAACGATTTCTACATGCATACATAATCTCATTTGCATTCTCTTTTCCCATCTCCCTAGCCTGCACAATCATTTTTTTCAAAACTTCAAACAATTCTTTTAAGCTTTCTTTATTTTCTTGTTTAACTTTCAATTCCATAAATGAATTTGTAAATACTTCTATTTCTCTCTCTGTAAGTTTAAATCCATTTGACTCTATTGCATACCTTTGGATGCCTGCAAACACCACTTCTCTTTCTTTTTCTTTATTATTCAGCACTTTTATTGTTTCCGTTGTTGGTGCTTGTCTCCAATACAATAATGCATCTGTCGTATTCGTCATTTTCCCATACAATGAATATTCTACCCAGAATCTATAATCTTCCATGCCAAGACAGTCATCTTTATACAATATATTATGTTTTTCAACAATGTTCCTTCTGAACATAGTTGAGCCATTATACATTGTACAATAAAACATTAATTGTGCTTTTACATAATTGGGATTCTGTAAAGTAGGTGTGACACCACTTACAAATTCGTTATTTTCATCTATTATTCTAAATCCGCCACCAATAGCAGCAATTTCTGGATGTTCATCTAAATATTCTACCTCAAATTTAAACCTATAATTTGGTGATAAATCATCATCATCCATTAGAGCTATATATTCACCCTTAGCCTCCTTCAAACCTCTGTTTCTGCTATATGCAATTCCACGATTTTTATCATTATCAATAATTCGAATTCTATCATCCTTAATACTCCTAACAATATCCAATGTCAAATCTGTCGGATGATCGTTAATTAAAATCAATTCAAAATCTTCAAATGTTTGCGTTAAAATACACTCAATTGTTCCTTTTACATATTTTTCCGCATTATATATAGGCATTATTACACTTACTTTTGGATTCATATTTTCACCCCACCATCATTCAGCTTCCATAACTTTAAGTATACGTTCTTCAAATACCGGTATCGAAAAATATTTATCATAAATTTTTCTCGATTCCTTTCCTATTATTATTGACATGTCTCTATTATCAATAACCCACTTTATACGTTCACATAACCCTTTTACATCTTCATTTTTAAAAACAAACCCATTATTTCCATTATCAATAAAAGCTGCTACGCCTGCATTTTCTGACACAATTACTGTTTTCTCATTCATAAATCCTTCAATAACTGTTACTGACATGGACTCTTCTCTTGAACAGCATACTACAACATCTAATTTTTCATATAATTCCGGCATTTTTTTATTATCTATTTCCCCTAGAATTTTTATTGAATCAATTAAACTAGCCTTCTGAACTAAATCATCTGCCAATGTTCCTCCTCCGACAATCCAAAATTCAGCAGAATTTAAATATTGGGGAGGTAAACAACTTATTGCATCAATAAAAATATCCTGACCTTTAATATGCCCCATACCACCTATAATAGCAAAAATAACCTTATTTTTTACTGCATCAGCACATTCAACCTTTGCATCGTATTCAGGAATCCCAAATGGTAATAGTTTAATTTTATTAAACAAACCACTCTTTCCTTCTAAATATTTTTTAACAACTTCGCTAACTGCATATGTGCAAACATTTTTTGTTAGAAGATTTCTTTTTAAACTAGGAATATCTACATAAGACAGTGCTGCCGATTCGTGTAACCACCATAAAATAGTTTTCTTACATGTACTTACTCCTTCTACAACATATGATAGCCATAACGTATTAACCAAAATAACATCTGCCCAATCAACTAACTCCGCTATTTCTGGATTGCAGCTTCTAAAATCGGCTGTAATCACAACAGAAACTTTTATCTGCTCCAATCTCTCTCTCAATGCCCCGTCAGCTTTGGATACTACTGTAATATCATAGTTTTGCTTCATCAATATACTCAAAAAAACATATAATACATTTTGTGCACCAGTTGAAATTAGAGCTGGCGAAAATACGAGTAATTTTTTTGCATTTCTTTTATGAACAGAATAATCATAATACACCGCTTTAGGCAACTCACACAATATTTCTATCTGTGTTACATCATAGACCACAATATCATCCTGTACATCTAATTGCATCAATTGCTTACGAACCTCAGCATACCTTTTACATAAAATAAAAATACAATCAAAATCCAAGTCATTAATTTCTTCAGGCGAATAAATTTTAATTCCGTCAAGTTCTTTTCCTTGCTTTTCTTTATTATTATCAATAAATCCTACAATTTCAATCTCTTTTCGAAATATTTTTTTATTTGCCTCATAATTTTTCCCGATTCCCCATATAATAGTTTTCATAATTTGTCTCCCGTCAAAGTTAATCTAGCCATACATTTGTAATAGGCAATTCGTATATTCGTAATAGCCGCATTAATGTCCAACAAGTCATCATAGTTTCTGCAAAATAACCAATTGTTCTTTTTCTCAAGTAATCGCACTCAGAAACATCCAACAACTCTGCTGCATCTATAATAAATGAAAATAACCATTTGCAATATTCATTCATCACTTCTCGTCTCGCCACAAACATATTGCATGGATACATTTTATTACCAGTTAAAACATAGTCAAACGCATCAACATAATCAGGTTGCTTTTCTAATAATAAACTTCTAATTAAGTCATATGCTTTTTTTACCAGTTCATCTCCCACTGTTATTCGTATATTTTCATATACTGATACATTGAGTGTCAGTAAATTTGGTAAAATTATATCATACGCTTCATCCTCCAATATTTCACATATTCTGTTCTTAGACAAATAGTTTGCAGAATATTCAATGCTGTTATTGTAAAAATACCTACGATAATGATTTATCCCAACAATTTCACTTTCTGTATTTTTCCATATCCAATACAACGCAGTGCATTCATTTATTCTATCATTATATCGAACAATATTTTCTCCACAGCATTCAGATAAAAAACTATTATTCCAAGGGTTCTCTCCTACGCATATAGGTATATACAAATCAGATGATAACAAATTATACTTTTTATGTGAGACAACATATATTTTACAATCAGCATTCCTGTCATTCTCAATATTTTCGTAGATGCAAATCAAAGCATTTTTTAGTAAAATTTTCTGCGCCAGCTTTTTTTGAGCTATCTCTTGCAAAGAATTTATTTCATCTACACTGTCAAATCTGTACGGAGATATATAGACTATACTGTCACACTTTATTCTCCTTATCTCATTATCGGTAATAAATTCACTATAATTGTAAGGCAATATTATTGCATCATATTTCTCTTTAATTTGAGCAGAATTAGAATATATGTTAAAAAAATAATTCCTAAAACTGGGAAATTTCGTCTCTCCAAGTCCATCTGTTTTCACATGTCGATTAGCAGCATCAATTCGACCTATAAATCCACTTATACCTCCACAATTTAACCCCACATCAAGAATCTTATCAATTTGTTTTTCGCCTATATACTTTTGCAAAAAATCATGAACCATATCAGAAAACACAAATGGCATTTCATCATAAACATGCCATGACATTATTTTATTTTCATCAACAAAATATGTCCCTACTAACTCTCTCTTTATTGATCGAAAATACTTATCCGAACAAATTATAATATAATCATAGTCAGTTTTCACAAGTTTTTCTGGTTTAAAAATTGGAATATGATTGTGAAACATCTGCTTTTCTTCAGCCTTTTGATCGACAATAGCTACAACTGACTTCCAATCTATTTTCGATTCTATTTGATTAAATATCTTGCCCTTTCCATAAATAACTAATTTCATTTTATACTTATATCCATTCCTTTCACAATACTCAAAGTACTAATACACTAATCCACAGTACATAGCATTTCATTTCTGAATTTGATTTATAATGGCATCAGCTATATATTTCATGCCTGCATCTCCAGGATGCTCTGCAACACCACTATGTTCAACCACATGTTCTTCCCCATCATCTCCATACACAATGGTTCCTAATCCACACTCATACTCCGCTTTCTCTCTAATTTCACTCAAATCGACATATGTAACTCCACAATTTTCAGCAACGGATTGCTTTATATTTCTCCTATCACTATTATCCCAAAAATCATCAATTATCATAATTTCAGCATTTGGGCAGTTTGATTTGAGGTAAAGTATCAATGCCTCAAAATCACTTGAAAACATGGTCAAATCATTAACATTCTCCCCTAACTGTACGGTTAGCAAATCCACTTCCGGGCTTAAATAAGGATCAATAAGTTCATACGTCTCTGCTCTATCATTGCTTTGCACTTCCCAACTCGCATAATTCACAATATGAGTAACCTGTATTTTATAATACTCCTTCAAATACAAAGAAACAAGATGTACATAATCATTTTCTTTACTTGTAGAAGCCATCCCCCTCTCATCCCACCAATAATCACACTTTGCATGTGTGGTAATGCTATTCCCTATTGCTAAATAATTATATCCATTTGTATCATATTCAACCACTTTTCCAGTTTCTAGTGCAAGAAGTCTATTCTGAAGTTCTAAAATATCAGCATTTAATGCGTCCATTTCTTCTCTTCTGGTCTTATCATTATTCTGTAAAATACTAATTTGCTCACCTTGCCACTTCTCATAATTTGCAATGCCTCCCCCCAGAATCACCATTGCTAATATTCCTACTATTATGTATGTACATTTTTTCATCTCTACGCTCCTTACTTTCGACCGTCATATAGGCATATTAAGCAAATTTGCAAACAAACTCAACTGGATTGTAAAAAAATTCTATATTATCTTCAATTTTATCTAATGACCAATTCCACCACTTTATTTCCAAAAACTTTTCTATTATTTCTTTCTCAAATCTGTATTTTATAACTTTTGCCGGAACACCCCCCACAATGGCATATGGTGGCACATCTTTGGCTACAACAGCTCCCGCAGCAACTATCGCCCCATCGCCAATTTTTACTCCCGGCAGAATACAAACATTAGCTCCAATCCACACATCATTCCCAATGATAACTGGCGTGTTTTCCCTTAATGGACTTTTATCGCATTCCGGATTATCAAAATACTTACCATATTTTGCACACAGTTCACTTCGTTTCCAGTAATTCTTTCCATAGAACATTGGTGTATCAAGCATAGGATGTGTCGTCACATATCCTAAAGGATGATTATTTAAAATTTTTGCTGATCCATTTATTGAACAAAAACGACCTATCTCCTTTGCTAACGGGAAATCCTGCAAAAACATAAATTCATATCCATAAGTATATCTTCCAATTTTGCATCCCTTGTAAACAATATCTTCCTCATTTCTTAAATTGGATATATTTATGTAGCAAAAAAGATTATTATCAAAATTTTTCAGATGTAGGAAATCTAGTATATCTGTATCAAGTTGTTTAATCGTTATTAATACATAATCCGTTTTGCTGTTTAAGCAACTTTTATCTTTAACCGGATAGCCCAAATAGCATTGCCTCTCAGCAGAATTCTTATCAATAAATCCAGCTATCTCTATTTCATTTTCATCGCATACTTGTTTGACAATACTTCCATATTTTCCCGCTCCCCACAAATATACATTTTTCCCACTACATTTATCTTTTATTTCTCGTATTTTTTCTCTGCATAGTTCTCCGAAATCTCTCATATCTGAAGTTTCTCCTCCCGCTTTTTCTCTAATTTGAATTGGACTATTACATTTTCAGTCAAATTTTATTGAATATATATAATTTTTTTATTTACAGTTCATTCCAAATTTCAGCATTTTCAATCATTCTTGTCATTCTTTTTTTACATGCAATTTTTATTTCTTTTGCATTTTCAAGATTCCGTTTATTTGCCTGAAATATGATTTTTTTTACAACACCAAATGCTGCTTCAATATCTTCTCTTGTATATTCCTGTGTATTAAATTCCTCAAACGACTTATTAAAAATATAATATTCGTCATCATCTAATGTGAAGCCATTTAACTTTAATGCATATCGTTGAATTTCAGCAAACTTCCTTTTTCTGTCCTCAATCATATTGGTCCTAACGCGCCATGATTCAGTACTAGTTGACTGTCTCCAATATAGCAATATCTGATTCAAATTTGTCATTTTTCCATATGCAGAACATTCTACCCAGAATCGATAATCTTCCATACCTAATAATCCATCTTGGTATTTAATCTTATATTTTTCTACAATTTTCTTTCTAAACATAGCTGAGCCATTTGCCATAGGACAGTAAAACAGTAATTGTGCCTTGATGTATAACGGATTATTTAGCGGTACTGTTCTCCCGCATGATATAACTTTATCACTTGAATCAATCTTTGCATACCCCCCACCTACCACATCTATCTCCGGATGTTCATCCAAATACTTTACTTCTACTTCAATTCTATCCTTGGGAGCCAAGTCATCATGATCCATTAACGCAATGTACTCTCCCTTAGCTTCTTCCATGCCACAATTTCTGCTATATGAAATCCCTTTATTGTACGAGTTTCTAATTATACGTATTCTCTCATCTTTTATTTCTGATACTGCCTGTAGTGTTCCATCAGTAGGACAATCAACTATCAAAATTAATTCAAAATTCTTATATGTTTGTTCCAGCATACAATTAATTGTTTTTTCTATATATTTCTCTGCATTATACACTGGCATAATAATACTAACTTTAGGATTCAAGTGTTGATCCTCCTATTGAAATATTATTTTTTTTAGTATTTCTTTTTCTTTTTTTCGTTTGTTTAGTAATTCTTTTTCTACCCACGAACCATCATAATGATGAATTGCATATGTTTTTTCTGTTGGTAAAATTCTATTTGTATAATTACATTTTCCAGACAAAACCTTTTCTGGATATATTGTAAGACCATCTAATACCTGATATTCTCCATTACACAAATATCCTCTTTTTTGAAAGTATGGTCTTTGCAATGTCGGTATTGCTGTTAAATTAAGTTTACCCTCCGGTGATATAAAGTCTATTTCATCATATAAGTCACGCAGCTCTTTTATCATCTGAAATTCCGGAACAGCTCCGAATCCTAAGCCTAAACTCACATTCATTGTTGCATCTACCCCTGCGAATGCATCCTGATATAATAAATCATCAAGATTTTTTATAATCTCAACATCTGTATCCAAATATATACCACCATAATTATAAATTATATCTAATCTTGCATAATCCGTTACAAATCCCCATTTTAAGGCTTTATATGCTTTATACATATACTCATTCTTTTTGTAATCATAGTTACTTTCATTCCACTCTATGATTTCATAATCCGGGCAATACCTTTTCCAAGTTTCCATCCATTCTTTGTTCTTTTTTGGTATCTCTCCCCCCCCAAACCAACAATAATGTATAACTTTAGGTATTTTTTCTACATTACTTATCCTAAAATCAGATGGATAAAAACGCCTATTATTATCAATTTCATTTGTTGCAGATCTAATAAAATTTAGGACACCGCCGTTTATATCTTGAAAATAATCCATCTTATTTAGTTGCTCATATATGTCATACGCCCCCAAACAACTTATAACTACAAAGACATTTTTTCTTTTAGATTTCATAAACTCAGTCACTGAAAGTATTGGAATTTTTTTTTCTCTTATTTCCAAAAATGTACCATTTTTTTTTTCATTATTATCTAATATAAGAAATATGTCATTTATAAAATTTGTATTATCATATTCAGCTAAAAAATTAATTAATCTTTTACCTGCACCAAAACATATTATCTTTTTGGTTTTTGCAATTTCTTTCAAATCATAAAAACTAACATTAACTAATTTCATTTTTATACTCCCCATGCATGAAAGCTACAATGATTTGCCGGCATTTAATTATTCTTCAAAAAGCCTCATCATTGCTTCCATATTCGCGTATGCTGATATCTTTTTCAAATAATTCCTCTTCACAAAATTGTTGATTCTTAATGATAATCTTTGCCATGATTCAAGCTCTCCATTTGTTTTATTTGAAAAAATATTACTCTCTATATTTATTTAAATAATCTATCGCTTCCCTTACTGCGCCATCACCGCCGCCCTTTACTGCAATATAATCTGCTACATTCTTCACTTCCTCCTGCGCATCTGCCGGACATGCACAAAATCCCACCTTTTTCATACACATCAAGTCATTACAGTCATCTCCCATGTAGATTACTTCATCTAATCCACATTCCTGTTCTTCCGCCATTTTTTTTAATATGCTAAGCTTATCCTCAACATCCTGATACAATAATTCTATTCCCAGTTCTTCCGCCCTTCTCTGTACAATATCAGACTTTCTTCCCGTTATAATCGCTGGCTTAATTCCCATTTGAGGCAATATATGCTTTATTCCATATCCATCTCTTACATCAAAGGCTTTGCACATTTCTCCCACAGCAGACATATATATTTTTCCATCTGTCAAAGTTCCGTCAACATCCATAACAAACAGCTTGTACTTCATAGCACGACTCCCTCTCTGACTATCATCTGCCACGTAAGCATTCCTATCAGACAATTATTCTCATCTACTACTGGAAAGTTATTTAACTTACTTTCTTTTAATTTCTGCAATGCGTCTACCAGCAATATATCTTTTCGAATCCATTTGGGATTTGTAGTCATTATTTTATCAACAACTTCTCCATACAAATCTGCTTTTCTCTCAATTGCCCTTCTCAAATCTCCATCTGTTAAAATCCCAGCTAATTCATTATCCTGATTCACAATCGCTATCACTCCAAGTTCCTTTTTGCTCATTTCCATAATGGCATCCGTTATCTTTACGCCACTTCTAACAGATGGTATCGCATCATCTGTTGCCATGATATCCCCGACTTTAACCAGAACTCTTTTTCCGAGTGTTCCTGCTGGATGAAATATACCAAAGTCAGATTGACCAAATCCTGATTCCAGTGAAGCCACCGCTGCCAGTGCATCTCCATAAACCAAAACAGCTGTCGTACTTGAAGTAGGTGCCAGATTAAGAAAACACGCTTCCTTTTCTATGTTCAGAATTTGACAAAGATTACATTCCTTAGCTAAGGTAGAATTTATATTGCCGGTTATAGCAATAAGCTCTGCTCCAATTACCTTTAAAGAGGGAAGCAGTTGTATAATTTCCATCGACTCTCCGCTATGACTGATTAAAATAACGATATCTTCACTTGACACCATTCCCAAATCCCCATGCATAGCCTCACCTGGATGTAAAAAAAATGAAGGAGTCCCTAAACTGGAGAGCGTGGCTGAAATTTTTCTTGCAATGTGCCCCGACTTCCCCATTCCACATAGAACCACCTTCCCCTTACAAGAGATAATCCTTGCCTCAATATTAGAAAAAGTAGTGTCTAGATTATTTCGGATTTCTGTAAGTGCTTTAATTTCTTCGTCAAATATTCTTTTGGCATAATCAATTCTATGTTCTGGTTTCATTCTGCATTTTCCTTTATTCAGCACATTTTCTAATTGCTATGCTTTTCTCTAATAAATCCGGGAGCCAGGTAAGCGGAATCATATTTGCACCATCTGACAATGCACTATCAGGATCTAGATGCGTTTCCAAAAATAATCCATCTGCCCCAGCCGCCACTGCTGCCTTTACCAGATAAGGAACATATTCACGATTTCCTGAAGTCGAATTGCCATTTCCGCCCGGCTTTTGAACACTATGCGTTCCATCAAAAATAACTGGATACCCATTTTTCTTCATCTCAAAAATAGATGTCATATCAACAACCAACGTATTATATCCAAAGCTAGTGCCTCTTTCACACAATATGATATTTCTGTTTCCAGCTTCCTCTAGTTTGCGTACCACATTTTTCATATCCCAAGGGGCAAGAAATTGTGCTTTTTTTACATTAATGCACTTTCCCGTTTTCGCCGCTGCAACCAACAAATCTGTCTGTCTGCATAAAAAGGCTGGAATCTGAATGATATCTGCCACCTCCGCGACTGGCTCTGCTTGATATGGTTCGTGTATATCTGTAACAATTTTTAAGCCATACGTATCTTTTACAGTCTGCAAAATTTTAAGTCCCTGCTTCATGCCTAGACCCCTGAATGACTCTATGCTTGTCCTGTTTGCTTTATCAAAAGAAGCTTTAAAATAGAAATCTATTGCTAAACCTTCTGTTATTCTCTTCAATTTTTCAGCAATTTCTAAAACCATTGATTCTGACTCTATAACACAAGGACCCGCAAGCAAAATAAAATTTTTCATCGCTTTATCTGCCTTCTCATTATTTCTTCTACTAATTTTATCTGTTCTACTGTATCAACTCCAATAGATGAACATTGCGTTTCCAATACCCTAATTTTATAACCGTTTTCCAATACTCTTAGCTGTTCCAGTGATTCAGTAATTTCCAAATACGACTTGGGTAACTGAGTAAACCTTTTCAAAAAAAATACCCTATAGGCATATACCCCAACGTGCCTATAATATACTAAATCTTTTAACCCACTTCGATCATATGGCACAGGATATCTTGAAAAGTAAATCGCATTATTGTTAACATCTGTAATAACTTTGACTATATTAGGGTTTTCAATATCGTCTACATTAGTAATTCTTTCCTTTAAAGTTCCCATATACACATCTTGGTCTGATATCGTAGATATTAATTCTTGAACCATTATTTCCTGAATCAGAGGCTCATCCCCTTGGATATTCAAAATAATATCATCTTCATTTAGCTTTAAAATTTCTGTACATTCAGCAAGTCTATCAGAGCCACTCTCATGCTTTGCAGATGTCATTATTGCCTCTCCAGCAAACTGTTGAACACATTCAGCTATTCGTTCGTCATCCGTTGCAACATATGTTTGAGAAATCTTTTGAATACTACTTACCCTCTCATAAACCCACTGGATCATCGGTTTACCATTTATCTGCGCTAAAGGCTTTCCCGGAAAACGGCTTGATTGATACCTTGCTGGTATGATTGCAATTACTTTATTCATCTATGTATAAATCATTCCTCTCTTTTAAATTATGAAATAATCTTTCAGCATTTTATATTTTAGTTGTCGCAAAAAGTGAGTCGAAATCTACACGTTCAAACACTTCCAGCATACCGCCTCGAGTAGCATTGTATATTTTGATGCCATGAGCATCAGCATAATCCCGACATGTCTGATATCCTTTCAGCATCGATAATATTGAATGGTCTATCATATCCGGCTTATCATCTCCACCAAAATGATTTCCTGTAGAACCCAAAGTATAATTACAATCCGTCCCCAGCAAGTATATTTCCTTAAAACCCATGTATACTGCAATTTGTATGCATCCTACTGTAACGGTTCCCATTGAATTCACTATTCGTGTAATATCCTCCGAAAATTCCATCACATCATAAGCGTCCGCTGTATCACGGTGTATCATATATTCTCCATCTTTTTTCTGTTGTTTTAATTCAACAGTATCATCTGGCAAAAACTTAATTGCACAATTATAATTTCTAATTTCTTCTTGATTCTCCAAAAAAAACTTACCATCTAATACTACATAAACATCCGGTTTCCATCTGGTTTCTATTTTACACATACTATTGACCGAAAAACAAAACTCCTGATTCTCCATTAACGTATCTAAATCAGAACTCGTTAAACTCGGACCTGTTGCAACAATAAAGCAGCGTTGTTTATCAATATATAAATTATGAAACTTTTTCAACTCTAAATTCCAATATTCTTCTCTTGAATCTGCATATCGAAATACATCAACCACATTATTTTTTTTAAATTTTTCTCTAATATCTGATATTCTCTCATGTGTTGTAATATAAACAGGTTCACTGATATTTTCAATAGATTTTATATTTACAGTCTTGAGATTCAATTTTTCAATAATTGCAGTTTGATTTTTTTTAACAGTATCTTCTTCTATAACAAAAGTGATATTTGAGCTATACTTCTCTAACATAAAGTATAAAATAATAGAAAATGCATTTACTCCATATAAGTAAATCAATGTTGACGTTTTTATTATATCGAAATAACAATCCAATCCCAATTTACTACTATAATGTATATTTGACGGAAGCTCACTACTAAAAACAAAATGAAAAATATTTTGATCCATTAGTTGTTGACTTATTTCTGTCTTAATTTGGTAGGCTGGCGTAATTATAATTGGTAATGTCCGATAATCCTCCATGTATTTATCTAAAGAGATTACTTTTATTTTTTTATATTCCTGTCCAATCTTATCAGTATCTGAATCTATAATTGCTGCGACATATTGATCACCAAGACAATCGACAAGTTTCTTTCCCCTAAAACCCAATCCCCAGACCACTAATTTCATAAAAACCTCCTATCCTTCAGTTCATACCTCTATTCTCCGCCATCTTCACTCCTGCAAAAATAGCATCCATCATACTTTCCTCATTTGCCCTGCCTTCTCCTGCCTTGCCAAATGCAGTTCCATGATCAACAGAAGTTCTGACAATAGGCAATCCAATCGTACAGTTAATTCCGCTTACCGATTCATATTTATCTTTCTGCAAATCGTACTTAAATCCACTCAGTTTCAATGGAATATGTCCCTGATCGTGATACATAGCAACCACGATGTCATACTGTCCCGCCTGGCATTTCACAAATACTGTGTCCGGTGACTCTGGTCCAGCAACATCTATTCCTTCTTTTCTTGCCGCCTCGATTGCTGGCACGATTTCGTTTTCTTCCTCTGTTCCAAACAGCCCATTCTCCGAACAGTGAGGATTCAAGCCGGCAACCACAATTTTGGGATGCTGATAACCTAACTGCCTCATCCCCTCCTGAGCAAACCGAATTACTTTCAATACCCTGTCCTTTTTTGCCCTGTCGCAGGCTTCTCGTAAAGAACAATGTGTGGAAACATGAATCACCCTCAATGACTTACTGGCAAGTAACATGGCGAAATCCTGCGTTTGAGTATAGTCTGCAAAGATTTCCGTGTGACCGCTGTAATGATACCCCGCCATATTGATGGACTCTTTGCTGATTGGTGCGGTAACGACTGCCTGCACCTTGTTCTCCATTGCCTGCTTAATCGCATATATGACATATTGGAAGGATGCCTCTCCGCACGCTGCACTATTCTTTTTATATTCCCAGCCATCCGGTTGCAGATAGTTCAGGTTGATATAATCAATCTTTCCAAACTCGCCCTTTGCCTCCGATACATCAAGCACTTCTCTTAATTCTATGGGCAGATTGCAGAATCGAATGGCATCTGCCATTGCTGCACGGTCTCCTATCACGACCGGAATACACTCTTGATAAATCTCTATATGGCTTAATGCCTTTACAATGATTTCCGGACCAATTCCTGCTGGGTCACCCATCGTAACCGCCAGTTTCATCCTCTGATTCATAAACTATCTCCATTCATGATTTTTTCCCTTATCTCTGTAGTGGAAATTCCTCTCGTGTAAGGAACATAAATAACGTCCACGCCGACGCCAGCAAGTAGCTTTTCAAACTTGTTCCACCGCTCCGTGCCTTTCCAGTCATCACCAATAAAGACCACGTCAAAATGATACAATTCCCATAATTGCAATTTGTCCCGAAATCTATTGATTTCCGTCCTGTCAACGCCCTTAATCGATTCTATAATTCTCCTGCGGTCGTTTTCGTTGATAATCGGTCTGTGGTGCTTATATTCTTCCACCACAGTATCTCCGTGCACTCCCACGATCAGATAATCACAATATTTTTTCGCCGTTTGAATCATATTCAAATGCCCTATATGAAACAAATCATATACACCATCTGTATATCCGATTTTATACTTTTTTTTCTCTTCCACCTTACATTACTCCTCAGGCAATTTTAGTTTTGAGATTGGATGAACCTTACGTTTTTCAACTGGCGGCATCTCCATATAATTCCCATATTTTACACGGAGATACCCATCGTAATCCTCTGCCCCCGGAAGCTGCATATCCTCAAATGGATACATCTTTAAATGCGTATACCAGTCTCTTTCATATCCATACACCCCCTTCGGTGTGGGAAATGTCAGTATCCGAACCAACTGTGTCTTTTTTCTTTGCCCGGCATCAATAAATTTCTGATATCTTTTGACAACCGCTTTCATCGGTATCCAACTCATCAGCCTATAAATCAGCCGCAACCATTGTTTTTTTTCACTATGGCATCCTACTTCCGCCCAAAATAATTTGCGAAATATAAAACAACAAAAAAAATGCATCCGCCTTGCAAGCCAAAAATCAGGGACATTGTCAAATGGCATTAGATCTATAGATATCCCCTTCTCAAACGGCATAAACTCCTGATTTAATCGAACAAATTCCGTGTTTTTTCTGCGAAGCTTTCCGTACCCCCAACGATATCCTTCCGTATCTCTCAAATCCTGCATATAATACTTTTCATGATTCAGCTCTGTCTTACAGGCTTCGCGAAATTTTTCATACTCAGTTCTGAGAAACCCAATGTCAGCATCATCATCCCACGGTATATATCCCTTATGACGGACTGCTCCCAGCATGGTTCCTCCTACCATACTGAAATGAATACCACATTTTTTACAAATCCGCTTCACTTCCCGAATTAAATCCTGCTGAACTATCTGAAGCTGTTTTAATTCCTCTTCTGTCATATAATATTGTTTTTCTTCATTACTCATATAAAGCGCCAAGCTCCCATATATAATATTTAATGCATCCCCATTAACGCACACTCTTGTACTCTAGGCAGTTCAAACAACTCTTCTGCCTGTGCCCACTTACACATTTCATCTCCTGATGGAATCTGCTCTTTTTAATATTTTCCCCTTTTGAGTTATCCTTAATATATGAGGAAACATTTTAAAATAAAATGTTTCCTCATATCTATTTTCAATCAATTTTATATTATTAGATTATTTCCTGTTAACTATGCAGCACTATATTAAACATAGCTTTACATTCACACTAGACCATCTTACCATACGATATGTAAAAAAACAACTCAATTTTGGCAGAGTCAGCTTTGAAAGGTAAATTCCGTTATAGCCTGCCTGGGAACCTCAAATTTTCCG
>CAYOED010000009.1:0-63759 GCA_964402925.1 uncultured Lachnospiraceae bacterium | reverse complement strand
CATAAACACTGGGGTTGTGGGTGTTTTTCACCCACCATTATCCCTGAAGAGCCCATTTTTCTGTCGTTTATTACTTGTCATATCCATTCTGGATTGTATTTACTTTGTATGGTTCATCCGACCGATGAATCTTGGTCGGATGGCTCAAGATTCCGAGAGTCTATTATCGCATTGTCATTTGGCAAATTTTCTACGCATGACATTCAAAGCACTTAATACAAATTCATCCCTAACTATGATAAGTGCAACAACGTACACGGCGGTCCCTATACAGCATGACAAAGCTAACTTCAAAATAAGCGGGCAGGAAATCTGCTTTATAATAATCACCGAAGCCACCATGCAACTTGCTGCCAGCAGTATCTTCATCCAGCCAAATTTGAATTTAAAATATTTCCTTGCTAAAACCAACTGAATAGTCATCACCAGGCCCTCTGTTATCACAGAAGCAATCGCTGCGCCATTGTGCTGATACGATCGGATTAGAAAATAATTTAATGTTATATTAATCAGTGCTCCCCAAATGGTTGAAATTGTTGTGATTTTTTCTTTTCCGATAGTGACCAAAATCTGTAATCCAGTAAAATTACTCAATGCTACAGTCACAATAGATATGGCAAGTACTTGGATAGTAAAAATCGATTCTGAAAATCCGGAACCAAAAAACACAAGCACAGCCTCATTTGCCACCAATAATAATCCAAGAGCCGCCGGCACTGACATTACAATCAGAATATGTGCTCCCCTGTTAACCAATTTGGAAAACTCTTCCCTCTCCCCATTGAAATAATAAAAACTCAACTGTGGCAAAAATACGGCTGATACAGCCACCACCAGGCTTCTTACAATTTTTATCACCCGCATTGATATTGTATAATATCCTACAATTGCGGAATCACACAAAACATCCAGCATTGTCGTGTCCGCAAGAACATAGACTTCTACAGCTATTGTCGCAATAAAAAGCGTAAATATGTGCCGCAGATGATCATCAAAATGTAAACCCTTAAAAGAAAAAGAAACATATCTTCTAATTCTTACTATATTAAAAATATAATTTCCAACAAGAGCACCCGAACTTATCAACGCATAAAGGATATAATCCCCTGAAGAGCGCACCAGAAGGACGAGCGTCAACAGGGAAAGGCACTTGAACAAAAAACTCCGGAGCGCAATGTATCCATACTCCTGTATCCCCTGAAAAAACCAGTCCACATTAAATACATTGAAAATGATATTTAATCCGCAGACAGCATAAAGAAACTCCTTCCCATCAAAGTAGCCTACTGTGAAGATCAATAAATAATATGCTATGCTGCAAAACACGCTTAATATAAAATTAATCAGAAAAAGCTCAGAAAATGCTTTACTGGATTCCATGCTCTTATCGGTATACTGTGCAATCAACTTAACACCATACGTCGGAATTCCCATGGCTGCAAGAAGTGTAAAATAAGATACTATGTTCTGAGCAGCTGCAACCTTCCCTATACTGTCCGCCGCCAGTATGCGTGCAACATACATGGAAGTAATCATCGGAAAAACAATATTCAATGTTTTATATAGCACATTGTAAATAGAATTCCTAATCAAAGATTTCTTGCTGCCCACAGCATTACCTCCAAATCACACCTACAGCATCAGTTTTTGGCTCATAATAATCACATACACTATTGTGTCAAATCATCACAAAGTTCCACGTATCTATGTAAGAAAGCCTTCTCATCAAAAAGCCTTCTCTTTATTTCTCTGTTCTTTTCTGCGAGGTCTTCAAGCCTTCCGTCATTGATGACTTGCATAAGGCCTGACACATCGCCAAAGTCTGAGACAAAAACACCATTATCTTCAATAATCATCTCTTTGTTTCCACCAACAGGCGTCAATACTGGAATGTTTCCATAATGCATCGCTTCCAACGTTGATAGATCAAAAATCGAATACTTGTGGAATAAAATATAAAAGTCCGTAATAGAAAACAGCTGCATCAGTTCAGAATGCTTGACATTACCCTTTTTCCATATGACTTCTTCTTCAATCCCGCACTTGCTAATCCTCTCCTGTACAAGCCCAGCATTAACACCGTTTCCAATAAGTATCCATTTGACTTTCTGACCGATTTTCTTAAGTGCGGAAATGTATTGAGGTATCCGTTCAACCGCTTTCGATTGATTCAAAACCGCAACTGTGATAAATATATACCCATCAAAAGAAGCCAGCTCCTTTATCCAATCTGGAAACTCATTTTTACTGACAGGCGGGCAAAAAACTCCGTTGTATAAATATTTTTTTTCAACAGCATCAACGGCATCCTGTAATTCCGGTGCAGATGCAACCAGACTTTCTTCTGACCCACGAGACGGGAAACACAGATATCTGATGCCCCGAGCTATCTCCCAAAACATCATGTCATAATACTTCTGCATCATCTTAGAATTAAAACCTGTATCAGCACGCCATTCATTATAAATGCTTCCCTGCATATGATAAACAAGCGCAGTCTTACTAAACTGATAATGCTCCAAAAAAGGTCTTGCTATTTTTACATCATGGAAGATAAAGATATCATCATCACAAAATGAATACTTACCGTCAAGCGTTTTCAAATATGCCGATATTTTCTCATCCATCTTTTTCAATTTTAATATCCTGAAAAAACTGGGTATGAACTTTCTTATACCTAGGCGAAAATCAGATTTCTTCGGCTGATCCTTCGTTTCTCTAAAATCCCCTGTGGCAGCCTTTCCTTCAATAACACGGTCGCCAAAAATATAAATAACATCACAGTCAAACAAATTGTATTTAATATCAGCCTGATGTAACCGGAACTCAACGCCATGCCCCCCTCCAGACTCTCCTACACACACATGGTTTGTCAGAAAAAAAATTCTACTCATTATCAAATCTCCTGATACATTATAAATCATACTTTGCAAATGACGGAATATGATACACAAGAATAAAAATTATCAATATCTGCGGAAATCTAAAAATGTAATCATCATCAACCATCGCTATCAATATGCTTATAAAAGCAGCATATATTATTCTGGCATTCTTGCTGTTCCAACAATTCTGCAGTTGCTTTGAAAAGCGCTGTATAAAAATGACAAGTAAAACCAGACCTATAACACCACCTTCAAATAACGCCCACAGATAGGTCGAATGTGGATTTCCTAATGACAATAATTGTCTTATGTATGTGCTATTTTCATTGATATATCCCCATCCAAAAATTGGTTTTTCAAGCCAAGCGTTTAGCGTATTTAACCAAATCGTCACTCTTGCTGATAGCAGCACTCTTCGATTCATTAAGTTTGAAAGAAGTGTTAAAATGTTCAGTTCGCTAGAGGATGTGAAGAAGAATGCATAAATTAAGGCAATCCAAGGGTAAACCATCCACGACTTAATTCTTCCTCTGAAATGGAACAACACCATAAAAGATAAAAATACAAACAAAACCAAATAATTTCCAACCGAGTTTGCTATTATAGTTTCCACTACACATACGACAATCAGAGCAATGCTCCTGAAATTCCCCTTAATTTGCCTCCCATTCATATTAATCACAAGCAATGCAATACATATCGATGGTAAAGTAAATCTAACCATTATTGACTGATGTCCTAGAAGCCATAAAACGCGCTGACTAGTCCTAACAGCTCCATCTTCTACCTTTACAATTTCTTCATATATGCCATTAGTAACAACCTTACGCATTCCTGCAGGATATAAAATCATACTTAGGAGGTTTAAATAATTGAATACCTCCATGGTTCTCATGAGGAAATTAATTGTTCTTTTTTCTTTGTATTTTTCAAACATATATTCAACTGTCATTACAAAAGATACTGCCAAAAAAGTCCTAAGCAGACAATTAAATATCTCGTCAGCGTTAACTATAAGCGTCACCATAAGAAAATATCCATACAATACAGCGCTCCATACTGTAGGACTCGTGATCTTTCTCCTTGTATAAACAATATAAATGTCATTTATTAATATTGTCACATAACAAAAATATCCCCAATACGGTATATCAACTACGCGCAAAACAAATGACGGATAAAACATTATAAAAAGTACAACGTACCACCATCCTATAAGGTCAGACTTTCTTATTATGATGCTGGTTCGAACACTTGGTTGCCGCATCCGGCTTGATATCTCATTCATGATCTTTCACTCTACTTCTTCTTATTGATAAGATTTATATAAAATTCTTCCAGTTCTTTTGCCGCCTGATTAATCTCATATCCAGCCGCAATCACTTCTGCGCTTGTATCCCGCCTCTCAGGCAGATTATCTTTAATTTTCTTTATTTCATTTGCCCAATAATCTGTGCCTTTCTCCAACGGAAGGAAATACACCAAATCTGTTATTTTATGCTCTGGCGAAATACTATCTGATGTAACTAAAGGAAGTCCTGCTGCCTGAGCTTCAATTGTTACAATAGAAAGTCCCTCATACCATGATGGGAAAATAAACATATCCATTCCCTGCATCAAATCAGCAACATCATCTCTACTTCCCCCCCACATCACAACGCTGTCTTCTATGCCAAGGCAATTTATTTGGGCTCTGATATCTTCATAAAGTTCTCCTTCTCCAATTAGCCACAATTCGCTTTTAGGAATCATCTCATGAATCCTGGCATACAAACGAATTAGGAATTCATGATTTTTTTGCTTTGTAAAACGTCCAACATGACCGAAAACGAATTTATCAGTTTCCCTCACCTCTTCTCTAACAGACGGATTAAATGTATACTTTGAAATATCAATTGCATTCTTTATCAAGCGATACTTTTTTGTATTTAATGGCTTCTTTCCAAATAAATTCTCTCCAGCAGCATTTGAACAAGCAAAATAATAATCCCCTTTACTTATCATATATTTTTTACATGGATACCTTGTTATGCCTTTTAAAAATCTTTTTATTGAATTCCCATACCGTACCGTTGCTTTCCCATTATGAGAATGAATAATAATCTTTGACCTGCCATGTAAAACATATTGAACGCATACACAAAGAAAAACATTGGTTGTATCCAGATGAACTACGTCATAATGATTTTTCGTGAAATACTTTCTTAGTTCCTTAACAAATCTCCTATACTCATTTATCCCGTTGCCATTCGTTTTCAAAACATTGAATGCAGTAACTTTAGAATCCTTTAAAACCGGTGTATCGGCTTTTGATATTATTGAATTTCTGCCACAGTATAAAAAATCAAATCGTACTTTTGCGCGGTCGATATGAGAATAATATGAATACAAGAAACTCGCTATACCTCCATAGCTTCCATCTCCAATTGTTACTTGAAGCACCTTGACAGATCTATTAATTGATGCATCCATATTAAAACCTCCAAAAACTAGCTTACCATAAAAATTTGCTCTGTCATATCATGCATATCTATTCTCGGCTGCCATCCTGTATGCATAATAAATCTGGAAGAATCCATTCCCGCCCACAGGCTGATGTCCTGCTTATCAAGAATAATTTCCGGGCGCGTATATCCATGCTCTACAGCAACATCTGCTACAATTTCTGCCACTTCTGGCAATTTATATCTTTTTCTATTCCATCCCAAATTGTAGACTTTTTCCCAGCCATCCGAACTATTTAACATAAACACAACACCTGAAGCAGCATCTTCAACATCTATAAAGGAAAATCTCTGTTCTCCACCCTTCAATTGTATTTTCCCAGATTTTGCCTGTCTGCACAGTGCTGGCACAAGATTTTGACTTTGTACAACCAAGTCAAGACGCATATTTGTGTAATTCGGAACATCTGAATTCTCAAAGTAAGTATTAAATATTACTTCTGACGCATACTTTGCCATTGTATAATGATTTGTCGGAGCTGGAGGTGTTTGCTCGGTCCGGAAGTCTTCTGTATTCCCATATATACCTTGGCTTGAAAGATTGATTACCCTGTTGATGTTCGATTGCGCCAGTTTCTTAAAGACTGCGGATGCAAAATTCAAGCTTGAAGCAATGTCCTCTGCCGGACATGCACGTCTTGCAAAAGCCAGATGAATCGCTCCGTACACATTAGTCAATACAGTATCTGAATCCAGAAGCATTTGATTAGAAAGGAAGTGAAGCCGATTCGCCTGCGTTATTCCCTCTCGTGCAATCATGTCTGTCACTTTGTCTTCAGATGAAGCAACTGTGACTATATCATAATTTGTGTTATTGATTAACTGTTTAGTTACTCTCCCCCCCAAAAAACCATTGGCACCCGTAATCAATATTCTTTTCATTTCATCCTCCCCAGAACATACACCTCCCGCCAGCTCTTTTTCTCACAATCCGCTAATCGAAGTGTAGCGCTAAATCATCTTTTGCCGAAAGAAATGCCTCATCAAGGCCAAAACGCTTCGTCCAGATTCCTAGTTCCTTTTTCATTTTTCTCACTAGAAATAAATATATCATTTCACCAGAAATGTTCAATTTATAACCAAAGAAGCCCTTTACAAACCTGTCACGAAATATGTTGTGGCAGGCTTTATGGTTTGCATTTACCATCTGCATTTATTTCTCGTTCGAAATTTCGTTGTTCATAGCCCGTTTCATTTCTTCCTGTCTGCAAACCATCCCCCCTTAGTGCGTTCAGGGATAAAGTCATCATTGATATAGTAGGGCAACACCTCATAGATAATACTTTTTGTGCCGCCCTCTATTTTTATGGTTATCTTTGCCATAGCAGTTCTTTTGCACATTTGCGGCAGCATATCTGACACAAAATTAACTTAGGAATAAAGGATGCGCGAATCCTTATAATTCTCTATCCCCTGATATACATGCGAATGATGTCCCAGAACAATATCAACACCATGATCAGCAAGCAAATGTGCCAGTTCAATCTGCGTGCTTGATGGATAGGTCGCAAACTCATCCCCCAATGTACGGACAAAATAGCAATTTGTCTGCTATTCTTCTTTTTCAAGGCTTCAACCTTCTGAAACACACGAGCTATGCTACCCTCGTATTGAGTATCCTCCGAATGATAAAACTCTGTATAAAGGCAAAGCGAAAGGAATGCAAACAAAAGCCCATTCACTTCTATTTAGCATACCAGTTCATTCTTCATCCCCGTAAAACACATCCCAACTTTACTACACATAGATTTTGTGTTTAGAAAACTAACTGTCCCATACTGGAGACAGGGGTTATTGGCTATATTAGGCATATTGAAGCCAGCATCCTTGATTTCCTCTATTATCTCCATACTGCTTGACATCTGAAGCTCCGAAAGGTTTCTATGCCTCGGTTCATAAAGTACACTCTCTAAATTTCCAATCACAATATCAACAGATTGGCAGTTCTCCTCGCAGCCCCCGAAAATTCGCCCTTTGTTTTGAAATATGCTGCTCCCGCCCCTCGCTGACATATAGTGGTGAATCGCAGAGCATTAAATCACCGACTGAGCATATGACAGCTTTGCCTTCCATCTGTTTCTCCTATCCGCACTCTATTTTTCAGAGTGTTTACAACTCATAATTTAACCCCTCATACACTTCTTTTGTGTCATGAGGCTTCAGTATGATGTTCTCTCCATCACTATCCAACATCTGGTACAATTCATTTACCTTATCAATACGTTCAATCAGTTCTTTCTTCGTATCCGCATAAAGATGAATCCTCGTGGTATCCTGGACAAGTGTGCCCGCGGAATCTGCCGGAATAGTGTGCCCTATCCTGTCCCTCCTCGCAATATGAATAAGCCATGGGTATGTGTTCAATGCCTTTTCTCCTCTAACCTGTGCAATAGTGGCCCCTGGTCTTCCGAGAACATTCAGCGTTGCATACCATCGTTTAAATTTCGGATTAAATTTTACATGCTCTCCCATACTTCCTGTCAGTGCCAATTCCATAAGATGTTCAAACGTATTATAGTCATTCTCATATTCCAGAATTTGATAAGTCTTGCAACCGTTCAGCCGCATTCCTGCCTCGTAACAATAAAGCTGCTCTCCCTTGATGATTGCCTGAATAAAAAGAGAGCCATTTTTAACGCCAATTCCCTTTAACATTGCAACAATACTTTCATTATAGATATTCAATATCAAATCCGTATATCTGCTTGGGTAAATATACAAATCGGGAGCTTTCGTCGCACTCTCCTGTTCTGTATTAAAGTAACGATCATGAATAGCGGCAAGCTGAATGTCACCTTTCTGTGCGATATAAGTGAGATTAATCTCATCATATGGCAGGAACTGCTCTACAATCACATCCCCGGATTTTGACATTTTTTTTGCTTTCTTGAACCCCTTTTCAAGTTCTTCAGGTGTATAGCATGGCGTAACCCCAATAGAACTTGCACTATCTACCGGCTTAACAATAACAGGGAAATCCATGTCTTCGCTGTAGATATCCTCAACACTCCGAATAATATATTCTTGCGGAACAGGAACCCCATACTGCTGGCACATGTGCTTAAAAAATTTTTTATTCGTGCTCATCTGGAGTTGTTCTACTGTATACGGTACATACACCCCCAATCGGTCAGCTAATTTGCTGACAATCGGACCCAGCCGCTCATTAAATGCAGTGATAACTCCATCAAACCGCTCAACTTTACAGAGTTTTACCAAGGCATCCTCATCATAGGCACTCACATCATATGTATAATCGGCCAAGCTCTTAGCATATGTATTCTTGTTATAATCAGCAATACCAACCGTTACCCCATTTCTATGAGCAAGATCAATAAGATCTACCGTATTATTAAGCCCTCCTATCAATAGCAATTTCTTTCCTCTTAAATCAGCCTTGACCATTTTTCTCTCCCTTAGTCCATATGCATCTTGATGTTACCATCTCCCCTATATATTCATTCTCTATATCTCATTAATTCCCTATAGCTGTTCATCCCTATAGCAATCCCCTCTTCTGTATATCCAACAAAATAGCTTATACCCTTTCCTAAAGCCTGCTGACCTCTTTTTTTAAAAGAAAAAACCATCCTTACAAGCATCCAGACCATCTTTATATCTAATTTCAGGCTGCAATTTTCTACATACCATACATCATTTTCAAAAGTTCTCTGATATTTGCACACCTCCTCGCCCGGCACATGAATAACTCTTGGACATTCGAGCCCAGGTCTAAGTACCGTTCTCATTTTATGACGATCACACATTCTTTCATAAATAAATACAGGCTGTGGTCTTGGTCCGATGATGGACATATCCCCTTTCAGAACTGACCAAAAATTCAGCAGTTCATCAAGTGAACATTTCCTCATAAACCTTCCAAATTTTGTAACTCGCAAAATCGGTGAAAGCAGATTTCCATCAGAATCCATTTTATTATTCATACTTCGAAATTTTATCAATGTAAACGTTTTTCCATCCTTTCCCACCCGTGTCTGCCTATAAAAAACAGGCAGACCCACATCAAATAAAGTGCAGACTCCCAAAAGCACATTAAGAGGAAGGAGAATAATAAAAATCGGCAAAGCTATCACAAAATCCAAAAAGCGCTTTCCATATTTTGTATAAAAGGAATCTCTGGGAATTACTTTGGGAGATGTATCATTTTTATGCTGTAAGTTTTTTTCCCGCAAAAATTGCGCTGCCTCTTCCTCTTCTTTTGATACAAGATTAAAATTTCCGATTATCTGTTCCATACACTTTCTCTCCTCGATAAGCATTACCTGAACTTTACTATTTTTACATGAGTGTTTAATCTCAATTATTCTATCAGCTTATCTCGTTCAGTCCATGCAATAAGTTTCATAGCGCTTCGCAAGATGCATCCCTATTTTAGGTTCACCCAGCTTAAACTCATTTCCCTCGGCAATATCTAATGCTGCGATAACCACATTACAGCCTGCCAGACATGAGAAGCTTGCACCGGCAGAAAAACGAGGATTGATTTCTATAATTTTATATTGGCTGCCCTCCCTAAAAAACTCTGCATTAGCAACACCATTAAGGTTCAACTTTACCATTAACCGATTACAAATTTCAGTTAATCTGAAATCATTAATAATCTTCACTGCAATACCGCAACCGTTGGAATTACGCAATTCTTCAACCCTCTGTATCTGCATGCTCTGACCGGTATTTGCATTCCGAACTAAATCAACAGTAATTATTTCACCTTCGATATATTCCTGGATAATAAAGCCTTCCTCATCCATCCCCATATTTTTCAATTCATCCAGCGCCTTTCGATTTACTATCTTCCGACATCCCAAGCTTGCTCTGCCTTCAATTGGTTTCAAAAACAGTGGGAACTCCATATCTTCAACTTCGGAAAAACTCTCATATCGTTTTATAAATATCTCCGGAATATTTTCCTTTACCCAATCACTAAAAATATCCTTATAATGACACGTTATAACCAAGTTATGGTTCGGTATACAAAGCGAGACACCTATAGCTTCAAATTTCTCTCTATTATTGGATAAATTCGCAATTTCTTCATCTATTGAAGCAAAATAATATTTAACATTGTGCTCTTTACAGAATGAGATAACAAAATTTATGTACAAATCAAACTCATTTATTGCTGACGGAAACGTGTAAAACTCATCCACATCCTTTGCTGTAGCTACCTGATTCTTCTCAAAAATATCTCCTCCGATAATATGGTATCTCATAGACTCCTTAAGCCTTAAAACAATCGTTGATGATGTTGCTGTTCCAATCGCAGTCACAAGAACCACCGTTCTCATGATACTTCACTCCTCCCTCATGTGAATATCTCACATTAACATTTAATACCTGTTAACTACATCAATCACATACTCCAGCTCTTTGTCCGGAAGCCCGGCATATATAGGAAGCGATACCTCCTGTCTAGCATACCGCTCTGCGTTCGGAAAATCACTCCAAGCATAGCCCCAGTCCTTATAACAATCTGCCATATAGGGCGGAATCGGATAATGCACCTGGGTCTTTATGCCGTTTTCAGACAAATAGTCCTGAAAATCATCTCTATCCTTCGTCAGTACTGGAAACAAATGATAAACATGAAAGACCTTCTCGTATACCGGTGGTATAACAATTTTAGGATTTTTTATTCCGCTCATATATATTCGTGCTTGGCGTCTGCGGCTTTTATTTCCCTCGTCAAGATGCTTAAGACCCACTTTCAATACTGCTGCCTGAATTTCGTCCATGCGACTGTTTACACCATTAATCTCGTTATAGTATTTTACCCTACTGCCATAATTTCGAAGAAGCCGCAACTTCTCGGCAAGATCATCATCATTCGTAATGACTGCTCCGGCATCTCCTAAAGCTCCAAGCGGCTTTGTAGGATAGAAACTGAAACATCCAATATCCCCAAAAGTTCCTGCAAGCTTTTTATCATATGCAGAACCGTGGCACTGCGCACAATCCTCAACAAGCTTCAAATTGTATTTCTTTGTTAGTTCCACAATCTTGTCCATCCGGCTGCACTGTCCAAAAAGATGTGCCGGGAGAATTGCCTTGGTTCTGTCTGTAATTTTTGCCTCAATGGCATCCGCATCAATCTCCATGCAATCATCCATATCGACAAATATAGGTGTTCCGCCATTTTCCGTCACGCCAATAACCGTAGCAACATATGTACCTGCCGGTACAATTACCTCATCGCCTGACTGAATTCCCAATGCCCGTAAAGCCAATATTAATGCATCTGTACCTGAGTTTAAAGCCACACAATGCTTTACCCCCATATATTCTGCGAACTCCTCCTCAAACTCCTCCATTTCCCTGCCCAAGACATACCACCCTGAATGCAATGCCCGAAGTGCTGCTTCTTCATATTCTTCCTTATATAAGTCAAAAGTTCTCTTCAGAACCACAGATTGGATTATCATTTTCTCCTGCTCCTTACTATTTTCTATTACATAGAATAAACTTCTCATTTGCAAGAAGCGTTTTTCATATATTGTAAATACTCATCATAACTGCGAATATAATCATCTGGGTCATAGTATTCAGAAGCAGCCACACAAAGCACAGAGTCATCATGCTTCCAGACCATCTCTCTCCAAAGTCCCGGATTAAGCACTAGTCCTTTTGACGGGTCATCCAATGTAATTGTTTGCGTTTCTTCTCCATCTGTCAAAATAATATCAATTGCCCCATATGGACAGAATAGAAACTGCCAGTTTTTCTTATGGGCGTGGAACCCTCTATGCTGGTATTCTTCTGTTTTGTATATGCAGTATATACGCTTAATTGCAAAAGGAATGTCCTTCTCGCTCTCTACAAATGAAAGCCCGCCTAGTTTAGGATCTTTATTCATAACTGTGTTCAAACTCATAATCCGGTACTTCATACTTTTCTATCCCACTGTTTTCTCAAATATTTTACGATACTATGTTACAACATCTGTTTTTCAAGCACACTGATGCATCTGCAACAGTGTGTAATCCCCACACCCGGAATTATAGAACTTTAGCAAATATCGCTTTAAAAACAACTCCGCCTACAATTAATCATGCATGACTAATCAAATTTTTATTTTGCAATCTGTCCGTAATACTTTTTCACTCAAAGAGGAGGATATATATTACTGAGCTGCAGGCACTTCAATAAAGACCAATATTCCCTGAGAAGTCATAGTGGCTACCGCATGGTCTTCCCAGATTTCGGCTACGGTAAGTTCTACCCACTGTCCATTTATCATCTGGTAAACTTTGATAATCCGTCCTGCTTTTACTCCCTTTGCATTAAAATCAGTACTGACACCAACGTTCAAATAGTCGCCCTACTCTTTAGCTCTGCGAATTATATTTAGGTGTCCTATGCGAAACATGTCATAGCCCCGTTGTATAACCTATAAATTTTTTCATACAAATAAGCCTTCCTAATATAGCGAAATTCTTATGATATAGACTATATTCCTAAGTTCATCCAACGTGAGCGGTCTGATTTTCGCATGGCTCATTTCACTGTTCAAATCAGATTCTCCTAGCATATTTCCATCTGCCATAAGCAGACCACACACATACCTGCAATATTCCCAAACAGACCAACTCTACTTTATATGGTATCCTTCTTGAAAGCTTTGTACATGCCATCTTCCATTTTTTATACCCATTCCTTTCGCTTCGCTCAAAGCACAAAACGTTATGAAAAAGGTTTGTATTTCCACATTTCTATGATGCAATCTCTTTATAAAAAGGTATCCCATCATCCATATCAGTCACGCCCAACCTTTTGGTATTGATGTGCAGCTGCATCATGTCAAATTAATAGTGAGAATATTCTACGTTAATCTTCTTTTTGTATCTACGTCATAATTTTGGTTTGTTTTAATGTTTTTCAACCTTCTCCTTTTTTCTTACTGGATTTTTTCATTCCATGGCAATCTCTTCTTATAATCCATCCACAACTCTTTAAATACAAGGTGTCTCCTTAGCACTTTCATTCTCCTGTTCAGAATAAATATTTACCGACATTAAATCATTCTTTTCTAGACCTATATTTTTTCTATACAGCGGACTAAAAACATCTGTCAACACTGCCCCTATTTTCCTCCAAAGGCATATTCCAAAGCTCCTCTAGTGTATCGTTAATAATGGCATCGCAATCTAAGTACAATACCTTGTCATCTTCATTATCTATAATTTCCTCAAGAAAAAGCCTTGCAAACTGCACCTGCGAAAATCTGTCTTTATATGCTTCCCTCTGTAAGGCTTCATTGATTCCTTTTACTTTTTTCCATATTGGCATTTTTCTGCCATAGGTTTCGAAAATATTTTCTATCTTTTTACAGTTGTCATCCGAAATATTGTCATTAATGATATATATACGAATATCGTCCATATCCTGATTATTCTCAAGCAATGAAAAAATTGATATTCCCATTATGTCTGCATAATTATTATCACTTGCATACAAAACATTCACTGTTCTTCTCCACCCGCTCATTCTTGCACATCATGTATGTATCTCTTTTTATTTCATCCCATAAGTAGCTTCTTTTTCAACGCACTGCCGCAGACGCGGCAGTGCGCGTATCCCCACACTCGGAAAGATTTGTACTGCTTTGTAGATAATTCTAATTTACAGCCCCTGCTGTTACGCCAGCTTCTTCTGTCTCTTTCACTTCTTCTGTTGCTTTAACTTCTTCCGTCTTTTCAGCTTCGTCTGCTGCTTTAACCTCTTCCGTCTTCTCAGCTTCGCTTGTTACTTTACTTTCTACGATTTCTTTAGTTCCTGCTGTTCTAGGCTCTGTTGTTCTAGGATCTGTTGTTACTTTCGTTTCTTCTGCAGTTCCGATTACTTCCGGAACTTCGATAAACGCCAGTATTCCATGAGAAGTCATGTTAACTACCACATGGTCTTCTCTAATTTCAGAAACCTCCAGTTCTACCCATACACCATTGATTAACTGGTAAACTTTAATGAGCTGACCTGCTTTAACTCCCTTTGCGTAGAAATTTACCTGGGCTGTGCTAAATTTGGTCATGACATGTGATGTGGTTCCTACAACATTCAGCACTTTTCCGCCAAGTATTTGTGCCTGGCTCTTTGCAGAAGTCACCGCTTCCGCTGAAGGCTTTGTCAAAAAGAAAGTAACATTGCTGGGTGCACCGTTGATGATGACATGTCCTCCCTGACCAAGCGGAGTTACCTCTGTAAGACCGGGAACTTCTACTACTGCATTATTGGTATATTCCCCTACAGATTTTCCTGCTGCAGCAGCTGCTTCGGCAGTTGATGCAACTACCGCTGCAGAAGGACTTTCCGCTGCACATACAGGCAGTGCACAGATCATTGCACCTGCCAGTGCTAATGCGACTAATTTTTTCATTGGATGATTTCTCCTTTCTCCCCGGTATCCCGGGTATCCTAAGTGTGGTTTTATATTTACATCTTCAGGCTATGCCTTCTGATGAAAACATCAAAATTTACTACTCGCTACCATTCAACCATGCGGTCAATCTCTCCGGCAGCATCTCCTACAAGCAATGCTATGACTACAAACTGCTTGTCCGGATCTGATTCTTTTTGTGTGGTAAGGGTAATCAGAAAATGATAGGGCGTTATTTCCTCCCATCCCTCCCGCAAGTTCTTTCCCATCTCTCTTGTACTGTATACATCTTCTAGGAATTGCTGACATCCTGCGCCATATGTAAAGTCATAGCTTCGTATCAGGCTGGTATTTTCTCTTTCATAAGCGGCAAAAATCGTATAAGTAAGAAGATTTCCATCAAGGTAAAGATAAACGTCTTCATGTTCCGCAAAAAAGTCTGGATCTGCAAAACGATACAAATCTGCAAACATCCCCTCTTCACCATCACTTGATGTCTTTCCATGAATCACAGTGTTGAAGTCACACATATTTTTCAGATTCGCAAGTTCTGTATAAAGTGCTCCGCCATCATCTTCTTCCTGATAAGCATTGTGACTCTCATAATAATCATCCGCCTCTGCGCTCTGCAGCACCGGTGCATCAATGTCCGTATCCGGTACATAGAGCCACGCAAAAATGTCCGGATTTTCCTCCTGAAGCGCTTTCATATCCACAGATGCATCTTTTGCCGATTCATCTGCAATTCCAATGCCTCCCCCGACTGATGCTTCCTGCATCTGAGCCTCCTGCACGTCTCTAGTATCTTCCGCTTCCTCATCCGTTTTCTTTCCGCATCCGAAAAGGAACACCGCCCAGATAAAAATTCCTATTAGCAGCAGGACATATTTACTTCCAAGTGCCCTTATCCTTCTATTCATCTTTCACTTCCTCATAAAAAACATCAAGTATCATTTCATACAGGGCATCTTCATCCACATAAAACTCTTCAAACTTATCTCCCATGACCGTCTGCCCTTCCAGCATATAAAAGCCTTCCTCATCGAATGAATAATCCACCAGTATAGGAGCCAAATATGCTGCTTCATTCAAAGTGATATCTGTCACCATCTGGGCTGAAATCGCTTGATACAATTCCACCACTACCGTAATATCCTTCTTTGCCGCCTGCTTTGCTGCACCGACAAAGGCGTTCAGATACTGTTTCTGTCTTGCAAGGCGCATATCAGCAGAACCAAATTCGCTGGTGTCCCGATATTTTACATACCAGAAAGCGCTTTTCCCCATCAAGTGCACCTGCGAATCTTTCACCAGCAGTTTATCTGCTTTTGTCAAATCTTCTAATACCGTTACATCCACACCACCTACTGCATCATTGATCGTAGTAATCGCACTCATATTGATGGCGGCATACCCATGGATAGGCAGATTATAGAACAGCTTTTCCACTGCCCTTCGCTGATACTCACAGCTTTTTTCCATACCGTTCCCAAAACCGTGCTGCACCGCGATCTGGGCCTTTTCCGTGGTCACATAAGCGCCTTCTTCATTATAAATATCAACATCCGTCATTGTATTGCGGTTGATTCCGATTATCTTTATTGTATGATCGTGGGGATTCATAACAGCTAAGAACAACGCATCTGCCTGCCCTCCGTCTGTTCCTTCATTCACTTCTTTTACATCACTGTTCTTATCAATACCCATAAACAGAAATGTCATAATATCTTCATTGTAAGCATATATGGTATTCTGATATTTTACCCATCCCTCCTGCCACCGGCTTCGTTCCTCATCGGTCACCACTTCCTGCTCCCTCGTGGACAATAGTTCCGGTGTTGATGCCTTTATTTTACTCTGCAGGCTGGATTTCCCCATGGCTCGTACAATTTGGAATGCTGCCAGAGCAGTTCCAATAAGTACGACCAGTCCACATAGAACAGCCATAATGCGTTTTTTTCTCTTATGCTTTTTCTTTTTTTTAACTTTATCCGGATTAAGCAGCAGATCCTTTTCAAAATCTGCTTGTGCATCTCTCTTTTGCTTATTTCTCACATCTATGCTCCTGCATCTTAATATAAAGATTTTGTCACTGAACAATTATGGTAAGCGGCTGCGGCTGGGATTTATTTCCATCCGAGTCTTCCGTATAAACAGTCACTTGATAAGTACCTGCCCTGTCCATATCATATTTACTGACATTCAGATTTCTGAAAAGTGTATCATAGCTATCTTCATCATCCGAAAGTGTTTCAATCACGTCTACCCATGCCGGTCCCATTCCAATTCCTACCGTAACCTGCGAAGTCTTTAGCGTGAGTATAGGCGCCGTTAATGATGTAGGTGTAGGTGTAGGCGCAGACTCCGGCTCCGGTTCCGGCGTGGGTGCTGGCGCTCTTGTAGGTGCCGGTGTTCTTGTAGGTTCCGGCGTTCTTGTCGGTATCGGTGTCATTGTAGGGTTCGGTGTAGGTGTAAGCGTAGGTATTGCCGCATCCGATGGAGTTGGCATTTCTGATGGTAATGTCATCGGTTCTGGCATATCACCATCTGCCTGTCCGCTGCTTTCATCCGCCTTGTCTGATTTGTCTGTTCTGCTTATCTCTTCCTCAAATTCAGCTTCAAAAAACCTTGAAGCCTTAATGACATTGCCTGCTTTATCACTTACCGCATAAAATACCACTGCGGAACCCTCTTCGGGATTTTCCGTAATCTTTTCAATCACAATTCGGTCTGTTATATCCCCGTCAACACTGTCATAAGCGGTGACACCTGTAAGAAACTCTGTTATATCCATATCCTGTCTGTATACAATATTGACTGTGTGAAATTCAAGCTTCGGCTCCGTCCTATCCATTCTCATATACATAAGTACACAAACTATTATCAATATTACATTTACTATGGCAAGCACAATGCCAAGCACTTTACTCTGCTTCATCTAATTCTCCTTTATTATCTTCATATACTTATGGAAAATCAGTGAGAGGCCCTTTTATCCTTCAACTCTGCATTGATATCAATGTCATCACGATATGGCCTTATTGCTTTCGCAGCGGTCTGAGTTTCGATGTTCTCTTCCCCGTACTTGCCATAATATTTCCCATAGTATTTACCATAATATTTTCCGTAATGACCATAATAGCCTTTTCCTGTCATATCTACTTTATTGAGCACGACCCCAAGAATATGACTGTCTGCCTTGTCAAGCTGATCTTTTACCTTTTGCGCAAACTTATAGCTGATTGCATCATTTTCTACTACAAGCACAGTGCCGTCACAACTTTTCGAAGTGACAGCGGCATCAATGACACTTCCAAGAGGCGGCGTATCAATAATGACATAATCAAAGAGTTTTTTCAAATGCTTAACCAGGTTCATAAATTTTTCCCCGCCAAGGAGTTCACTTGGATTAGGCGGTACCGGTCCGGCAAATGTCACATATAGGTTTCTAATATTGGTCTGGCACATCACATCTTTGTAATCCGCTCTTCCCGCCAACCAATGAGTTAGACCAAGTCTGACTGCGCCTGTCTGGTATCGTCCTACCAATACTGACTTGCGCATATCCGCATCCAGCAGCATCGTCCTATTCCCTGCTTCTGCAAATGCCTTTGCCAGCTCCATTGCAATACTTGATTTTCCTTCATTAGGCGTACAACTGGTGATTGCTATCACCTTCACATCGCCGCCGCAGAACTCAATATTTGTACGCAAAGTCTTAAACGCTTCCTTTGTACGGTAATCATCTTTCTTTTTGAACTGTAAACTTACATTCTGCATGCCCTATCCTCAATTACTTCCCTTCATAATCATCTGCGTTTTTTCCCTTTTTTCCTCTTTTTGCCGTTTTCCTCTTCCATCACCGGAATCAACGCTAATGTACTCAGCCCCAGATACTTTTCCACATCCTCAGAGGATTTTATGGTATCATCCAGCAGATACTGAATCAGAATAATGACACATAAAAGGAATACTCCGATTGCTCCGCCCGCCAGTGTCCACATGATAACGCTGGGACTGGCTTTTTCCATAGGCATATTAGCCGTCTCCACCACATTTACTGCTTCAATATCCATTACATTCTGAATATGGTTACTTGCTGCCTCTCTGATACAGTTTGCAATGTTCATTGCCTGTACCGGATCGGTATTCTCCACAGTAATGGAGACGATCCGCGTATCAGCAGGGGTATCCACACTGACCATACCACGCAGTTCATCGTAATCTTCTTCAAGCGAAAGAATTTGTATCACCTCTTCCAGAACATAGCGGCTGCTGATTAATTCCGCATAGTCCTTGGTCAACTGTGTTCCCATCTGTACATCGCTATATGTAACTGACTGACTTTCTGATTTATTCAGAATATATATCTTAGTCGTAGATTTATATGTCGGTGTAAGGATAAATTTGCTTACGGCAAAACACACAAGCGCCAGAAAGACTCCAGCACTCAGAATCAACCAGATTCTGCTAATCAGGATGTGAAACACTTCCAATAAATCTATTTCTATTTCATCATTCCTTTTCTGGTTTTCCATCACTTTTCTCCTTATATATATTCGTTCCTAATGACCTGAACAGGATTCTCATATACAAGCTTTGACGCATACGCCTCGCTGTATTTTCTGCTAATATATCGTACACAGTTCTCCAGATCCGGTTTTCTCTTGTCGGCATTATGGGCATCTGTCGCTATAAAATGAACCATATCCTGCTTCAGCAGACGTCTGGTGAAATGTTTTGCTCCAAATCCATACTGCCCCATGATACTTCCAGCATTCACCTGTACGTAGCATCCCATTTCGATTAGTTCTTCTACTCTTTCCTCTTTTGTGCATATGCTTCTATATCGCTCAATATGGGCAATAATTGGGCGGTATCCGCCTGAAAGCACTCTGTAGATTCCTCCTTTAATGTAATCGAAATCGTCCATGGGTCCAAATTCCACCAGAACATAGGAAGAACCTGCCATGGTACAAGCCCGCATATCTTCAAGTGTTTCTAAAATATCACTTCGGTAATAAACTTCATTCCCTGCATATAATCGGATTTCTATTCCCCTATGTAATGCTTCTTCTTCCAGTTTTTTTATTAGATTCTGGATGGTTGCCGGACTGGCATTATGTCGCATAGGCTTATTGTGGGGCGTTAAAATAATCGCACCTATTCCATTTTTCCATGCAATGTGAAGCATTTTCATGCTCGTTTCAAAACTATCTGCTCCGTCATCTATTTGGGGCAAAATGTGGGAATGAATATCTATGTAAGAATTCATCAACCTACCTGCTCTTCCTCGATTTTATATTTGTAATTACTGCCGCATTGCAGCAATTACGGCTTTGTACTTTACTAAATTATCAAAAAAATAGAAAAATTTAGAAAATATAAACATTTTAGAAAAAAATTACTATATAAACTATATTACAGCTTCCAAAAAGAATCAAGTCTATGTTTTTTTAAGCTTTAAAATAGCATACATAAAAAGTCTCGCAGTTCCTAAACCATCATTATAAGAACTGCAAGACTTTCGTAATCTGTATCTTAATTTGAACTTTATTACCTTTCACCCAATCCTGAACTCATGATGCTAAAGTTCATTTCTGTTCCTTTGATCTGACTTCCCATATAACTTTCTATAAAATCAAAATATCCATTTGCTCCTGACTGCTTTTCCCATGTGTCTATGGAATCTTTGATTCTTAACAGGCACATAACTGGAAGTTTGTAATAGTTTTTAAGCATATCCTGAGTTAATTTATCTGTTTTATTCTGCTGTTTTAAAAACTCCATTACTTCCTCATTTGTATATGGGTCAAATGCCATAAGAAGTGCTTTTTCCAGTTTCTCATTGTCTTCATTCCTAAATTTCCCAGTATCTATCACTTCTCCAGTACACTTTTCTTTTATGTCAAACAGTGCCAGTGCAATGGCTTCTCTTAACCGTCTGCTGTTTGATAATGGGAATCTCCGGTGTATTTTTAATACATTTCCTTCTAACGGTAATAGAAGCATGGAATAAATCTCTTCTTCTCCCTTTCGGATCTTACCGAACTCTTTTTCCATCTGTGAATATATTCTTTCAAACTGATATTGTTGCATGTTTTCCACTCCTTCCTTTCCTATAACTTTTTTCATAAAATTATTGACAGGACAGCCAATATATGTTGCGCACCTTGATTGTAAAGATCCTATCCGCCTCCGTCCAAAGAGAAATAGGATTTTCATGTATCGAGCAGCTTAAATCCCGTCACTATTATACATCGTTATGGGACAGATATACAATATGTCTTTAATCACAGCGCTAAGCCAATTCCTGCTTCTAAGACAATTCAGTTATTAAGAAAATACATCTGTACAAATATTGATAATCCCCTATGTCAGTTTGTTTATAATGAGTATACCACATGCAAAAAAACGGGAAGCCTTGTTCTCACTGGCTTCCCGCTACTTTTAGTGTCAAATTTGAGATTTATTGGGTAGTGTAAAAAAGTTTGTGTCTAAACCAAATCAGCCTCCACATACAGCTGCTCCCTATAATTCCGGTCAGAAATTGCTCTTCTCAACTCTTCGCTTCTGCCCCTATCCATAAGTTGCTTTACCAGTTTGGCAAAACGATTTTCACCCTCAACTCTTCCCTCTCTTAATCCTTCTGCCAACCCCTCAGTTCGCCCTTCTACTCTTCCTTCTACTATTCCCTCGGCTCTTCCTTGTCTAACATACTGGTCAAATAATTCACACACTGTAACCTCATCCTCCTCTCTGATTCCCTGTTCTTTCATCCACGCTTCAATGTTCTCTGTATCTGTTTCACCTGAGAGCACCTTGATCATCCTGATTAATGCTGCTTTATGCACAATCTTTCTTTGGGAGCGGTATCCGTTTCCCTCTGCAAGGAAGTCTACCACTATCCGCATATCACTCTGAAAAAGTTCCCGCGTCTCTTCCGGAAGATATCTCATCTCAAACACATGAAGCCTCAGTTCATCTATGTACTTCCAAGTCTCGCCGTCAAGCTTCCGCCTCCTGAACAGCTTGCAGATGTCGCGGCTGCTTTTCCATCTGGGATATCCCCAATACAGTACAAATTCAACAACTGGGAAAATATTCTGCGTTTTTCCTTCATACTGTTCCCGGTAAACGCCTCCGACATAGCCGGCTTTGCGCAGCAGCATCTTGCCATCCGTACTGCTCTGGTTGGCAATCAGGTACATGATGTTCACCTTTCCGTCCGCCAGCTCATATTTGCACAAATCCTCGTACTGGCTGCGCTGCTTCTCCATTCCCTGATAGATGGTCTCTGTGGGGCCTGCCAGCAGATTTTCTGCCTTTGCTATCTTCTCTCCCTGGTACAATAGTACATTAATCACATCTGCCGCAATATCCGGGAATGCCACAAACTCCTTCTCTACCGTATCTTTCTTTTCGTTGGTTTCTTCCATTCGTCCTCCTTTTGTCATACAGGCAGGACAGTGCCTTCTCTTTCAAAAGGATTTCTCTTTTCCCTGCCCTATTTGATTTGAATTGGTAATAAAGCAAGGATTCTACTACAGATGTTACACTCCCTATTTGGAATGCTTATTAGAAAATTAGATAATAGAACGAATTTTCGTTAGAATTTCTATGCTTTCATTTATTGTAGCAAATCATGATTGCCTCGTCAATAAAATATATATTAAAAATTGATAAAGCGTTCCTTACGCCCTAGCAATTATCGGCTTACCATCTTTACTTTCTTCAGTAAAGATTTTACCATATTCAAAACATAACTGTATTCATCAGTTTTGCGGAATAAAAGACAAATAAAAATGTTAGGAATCACCATAGCAACGATGAGCTTACTGCCAAAACTGATCAACACATTTGACAGAGAAACCAATTTACAAATTTCAAAAGCAGTCAAACAGCTTAAAGCTGTAACTCCAACATATAGAATGTATTTCAAGAAGTATTCCTTTGAGTCTTTCCGGAATACTAATTTGTAAATAAGATATGGATCAAACCATACTTGTGTCAGTAATCTGGAAATAGATGTCGCTAAAAAAATTCCCGTTATCCCCCACTTTCTTCCCATATATATATCCAAAACAATATTAAGTACTGCCATAACTGCAGGCCGATACCATCCATATACAAATAACCCATTCGCAATTCTAAAGGATTCAACCGGATATGCCATAATAGCTATAAAAAAATTCAAAACCATAATTGCTATAATATAATCGGGTACAGTATAGGATCTATCAAACCATATATCTCCTATAAAAGGATTCAATAATGCCATAAGACAAGTACCGCTACAGCACGCCGCCCAAAACGAAAGGAAATTCATTCTCCCAAACGTCTGATGCTGTTTGACTATATTAGTAGTTGCTGCCAGATTTCCAACGCTTGCTTTTGTCGCATTGGCAACTTGCCCTATAGTTGTATTTACACTTCTTATGATAAGAGTAAAATTTCCAATAACCGCAACTTCCGCCGTACCGACAAATGCAGATATAAACACACTATCTGTACTATTTATAACAACGCTGGCTATATTATATATGGTAATGCACGCCAAATCTCTGAGCAATCTCCTTTGATCCGCTTTTGCTAATCTTTCTGATATTCTCTTCATATAATCAGGATATTTTCTTGTAGAAATAATCGAAAGTATCATATTGCCTGAAACGGTTGCAATAAATCTCAAGATTAAATATGCATAAAAATTCTTAAACACAAGCAGTAAAACAATTTCCAAAACACATTCAACGATTTCAACAACTGAACTGCAATTTGAGATCGTCCTGGATTTCTGATCCGCCCGAAGCAAAACTGTTTTATAAATCAGAAAATAAGAAAATCCAGAAGTTATAACATACATCATAAATATGCAATTTATATTTTCTTTTATATTCAGCACATCATTCACAAACAGATGCAAAAAGGGCAATAAGCAAAGACCTCCAAGCAAAACTGCAATCCCTATAATATCAAACGCACTTCGATAAAATTTTAGAAGAGCGGATATTCGTTTTTCATCCCTCTGGGCCAGCGGTTTGTATAATGCATATACCATTGAACTATCTAATCCCAGTTCTACTACGGACAAGACCTGCACAATGTCTGTAAAAAGACCAGATACACCTGTATATTCATTTCCCAAAATACGTATAAAAGCTGTTCGCATGACAAATTGAATCATCACGTGGACAATTTTATATATTATGCTTGATGTGGAATTCTTTATAACATTATCAGTCCTGGTATTCGACATTCTTCCTCTTTGACCTCCTCTGGGAAGAATAGATGCATACTCCCACTGCCAAAACTCCCCATAACCCAATCGTATGCCAATATGTTAATGACAGCAGCAGCTGACATGCGTTTGAAAAGAACACAATGAACAGTCCTCTCCAATCCTCTTTTCTTTTCATGGTAAAAATGCGAAATGAAGAAACCGCCATGGAAATAATAATTATTGCCCCAGCAACTACACCAAAATCAACAAGTATTTCCAAAAATATTTGATGTGGATATCCAGCATATACATACCGGGATAAAACATGTCTGCTACCCATGGCTCCATAGCCAAGCGGATTGTTTTTTATCATTTGTATGGTTGCGTTCCAAATAAGATGTCTCCTAGAATCATCTGAAATTGAACCTTCTGCAAGTTTTTTAATTAATCTCGAAGGAAGATTAAAAGCATCCAGCAACTGTATTAAAAACTCCAAAAGATATGGTAAAGCCATCCATAAAATTAATGCTGCACTCATAAATCCAACTAGGTATAGAACTTTCTTTTTTGAATTTATGAGTTTTACTCCAAAATATAAAGCAAAGAATATTAATATACATAAAAAAGGACCTCTGGAACCGGCAACCATTATGATCGCAACTCCGACAAAGGAAGCGAACCAGCTTTTCATTTCTTTATTTTCAAGCGCGCAGAAAAGAAAAACAAGTGTTAAGAAAAGTACATGATATCCTAATCCCAGATTATATGACATACGAATTTCATATCCTTTGTTACTTGTATCTATCCAATACCCTCTTAATACAGCATTTATCGATCTATAACCATAGTAAACAAGCATAATCCAGCCGGCTTCACGAATACATTTAATAATTCGCTTTGGGGAATTCAGAATTCGTATAAACAAATAAATATATATACCATTGTCAGGTCGAAGAACATAATCCCATACGCCATAGGTTTCTCTCGCAAACCACTCCTCATATCCCGGATTCAAAATATAAGTCAACAATAAAAACAACAGCAGAAAAATATACAGCCCCCAAAAATCGAAAACCATTCGCTTCTTTGCACAGGCAATAGCTAGCGGAAAGTAAGCAATAATGATAGCAACAGCAACCGCGACGGTCGAATAGAAAGTGCTGACTATAGCAGATAACAGAGGAATACACAAATATAATACAAACGATAATTCCTCCAATTTATCAGCGCTAATTTTAGTTCTGCTTATATTCGCTATTCGAATTCTCATTAAATCTCCATATCCTCCATGACCGTAAGCCACTCCTTTTTAAGCCCTTGCCTCCTTGTCAGCTGCGGTCCAACGAACTGACTAAATAAATTACCTTCCACAATTACCCATCCATAATCTGTATACGCCAAATCCCAGCCAATCGCCTGCACGCCTTTTATCATAGGTGTTATCTCTTTACAAAGCTGTAAAGCCCCTTCCCAATCCGGCAGTCTAAAACCTTTAAATCGCACATTACTGTCTGGATGCACAGCAAATCTGTTTCCATATTCATCCGCACCATCGGTATTAAGTATGCCTGTCTTCTCATCAATACCTACAAATATACCGCCTGCGCCGCCGTTATCAACAAAGGATCCTCTCTTGCCGACTTTTAGAAATGCAAAAGGAACCTTCACGCCATGACGCGTTACAAAAGCATTACATCTTATCGTGTTCACACTGGATTCGTTTAGAGATAACATTGTTTTACTCTGATTGATTTTTTCCTCCAGCTGATAAATATTTGAAGTTCTCAATTGGTCAAAATATTCCTTAGCAGACATTCCAACCTCACGAATATCAACCAATTCAACGCCATCGCCCTTAGATAAATCCACACGTTTTTTTACAAAAATCGGATATTCCTGAATAAAACTTTCAAAATCAGAATAGTGACAATACCGATTGATTACGATTGCATTCCGTTTATAATATTTTTGATAAAATTGGTAAGTCTTGCTTTTATTTAAGAACACTTCACCCTCACAGATATCGTTCATCTGCATAAAGCATATGGTTCTTTCTACATCAGAAACATAAGATTTCCGCTCAGCCACAGATTTATCTTTTAATTCATAAAAAAAATATTCATCAGGCTGAAATCCATACGCAAAAAAGCAAAAGACCATATCTTCAAAGATATGCTTTTGCTCGCCCTGACTTAATTCAGCATAATGTTCTTTCAGGATTGACTCCATCATAGGTTTTACTTTTAAAAATCGGGCTTTGTTTTTTTTCAGGTATTTCCCAACCATTTTACTTTTTCTTTCCTTATCCTCTTCAACATTCAGAATGACCGAATCCGGCAGCAGACGGCTCTCTAGGCAGTGAATACGAATTTGGGAAATGCCTTTGCGAAGTATCTTGATATTCGGGCAATGAAACAGGATTTTAAGCTTTATGTCCATAAAAAATTCTCCTCTAAATTCTAAAATTATTATGCTCAGACTACTCTCAATCTGCTGTCCTAGTTTACAGATGAGACACTTTCCACACCGGCAGCTTTATACCAATACCAGCCTTTATCGCTTTCTGATAACACTCGTAAGCCCACGCCACATCCTCAATAGGTATTCCTCCGGAAGCACAAAAATAAGTGAATCTTTCATCCCGTTTGAAATCGGACATATCAACAATCTCAGGAAGATTCAGTGCATTTTTCCCTGTCATCAGCCATTCACTCAATGCCCCTTTGACAGTCACCGTTCTTTTCTCGTCTTCGGTCTCTGGCTTTGCATCAATTCCCCTGTTTTCTATGTACATGCGCTTGTCATCGGCAACAAAAACACTGTTGCTTTGTACATCATCTGAATATTTCCGGCTTATGCGTACAGCGGATGTAACTATCACGCAAGCGCCCGGTTTGATATATCCTTCATCAAGCAAAGGATAATCCCCAAATTTCTGTGCCTGACTGCTGGCTGTTATAATGATGTCCGCATCCCTGCAGGCTTCCTCTATGGATGCGCACACTCGATACTTCCTTAGCTTGTAGCCCTGCTGCATGCAGTATTCCTCGAATATTTTCTTGTTCCTCTCTCCTCTGCCGTAAATGGCAACTTCCTCAATTTCCTTACACACCGACATGACACCATCAAGGGAATACCTGCCAATGACGCCGGGACCAATCACAGCAATCTTTTTGGCATACGCAGAGGCAAACTTTCTGGCGAACATTCCTGAAACTCCTCCGGTTCTCATCGCGCTGAGAATATTTGCCGACATAAACGCCATAGGCGCTCCCGTAACTGCATCCAGCAGCTGCATCATAAGAATAGAGCGGGGAATTCCTTGTACCGGATTATCTTGGTTTGCCCCGTATGTCTTAAACCCAAAACAGTGATACTTACCGCCGAGATATGCAGGCATCGCCGTAAACCAGCGCCCCGGAGCGTCCAACGGCATCCCTTCTATATCGGATTCCTTCGGAAACTTCGTCCTCAAACCATGCTCGCTGCTGTTTGGACCGCCAAGCCTGTAGTCTCCCCGATGAAGCAATCTAAAAGTATCCTCCATGGTATCAATGCATTTCTCCATGTCCCTGACACCAGCTTTAATCATATCTTCTTCGCTTAGATATAAAAATTCCATCTATAAAATAAACCTCACTTAATGCATCCTATGGCAATCTATCTACATCAAAAGGCATATAAAGCAAGCTGTTTCCTTCCGAATCTATAGCATCAATGCATCTTTGTATACTTTTAATTGTTTCTTTCAATTCAACCATGTTCTCGCATAATACATCAATTTCTGCCAATCGCTGGCGTGTTGTATTCGTTATCTGCACATAGTCACCTTTCTGGTATCGTTGATTTATTGCACATACGTTTTTGTAAGTTTTCACATCCTCAAGTCCAAATACTGCACTGATTTCCCCTTCTCCTAATGTAGGATACAATACTGCCGCTTTCTTGCCATCTAACCGGCAAATTTCATTGCTGATATTAAGTTCCGGCAGCCTCCCGGTCATGGCATATATGACCATAGCTTTCATAAAATCTATGCCATAAACTTCTTTAAGAATTAGTTCAAAGTCTGTGCCAGGGAATCTAAGACCCGGGTCATAAAAACGGAATACACCATTTTCATAAAATGCCTGAACCATTGCCGGACCATTTTTATATCCGAGATCCTTCAACATTTTTATAAATTTATCATTTGCCTTCTTTCTAAATTCATCCGTATAAACTGAAGGGGAAAGGCTGCATAAAGCGACTCTATCAAGGCTGTCTTTACACTCTCCTTTGTACCCGTCCGCCGTTCTTAATAAATACGCTTCACCATTCACAAAAAAATACGTGGCTTGAAAACTATTCGTGTTCGCGATATATCTTTCAATCAAAATTTCCTTTGTTCGCGAAAATTGCTGCGCATATAAAACAGCCGCTTCAAGTTCCTCTTGATGATTACATATTGACTGTCCTTTAGAGCCCATTCCATCAACCGGCTTGACAAACACCGGATACTTAATTGTTCCTTTCTGAATATCTTCGGAACAATATTCCTCTATAACGTCCAGTTCATATTTCCTGCATATATCTTTAAACAAAGATTTATTTGACATTTTCAAAAATAGTTCTTCATTTCCATAACAAGGAAGTTCAAGTTCACTGCATATTCTGTAATATGGAATTTGTGTTATATCACTGTTGCACGAAATAATACCGTCAACATGCTCTTTTCTGCACCTTTCTACAATGGTATCAATATCAAGAACACTGTCACTCCAATTCTCATCAGCCAAAAACTTAGCCGGCGTTGCTAAAGATGGTTCGAGATAATCCGCGACAATAACATATATTCCAAGTTCATGTGCAGCATCCACTACCTTCATATGAGAACCAACCCCTGAAAGGACTAGCAATTTTTTCCCTTTTAAATCATTTAAATTCATAACATCACCTTCATAGACTTATATTCAATTGCTTTCCTCTATCACTTTGATCCAAGTTTCTGGGTACATTCTCTTAAATCTATTTAGCGTTGTTGCAATTCCATTTTCATCATAACCGGCAAAATAACCTGCTCCCTCCGCTGCTTTATCCCGTTTCTTTAATTCAAACGTCATAGAAAACAGCATGATTAACATCCTAAGATCATTGTGAAAGCTGACATTTTCTACATACCAGACATCATTTTCAAACTGATTCTGATATTGGCATTGCTTAGAATCACCTTTTATTATTCTTGGACACTCTAATCCAGGTCTTACTGCATTACGTTTTTTGTGTCGCTCACTCATACGCTCTACAAATGTTACAGGCAAAGGCCGCGGTCCTATTATTGACATATCGCCTTTCAAAACAGACCAAAAGTTCAACAGTTCATCCAGCGAAAACTTTCTCATAATCCTGCCAAATTTCGTTATACGTTGGACCGCCGGAAGGAGCCTGCCATCTTTATCGTTCTTTTCGTTCATGTTCCTGAACTTCACCAACAGGAACGGTTTGCCGTCTTTCCCTGATCTTGTCTGCTTATAGAAAATCGGATGTCCGACATCAAAAAATGTACAGATTCCAAAAATCAGGTTAAAAGGAAGTGTCACTGCAAATGCCGGAATTGCAATTGCAAGATCCAAAAGACGCTTAATATACCTTGTATAAATCGTCTCCTTGGGATATACAGGAATCGCTGCCCTGTTTACTTTCTCAAGATTTGTTTCTTTTAAATATTGAGCAAGTATCTCCTCATCGTTAGATATCAGGTTAAGGTTCCCGGTAAGTCCTGATGCTGCTTCTGAATTATTCATTACACAATCTCCGTTAAAAATATTTATCTCTCATGTTTTACATCTATCCAAAATTGGACATATAGTCTGCAAAATCTAACTGATATCTGCACTTAGCTGATGGAATACATCCGATACTTTCTTTAAAGGTACATAGACCGAAATTTGGCTCTCCTGCTTCAGTTGACGAACCAATATCCAATACTCTGAAATTCAGATCTTTATAATACGAAATCAACTTATAAGCAATAAAATTAATCGGCTTATATTCCTCTACGTTTGGGATATTCCCCCAATAGACGACCTGCGCCGTATCTCCTGTGACTCTATACACAACTGCAGCGGCAACAGAGACTTCATTTTTTTTAACAAGAAACAAATCATGCTTAACAATCTGTATCGTGTCCATTACCTGTTCTTTTGTCATCCGAAGCGGATATCCACGGTAGGCACGATTGATCTTTATGACATCGTATGCTTCTTCTTTTTCTTCGATTGTTTCGCATCTCATAAATTTAAGTTCTGAATTCATAGCAATTCGAAGGTTCTTCCGTGCCATGTGCCATATAGAAGCCGCATAGGTTTCCATATCAATAGAATTAAGATCAAAGGAATAATTAATATCCTCAAACTGTACCTTATATCCGTTTCCAAGAAGAGCATTCGAAAATCTGGATGTAGTCTGAAAATCATAGACTTGCGCTGGGAGAAATATATTTATGCTTTTAGCACCGTTTTTCCTCGCATATTCAATGAATGCCTTTGTAAATGCCCATATCTGCTCAACGGTAACATCCCTCCTAAGAAGTATAATATCAGTAAAGGGGGCAGAATATGGCGCTCTCCATTCACCATTCTTTTCACCAATGGCAAAGGCTATCCTGCTTTTTGTATCTTTTCCTACAAGATAATGCACCTTTTCTACCTTATCTGCATTCAGTTCCAGAAATTCCTGCCTGCAAAAACAGGGAACTTCATTTCCAACCAACGTTCCATATTCATCCGAAGTGATCTCAATAACTTCCATAACGTGTTGTCCACCATCAGACATCACACAACCTCCTCGCAAATCGGTTATCCCGCTTTCCTTTGTTAAACAACTCCCATTTCTTTTCAAAACAGTTTCAATACTGATTGATCACATCAATCACATACTGCACTTCATCATCCGTAAGTCCTGCATATATGGGCAGCGACACCTCCTGCCTGGCATACCTCTCCGCATTCGGAAAGTCCCCCAAAGCATAGCCCCAATCCTTATAACACTCTGCTACATAAGGCGGAATCGGGTAATGCACCTGTGTCTTTATGCCGTTTTCGTACAGGTAATTCTGAAAGCCATCCCTGTCCTTCGTAAGTACTGGGAACAAATGATAGACATGGTAGACATTTTTATATACCGCAGGTATGACAACTTTTGTATTTTTTATCCCATCCATATACATCCGGGCCTGACGTCTGCGCTCCTCGTTCCCTTCGTCCAAATACTTAAGACCGACTTTCAGAACCGCTGCCTGGACTTCATCCATCCGGCTATTTATACCATTCACTTCGTTGTGGTATTTCACCTTGCTGCCGTAGTTGCGAAGAAGACGCACCTTTTCAGCAAGCTCATCGTCATTCGTGATGACCGCTCCTGCATCGCCCAAAGCCCCCAACGGCTTTGTAGGATAGAAGCTGAAACACCCCATATCACCAAAAGTCCCCGCAAACTTTCCGTTATAGGTAGAGCCGTGGCACTGTGCACAATCCTCAATCAACTTCAGGTTATATTTCTTTGCCAGTTCTACAATCTTGTCCATTCGGCTGCACTGACCGAACAAATGAACCGGAAGGATTGCCTTGGTCCTATCCGTAATCTTCGCCTCGATGATATCTGCATCAATCTCCATACAGTCATCCATATCGACAAATACAGGAATTCCTCTATTCTCCGTTACTCCGATAACCGAGGCGATATATGCGCCTGCCGGTACGATTACCTCATCGCCCGGTCCGATTCCCAACGCCCTGAAAGCCAGTATCAGCGCGTCTGTACCAGAGTTTAAAGCCACACAGTGCTTCACTCCCATATACGCGGCGAACTTCTCCTCAAACTCCTTCATCTCCTTGCCCAAAATGTACCATCCCGAATTCAAGGCTCGAAGGGCTACTTCTTCATATTCTGCTTTATGTAAATCAAATGCTCTTTTCAGAACCACAGATTCAACAATTCTTTTTTCTCTGCTCATTTTTCTGCCTTAATTTCCTCTACAAAATCGTCAAAGTTTCGAATATACTCTTCCGACTCATAGTATTCATTCGTAAGAACCATCAATACCGAATCATCCGTAAAATCATACATTTCCTTCCACACCATGCGAGGAAGGTATACGCCTTCATTAGGATGATTTAATTCATAAACTTTTGTTTCTTGTTGTTCATCAATAATCTTAACCTTGCTCTTGCCGGATACATTAAACAAAACAAACTCTGATTTGCGATTAGCATGCCGTCCCCGTACAAGACCAACATTTCCTTTTCCAAAAATATAAAATACTCTTTTAATTTCAAATGGAACATCTTTCATCCCCTCAATTTCAATCAATCCGGCAGAGTTTTCATCTGTATTAAAATCAGGGAATGTAAGCGTCTTTACACCTGCGGCATACTTATTCATTTTTTCCTCCTTAAACCCAGCAGTTATTTGTGTTTTGACTGCTTTTGCTTCCTAACATAATCAAGATATGCTGCATAATCTCCGCAAAATTTATTAGCATCATAATCCGAAGAGGATGCTATACATAGGACACTTCCCTTTTCTTTCCATATCATCTCACGCCAAATGTCAGCGCGAAGGATGAGTCCTATAGATGGATTATCAAGCGAAATTCTTTCTCTTTTGATTCCATTGTCAACCAACACCTCAATAGACCCATATGGGCATAATAACAATTGCCAGCTTTGTTTATGATCAAGAAACCCATTTTGATTATTTTTTTCTTTTTCAAAAATGCAGTACAAATGATTGATTTTAAAAGGAATATCACGTTCTCCCTCCAAGAAAGAAAGACCGGATTCCGTTTCTTCCATGACTGTCCGAATCTTAATAACTTTATAATCCATAGCTTGCGTCCTAGCTTTCGTTACAGGCAAAAAATTTCCTGCCCTTAATAAAATCTTTTTTCAGCACACTGCCGCATCCGCGGCAGTGCGCAATCCCCACACCCGGAATTTTAGAACTTTAACGAATACCGCTTTAAAAGCAGTTCCGTAATACATTTTCACCCAAAGAGGAGGTTTTGTATTACTGAGTTGAAGGCACTTCAATGAATGCCAACATTCCATGAGAAGTCATATTGACTACTACATGGTCTTCTCTGATTTCGGCTACGGTAAGTTCTACCCACTGTCCGTTTACCAGCTGGTAAACTTTGATGAGCTGTCCTGCCTTTACTCCTTTTGCATAGAAGTTAACCTGGGCTGTGTTGAACTTGCCTACTACCTGAGAGGTAGTTCCGACTACGTTCAGAACTTTGCCGCCAAGTGCTGCTGCCTGGCTCTTTGCAGAAGCTACAACAGCTGCTGACGGTTTTGTCAAAAAGAATACTACGTTGCTGGGTGCACCGTTAATGATTACATGTCCGCCCTGACCGAGTGGGGTGACCTCGGTGAGTCCCGGAACGTTTACTACTGCATTATTGGTGTATTCACCCACGGATTTGCCTACTGCTGCCGCAGACTCTTCAAGGGTTGCAGCTGCAGACTGCTGCTGGCTGCTTCCTGAAGAAGATTTTGCAACGACTGCCGCAGAAGGGCTTGGTGCTGCACATACAGGCAGTGCGCAGAGCATTGCGCCTGCCAGTGCTAATGCGATTAACTTTTTCATTGGACGTTTCCTCCTTTCTCCCCGGTATCCCGGGTATCCTAAGTGTGGTTTATATTTACACCCTTGAAGCTATGCTTCTTGGATGGAAATATCATAGGTGTAAAATTTAGAACCTCTACCATTCAACAATGCGGTCTATTTCTCCTGCCGCATCTCCTACGAGCACTGCAATGACCACGAACTGCTTCTCCGGGTCTGTGCCCTGCTGTGTGGTCAAGGTGAGCAGAAAGTGATAAGGCGTGATTTTCTCCCACCCTTCCCTTAGGTTTTTTCCCATTTCTCTGGTGCCATACATGTCCTCAAGAAACTGCTGGCATCCTGAACCATATGTGAAGTCATAACTGCGTATCAAACTGGTATTTTCCCGCTCATAAGCGGCAATCACTGTATAGGTCAGAAGGTTCCCGTCAAGATAGAGATACACATCCTCGTGTGTCTCGAAAAATTCCGGATCAGCGAACCTGTATAAGTCAGAAAATAATCCTTCTTTCCCATCTTCTGTCGTCTTTCCATGAATCACTGTGTTGAAGTCGCACATATCTTTAAGGTTGGCAAGCTCCGTGTAGAGCGCTCCCTCCGAATCTTCCTCCCGATATGCATTATGGTTTTCATAATAGTCATCCGTCTCTGTGCTCTGCAGCACTGGTGCATCTATATCTGTATCTGGTATGTAAAGCCATGCGAAAATATCCGGATTCTCTGACTGAAGCGCCTTTATATCCACATCTGTATCTTTTGCAGATTCACCGGCAATCCCTGCTTCCTCTGTTTTTACTGTACTCTCCTGAATCTGCTCGTCTTTCATCCCTCCTGCGCCCGCATTTTCTGCTCCGCCGCCGTTTTCTTTCCCGCATCCTGCAAGAAAGGCTGACAGAAGAAGTATTACGGCAGGTAAGATGACATATTTGCTTTTCTGTTTCCTGATTCTGTCTTTCATGCCTATATATCCTTATCTGGCTTCATTTGTCCTCATTTCCCTCATGTTCTCTGTCTGCCCGACTCTCCCTAATCCTCTTCAACTTCCTCATAAAAGACTTCAAGAATCATCTCATACAGAGCATCCTCATCCACATAAAACTCCTCAAACTCCTCCCCCATGACAGTTTCTCCCTTAAGCATATAGAAACCGCTTTTATCAAACTGGTAATCCGCCAATATGGGGGCAAGATATGCCACTTCATCTAGGGTGATGTTCGTCACCATCTGCCCGGAAACTGCCTGATATAAATCCATTATTGTTGTAATATCCTTTTTTGCTGCCTGCTTTGCAGAGCCAATAAAGGCATTCAGATATTGTTTCTGTCTTGCAAGCCGTGCATCGGCGGAGCCAAATTCACTGGTATCGCGGACCTTTACATACCAGAAAGCGCTTTCTCCCATAAGGCGTACTTTTGCATCTTTTACCAGCGTCTTATCCACTCTGGTCAGATCTTCAAGTACCGTCACGTCCACGCCTCCCACTGCATCATTGATGGTGGAGATTACACTCATGTTGATGGCGGCATAGCCATGAACCGGCAGATTATAGAACAACTTCCGCACCGCCTTTTGCTGGTACGCGCAACTTTCTTCCATGCCGTTTCCAAATCCATGCTGCACTGCGATCTGCGCCTTTTCTGTCGTCACATAGGCTCCCTCTTCGTTATAAATATCAATGTCTGTCATTGTATTACGGTTGATTGCAATGATTTTGATTGTATGGTCATGAGGATTCATGACGGCTAAGAACAAGGCGTCTGCCTGTCCTCCATTGGTCCCCTCTTCCTCCTCTTTGGCATCACTGTTCTTATCTATTCCCATGAAGAGAAAGGTCATGATATCCTCATTGTAAGCATAGATGGTGTCCTGATACTTTACCCATCCTTCCTGCCACCTACTCTTTTCCTCTTCCGTCAAGGCCTCCTGCCCAGTCGCAAGCTGCGGTGCCGCCGCTTCCGCCTTAATCTGCAGGCTGGATTTACCTATGGCACGCAAAATCTGGAATGCGATTACTGCCATTATTATCGCCGCTGCCAATTCACACAGAAGCATAATAAGACGCCTTTTCTTCTGTTGCTTTTTCTTTTTTGCCACCTTTTCAGGATCCAACAGGCGATTCTTTTCCTGCTCCGCCTGTATATCCCTTTTTTTCTTACTCTTCACCTATATACTCCTATAAAGCATTTACAAATGTTTTATTACTGGACAACTATCGTAAGCGGGACTGACTGCGACTTATTTCCATCAGAGTCCTCCGTGTAAACACTGACCTGATAGGTACCCGGTTTATTTCTGTCATATCTGCTGACATTCAGATTCTGAAAAAGCGTATTGTAGTCATCTGCATCATCTGAAAGCGTTCCAATGATATCTACCCATGCAGGTCCCTGTCCTGCATTCACCTTAACCTCCGAAACCTTTAAGGTAAGGACGGGGGAGCCGGAATTATCATCCGGTTCCTGTTTCGGTTCTGATGAGGGCTGCGACGGTGCCGTCGGTACCGGGCGTAATGTAGGTGCCGCTGTCGGTGCCGCCGATGGGGCAGGCGGAAGCGTCGGAGAGGGCTGCTGTGCCTGTTCATCCTTTTCTTCCCCGCTGCCTTCACTGCCCGTCAAATCCCGGTTCAGTTCTGCGCTGATACCTGCCTCCATGAAACTCTCGGCTCCTTTGTCAAATACAGCCTGAAACAATTTGGAAGTCTTCGCCACATTGCCGGACCGATCGCTCACTGCATAAAATACCACGGCGGTGGAATCCTTCTGGTTCTCTGTAATCTTTTCGATTACGATGCGGTCTGTCACATCACCGTCCGCCCGGTCATAGGCAGTGATGCCTGCAAGAAGTTCTGCCGTATTCATCTCTCTTCGATAAATCACATCTGCTGCCTGAAATTCAAATTCAGGCGCAATTCTGTCCGCTCTCAGATACATGACCGCACAGACTGCTATCAAAATTACATTTATCATCAAAAGCGCTATGTTAATCACTCTGTTCTGCTTCATCTGCACACCCCTTGCATACCCGCAGACCGTGTCTGCGGTACTGCGTAAATAATTTCTTCTGCATACCATAGGTATTATGGTATTGTCAGATATCTTCTATGTACTCTATATCACTTCCTGAATTTTCTCTCCCTTCTTCCTGGTCGTCATCAAGGTCATCCCGAAATGCCCTGACAATCTCCGCAGACGCCTTGGATTCAATATTGTCTTCCCCATATCTGCCATAGTACTTTCCATAATATTTTCCGTAGTACTTTCCATAGTGACCGTAGTAACCTTTTCCTGTCATATCCACTTTATTGAGTACGACTCCCAATATACGGCTGTCAGCCTTATCCAGCTGATCCTTCACTTTCTGCACGAATTTATAGCTGATTGCATTATTTTCTACCACAAGAATAGTTCCGTCACAACTTTTTGCTGCTACGGCTGCATCAATGACGCTCCCCAATGGCGGTGTATCAATGATTACATAGTCATAGTTCTCCTTCAGCTTCCCGACAACATTTACAAATCTTTCACTGCCCAAAAGCTCGCTTGGGTTTGGCGGTACCGGACCGGAAAAAATCACATGCATGTTATGGATATTGGTCTCGCAGGTCACATCCCTGTAATCCGCTTTTCCCGCCAGACACTGGGTCAGCCCCAGCTTTACGCCGCCCGTTTTGTAACGTCCCACAAGCACCGATTTACGCATATCCGCATCTATCAGGATGGTCTTATATCCCGCCTCGGAAAATGCCCTTGCCATTTCCATGGCGATACTTGATTTTCCTTCATTTGGCGTACAGCTGGTGACTGCAATCACCTTTACATCCCCACCGCAAAATTCAATATTCGTTCGTAGGGTCTTAAATGCTTCTTTGGTACGATAATCCTCTTTTTTTCCAAATTGAAGTCTTACGCTCTGCATCTTTTCCTCCGTTTCAAAATGCCACAAATTCTTCCTCATTCATTTTTTCAAAATTATTTCCGCTTTTTCTTTTTTTTCTTCTTTTTACTGTTCTCTTCCGTCACCACCGGAATAAGTGCCAGGGTGCCAAGTCCCAGATACTTCTCCACATCCTCAGAAGACTTGACTGTATCATCCATAAGATACTGGATCAAAATAACGGCACACAAAAGGAATACTCCTATGACACCTCCTGTCAGAGTCCACATCATGACATTAGGACTTGCCTTCTCCGTAGGCATGTTGGCTGTCTCCACCACATTTACCGCTTCAATATCCATAACATTCTGGATATGATTGCTTGCCGCCTCCCTGATGCAGTTTGCAATATTCATTGCCTGCGCAGGGTCCGTGTCTTCAACTGTAATGGAAACGATACGCGTATCCGCAGGCGTGTCCACGCTGACCATATGGAGCATCTCGCCATAATCCATATCCAGTGACAGCATCTGGATTACTTCTTCCAATACGTAGCGGCTGTTGATCAGTTCTGCATAGTCTTTGGTCAGCTGTGTCCCCAGCTGTACATCACTGTATGTAACCGTCTGACTTTCCGATTTATTGAGAATGTATATCTTCGTTGTGGATTTGTAGGTGGGAGTGAGGACAAATTTACTTATCGCAAACCCGGTAAGCGCCAGAAACAGTCCTGCACCCATGATTATCCATATCCTGCCGAGAAGCACATTGAGCACCTCCAGCAGGTCTATCTCAATTTCATCATTTACTTTCTGATTTTCCATCTCTTTTCTCCCTATATGTATTCATTCTTAATGACATGAACAGGATTTTCATATACAAGTTCTCTGGCGAATGCCTCACCATATTTTCTGCTGATATACCGCGCACAGCTATCAATATCCGGTTTTCTTTTATCGGCGCCATGGGCATCCGTCGCCACAAAATGGACCTGTCTTTCCCTAAGCAGACGTTTCGCAAAATTTTTTGTTCCAAGTCCATATTGTCCCATAATGCTTCCGGCATTCACTTGCACATAACATCCCATTTCAATTAGTTCTTCTACTCTTTCCTCTTTTGCGCAAATGTTCCTGTATCGCTCAATATGGGCAATAATTGGACGATACCCTCCTGAAAGCACCTTATAAAGTCCCCTTCTTATATGCTCAAAGTCATCCATAGGACCAAATTCCATCAAAACGTAAGAAGAACCTGCCATGGTACATGCCTTTCCTTCTTCCAGCATCTCCAAAATATCACTGCGATAATAAATTTCATTTCCTGCATACAACCGGATTTCCACTTCGCTATGTAACATTTCTTTTTCCAGTTTTTTTATCAGATTCTGAATTGTTCCGGGGCTGGCATTGTGATGCATGGGCTTATTATGAGGTGTCAAAATAATTCCGCATATTCCATTTTCCTTAGCAATATGCAGCATTTTCATACTCATTTCAAAATTTTCTGCTCCATCGTCTATTTGGGGCAAAATGTGGGAATGAATATCTATATAAGAATCCACAAACCTCACCTGCTCTTCCTTGATTTTCCATCTCTGATTTTTGCTTACCTGATTTCGTAAATTTTCTAGATTTACGAAATGCTATCTGTCGCAGAGCAAAAGGCTGATAAAATAAGGAAAAGCAGGACAAGATATTTGTCCTGCTGACGGTAATATTGACGGGCATTAAAATTCTATTCACACTACGGAGAGATAACTTTGATATAAGGATATGTCAAACTTTTCCATGAGTTGTTTTTTTCGCTGCATATTAGAGTGGACATACAAATTAAGCGTGACTTGTATGCTGCTGTGCCCTAAGATTTCACTCAGACTCTTGACATCAAACCCCTGTTCTACACATTGAGTCGCAAAGGCGTGCCTTAGCATATGAAAATTAAAATTATCAATGCAGCATTTCTGCAAAATCTGTGCAAAACGATATTGTAGTGTCCGTGGCTCTGTCCACGGTTTTTTCTTTCCTTTGATGATGTACTGTCCATCCCCTTTCTTATGTTCTTTTAAATGGCAAAGAAGGATGGGCGGAATTGGGATAATCCTGAATGAGGTGGAAGTTTTGGGTGTCTGAATCAGAATCTGGGTATTACCATCTTTTGTGTCATCAGATTTTACCCTTTGCAGATTTTTACGGACATAAATCACCTCTTCGTTCAGATTGACATCATCCCATGTGAGCGCGCATACCTCTCCAATCCGAATTCCTGTATAAAATGCCACCAGTATGCCAAGGCAAGTATCATTTTCAGAATTTTCCAACAAGTATTTCTCCAAAACCGCCATATCCTGCTTCTTTGGAAGTATAATCTGGGACTGTCTGACAGGGGTAATAAGGTTCTCAGGAATGTTCATATCATAATGATATTTCTTCCTTACATAACTCATCGCCCGCAGCATAACGGCACATATATTCCGTCGATAGGAATCCGAGAGAGGGATTCCATGCTTCTCCTTATCAATTTCTGAAAGGAAATGTTCTATCATCTGTTCGTCTACGCAGTCTATTTGGACATTACCCAGCAGTGGAATAATATATTTATTTGCCATCTGGCAATAGGTCGCGTAAGTTGTCTGTTTCCATCTCGAACTCCGTTCCTTAAGCCAGATGTTCATTGCTTCCTCCAATGTGTGGCGTTTTTTTGCCCCTGTTTTTTTATTTTCTTTTACTTTTTCCATTTTGCTTTTTACTTCAGTATAAGTCTTTCCGTATACAGAAATGTACTTTCGTGAAGCACATCCTACAGCATATTCTTCATCTTCTTTTTTGATCCGGCCCTCCCAGCGCCCATCTTTTCTTTTGTAAATATTGATTCCTCTCTTTGGCATTTGTGAACTCCTTTCTTTATGACCAGTTATTTGACGGTTAAAAAATCAAAAAGCGAACGATAGTTATAAATAAATATACCAATTTTTCCATTTTAAAGTTCTTATCTCATAAGATTTGCTCACTTTATTTCTTCCATGTATAATTTCAAATACACACTTGACTCTTTCTCAAAATTGTAATATAGTTCATATAGTGATTTTTGCTACACGGTTCACACATTTACTACTTTTTTTGTTTCTTTTCGTAAATCTAGAAATTCTATGAAGTAATTCTCTGTTTTTATACTGTTTTTCGTAAATCTAGAAATTCAATGAAAATTAAAATAGAAAAAGCCTTCAAAGCAGCAATCCCATTACTGCTTTGAAGGCTTTTTATAATTCTTTTCATAATTCAATTGACCTTTTAACCCTATCCTTCGACAATCAGATATCTTCCATCTCCAATGTCAAAAACCTCGTCAGCCTCAAGAATTTCTTCTCCTCTGGCACCATCCACATCAATGCCTTCCTCCTCAAAGAAATCCCATACTTCCTCAATAGAGTTCACTACTACCGCCAGACATTCCTCAAGAAAGGACTCTGCCTCCTCCAGATTGGAAGCCACATCTTCCTCTGGGAACAACTGTCCCTGATTGTCTAAAAAGCACTGCAATACCGCATCATCAAATTCATGCATACTCCATTCTCCTTTGACAAAATCTAATTGGTACTATTATTATGCTGTATTTCCTCATATTAAGTCAATACCTACGAGAAAAATTTTGTATTTATCACCTGATAAACCCCTTTTTCTCTCCACCCGGGACAAATCTGCCCCGCCGCTTTCTTCACCCCTTCCGTTGCTGTGTCTACTGCATAGCTCTCTCCCGCTGCAAGCATCATTCCGATATCATTATCATTGTCTCCAAATGCCATCGTCTCTTCTTTCATAACCCCTAGGTATGTTTCTAAGATTTTAAGTCCATTTCCCTTATCCACCGACCGATCCATGAAATCGACCCATTCCTCGCCTGCCATACATGCTTTAACTTTTTTATCCCATGATGGTATAAAAAGACTTTCCCCCAAATCACGGATGCTTTCTTTGCGATAAACGGCAATCTTAATGATTTCCTCTTTTTCTTTCAGTACATCTTCAACCCATCTGAATTCATTATGATATCCATAAGTAATCAAATCGATAAAATCCTGATTCCTGCTTTCAACAAGGCTGCCATTTGCCGTGGAAATAATAGCCTCGCATTCTCCATAATAGGGGCGCAACATTTCCATGATTCCTTCAATATGCTCCCGTTTCATTGGGGTCACAGAAATGTTCTTATGCTTATAGCGAATGTGTGCACCGTTCTCCGCAATATAAGCAATATCATCCGCTACATCGCGGAAAACATTTTTAATGCTGGCATACTGTCTGCCGCTGGCGGCACAAAACAAAATACCTTTTTCTTTCAGCTTTCTGATTGTTTCCACCATCTCCGGATACAGATCTGGAGTGGAATCCTGAATCAATGTTCCATCTATATCTGACGCAATCAATTTGATCATGACTTATATTCCTCATCGTTTATTTTCTTTATCTCTTGATACAGTCTGCCAATTGGAAGTCCCACCACATTATAATAGTCTCCGCAGATTTCCTTTATAAATGCAGCACATTTCCCCTGTATGCCATAAGCTCCGGCCTTATCCATAGGTTCTCCTGTATCCACATACCTGCAAATTTCCTGCATGCTCATGGGATACATGCTCACCTCCGTTTTCTCATAAAAAGAAATCTTTGAAGGCTGCTCATCCTTTACCTTCTGCCAGATCAACGTTACTCCTGTATATACCTGATGGGTCTTACCCTGCAGAAGGGACAGCATTTCTTCTGCATTCTTTCTGTCAGAGGGCTTCCCCATGATCCGCTCCTTAAAGGCTACCACCGTATCTGCACCTGCAACAATGACAGAAGTTCTTTTTTCCAGAGGAAGCTTTTCAAAAATATCCATAGCTTTCATTCCCGAAAGCTCCATGACCATTTCACAAGGCACGCGGCTTTCCACTTTTTCCTCTATATTACTTGGAATGACCTCAAACTCCATCCCAATCTGTTCTAGAAGCTCCCGCCTTCTGGGTGAAGCGGAAGCAAGTATAATCTTATTCATGGTGCGTCTCCGGGATAAATACTCTGTTATTCACCAGCTTCTTTTGCATCTTGGCATTTTCCACTGCCATACGACAGAATTCCAGCTGTGAATTAAATGATCCCTTTCCTCTCTTATCTACTTTTTCATAGGTGCCATCCTTTGTCAATATGTGGGCTTTTACTGTATCCTTAAGCTGCATATCCAGTATTGTCATCAGTTTTTTCTGCAGCCGAGGCTGATCTACCGGAAACATGATTTCCACACGCCGCTCTAAATTTCTGGGCATCCAGTCAGCGCTTGCACAATAATATTCTGCTTTCCCATTATTTTCAAAGTAAAAAATACGGCTGTGCTCCAGGAAATTTCCCACAATCGAACGCACGCTGATACGATCACCGATTCCCGGAAGCCCCGTCTTAAGACAACAGATTCCTCTGACAATCAGTTCAATCTTCACGCCTGCCTCTGCTGCCTCGTAAAGCGCTTCTATCACATCCTTATCGCACAGGCTGTTCATCTTGGCAATGATATGTCCTCCCCTTCCCGCAAGAGCGTTTTCTTTTTCCCTTCCGATCAAGAACAGGAATCTGTCTTTCAGCCACAATGGAGCCAGTGACAGCTTATTCCATCCCAGCGGTTCCGAATAGCCGGAAAGCATATTAAATACCGCCGTGGCATCTTCTCCAATGGATGGCGAGCAGGTAAAGAGCCCTATATCTGTGTACAGCTTGGCGGTTGCATCATTATAATTACCTGTTCCGAGATGCACATATCTCCTTATGCCGTCTTCTTCTCTTCTCACCACCAGCGTAATCTTGCTGTGTGTCTTCAATCCCACCAAGCCATAAATTACATGACATCCGGCTTTTTCAAGCATTTTTGCCCATACGATGTTGTTTTCCTCATCAAATCTTGCTTTCAATTCAACCAGCACCGAAACCTGCTTTCCATTTTCCGCTGCCTGGGCAAGTGCGGCAATGATAGGTGAATTGCCGCTGACACGATAGAGGGTCTGCTTGATGGCAAGCACATCCGCATCCCTGGCTGCCTGTCTGATAAATTCGACTACAGGATCAAAAGACTCATAAGGGTGGAACAACATGATATCCTTTTCCCTGATTCTTTCAAAAATATCGCATTCTGCCGGGAAATCTGTCACCGGCTGGGGACCTGCATATGCTTTTTCTTTTAGATGATCGAAACCGGGAAGTCCATACATTTTCATTAAAAAAGTAAGGTCCAGCGGTCCATCAATTCTGTATATATCTTCGTTTGCCACATGCAGTTCTTTTTCTATGATTTCAAGCAGTCTGACGTCGATTCCTTCCTCCACTTCCAGACGAATCGCCTGCCCCCATTGTCTTTTTTTCAACTGTCTTTCGATTTCCTGAAGCAAATCTTCCGCTTCATCCTCTTCTATTGTCAGATCTGCATTTCTCATAATGCGGAACGGATAGGCGCAGACAATATCATAGTTGAGAAACAGTTTATGTATGTTTCTTTCTATGATTTCCTCTAAAAGAATGACTGCCGTCTCTCCATCTTTGGCAGAAGGCACCTGCACGATTCTTGAAAGCACGCCCGGCACCTGCACGGTAGCAAACTCAAGACTGCCGTCTCCTTCCTTTTTCTTCACCAGCGCGCCTATGTTGAGCGTCTTGTTCCGAATCAGCGGAAAAGGACGGGAAGAATCCACCGCCATAGGAGTCAGTACCGGATAAACATTTCCTTCATAATACTGATCCACAAATGCTGCTTCTTCTTTTGTCAGATCCTCATGACGCCTGATGACCCTTAATCCATTAGCAGCTAACTGGGGAATAATCGCCCTGTTATAAGTTGAATACTGCTGGGCAACCAATTCATGAGTCACCTGGTTAAGCGCAACAAGCTGCTCCTCCGGCGTCATGCCGGCAATATCCGGCTTGGTATAATCTGCATTTACCATATCCTTTAGGGTCGCCACCCTGACCATAAAAAACTCATCCAAGTTGGACGCTGTAATACTTAAGAATTTAAGCCGCTCAAACAGCGGATTATTTTTATCCCTCGCCTCACTTAAAACTCTTTTATCAAACAAGATCCAGCTTAACTCTCTGTTGCTGTAAAAACCTGGATCATCATATCTGGATTTACTCATCATACTGGTCCTCCCATTTTTTATGAATATCCTTTACACTCTTTTTCTTTTGATTACCGGTCTTATATTGTACACTTCCCTAAAAAAATCCGCCCTGGCGCCGAAAAGACCTTTTTCCAGTGTAATATCCTCGTTCGTATCCACTGTGATTGCCAGTTCATCCCCTCTTAAGGAAATTCTTATGTTACCGAATTTCTGCTTGTGACTTCTGTCAAGTCCGTTGGCAAGACGGAGAATCGCAGTCAGCTTTGCAATTCTTAAATAAGCGTCATTTTCGAAAGAACTTAAGCTTCCTCTGATTTCATGATAATCAAATTCCAGATGATTATATTTTACCACATTGGCTACGATTTCCCTCTCCAGATGAGACAGCCCTATAATTTCCGTTGCCATAATAATACTATAGGAACACTCCCCAAGATTTACCAGACTGATATATTTCCCACAGTCATGAAGAATTGTAGAAATCTGCAAAAGCAGTCGCTCTCTTTTTCCCAGTCCATGTATCTTCCTCGTACTGTCAAAAATCGTAAGCGCAATTCTCTCCAGCGTTTCGCTTCTCTTTTTGCTGCCTCTATACCGCTTGCTGATACTCTGCGCACAGGCAATAATATCTTTCTCAAAATCATGAGCGGATGCTATGATTTTGTTCTTTTCCGCATACTCATATGCAATACCGTCACACAAAGTCACACCGGGAGCCCAGATTTGTTCTGCGCCCATGCTATTCATAATATTCCGCAAAAGTTCCATGGAAATGAGGAAAAGCGGCATATTTTCCTCCGGCATATTAAGCGTTTTTGCCAGTTCCGACAGGCTTTTGCTCTGACAGATCTGTGTATAATAATCCAGCGTCTTTTTATCTGCAAATCCTCTTATGGTACTGCCGTTCTCCCTGTGTTTTACGATTGCAGAAATATAATCATCCACTACGATAATGTTCTTAATCTCCCGATCTTTGAGATAAAGTTTTTTGTATACATTCATCTGGGTTGCCACCATCTCTCCAATAAGCAGATTATATTGACTGATGCTGGCATCTAAATGATTTAAATTTTCCTGCAGCCTTAAAACCCCCAGCTTCATATTCTGCGTAGATACCAGCGTATCATTATCAAACAGGGAAATCTGAATGCTTCCTCCCCCGATATCCAAAATCGCAGTCCCATTTTCAATGATTTTCTGGAAGCCTTCTCCCTGGAAAGCAATCGACTTATAATCCAGAAAACGCTGCTCTGAATTACTAAGGACAGATATCCGTATCCCTGTTCTTAGTTCAATCTGATCCAGCAGAATCGACCTGTTTTTGGACTCTCTTATGGCACTGGTTCCATAAGCCTTATAATCCGCCACTTGATAAGACTTCATAATGTTGGAATATTCGCAGAGTACCCGGCAGAGTTCATCCACTCTGTCGTGAGAAAGCTTGCCGGTGCTGTAAGTTTCCGTCCCCATATCGATGCTGTGTCTGATATGATCGATTTCCCTCATGCCCCTTGTCTTCGACACTTCGAAAATTTTCATGGATAGTTCGTAGGAACCGACATCAATCGCTGCAAAAGTTTTTACTGACATGAATCTCCCCTCTTTCCAAGTAAATAATCAATGAACTGCTGCGCGCACCTTCCGGAAAGTCCGCCGTGGGAAAGTTCCCACTTGTTCGCCTCAAGCAAAAGCTCTTCTTCCGGCATGGTAACATGATAACGCTCCGCCAACACCTTTACGATATTCTGAAATTCCTTTTTATCCGGCGCTGCAAAGAAAATCGTAACGCCGAACCGGGATACCAGCGAAAGCTTTTCCTGAACCGTGTCTCCCGCATGCAGGTCATCTCTTCTGTCTTCTTTATCTGAAAATTTTTCACGTACCAGATGACGTCTGTTGGAGGTTGCATAAATCAGCACATTCTGCGGCTTCTTTTCCAGACCTCCTTCTATCACTGCCTTTAAATATTTATATTCAATTTCAAAATCTTCAAAACTCAAATCGTCCATGTATATGATAAACTTGTAATTTCTGTTCTTAATCTGAGTAATCACCTCATTCAGATCCTGGAACTGGTGCTTGTACACTTCTATGATACGAAGTCCTTTATCATAATACTCGTTAGCGATTCCTTTGATGCTGGAAGATTTCCCTGTTCCCGCATCACCAAAGAGCAGGCAGTTATTGGCTTTTCTTCCCTCCACAAAAGCTTCCGTATTTTCAATCAGTTTTTGTTTTGGAATCTCATATCCCACCAGGTCATTTAAGTACACATGGGCAATATTCTGAATCGGAACGATTTGTACCCCATCTGTATCATGTACTACACGGAACGCTTTGTGAAGCCCGAATTTTCCCACGCCGTAATCCTTATAAAATTCCGTAAGCGTATCCTTCATTTCGTCCGGCGTATGATCTTTGGTAAATTTAACCGCCAGAGAACAGATTCTCTCCCTGATGCGGCTGTTATATACTTTACTTTCACTGTCGCTGCACACATAATCTGTAATCAGGTCAAACCCTTCCACACCAAGCGTGCCTACCATATCTGAAAAATCATAATCAAAAAACTCTTTGAAGATAACAATATCATGCAGTACCGCCCGATTGATCGTCCCTTCTACTGCTCCCCTGATCTCACACGCCTTACTGTAGCTGTTTTCATTATTTACCAGGAGGTTAGATAAATAGCAGTGCCAAAGATTACCGTAAAATCCATGGTTTCCAGCCATCTCAAGCAAACGGTGGATGCACTCGTACAAAAGCCCTGCCATATCCTCTCTATTATAATATGTATCTTGATAGTGTTCCATGAGCCAGACCATATCATAAAGAATTCTGCCCTCATCCTTTTGGAAATCTTTGTATACAATTAATTCCTGTTCTCTCATTTTAAGACTTTGCACTCCCCATTAATAATTTCCCAGAATCTTCATGTTCCTTGCTTCCTCACGCAGTCCCCTCAGCGCATTCTTTACAGAACTGTCAGATAAGTTACCGTCAAAATCAATAAAGAAACGGTATTCCCAATTTCGTCCTTCTATGGGTCTGCTCTCGATTCTGTTCATATTCAGATTATTGTAAATAAAATGAGAAAGCATATGGTACAGAGAACCGCTCTCATGGGGAACCTCAAAGCAAATGCTTACCTTCCCGGCATTTTCAAGAAAAATCTTCTGATTCGTTACAATGATGAACCGGGTGGAATTGGTACTGGATTGGTTCACGCCTCTCTTTAACACCTCAAGTCCATAAAGTTCTGCCGCATAGGCGCTTGCAATTGCCGCCTTTTCCTTGTCCTTATCCTGGGCAACCTTCCGGGCCGCAAAAGCATTGTTCTGCATACTGATCTGCTGCCAGTTATAATCTTTCAAAAATCTCGCCGACTGCATCAATGACTGGGGATGGGAATAAACGGTTTTAATATCTTCCATTTTCGTTCCCGGAACTGCCATAAGGCAATGCTCTATTTTGATGATCTGCTCACCGACAATATAATTTTCAAATTCCACCAGCAGATCATAAATTTCACTGACAACTCCCGCCGTAGAATTTTCTATGGGGAGCACCGCAAAATCAGCGCTTCCCTCGTCAATGGCAATCATTGCGTCCCTAAACGTATCTACATGAAAGCTGTTCACCTGCTCTCCGAAATACTGTACCATCGCTGCCTGAGAGTAAGCCCCTTCCGCTCCCTGAAACACTACCCTAGCCTTTCCTATATCCAACTTGTCCACTCCGATAAAAGGTAGCTTTAACATGCTTCCATGTTCTGACAAAATACGATACTGGAGTTTACGGCTGATGGACATGATCTGCTCGAACAATTCTTCGATTCCCCGGCTGTTAAATTCATCGTGGGTCAATGATTTCACCTTGCGGAGCTTTTCTTCCTCCCTCGCCTTGTCGAACACCTTTTTCCCATTTTCAATCTTATATTCCGCCACCTGCCTGCACAGATCCATTCTTTTCTCATATAACTCCACAATCTGGGCGTCAATCTCATCCAGCTGCCCCCGTAAGTCCATTAAATCCATACCTATTCACATGCCTTTCCATTTTTTCATTTTACCATCATTTTTATTTTATTATAAATAAATACCGGTTTCAAGCACTTCCCAATATTTGAAATTTCTATTGCGTAAAGATTTCCAGCTTATTATAATAAAACTAATCTATTTTATTTTAACTGAAAGGAATTTACCCTCATGAAAAAAAACTGGAAAGTGCTGCTTGTCATAGCCATCATTCTGCTGATATTGGTTCTTTTTACCGTAATTTCATCCATTTCGGAGAAAGTCCCTTCAAATGATATTTCTGTCACCGGAAATACCGCAGGCAATCTAAATAACGGCGGTCTTTTTGCAGAAAATAACGGAAAAGTTTTCTTTGCAAACGCCTATGACAATGGATGTCTTTATTCCATGAATGTGGATGAAACAGATCTGAAGAAGCTGACTGAAGCGCAGGCAAGCGCCATAAACACAGGCGGCGATTTTATCTATTATTACATGGACAGCCAGCAGGGCGGCGGTACCGGTATGGGCTATGTAGTACGTACTTATGGTGTTTACCGTGCCAGACTCGACGGTACGCACACGAAATGCCTTGACCGCAGCGCCGCCGTCACAATGCTTCTAACAGGCGATTATCTTTACTATCAGCACTACAACAACACTGATTATACTCAGCTGTACAAAGTAAAGACTGACCAATCCGAGCCGGAACTTGTATCCAAGGATATTATCAATCCCGTCGCATGCGATAACGGCGTTATTTACTTCAGCGGAACAGGAAGGGATCACTATCTCTATTCCCTTGATACAAGGACAGATACCATATCTACCATTTTTGAGGGCAACCTGTGTTTCCCTTCTTATCATGACGGATACATTTATTACATGGATATCTCCTCGGATTACCGCCTGTGCCGTTATTCTCTCTCTGAGAACACCGTAGAGATTCTGACAAATGACCGTGTTGATACTTTTAACGTAGGGGATCAATTTATTTATTACCAGAAGAATTCCAGTACCGAACCCGCCCTAAAGCGGATGCGATTAGATGGGAGCAACCCGGAGATTGTGGCAGAAGGTAACTTTGAAAAGATTCATCTGACTTCCGCATATGCATATTTTAATGCATTCGGACAGAGTGTTCCTGTTTATCACACACCCGTAAATGGAGAAATATATATCACTCCATTTTCTGCCGCCCTTGAAGCGGCAGCGCCCGAACAGTAAAATATACGTTTTACATCTGCTTTCTCACGATCAGATATTCATCTGCGGGTTGGTAGTAAGGACAATCCCTGTAGGAACCAGACAGAAATTTTGCCATCTCGTCTTCGTCCAGATCCATCTCGCAGATGTAGCACTCATAATCGTCATCATATATAAAATTATTACATTGTTCACAACTGCCCACAAGGCGTTTTGCTTTCTTTGTCACCGCACATCCTCCTGCTTGCCATCGCTGTCTTTGTTCTGATTCAGTTCTAAGTACATTTGTCTTACATTTTTTCCTATAACCGGATTAAAATACCAGGGGCAGAGTTCATTAAGCGGTTCTAAAACAAACTGTCTGTTTTCCATGTCCGGATGGGGCACTGTAAGCACCGGGTCATTTGACAGAAAGTCCTGATAAAACAGAATGTCCAAATCCAGCGTTCTTGGACCCCAGTGCACTTTCCGCTCCCTCCCCGCTTGCGCCTCCAATTCATGCAGAAATGAAAGGAGTTCGTAAGGCGTAAGCAAGGTTTTCAGTTCAATCGCAGCATTTAGAAAATCATCCTGCTCCACGCCGCCATAAGGAGGTGTGGCAATGATCTTCGAGCATTTCACATCCCGAATCATGGGATTGTCTTTCAGCCCCTCTATCCCTTTTTCAATAAATATCTGTTTATCTCCCAGGTTAGACCCAATTCCCAAATACGCCTTTTTCCATCCTCTCTCTATCTTTACGGATACACTGGAAAAAGGCAGACTTATAGGTGCGTGGGGTTTCTTGATTTCAAGTACCAAGTGTTCAATCCGCGGAAAATACAAAAGCAATTCTTTCGTCAGATGTTCCGCTGCCGCTTCTATCAAAAGAAAGGTATTCTCCCGCAGATAGTCATCAATAAAATGGCATACCTCACCGTAATTCGTGGACAGTGCCAGTTCATCCGCCATGCCTGCTGCCTTTAAATCCGTATATAAAACAGCGTCAATCACAAATATCTGCCCTTTCTGGGTTTCCTCCGGGAAAACGCCATGATGAGCATAAACTTCAAGATCTTCTATCCTGATCTGATCCATCAGAATTCCTCCTATAAACAAAATTTTCCTCTTGGCAGGGATGCGCCCTCCGCTAAGAGAATTGCCTCTGTCATTTTAACTGCACGTACATTTTCCTTTATATCATGTACCCTCACGAAAGAACATCCCTTCAGCACAGCAAAGACCGTAGTGACCAGTGTTCCCTCCATCCGCTCCGCGGCGGGAAGATCCAGAGTAAGACCTATCACGGATTTTCGGCTGCATCCAAGAAGCATCGGATATCCTAATCCAAGCAGTTCATCCAGCGATTGGATTATCTTAAGATTCTGCTCATAGGTCTTACCAAAACCGATTCCCGGATCTAAAATAATCTTATCATCTGCAATCCCGCTGCTCTTTGCAATCCGAATCGTCTCTTCCAAATCCAGAATCACATCTTTCATGAACTGATGATAATCCGCCTCTTTTCTGTTGTGCATCAAGACACAGGGAACACCTGCTTTCGCAATAACACCTGCCATATCCGGATCATATTTAAGTCCCCAGATATCATTAATCATATCTGCCCCTGCCCCTAGTCCGGCCTTTGCCACATCCGCCTTATAGGTATCCAGCGAGATTGGCACGTCAAAACGCTGCTTTACTGCTTCAATCACCGGAACCACACGCTCCGTTTCTTCCTCCGCCGACACAAACGTATAGCCCGGTCTGGTAGACTCTCCGCCTATGTCCAGCAGTTCCATCCCCTGCCCCAGCATTTCCTCCACATGAAAAAGTGCGTCGTCAAGACGGCTGTATTTTCCGCCGTCTGAAAAGGAGTCCGGTGTCACATTTAAGATTCCCATAACATAAGTATGATTTTTCAAGTCAAATTCACGCCCGCCAATGTTCACTTCATTTTCTCCTTCTAATCAATACCGCCTTATGTTTATCATAGTTATATCAGCAGCTTTAAATTCTTTTTGCCCTTTTTCCAGTCACATTCCTTTTCCGCCTCACAGGCAAAACAGGGGCGGCTCAATTTGTCAGCCCGATATAAAAGTCCAGATAAAGATTTTTCTTCCTTTATCAAGGCATTTCTATGATTTCTAATCGCCTCCAGAATCCCATCGCTCTCCCCTGCACTGAAACCACTCTCTAAAAGAATCTCCGGTGCCAGATCTGCGCTTGCCTCTTCATGAGGCGTGCCGTCCTCATACTGTTTCCATCTCCCGATGTCATGCAAAAGTGCTGCTGCATAAATCATTTCCGTGCTCTGCCCATATCCCTCTTCTTTATTCAAAATACAGGCAATCCGCGCCACATCCAGAAAATGCCCCATATTATGATGGCAGAAGCGTCGCCCTGCCTCTGCCAGATTGTTTTGATTCAGATATTTCTGATAAGTACTGCATGAAAGAATCTTGTTGATACGCTCCATCTATTACTGCCCTCATTTCACCAGATCAAGAAAGGTCCTCTTAAGTTTATCGTCCTCTTCAAATACCCCTCTGGAAACCATAGTCACTGTACGGCTTCCCGGCTTTTTCACTCCCCGCATGGTCATGCACATATGCTCTGCCTCGACCATCACGATTACACCTTTCGGTTTTAGATTTTCCATGATCGCATCTGCAATCTGCACCGTCATCTTTTCCTGAATCTGAAGCCTTTTTGCAAAGGTCTCCACGGTGCGGGCAAGCTTGCTGATTCCTACTACTTTTCCGTCAGGAATGTAGGCAATATGCGCCTTTCCGTAAAAGGGCATCAAATGGTGCTCACAAGTGGAATAGAAGAGAATATCCTTTTCGATCACCATCTCGTTATTTTCAGCAGTGAATGTCTTGGAAAGATGCTCTGCTGCCGAATCCTCCATACCGCCTAATATTTCCTCATACATCCTTGCCACTCTTGCCGGTGTGTCCTTAAGCCCTTCTCTGCTGACATCCTCTCCCATACCTTCTAAAAGGAGTTTTATTGCCTCCTCAATTTTCTCTTTGTTTACCATGCGAATCTCTCCCGATATCATTTCTTGACTGTTCAGTACCTTCACAGTCACAATGCAAAATCCATCCTAAATTGCCTGCGGCAATGGGATTTTGCATGACTGAATCATATTCTTAGGTCTTGGCAGTAAATGCTTCGACCTGTACGGAATAGTTACATCTTTTCAACGATTTGAATCAGCTTTCCCAGATAAGACAAAGAACCGAATGCAACGATGACCGCATCTTTATCTGCAAAAAGATACGCCATTTCCACCGCTTCCTCCACACTGTCCGCAGCTGTCACATGGGCATGATATTCCCTTGCCTTACATGCCAGGTCATAGGAGGAAAGCCCTCTCTCACCCTTTGTGGGCACCGTCAATACCGAAGATGCCAATGGGCAGGTTGCCTTTAAAATTTCATCCTGCTCCTTATCCCTCAACATTCCTATTATATATATAATTTCCCTGTTTGTAAAATAGAAACGAATGGTTTCCGCAAGCCGCCTCGCCCCATCCCGATTGTGAGCGCCGTCGGCAATAAAATAAGGTCTTTTTGACAAAATCTGGAACCTGCCCGGCCAGATGGTATTTTCCAATCCTTTGTAAACTGCCTTTTCCGGTATGGTAAATCCCGCCCTCTCAAGTATCCTGACCGACTCTACTGCAAGAATTGCATTCTCAATCTGATAAGTTCCTGCAAGGGTAATGGTCAGGTTTTTATATTCTTTATACGAAAAAGTCTGCTTCCCCAGACTTCTCTTTACTCCCGACACGTCAGAAGGATCCGCCATGACAAACGGAATATTCAGGCTATCCGCCCTTTTTTGCAAAACTTCATTTACCTCCAACTCTCCTTTAAGCGCCACCGCCGCCGATTCCGGCTTCATGATTCCCGCTTTGCTTTCAGCGATTTCCTTAAGAGTTTTCCCTAAAACGCCCATGTGGTCTAAGCTGATGGACGCAAATACGGCTGCCAGTGTATTGGAAATAATATTGGTAGCATCAAGAAGTCCTCCGAGCCCCGTTTCCAGAACTACAATCTGACAATTCTGTTCCTTGAAATATTGAAAAGCCATAGCCGTCTCGATTTCAAATGCCGTAGGATGAGGTTTCCCTTCTTCCACGAGTTCCTCGCAGATTCCTTTCAATATCGTCATCTGCCTGCAAAGTTCCTTTTTGCTGATTGGACGGTTATTTATCTGAATCCTCTCTCTGTATTCGAACAGCGTGGGAGAAATATATCTTCCGGTGCGGTATCCGGCGGCTTTTAAGATTTCTGAGACAAATGCAAGTGTAGATCCCTTTCCATTGGTTCCTGCAATATGGACAAATTTAAGCTCCATCTGCGGATTGCCAAGTTTATCACACAGATTTTCTATATTGGTCAGTCCCGGCACGCTTCCATATGCTTTAAGCTCCTCAACGTAATCCATAACCTTTCTGAAAGTCATATCTTTTTGGTTTTCCATATTAACTGCTTCTTTCTTATGAATAATTTGAAATATTATTTCTCATACTGATACTATGATGAAAACATTTTTGAAAAACTTTGTGAAATGCGGACTCCTGGGATGGTGTCTTGAAATCACCTTTACTGCCCTGCATTCTCTCCAAAAAAGAGACATGCGCCTGATGGGGCAGACCTCCCTGTGGATGTTCCCCATATACGGCAGTGCCTGCCTTTTAAATCCCATCTTTAAAAGGCTTAAAAATATGCCTCTTTCTATAAGAGGCAGCGTTTATTCTCTATGCATCTTTGCCGGAGAATATCTTACAGGCCGTTTTCTGGACAACAAAAAACTATGCCCCTGGAATTATGAGGGCTCCCGGTGGCATATCAAAAAAGTGATCCGACTGGATTACTTTCCCAACTGGTTTCTTGCCGGACTTTTGTTTGAAAAACTCCTGTCCGACAAAGAACTCGGTAACAAGGAAGCGGTATGATTGACTCATACCGCCTTAAGTTCAGTCCACATCATCCAAATCGCCTGCGCCGATATCCAATGTGTTGAGAGTACGGCGTTTCAGTCTTGCCTGCTCAGAAGCTTCAAGGATGAAATCCTTAATGACCTTCGCATTTTTAATATGGGATAAAATCAGTTTCGGATGTGTCGTATCTCCTGTATAACAGATAACCGTTCCGATTCCCACAATCCTTTCTGCCAGGGACGTTACCAGTTCCACGTCCTGTACCTTGTACATATAGCAGTCATTTTCAACCTTCTTTAAAAGCCCGCTGTCTATGGTAAGTATATTTTCCTTGATGATGTATTTGGTAAAGGTAAATGGAAGTCCTAAAAACAACCATCTTTTTCTCTCTACGAATTCTGTCGCCATAATCTATCTCTCCTTTCGGAATCTTCTCATCTGTCCTTGTATGATGATGCTGTTTTCTACTTCGTAGTATACTAAATCCATACCCATATTGCAATTATATTTTGCGGTATTATTTGATTGAAAGAAGTGTTCCTGTATGCTATGATGTTATAAATAAAGTTTTAAAATCTAAACAGATAGGAGTGTGCTTATGACTGCAAAAGACTGTATTAAAGAACGCAGAAGTATCCGTAAATTCAAAGCTCAGAGCGTTGATCATGAATTACTTTCTGAAATCATCGAAACCGCTTCCTATGCTCCCAGTTGGAAGCATACACAAATCACCCGCTACATTGCAGTTGAGGGAGATTTAAAAGATAAGATTGCTGCTGAATGTACTCCGGCATATCCCAAAAATGGTGAGATCATTGCACAGGCACCTCTGCTGATTGCTGTAACTTATATTAAGGGAAGAAGCGGCTTTGAGCGTGACGGCTCCTATTCTACACCGCGCGGTGCATCCTGGCAGATGTTTGATGCCGGAGTTGCCGCACAGACTTTTTGTCTGGCTGCCTACGAAAAGGGACTTGGCAGTGTTATCATGGGCATCTTTGACGAAGCAAAAGCTGCTTCTTTATTAAATATTCCCGAGGAAAGAGAGCTGGTAGCGCTTATTCCTGTTGGATATCCCGATGAGGAGCCGGCAGCGCCCAGAAGAAAACCTGTGGAAGAACTATTATCATTTCAAAGCTAAAATCGAAGAGTATTTTCTCTTCGATTTTTTATGGAAGGAGTAAAGAATATGAGACATCTTATGAATCCCCTGGACTTTTCCGTTTCGGAATTAGACCGGCTTTTTAATTTGGCAAACGATATTGAGGCAAACATGGATAAATATGCCCATGCCTGCACCGGAAAGAAACTTGCCACCTGTTTTTATGAACCCAGTACACGTACAAGGCTTAGCTTTGAATCTGCCATGCTGAATCTGGGAGGCGGCGTCATTGGCTTTTCTGATGCGGACTCCTCCTCTGCATCTAAAGGAGAGAGCGTTTCCGACACGATCCGCGTCATTTCCTGTTTTGCCGATATCTGTGCCATGCGCCACCCTAAAGAAGGCGCACCTATGGTAGCTGCCAGCAGATCTTCCATCCCTGTCATCAATGCAGGTGACGGAGGGCACCAGCATCCTACCCAGACACTAACGGATCTTCTGACCATCCGCTCCATGAAAGGCCGCCTTGATCACTTTACCATAGGTCTTTGCGGAGACCTTAAATTTGGACGCACCGTACACTCTCTGATCAATGCGCTGATCCGCTACGAAGGAATCAAGTTTATTTTCATTTCCCCTAACGAATTAAAGGTACCTGATTATGTGACAGACATGCTCAAAGAAAAAAATATTCCTTATGAAGAGGTCATACGTCTGGAAGAAATCATGCCTCAGCTTGACCTGTTGTATATGACCAGAGTACAGAAAGAACGTTTCTTCAATGAAGAAGATTACGTGAGATTAAAAGATTTTTATATCCTTGACAAGACCAAAATGGAACTGGCAAAATCCGATATGCTGGTGCTTCACCCTCTTCCCAGAGTAAATGAAATTTCTGTAGAGGTGGACGATGACCCCAGAGCTGCTTACTTCAAACAAGTGCAGTACGGTGTCTATGTAAGGATGGCTCTCATTTTAACATTATTGAATATTCAGGTAGATTAGGAGGGAAGAAAAATGCTTAATGTAGGAAAAATTGAAGAGGGATTTGTTTTAGACCATATCAAAGCCGGAAAAAGTCTTTCCATTTATCATCATCTCCAACTGGATAAGCTGGATTGTACCGTCGCGATCATTAAAAACGCCAAGAGCAATAAAATGGGAAAAAAGGATATTTTGAAGGTAGAATGTGATATTGATATGCTCAACCTTGATGTTCTGGCAGTCATCGACCACAACATCACTGTCAACGTCATCAAAGACGGTAAGATTGTATCAAAAAAGGAACTGCTGCTTCCCAGGGAAATCAAAAACGTTATCCGTTGCAAGAACCCCAGGTGCATCACTTCCATTGAGCAGGAACTCCCCCATATCTTCGTACTGTCCGATGAAGATAAGGAGATCTATCGCTGCAAGTACTGTGAAGAAAAATGCACGGAAACCTTATGAAACATGGCTTGCCGCCATCAGGCGGAAAAAGCCCTTCACAGCTTTGACAGTCAGTGTGACTGCTGAAACCAAAATAAATCCGGCGGCTGCTGACGCCATACTGACCAGCATTTCCTCATAACTGTAATGCCTGGTGGGAATATAAATTTTCAGCTTTTCGGTTAAATAAGCAATTGCCACCAGGATAACCGCAGTTATACATGTTCTAATAAGCCAATTACACTTTGCACATGAAACATGAATCGTGATTGTTCCTATAATACCAATAAGAAGGAACGCAATGATTCTTCCGTTTTGTCTGATCATATAAGTAAATGCATTCATATCATTTTCAGAGATTTCCTGAGAAGAATACTGTACTTCAGCCAGCTTTGTGATAACTTGTTTTCCAAACAGCTTTGCATCTTCACCATTTTGAAAAGACAAATATGCAACACCGGCTACCAGTAATCCAAAAACAATCCATAACGCTAATATTAATGGCCATCTTTTCTTATTCTTCATAGCCTCCCCCATTTTTCAGTCTGCAAAATCACCTACAACAGGGTTATTATATTCCGTATCGAGTGTTTATGTCAATTACCAGAAGCCAGTATTAAGAATTAATTCATAAAGCTTTGCGCATCTTTTCACTAATTTTCATATGGAGACTGCTCAAGTCTGATGAAATATCCCTTATCATGAGCACATACAGGGCACTTTGGCGGCACTGCTTCACCTTCATAAATATAACCGCAGTTTAAGCAGATCCAGCTGGTCTTCTGATCAGAAGCAAACAGTCTGTCCTTCTCCATCAAATCTGCAAATCTGCCGAACCGGTCTCCATGTATCTTTTCAATTTCCGCAATCATAAAAAACGAATTGGCAACCTGAGGAAATCCCTCCTCTTTCGCCTTTTCCCCAAATACCTTATAAACAGGATCATGTTCTTCGTATTCATTATGCTGTGCCATGCGCAGAAGCTTTACCATGTCATCCGTTATATCCACAGGATATCCTCCGTCCACATGAATAGTCTCGCCTGAAAGTTCTTTTAAATGATTATAAAAAATTTCCGCATGCTCCTTTTCCTGATTTGCTGTATAAGTAAACACTTCCTCAATCACATGCAGATTTTCCTTCTTCGCCTGGGCTGCTGCAAAAGTATATCGGTTCCTTGCCTGGCTTTCTCCTGCAAATGAGCGCATCAGATTGTCTTTGGTCTCACTGTTTTTAAAATCTACTGCCATAATCCATTCTCCTTTTCACCCTGAATCTCACTAGCTGATTGCTGATTCTATCCATATTATGGGTAAAAAAGGATATTTTATACATTACAGTTCTGTTTCGGAATAAAAATACAATTCAATTCCTTCCACAATCCCTTCTGCAATCTTTTCCTGATATTCCGCCGCAGAAAGCCTCCGGCACTCCTCCTTGTTGGTCAGAAATCCTGTTTCAATCAGACATGCCGGCATCAGTGTCCTGTTCGTCACACATAGATCCGCTATATCCCACAGCACTCTCTCATTTGCTCCGGTACTCCTTATGGTTTCCTTATGAATCAGCCTTGCAAGTCTTTCGCTATCCCTGCTCCCATCAGCCCCGTCATACCACATTTCGATGCCGTTTACGCTTTTATCACTGCCCTCATAGGTGTTCTGATGAATGCTCACATAGGCATCTGCCTGGTAACTGTTTGCCAACTCCACCCTCTCTTCAACGGAAAGGAATTCATCTGTTTCTCTTGGCATCATAACACGGAATCCCTGCTCTTCCAGTCTGCGCTTCACGCGCATGGCAATCTGAAGGTTGATATCTTTTTCATAAACTCCATATCCCACGCAACCCGAATCTTCACCGCCGTGACCTGCATCCACCACAATCAGAGGAGGCTCCTGCTCTTCTTTTTCCTGCTCATTATTTACTTCCGCTGTCTTTTCCGGTATTATCTCGTTTTCTGACATTTCCTGCTCTTTTGTATCTTCTTGCGCTTCCTTTTCCCTCGCCAGCACAGATGCCTTTTCCGGCGCTGCCAACGCGCTTATTTCTACAAAAACATAAACTCCCGTTACCAATGTCATAAGGAAAACGACTAATGCCATCCCCATCTTCCAGCCCTTTTTTCTTCCCCCTGTTTGCCTGCTGCCTTTTCTTTTGTACATGAAAATGATGCCCCTTTCGTGTCATACTGCTTACTTTAAGCTTACACGCATGGTGCATCATTTTTTCATCATTCTTGCATCATAATACCATCATTTTTGCATCAAATCTGCATCATTTTGAAATTTTCAGAAACAATTCGTTAATCCCCTCGTAAAAACCAATTGTCACGATACATTTTTCATCCCCGCTTCCTGAAAATACGTATTTTTTGTAATAAGGCGTAGATTCCAGCAGGGGATTTTCTGTCTCATACGGAAGGGGGCTTGAAAGCCCCATGTAATCACTCCACTTTTCAATCAGTTCATCAGGATTAATATCCGCCCATTCCAATTCTGTTCTGGCATAAAATTCATATACTTTTCCATCATCGGCGTCAAGATAAGCATCGATCAGCCGATTGCTTTTATCTGCATTCTTAATATTGGTAGAAAGACTCACCTTCCAGACAGCAACATTATTTCTAGGCTCTAAGACATCAATTGCGGAATAAAGCACGGCATCATAGTCGCTCCCATTGACATCCTTCACCGTATCCGGCAGCATTCCCAATTCCTTTAAAGATGCAATCGTCCGATTACAGGTAGCAAAAATCTCTTCATCTGTTATTTCCTTACCGGTGGGTCCTCTGTGATTGACCACGAAAGCATAAGTGCCATCCAACTCTTGATAATCCTTTGTCTCATCCTCCAGTCTGGTAAGCGCATTCTGCTCGCTTTCCGGAGGAGTCTGACTGTTTAATGCCTGTGACAGAATATACAATCTTTCATTATAGTCAAGCTTATATCGATAGCCCTCTCCTTCCATTTCAGACGTCTGGGTATTAATCCTGTCAAGCACCGTCCTGTCCCTATACTCAGCAAGCATTTCCGGTCCCCAAATGGAACATACCATGACCAATACCGCAAAAATGAGGAATGCAACATTAATGGTCGACTTCTTCATGCTCTGCATCCTCCTTTCTCTTGTCCGGAAGAACAAAGCTGATATTCGTTCCCTCGCCCAAAGTACTGTCTATTTCAAGGCTGCTGCCATGAAGAGTTAAAATTTCCGTACACAGGGAAAGCCCCAGCCCTGCTCCATTTCTGCTTCTCGCTCTGGATTTATCTATCATGTAAAATGCCTTTGTAATCTTTTGCAATTCCTGCTGGGGTATTCCAATCCCATGATCTCTCACGGTAAATCGATAGCCGTTTTCTTCCGCTTTTCCATTTACTTCTATGATATTGCCCGGCTCGGAGGCCTTACAGGCATTGTCAAGCAGATTAATCAGAACGGTTATGATCATATTGCTTTCTGCCCACACTAGCGCTTTGTCGTAGACATATTCAAATTTCATGCTTTCATTGGTCTTAAACATGTCTTTGACATAAAGAATCATGCTTTCCACAGGTACCTCCTGAAACTGCACCTGCCCATGTCTGGTGACCATAATATCCAGAAGGCGGAGCGACATGGCTTCCAGCCTCTTTCCTTCCGTATAAATATAATTGGCGGATAAAAAGCTCTTCTCCTCATCCAGTTTTCTTGATCGAAGCATATCCGCATATCCGATAATTGCAGTAAGGGGCGTCTTTAATTCATGTGCAAATGCTCCCACAAAATCTTCCCTTGCCTGTATCTCATCTTCTAATTTATTGATATTTTCTTCCAGCGCCTCTGCCATCTGATTAAAGTCAATGGTCAGATGCCCCAATTCATCATCACTGATCTGCTTTGCACGATAATCATAGTCCCCTGCCGCCATGCGCTTCGTTGCTTTCGTAAGAAGACGAATCGGTTTCGTCAGCCAGGAAGCGATTAGATGCATAATGATGGTTCCGAAAAACAACATGATGATCGTTACCCTCTGATAGACTTTAAATCCTAATTCTCTTTCATTAAAGACCTCCGATACATCCCGAAGCGTTTCCAGATACAGCACTCTGTCAAGAGCATTGACGGTGCTGCTGGTCTGTATGTAATAGCGGTCATCCAATCGGATCGTGCGGTACGTCTTTGTGACGGCATCTGTCTGCATCAGTAGTCCGTCGTCTGTCTCAAATCCGCTGCTGGCATACAATGTGCTCTTTTCCTCATCAGACAGACGCAGCATACGATTAGCGTTTTGTCCGCCTGACTCTAAATTTGCCGCGATCTGCTCCACTGTATTATCCTGCAGCACATCATACTTTGCCGGCACATTTAAAGCAGCAGTCTCAAAGGCAAAACACAAAATGCTATTTTCATCAAGTGCCTGTCCTGCCTCCCTCGCCAAAGAGGTCTCAAAAACATAATTGACAAAATAAAATCCGCTGATTCCAAGCGCAATTGCCATGACAATCATCGTCCACAGCAATAGTTTTAAAGAAAACTTCAAACCTATACCTCCAAACGGTAACCAACCTTATATACTGCCACTAAGTTCTGTTCCCATCCCAATTTCTTTCTAAGCCGCTGCACATGAAGATCCAGAGTACGGCTGTCTCCTATATACTCGTCTCCCCACACCTTCTCATATAATGCTTCCCGAAACAGGGCTACATTTTTATTCTGCATGAATAGTACCAATAAGCCAAACTCCTTATTGGTCAGTATAACCTGCTTTCCGTCCCTCAGGACTCTTCTTGCATCCACATCCACCACGATATTTCCCGCTGTAAGCTGCTTATCAGTCTTATTGTAACGCCGAAGGACAGCCTCGACCCGCGCCACCAACTCTACCACATCAAAGGGCTTTACCAGGTAATCATCAGCACCCAGTTTCAATCCCTTCACTCTGTCCTTCACCTCATGCTTGGCTGTAATAAAAATAACGGGAATCTTCAAAGGACGGATATATTCTATCACGTCATACCCATCTGCCCCCGGCAGCATGATATCCAGTAAAATCAGATCAAATACTTCCTTTTCAATCAAATCAATCGCATCCAGTCCATTTTGTACTGACGTACAGTGATAGCCGGACGCTGACAGATTCAAATCTATCAAATCACAAATCGGTTTTTCATCATCTACAATCAATATCCTAATCATTCTTTTGTTTTCCACCCCCAATATGCTCTTGCACTATCCACAAGACCCGACACCGTATCTTCATCACTGCAGGGATTCTTCAGCTTGATCTCCTTATCTTCGAAAAAGCCGCCTGTCCTCTGATAGTAAATTGAATAGTCACTTTCTGTAATCATTTCATTTCCATTGCCTTCGTAGCTGTATTTGGCAAGAACAAGAATATCCTTCATTCCGTCCCCGTCAATATCTTTGCAGGTCATCCCCTTAAGCGCATATAAATTGTCAAATTCTCCCATCGGCTGAAAGCTCCACACAATATATCCCTGCTCATTAATCAGATAAATCATAAATGTGGCAAAGTTAGCCATCGTATAGGTGCCCGGCACGACCTCCAGTCTTCCCAGTTTCTCAAACTGCCTGTAATAACACTGTTCCTTGGCAATCGCAAATCCATGCTCTAACAACTCCTGTTTGGTCGCTGCCGTATAAAGAAACTCTGTGGAGTACCCATCCCTCACAAAAGCCACGATACTATCCACACTTTTATTCATGCTGAATCGATTGATCTTATCGGAAATTCTGTAATCCCTGTAAAATCCCTTTTCATCCTGAAACAGGACATCCCCGATCTTATAAGACTTTCCGGCATAATCGCCTTTGTCATTCACACAGGTTGTTATAAGAATGATATCCATTCTGCCATCCCCGTTCAGTTCCTGAAAAGAAACCGCCTTTAATTCCCTAAGGGGCTGTTTCATTTCTCCCGGATTGCGGTTGTTGACCTCAAGCTGATCTGTCATATATACCACACTGCCGTTTTCATCCGTAAAAAATAACGCCAGCCTGTGATAGTTTTTATCCATTGCAGGCACAAATGAGACCTGTCCAAAGCTTTTTGTTTCTATGGGAAATATCTGATTTTCTATGATATCAAATCCTGCGGTTTCGATGTCCGCATAGTCTTTGATCTGTGAGAAACGCTGTCTGTAATTCTGATAAGCATCCGCCAGCGCCTTTGCCGCGTCCGAATCCGCAGCGGCATAAATATAGCCTTCATTTGCTGCACATACATAAATTGAAAAAGGAGATGACAGCACCAACGTGCAGATACATAATAATACAGATAAAAAATGGGTTCTCTTTTTCATGACAACGTCACCGGCTTCTCTTTTGTGATTGACTGCGTTTTTGGATATTATAGCATAAGCCCGCCGTTCACACAATCATTTTTCCATACCTACAGCTCTGAAAGGTATTTTAATGCAGACTCGGTTTTATTTTAAGGAATTTCCCT
>CAYOED010000008.1:0-71869 GCA_964402925.1 uncultured Lachnospiraceae bacterium | reverse complement strand
CGCAATGCTCACAAGATCCTTAGTCTTGCTCGTCTGCCAGTTCCGACACTTCCGCTTGACTCACGCCACAAGTGATATAATACCACTTGGCGTGTAATAAGTCAACACCTATTTTTTATTTTTTCTTCCTTTCATTCACTGCTTTTTTTAATTCGTCTAATGCCTCACCAAAATATCTGGAATGCATCGTAGGATTGCCCTTAAGAAGCGCTCTCTGATAGAAATCCTTAAGCCTCCTGAATTGAAGCCTGTGCTCCTTTTCAATCATATACTTGCTGCGCAGCTCCGTAATTTCCTCCCGCACTTCATCCATAAAGTCTGAGGGACTTATCTTGATACGCTCTTTCAAAGCAGTAAACTTACCTTCAATACTTTCCATAAGTTCATCTGCCCGCATACTTTTCTCTTGTCTCCATGTTTCACGTTCATCATTGACCACGGCAATAATCACGTCAAGCCGCTTCTGAATGCGTTCCATCTCTTCTTTCGCCTTTTCCAGTCCAACCAGAATATCGCGCAGATCCATAGCTGCCTTGAAGGAAAGCGTAAAGTCGATAATTATATATACAGTAAAAATGACTGTTATGACTGATACCACAGTATAAGGAATGGCAAAGATGATTTTTTCAACACCTTTGTGTACAAATTCTGTCATCAGAATCGTCAAAAATCCCCATGCAATCGTGGAGGAAAGGCAAATATGCCCTTTATAGTTGAACTTCTGATTGGAATAATCCCAATATCGTACTTTAAACAATGCTTCCATGGTTATTCCCGTCACTAGTTCCAATGCTGTAGCGCCGATACAACCCGCTATATAGGTCAGAAAAATATTATCCTGAAAGGGCATGGAAACCACAAGCATCATAATCGCTCCGCTTCCGTAAATCGGCAGGAAAGGACCTCGCATAAAGCCGCGGTTCACCAATTTCTTACTTTTAACCGATACATAGGCAGACTCAAAAATCCAGCCGAAAAAGCAGTAAAAATAAAAGAAAAATAACCATTGAATTGCTAAATAATGATACATGAAAAGCTTCCCCTCCACATATTCCTTTGTATGTTACATAAAACTTATAATTTCTTCTTTGGGCGGTTTTGTCTGCTCAACGCCCGATGCTTTAAGAATCGGTCCTTCACCACCATAATCCGCAAAATATTCCTTTGCAACTTTCGCTGTTACCTTCACCCACTGCTTATCCGTAAGTTTATCGGCTTTGTCATATTCACAGGCAAATCCCAGAAAAGCCATGTCATCCGCGCAGCAGGTCATCGCCATACGTCCGGGTACGAAATATCCTTTGGGAAAATCCGCCGGCTTTAACACCATGGCAGTAAACTGAATCGTCTTTCCAATGTACCGTTCCAGATTCTCCAGGCTGTCCAGATACCAGATGCCATAACCTTCATTGTTAAGTTCAATAATCGGATCATCCAGACTATATGGAAGATCATCCTCAAAAATCTGATTCACTTCTCCCTGGGCATCCTCAAAAATAATATCTGCCTGCTGATTAATTGCCTTTACATTCCTTTTATAACTGCTCAAATCCTCTACATCATCACAGCGGTTAAAAATGATCATTTCCGATTTCCGAAGCATTTCTGCCAACAAGGATTTCATGTTCGTAAAATACATAGGAAACGTGGATGCATCAATCATTGTAATCTGCTGCTCAATCGTCCAATGGAAGGGAAGCTTCATATTCTTATAATTCCACATGCCATTATATTCAATGATGATCCGCTCCGGCTTATACTTCTTTTCCAGTTCAATCAAATGTGAAGTGTTGAACTCCTCTTCGTCCTCAATTAGAACCATGTCTGTGCGGCTCTTTTTAAGAAGCTTTTCGTCATACTCTTCTTCACCTTCTTCACAAACAATCAGAAGCGTCCTTCCCTTAATCCGAAAATAAGGCTGATCTAGTGTATAACAAATAAATCCTGTCTTTCCGCTTTCAAGAAAACCATTTATCATATAAACTGGTTTCATTTCGTTCCTTCTTTCTCATCTTCTTTATTTTTCAAAAAGCGTTTTCAATTTATCCTCGTTTAACTTTGAACCAATCACGCAGAATTTTCCGGTCACATCTGGTTTACCGTCCCGCACATTGCTCTCACCAGGAACATAATCAAAGTATACCCATCCGCCTTCCGCTCCAGGTACCATTCCCTTTGCCCGCAGCACAAAACCATACTCTTTTTCATCCTCGAGTTCTTCCAGAATGTGCTCTATGTCCTCTTTGCTGTACGCTGACGGAGTCTCCATGCCCCAGCTTGTAAAGACTTCATCTGCATGGTGATGATCATGATCGTGACATCCGCAAGTACAGTCCGGTCCATGATCGTGATGATGCTCATGACCACTCTCCTCATCATGATGGTGACCATGCTCTTCCTCATGATGATGATGGTGCTCATGTCCACCCTCTTCTTCATGGTGATGGTGGTGGTGATGTTCATGCCCGCATTCTTCCCCGTGATGGTGGTGATGTTCATGCTCTTCTTCCTTGTTTCTGTTTGCCTTCAATTCTGCCATCATTTCTGCTTCCAGATCTTTTGCTCCTTCTATCGTGAGCAGAATATCTTTACCATCCAGTTCATCCCATGGTGTGGTGATGATGGTCGCCTGTCCATTATGTTCTCTGATCAATTCTATGCATTTATTCAACTTATCTTCGGAAATATTGCCTGTGCGGCTTAAAATAATGGTGCCCGCATGGGCAATCTGATTGATAAAAAACTCTCCGAAGTTCTTAATATACATCTTGCATTTGGCTGCATCCACTACTGCAACCGCACTGTTAAGCACTACTTCTTTTGTATCAATCACATCCTGCACTGCCTTCATAACGTCAGATAGTTTTCCTACGCCTGATGGCTCAATCAGTATCCGCTCCGGCTCATAGGTTTTCATGACCTCCTTTAAGGAGGTTCCGAAATCACCCACCAGTGAACAGCAGATGCAGCCGGAATTCATCTCTCTGATTTCAATGCCTGCTTCCTTTAAAAATCCGCTGTCAATGCCGATTTCTCCAAACTCATTTTCAATCAGGACCACCTTGGTATCACCTAATGCTTCTGCAAGCAGCTTCTTTATAAGTGTGGTCTTTCCTGCTCCTAAAAATCCAGATACAATATCAATCTTTGTCATTTCTACTCCTTCTTTCTAAAAATTTTGATCCTTCCACTGCTCCTCTTTAAAGCCAGGGCATACATAATCCTGTGCCACCAGCAAAGGACGCTTTACCAGCATGCCGTCTGAGGCAAGCAGATTTAACTGTTCTTCTTCCGTCATATCTGGCAATTTATCCTTTAAATTTAATTCTTTGTAAAGATTTCCGCTTGTGTTGAAAAAACGCTTTAATGGCAGACCGCTTTTACGGTACCATTCTCTCAGTTCCTCTGCTGTGGGATTCTCTTCCTTGATAGAACGTTCCTCATATTCAATTTTGTTTTCTTCCAGCCACTTCAGCGCCTTCTGGCAGGTACTGCACTTTCTGTATACAAGTACTAATGGTTTCATCTTTATACTCCAACCTTTCCAAACCTAAATACTATTTTATCCCAAATGCTGATTCATATAATAATATAGCACTATATTACACAGAATAAAAGATGAAAAATCCATCTTTAAACGACGGTGAACCCCTTTCCCGTCAGACAGCTTTCCACTGCCATGGCATCATCCGCATGGAAAATCAGAATCGGCTTTCCCGACTCCCTGTTAAATGAAAGATAAATATAGTCCACATTGATATTGCTTTCCGAAAGCGCCTGCAACAGATGATTCAGATTTCCTACTTTATCCTCCAATTCAACCCCTATGACATTGGTCAACCTGCATAAATATCCTGCCTGTTCCAGTGACTCTTTTGCTTTCCTCGCATCTGACACCACCATACGGATAATTCCATATTCCGCACTGTCGTTGGTGACTGAACCTAAAATATTAATCTGTTCCTCCCTGAGAATCCCAGTGATATCCTGCATGGTTCCTTTTTGATTTTCTGCAAAAATAGATAATTGTCTTAACATAATACGCTCTCCTTTCTATAATCCAACCTATGATACAAAATCAAACAGGCTGATTTGATTTGACTCAGGCAGATCCCCTAAAAGATGAAGGCTGTCCATCAAATCAACAATTGTTTTTGACACTTTGGTTCTCTGACGGAAATCATCCTTTGACAAGAACATTCCATCTTTGGCTGCTTCTACAATTGCATCTGCTGCCTTTTCGCCCAATCCGTCAATACTGTTTAAGGATGGCATCAGCTTTCCTTCTACAATCTGGAAATTTCTGGAGTGAGCAGAAAAAATATCAATCGGAACAAAATCAAATCCTCTGGCATACATCTCCTGTACAATTTTCATGTCCCTGTAGGAATCCTGCTCCTTTTTGGATAGGGAATCACTTCTTCTCTTATAATCTGCCATGACATTTTCCAGATGCTGCTGCCCCTGACACATAATCTCATAAGAAAATGCTGACGCCCGGATAGAAAAGTAGGAAGCATAATAGGCCAGGGGATAGTTGATCTTACAATACGCAATGCGCCATGCCATCATAACATACGCTGCTGCATGGGCCTTAGGAAACATGTACTTAATTTTCTTACAAGACCAGATATACCAGTCCGGAACATCTTTTTCCTTCATAGCCTCCTCCCATTCCGGTTTCAGCCCTTTCCCCTTACGCACACTTTCCATGATGGTGAAAGACAGCGCGCTGTCCACTCCTTTATTGATTAAGTAGATCATGATATCATCTCTACAACAGATTGCCGATGAAATAGTAGCGGTTCCTTCCAGAATAAGTGTCTGGGCATTTCCCAGCCATACATCCGTTCCATGTCCTAACCCGGATATTCTGATCAAATCCGAAAGACACCTTGGCTTAGTATCAAGAAGCATCTGAATGACAAACTCTGTCCCAAACTCCGGCACTCCCAGAGATCCCACCGGGCAACCATCAATCTGATCCGGTGTAATTCCCAACGCAGAAGTGTTCTGGAAAAGGGACATGACCTGAGGATCATCCAAGGGAATCTGAGTCGGGTCAATCCCAGTTAGATCCTGAAGCATACGAATCATGGTTGGATCATCATGCCCCAGTATATCAAGCTTTAACAGGTTATGGTCAATGGAATGGTAATCAAAATGCGTGGTCACGATATCCGTAGTCATATCGTTTGCAGGATGTTGTACCGGAGTAAAGGAATTGATATCCTCCCCCATAGGGAGAACAATAATCCCGCCCGGATGCTGCCCGGTACTTCTCCTTATGCCGGTGCATCCCCCCACAATACGGTTAATCTCGCAGTTTCTTTTACGCTTTCCCCGCTCCTCATAATAATTTTTCACATAACCGAAGGCTGTCTTATCCGCCAGGGTTGCAATGGTTCCGGCACGATAGGTCTGACCTGCGCCGAAGATAACTTCCGTATATTTATGTGCCTTACTTTGATATTCTCCCGAGAAATTTAAGTCGATATCCGGTTCTTTGTCCCCTTTAAATCCAAGAAAGGTCTCAAAGGGAATATCAAACCCATCCTTCACCAAAGGCTTTCCGCATACCGGACAAATTTTATCCGGCATATCGCAGCCTGCATTTCCTGCATAAGCCTTTACCTCCGGGGAATCAAAATCATAGTAATAACAGTTGGGACACCGATAATGAGCACTAAGGGAATTAACCTCTGTAATTCCCGCCATAAAAGCCACCAGCGAGGAGCCCACCGATCCACGGGAACCTACCAGATATCCGTCCTCCACCGACTTCCACACCAGCTTCTGGGCAATAATGTACATAACTGCAAATCCATTGGTGATGATGGAGTGCAGTTCTTTCTCCAGCCGGTCCTTAACAATCTGGGGCAGTTCCTCCCCATAAAGCTCATGGGCGCGGTTATAGCAGATATCTGTCAATGTCTTATCACTATCAGGAATAACCGGCGGACACTTATCCGGACGCACCGGCGCCATCACATCAATTCTGTCAGCGATCTTATTGGTATTAGTAATCACCACTTCCTCCGCCTTATCACTCCCCAGATAGGAGAATTCCTCCAGCATTTCTTCTGTTGTGCGCAGATAAAGAGGCGCCTGATCATCTGCATCCGCAAATCCTTTACCTGCCATAATGATTCTCCGGTAGACTTCATCCTCCGGATCTAAAAAATGGACATCACAGGTAGCTACCACAGGCTTATTAAATTCCTCCCCCAGAGCTACAATTCTCCGGTTGACATCCTTTACATCTTCCATACTGTTTATAGTCGGAATTCTCTCAGAAGCAATCATAAACTGGTTGTTGCCAAGAGGCTGGATTTCCAGATAGTCATAAAAATTTACCAGCCGGGCAATTTCCGACTCTGATTTTCCCTCTAAGATTGCCCGGTACAATTCTCCTGCTTCACAGGCACTTCCCAAGATCAGTCCTTCTCTATACTTCATAAGAAGGCTCTTGGGAACTCTGGGACGCTTGCTGAAATAATTCAGATGCGACTCCGATACAAGGGTATATAGATTTTCCCTGCCAATATTATTCTCTGCCAGAATAATTGCATGATAAGATGGCAGCTTTTTAATGATATCCGGGCTGGACTCTCCCATGGCGTTCACTTTTGCCAGGGTATCGGCTCCATTTTCTTTCAACATTGGAATGAACTTTACAAAGATTTCCGCCGTCGCCCCTGCGTCATCCACCGCCCGGTGATGATTTTCCAGCGATACCTCCATGGTCTTTGCCACCGCATCCAAGGTATGTTTTCCCTGATGTGGTAAAAGAATTCTGGCAATCCCCACCGTATCCACATAGGTAAATTCTCTTTTCAAATTCTGCCTCATGGCATTTTCTTTGATAAAACTCATATCAAATTCCGCATTATGGGCTACCAGCACAGCTCCCTCACAGAATGCAAGGAATTCAGGCAGTACCTCTTCTATAAAAGGCGCATCTATCACCATACTGTCATTGATACCAGTCAGCTTTTCAATCTCAAAAGGAATCGGTACGTCCGGATTCACGAAAGTAGAGAACTTATCTGCAATCTCCCCTCCCGACACCTTGACCGCTCCGATTTCAATGATTCTATTATTCACAGGCGAAAACCCTGTGGTTTCTATATCAAAGACTACAAAATCCGTCTCAAAATCCTGTCCCCGCTCACCCGTCACAATCTCATGAAGATCATCCACCAGATACGCTTCCATGCCATATATAATCTTAAAAAAGTCCTGCTTGTCAGGGTTGTCCTCTCCTGCCTCCTTGCGCTTTGCCTTTTCAGCTTTCCACAGATCCTCCCACACATGATTTGCATCAGGAAATGCCTGGACCACACCGTGATCTGTAATTGCAATCGCCGGATGTCCCCACTTATAAGCACGCTTTACGATATCCTTTGCCTCAGATACTCCATCCATATCGCTCATCTTTGTGTGACAGTGAAGCTCTACTCTCTTGCGGGCACTATTGTCATTGCGGGATATTGTAAAATCAGGTATTCTCTTCACCCCCACAAGAGAGCCGATTGTAAGCTCATTGTCAAATTTGTCAATCATGGTGACCCCTTTTAACTTGACGAAAGCCCCCGGCTTAATGCCCTGCTTCACTTCATCCACCTGATCATTATGTACGAACATTTTAATGGTCATCGTATCTGTAAAATCTGTCACATCAAACATCAGTATGGTTCTCTCGTTCTTGATTTCCCTGGAATCAAAACTGATGATCTTCCCTCTGATGACCACCTCTCCCATTTCTCCTACAATATCTTCAATGGGCATGGCATCTTCCTCAAAATCTCTGCCGTAAAGCACATCTGGGTTATCTGATCGTCTGACTGCCCGTTTAAAATCATTCTTACGAGCCCCTTTCCTTTCCCTTCCCTGAAAAGAAGCTGCTGCTCCCTGCTTTGACAGTCCCGTCTCTTTTGTTTCCGTTTTTTTGCTCTCCTGCATACTCCGGATGCTATCCTGTGCTTCCTTACCCGCTGTGATGCCCTGCGCCTCTTCCCCGACATCCGACATACTCGTTCCTGACGCCCTTGCAGTAATTTCCGCTACCTGACGCGCAATCTTAAGGTCATCTTCTTCCTTGTACTTACCCGCCTTCTTCTCCTTGTATTCCATCTGGCATGCAACCTGAAATCCACATCTGATATTAAAGATCTTCTCCAGAATTCTGGCAAGCTCTGCTGCCTTACTCCTTGCCAGTATTGTATCCTCTACGGTTAATTCAAGCTGATCCTCTCCCGGAAACGCAATATCAGCTCCTTTGAACAAATTATACTCAATGGGGCTGTAATTCTTAAGTTCAAGTAAAATACTGTCTCTATAGGCATTCATCAGTTTTTCGGGCGTATACTGTTCCGACAGATGAAATCGTTCATACAATTTTACTGCCACTCGATGGGCTGAAAAAAACTGCTTTTTGATTTCCGCCTCTACTTTATAGATCGTTTCTTTCGGAATCAGGTAATCACAGCCTATGGTAACTCTGATAAAGTCCCTGCTCTTTGTTGCAGACACCTTCTCCACTGTAACCTGTTCAAACAGATCATGTATTTTTTTATCCAATTTTAATGTAGGAAACACTTCAAAAAACTGCTTTGCCATTTTCCTTACGCCCTTATCCTGAACTGATTGCCTTATAACTTCTTCTATCCTCTAAACATCCTGCTTATCCCAGTGCTCCAATTCTTCTCTGAGCACACTAAGCAGCTGGTCTTCCGATACCTTCTTTATGATTTCACCCTTCTTGATAAGCAAACCTTCCCCAATTCCTCCTGCGATACCGATATCCGCTTCTTTTGCCTCACCGGGTCCGTTGACTGCACATCCCATAACCGCCACCTTGATATCCAGCGGAAACTCTGCTGCCATATTCTCTACCTGGTTGGCAAGCCCTATCAGATCGATCTTGGTTCTTCCGCAAGTAGGGCAGGAAACCACTTCAATCCCTCCCTTTCTAAGTCCTAATGTCCTTAAGATCAGTTTCGCGGATTTGATTTCTTCCACCGGATCTCCCGTAAGCGATACCCTGATCGTATCACCGATTCCTTGATGCAGAATCAGGGAAAGACCAATTGAGGATTTGATATTTCCGCTGATAATTGTACCGGACTCAGTAATCCCCACATGCAGGGGATAATTTGTCTTTTGGGAGAGGATTTCATGGGCCTTTACACACATCAATACGTCGGAGGACTTGATACTGATTACCATATTTTCATAACCCATATCTTCAATCATATGCACCTTATCAAGGGCGCTCTCCACAATCCCCTCCGCCGTGACACCATGATATTTTTCAACAAGTTCCTTTTCCAGGGAACCACTGTTCACACCTACGCGGATAGGGATATTTCTCTCCTTGGCAACTGTCACCACTGCTGCCAGCTTATCCTTTCCTCCAATATTACCCGGATTGATCCGGATTTTATCAGCTCCATTTTCCATGGCCGCAATAGCCATTTTGTAGTCAAAATGAATATCTGCAACAAGAGGAATGGAAATCTGTTTCTTAATCTCCCTGATTGCCTGTGCCGCATCCAGAGTGGGGACCGTACATCTGATGATTTCACAACCTGCCTTTTCCAGATTATGAATCTGGGTAACCGTCGCCGCCACATCCTCCGTCCTTGTATTTGTCATGGATTGTATTAAAATAGGATTTCCTCCTCCGATTACCTTATCACCAATGGAAATTACCCTTGTATGTTCTCTGGTCATGCTTCTTCCTCCGTTTTCATATCATTTCATTCTCTTTTTGAAATTTCCCAATATGATACATTATATTCCACCCCGCTCAGAATATCAATTTAAACTTCCATCCGCAGCACTTTCCTTATCTGCCGCCATAATACAAAAGATACGGCTGCTGTACCTCGTCCCATCCTCATCCACTGCGACAATCTGCATGGATAGCTCCTTCGTGGGAAGTCTGTCTGCCGGAAGTTCAAAGCGTACGGCCTCATCTGTTATGTAAACTGCATCATTCCTTAAAAGCATTTTACGCCCAAACTCATCACGCATTTCTACCCATAAAGCCTTATCTTCTTCCTCCGCATAAACGACCGGGAGTGAAACACCTTCATTTCGGATTTCCATTGCAAAGACGACTGACGCAAAAAGAAGAAATAATAATCCTGAGAACTTTTTTTCTGTCAGCCATATATTTTTCTCCTGCCTGCGCAGAAATTGTTTTTTCCTTTTGATTTTGAAAAAGAGAAGAAATAACAAGAAGGTCAAAATAAGAAGTGCCAAAGGTCTGATTAGATATGGAAAGGGAATCTGATCTTCCGGAATCCCCTCAAGAAGCGGACAGATAAAGCAGGCAATCGTACATCCGCCCATGAGTGCAAGGACCATCTTCTTGATCCTCTGCCCAATCAAACTGCGCCGCCTCTTCGCCGGATAGTGGAGCAGCGCGCTTTCAACCTGCTCCATTGACTGATATCGCTCTTCAGTCTTTTCTGCAATACATCGCCGGATGATTTCATCTAAAGCTCCCTGAAGTGCTTTATCATATTCCTCGATTGTTCTCCTTTTATAAGGCTGTCCTGTGGGATTTACTCCCGTCAGCATTTCATGGAGCACGATCCCCAGCCCATAGATATCCCAGCGCTTATCTCCACGTGCTTCCTTCCACTGCTCTGACGGAGCATAGCCCGGCGTCCCCACACATAGATCTTCCTTTTTGCTTCCGCAGGTATATCTGATGGTTCCGCCAAGATCGATCAACTTTAATTTTCCATCCTGCCTAATCATAATATTCTCAGGCTTTAAATCTCTGTAAATCACTGCCGGGTGCCTGCTGTGCAGGTATCCAAGTATCCTGCTTAATTCAACTGCCCACTTCACTGCCTGTCTCTCGGGTACTCGCCCATGCTTATCAAGATACTGACGAAGAGTCATCCCTTCAATGTATTCCATAACCAGAAATGTATGCTCCTGCTGACTGAAACAATCATAAATCTTCGGCAGTCCCGGATGATCTAGTTCTTTTAAAAGTCCTATTTCCGCGGTCAAAAGTTCTTCTGTACTCTCCTTAATCGCCACCAGCCGGTTTAAGTGCAGATCTTTTGCAAGATATACCGTTCCCGCTCTGCCTGTACCGACCCGGCAAAGCACCTCATACTTGTGAAATAATATCCTGTTCATGCAGCTCCCCTTTCAGAGGCAATCAGATAAACCGCTGACATATTGTCCCTTTCTCCTCTTTTCAATGCTTCCATCCCCAGTTCACGAAGCCTTCTTGCAATCTGCTCATCGCCGGCTATGTCATCCGGTGCCAGCACCTTAATCATTTCATGCTCTATGCGTCTGTAAAAACCGTCTGTACACAATAGAAATCCTCCTTCTTTATGCACCCTGCCTGAACAAATATCCGGCGGTTGAAAAGGAAAGCTTCCCACGCATTTGGTGAGCCCTCTTCCTCCGTCAGAGTGATCCATGGTAAGAAGTTTCATCCCTTTCCTGCCACACTGATATATTCTGCTGTCTCCTAAATGAAATATCATGTAATTTCTTTTCCACATAAATAAAAGCGATATGGTTGCCCCCAGCTTGATATCTTTTCCCCTTCCATAGTTTCTAAGACCGTCATTGATTTCATAAAAACAGCGCATAAGACTTCTTTCTATCGCTCTTTTCCCTTTTCCTCTGCCCACCAGGGCAATCATCTGGTCATAAAAATTTTCAACCAGCTTCTCTGTAATATATCCGCTGGCATTTTCACCTTCTTTTAATCCACCGATACCGTCACTTACTGCCGCAAGTACCACGCGCCCCCTGTTTGTCATTACCTGCTGCAAAATAAGAGAATCCTGATTCTGATTTCTTTCCCCCTGATCCCAATATACACCTGAGATGATTTTCAATCCTGCCCTTCCTCCTGTTCATCACGCCCCATATCCAAAATTGTTGATTGTTTCGATTATACGCCTGCACAAAAAAAGAATCCATTATACAAAATAACCAAAAAAACACTTTCGGTAACTTTGCACAAGGATTCTTCCTGTTATTCTAAAAATTATTAAAAGAATTTTGTTATATCATTAAACAAAACCAGCACCATAAGCACCATCAGAACCATCATTCCAGCCAGATGAACCATTCCTTCCTTTTCAGGCGGAATAGGCTTGCCGCGGATTGCTTCTATCAGCAAAAATACCAAACGTCCCCCGTCAAGTGCAGGCAGCGGCAATAAATTCATAATCCCCAGATTCACCGAGAGCAACAGTGCAATACTGATCATATTCATTACCACTTCCACCACCCCGTAAGGTCTCGCGGAATCATAGACCTCATCAACCATCTTTACGATTCCCACCGGACCTGCCACATCATTTCTGGTCAGCTGACCGGTAAAAAGCATCTGCAGCGCTTTAAACGTAGTTTTGACATAATATTCCATGTTATAAAACGCATATTGAAAGGTCTGCGGAACATTGCATTTTAGTTCCCCTCCTGCCACAATTCCCATATAATAGCGCTGGGACGCCTCATCATAGGCAGGAACGATTTCGGTTGTATACTCCTTACCATCACGCTTATAGACCACTGTAAGTGTCTCCCCCTTGGTATTAAGCTGTGAAATCAGAGTAACCTCCCCGCTAAAATGCACGCGTTTTCCATTGATTTTTGTGATCATATCTCCTTCCTCAAGCCCAGATGCCTGCGCCGGACTCCCCTCATTGACCACCTGGACCTCCGGTGTCGTTACCCCGTAGACAGATACAAGAATAACCGCCATCACAAAAGCCGTAAGAAAATTGAAGAATGGACCTGCAAAAATAGTTGCAAACCGCACCCACACAGGTGCATTAGGAAACGCTCCTTCCGACATCTCTCCCTTTTCCTTTTCCAGCCCGTCTTCCCCCTCAAACATACAGGCACCGCCTATCGGAAGGAGCTTTAAGGAATACTTCGTACCTCCTTTATGAAAGGAAAAAAGCGTTGGTCCCATGCCAATAAAGAACTCCACTACATGAATTCCATTTTTCTTTGCCACAATGAAATGTCCAAATTCATGTGAAAGTACAATCACACAAAAAATAATGATAAATAAAATAATAGATACTACCACTTTAATACCTCCTGTGCGTATCAATATATTCAAGAATGATGGTACAGACTTTCCATATATTCATAGGTTGCCGCTTCTGCATCCAAGATTTCCTCTACAGAAGGATTCTCCACAACCTTATGATGCTCCATGGCGCCCTGAATGAAATCATAAATTTCCAAAAATTTAATCTTCCTATCCAAAAACAACGCCACTGCCTTTTCGTTTGCCGCATTGTAAACGGTAGGCATACTTCCCCCCGCTCTTATTGCATCATAAGCCATTGCAAGCCCTTTGAACGTATCTGTATCCGGCTTTTCAAAGGTAAGGGAAGAAAGTTCAAAGAAATCCACCCTTTTTCCCTCCATTGGTCTTCTGTCCGGATAAAACAACGCATATTGAATCGGAAGCTTCATATCCGGCATTCCCAGCTGTGCCATAATCCCGCCGTCCGCATATTCTACCATAGAGTGAATGATGCTTTGGGGATGCACGATCACCTGAATCTTTTCAGGCTCCACTTGAAACAGCCATTTAGCCTCGATCACTTCCAGGCCCTTATTGACCAAGGTGGAGGAATCCACTGTAATCTTCCTTCCCATAGACCAATTGGGATGTTTCAAAGCATCTTCTACCGTAATCCCTACTAATTCTTCTCTTTTTCTTCCCCTGAAAGGTCCGCCGGAAGCAGTCAAAAGAATTTTGCTGATACGCTCTTTATTTTCCCCGTGCATGGATTGAAAAATAGCACTGTGTTCGCTGTCCACCGGCAAAATTGCCACCTTGTTCTTATCTGCCAGAGGCATGATAATATGCCCTGCCGTCACCAACGTCTCCTTATTGGCGAGGGCAATCGTTTTTCCGGCTTCGATTGCCGCTATGGTAGGTTTTATTCCTATCATTCCCACAATTGCGGTTACTAACACTTCCATTTCCTCCATAACCGCAATTTCCAAAAGCCCTTCCATTCCGCAAAGTACTTTTGTATTCGTGTCTGCCACCCTTATGCGCAGTTCATCCGCCGCTTCTTTCGTCCACATTGCTGCAAGGGACGGGGAAAATTCCCGTATCTGCGCTTCCATCTTATCCACGCTTTTGCCAGCGGCAAGTGCAACTACTTGTAAATCCTTATTACTTCTGACTATTTCAAGAGTCTGCGTGCCAATAGAGCCGGTTGACCCCAGAATCCCAATCTTTTTCATTATGTTCTCCATTCTGCCGTTAAAAAAGCACTGCATAAAATATTGTATTACGTTGTATTATCAACCATGTATCAGCATCAGCGCAAGAAAATAAATCATAGGTGCCGTGAAGATGACACTGTCAAACCGATCCATGACACCTCCATGTCCCGGTATCAGTTTTCCATAGTCTTTTATCTCGTGATTTCTCTTGATGGCAGACGCCGCAAGATCCCCCACCTGTGAAATAACTGCTCCCACTGCGCTGATCAACACAAATATCCAGGTAACCCGCTGCTGGCTGATAGCTGGTTCAACCACAAGGTATGCATAGACAGCTCCGACTATCGCTGATCCTGCAATTCCCCCAAGCGCTCCTTCAATTGATTTTTTAGGACTCAATACCGGTGCCAGCTTATGTCTGCCCAGAAGCATTCCCACTACATAAGCGCAGGTGTCACAGATCCATGAACTGATGAAGATCATCCAGACCGTATAAATTCCATAGGGAAGACTTCTTACCAGATAAATAAAGGAAAGCATGACAGGTGCATATGCCACACAGAAAAAGGCACACATAATCTGCTCCGCCCTATATACCGGAAACCTGAATACATAAAGAAACATAAATGCAACTAAAATTGTTATGAGCACAAGCAGGAGAAAAATCTTATTTTCTACAAACACCATAAAAAGATAATATGCTGCTATGCCTACATAGCCTATCAGTTCCATTCCATTCATTTTACCTTTTGTATCTGTCAGAGCGCATGCTTTCATCAATTCCCTGTAAGCGACAATCGCCAGAAATAAAAGAACCGCTGCAAGCACATAACCGCCTGATAATATGGTCACAAGCGCCAAAACCACCAGAACAATACTGCTAAAAAGCCTTGTCACGAACATGACTTATTCCTCCTTATATCCGGCCATATCTTCTGTCTCTATGATTATATGCTTCCACAGCTTTTATCAATTCTTCTTTTGAAAAATCGGGCCAGGCAACGGGTGTGAAATAAAATTCAGTATAGGCAAGCTGCCAGAGAAGGAAATTAGAGATTCTCTGCTCATTACAGGTACGGATTAAAAGATCCGGTTCCGGCAGTCCGTGGGTATCCAGCATATCTGATAAATACGTTTCCGTTACATCCCCCGCTGCAATTTCTCCGTCTTCGGCTTTCTGCACGATTCTTTTTACTGCACGGACAATCTCATCTCTTCCGCCATAATTCAGTGCAATCTGAAAATGGAGACCGTCATTGTCTTTCGTTGCATTTTCCAGCTCTGCAATCCGGTTTCTGATATCTTCATCCAATCCGGTCTTATCCCCTAAGACCCTCACGCACATACGATTTTTCTTTGCTGTGGTAAGGCAGGTTTTCATGTAATTACGCAAAAGTTTCATAAGCGCATCCACTTCCTCCTTCGGCCTGTTCCAGTTCTCTGTACTGAATGCATATACTGTCAAATACTGTATTCCCATCCTGTAAGCTTCCTCGCAGATAACCTCCACCGTTTTAGCACCCTGCACATGTCCGTAATTTCTGGGCATTCCCTTACTTTTAGCCCATCTTCCATTTCCATCCAGAATAATCGCCACATGCTGCGGCATGACCAGTTCTTTTTCCTCTGCCATAGATAAAACCTTTCTTTCTCATTATTGCGTAAATAAAGAGGCACTACGATTAAGAATATAACCGCCTGCCCCTCTATTATATTAGCCTAAGCGCGTCTGCACCACTTTGTGCCGACCTTTTATACTGTAAGGATTTCCTTGGATTTCTCTTCCATCAATTTATCAACGTCTTTAATATATTTATCCGTCAGCTTCTGTAAGTCTTCAGTAAGTTCTTTGATTTCATCCTCGGAAACCTCTGCTTTTGCCAGCTTTTTGAATGCGTCATTGCCGTCTCTTCTGATATTGCGGACAGCGACCTTGCATTCCTCTGCCTTTTTCTTTACATCCTTTACAAGATCTTTTCTGCGCTCCTCCGTCAATTCAGGAAATACCAGTCTGATAACAGCTCCGTCATTTGAAGGTGTGATTCCGATATCTGACGCTAAAATAGCTTTCTCAATGGTTTTGATAAGTGACTTTTCCCAAGGTGCAATCTGAATCATCCGTGCCTCAGGAATCGTAATATTCCCAACCTGCTGAATAGGGGTAGGCGTTCCGTAATAATCTACCCGGATTTTATCCAACACATGGGGATTGGCACGTCCTGCCCTTATTGCCTGATAGTCTCCCTCCAGATGTTCATACGTCTTTTTCATTTTATCATCATAAACTTTTAATCTCTCATCCATTTTATTGCCCCTTTCGCTTATACCGTCACTTTTGTCCCGCTAAAATTACCTTTTACCGTATTTACGATACTATCCTTCTCATTCAGTTCAAATACCCACATGGGCATTTTGTTTTCCTTTGCCAGTATGGACGCTGTCATATCCACCACCTGAAGATTGTTGGCAATTACATCGTCGATACTTATCTCATCATACTTCTTTGCAGATGGATTTACCTTTGGATCGCTGTCGTAAACACCATCAATGGATTTGGCAAGCAAAATAACTTCTGCCTCCACCTCAATCGCTCTAAGCACCACTCCCGTATCCGTAGAAAAATAGGGATGTCCCGTGCCGCCTGCAAAAAATACGACCATTCCTTTTTCAAAATACTTAAAAGCCCTGTCCTTAGAAAAAAGCTTTGTAAAAGAACCGCATTCAAAAGGTGTCAGAATCGCTGTTTTCATACCCACACTGCGAAAAATCTCCGATACATAAATACAATTCATAACGGTTGCCAACATACCGATCTGATCAGCCTTCGTTCTGTCGATATTCTCGCTGGTCCGTCCGCGCCAGAAATTTCCGCCTCCGGTGACGATTCCAACCTGAATGCCATCATCTATAAGCTGCTTAACCTGCAGCGCAACTGCTCTCACCGTGTTCTCATCAAATCCTGTCTTTTTATCTCCTGCCAACGCTTCTCCGCTTAATTTCAGTAAAATCCTCTGCATATTCACGCCTCACCTTATTTCATCTTCTTAAGTTCTTCAAAGAAGGATGTGGGATTAACTTCTGCATAGCACTGAGAACACATACCTTCAATCACAGCGCCATTGTTGATCTGTACAGATTTAGATTTAATATCTCCCATGACAATTGCTGATGAATCAAGAATAACAGGTCCTCTTATATCCAGATCACCTCTAACTGCGCCGGCAATCACTGCACTGTTCGCGTAAACGTTTCCGAGAACCACCGCATTCTGCCCTACCTTAATGCTTCCATGGCTTCTAAGCTCGCCGGTAATTCTTGCTCCTTCCGCATAAATTTCTGCTGCCTGTGAATTACCCTGGATTTCACCGGTAACATTCAGCTTGCCGAGAGCTTCTACATTTCCTACGATACGCCCTCTTACCTCAAGCGCCCCTTCTGTTGCAATATTACCATTGATGATCATGGACTCTGTAAGTACAGATACTTCGCCGCTTACTGATTTTGAAGACGGCTTTGAAAGATCCGGCATCTTCCTTTCAACTACAGGCGGTGTATAAACCGGCTCTTGTTTAGGAATTTCAACTTCCTCGACCTTATCAAGCATCGCGTCTAAATCTGAATCAAAATTAGCACTGAAATCACTGCCAAAATCACCTCTGAATTCACTGATTGCTTCTTCTACATCAAGATCCTCTACAATAAGATCATCTGCATTAAGATTATCTGCTGCAGATGTTTCTGTGCTTTCCGGAACATTCGTTTCATTCTGCATTGCAAAGCCATCTGCCTGTGCATAGATTGACGTATCTGCGGTTGTATCTGCAGCAGGATGCACTTGCTCCACCGTTTCTTTTTTTACTTCTGCTTCACCCTCTGACGGTAAAAGTTCGTTGACTGCCTGTGACAAGTCATCTTTTAAATCTGAGAAAAAACCCATCTTTAAAATCCTCCATTCGTATCTTATTTATCCATAATTTATTGCTTTGCTGTTATATGTTGAACCGGTACGGTTTCATCAGTAACAGGCAAGAACACGGCATCACCTCTGTCCTGAATAATCTGTATAATTTCAGGCAGCGCTTCTACCGTTGTTTTCTTTTCAGCAGCATCATGCATCAATATCATACACTCATTGGTACTGTCTAACTTGGTTACACAGTTTTCTACAATTGCTTCTTTGCTGAGCTGACCGCTGACCGCATCTCCGGAAGCAATGTTCCAGTCAAAATAGGTAATCCCTTTTTCATTCAGATACGCAATAAATTCCTGCATATCCACCTTGCTTACCGTGTTGGAACTTCCGCCCGGGAAACGATAAAATCTAGGCCATATACCGGTAATCTGATAGAGATAATCCTGAAGCATTGTCAAATCTTCAGCAAAACTTTCTTTTGATTCATAAATCTCATCATATTTGTGACTATAAGAGTGCATAGCCAGAGTGTGACCCTCTGCAACAATTCTCTGGTAGGCCTTCACTGAGCGCTCATCCGTCTTTCCCAGTACGAAAAAAGTAGCCTTCACATCATATTCTTTCAAAATATCCAGAATTTCATCCGTATTCTGGCTTGGTCCATCATCAAATGTTAGATAAATCTGTTTTTGATATCCGTCCAGATTCTGCTGTGTCATCTCATCCTCTGTAAGCTGATCTTCCTGCATTTCATCTCTGGGGGATTCCTCGATGTTGGCAGCTGTATAAACTCCAGTGGTGCCCTCTATCCCATTTCCGTAAATCAAAAGCGCCTCTTCCAATTCACTTACTTTATTTCGTAATGAAATGACACGAACTCCTAATACAATGCTAATAACAATTGGAATTATGATAGCAGCAGCAATTGTCCCTAATATTATTTTTTTTAACAGCCGGATTCTTTTACGGCGGTCATAACTCCGCTCTCCCATGGTCAATGACTCCTTACACATGATTTGTCTATATTGTATCACAATATGCCTTTATGGGAAAGAGTCAAATTTTATATCTTGCAATAAAAGGGACTGCCCAAAAGCAATCCCTTTTCATCAGAATCTTATTTTATTTTTACCTTTATGAGAAATTACATTCCTGCCTGTGCTGCAACTTCTGCTGCAAAATCATCTACCTTCTTCTCAAGGCCTTCACCTGTCTCAAAACGGACAAATTTCTTGATAGAAAGATTTGCATTATTTTCCTTAGCAACCTGTGCAACATACTGCGCTACAGTCTGCTTTCCGTCTTCTGCCTTGACATATACCTGCTCTAACAGACATACTTCCTTTAATTCTTTGTTCAGACGACCGGTTACTGCACCCTCAATCACCTTTTCAGGCTTGCCTGCCATCTTGGGATCATTAGCAATCTGTGCCATCAGAATTTCTTTTTCATGTGCCTTATATTCCTCAGAAACATCCTCTGTAGAAACATACTTAGGTGAAAGCGCTGCAACCTGCATTGCAAGGTTTGTCAATGCTTCCTTGACAGCATCATTGACAACATCTGTCTTAGCTTCAACAATAACGCCGATTCTGCCGCCCCCGTGTACATAAGATACCACGCAGCCTTCCTTCGCAACTACTTTTTCAAATCTTCTGATATTTAAATTTTCACCGATCTTTGCAACTTTTGCTACCAGTGCATCCTTTACTGTCATAGATGTATCTGCATTCCATGTTTCAGCCATGAACGCATCCATATCTTCTGCCTGTGTATTTAATGCCTGCTTTGCAACTGCTGAAACAAATTCCTGGAATTCCTCGTTCTTGGCAACAAAGTCTGTCTCTGAATTTACTTCTACAACTGCCGCTGTATCACCATCAACAACTACATTGCAAAGACCTTCTGCTGCAATTCTGCCAGCTTTCTTTTCAGCCTTTGCCTGACCATTCTTTCTAAGGAATTCAACAGCTGCATCCATATCGCCGTCGGTTTCGCTAAGGGCCTTCTTGCAGTCCATCATACCTGCGCCGGTCATCTCTCTCAATTCTTTTACCATAGCTGCCGTAATATTAGCCATTTTCTGATCCTCCATCTATCAAACTATTCAGCATCTGCTGCTGCAACTTCTTCAATATCTTCGGGCACAGCTTCACCTGCTGCCTCTGCCATTTCTTCAGTTACTAATTCTTCACCCTGATTTGCCTCAATAACAGCGTCTGCCATCTTTGCAACAATCAGTTTAACGGCTCTGATGGCGTCATCATTACCGGGAATAATAAAATCCAGTTCCTCCGGATCACAGTTTGTATCACCAATACCAATCAATGTGATGCCAAGGGCATGTGCTTCCTGTACACAGATTCTTTCTTTCTTGGGATCTACTACAAAAATAGCATCGGGAATTCTTGTCATATTCTTGATACCGCCAAGGTTCTTCTCAAGTTTTTCCCATTCTTTCTTGATTGCAATAACTTCTTTCTTGGGAAGCACATCAAAAGTGCCATCCTCAGCCATCGTTTCAATTGCTCTTAATCTTTCAATTCTGCTCTGGATGGTCTTAAAGTTAGTGAGCATACCGCCCAGCCATCTCTCATTTACATAATACATGCCGCAACGTTCAGCTTCTGTCTTAACTGCATCCTGCGCCTGTTTCTTGGTTCCGACAAAAAGGATTGTTCCTCCCTGGGAAGCAATTTCAAATACGGCTCTGTACGCCTCATCCACTTTACCTACAGATTTCTGTAAGTCGATAATGTGAATTCCGTTTCTCTCTGTGAAGATATAAGGAGCCATCTTAGGGTTCCATCTTCTCGTCTGATGTCCAAAATGAACACCTGCTTCTAATAACTGTTTCATTGAAATAACGCTCATGTTTCTACCTCCGTTTGGTTTTACTTCCGCATATCTTTCTCTCTCCTGCATACTTTCATTGTAACTGTTCAGTACCTTCACAGTTACAATGCAAAATCCATCCTAAATTGCCTACGGCAATGGGATTTTGCATGCCTGAATCATATTCTTACGGTCTCAGCAGTAACTGCTTCGACCTGTACTGAATAGTTACTTTTCATTTAAAAGCACCGACATTCAATAGATATACGTGTTTTATAGTCACAACGCGCATATTATAACATAAAAAAATCCCTCTTGCAAGGGATTTTTATCCAAATGTCTGCCCTTTTGGGGCAGACACCTGGTTTTATTCTATACGGGCAAGTATTCTTGCAATCTGCTCTTGATCAGCATTTACCGGTACTTCAAATGTTCCTACATTAAGTCGTTTATCGTATCCATTCTGACACAGATACAGATCAAAGTCAGTCGCTGAAGCAACTAATCCTGCCTGCTCCAGCTTTCTGCTCACCGTCAGGGACCCATCGCCGCTGTTAATCTGGATGGTAACCGTACCTGCATTTTGCTCTCCTCCATTCGTTTGCGCCGGTTTCTCCGTAGGGACAGCCGCCGGTTCGCTCGTCGCTCCAGATGTCGGTTCTGCCGAAGGTTCACTGGTCTTTTCCGTTGTCGGTTCTGCCGAAGGTTCACTGGTCTTTATTGGTGATGGTGTCGCCGTAGGTTCAATTGATGCCGAAGGCGTCGGCTCCTGCGTAGCTTCGGGAGTAGGTTCTGCTGTCGGTTCTGGAGACTTCGTTGGTATCGCCTCCGGTTCTTTATCATTTTCATTTTCTTTATTAAGTTCCGCCTGAAGATCAGCAGCAGCATCCGCCAACACAGTACTTTCTTCAATCATTCCAAGTTCCTTGGCACGTTCTTTTATTTCCTCGTTGCTCAGTTCCTGCTTTTTCCCTCCGAGAGCAATCCCCATAATAACCGCCGTCACGACGATTCCTACACCTAAACCTCTTAAATAGTATTTCAGATTCATTATATTTTACCTGTATTCCTTAAATATTACTTACATTCCTTCAAATAAGTCAATTACCAGCTTCACTTCACCTATTCCCAGTCCGAGTTCTTTGGCAATTGCCATATTAGATTTACCTGCTTTATGAAGTTCTAAAATTCTCTCATTATTGTTTCTTCCGCCGGCATTTCCTTCTTCGTTTAAGGATACCGCAACTTCAGGTACTCCTGCCGGCACCGCATCCGACGGAAGAATTTTCACGCTTTCTGCCTCCTGTACAGGTTCTTCTGTCTTGGTGCTCTTTTTGGTTGTCTTTGAAGTGCGGGGCTTTCTTGTCGATTTCCCTGTTGCTTTCGGTTTTTCTTCTTCTTTCTCTTCATCGACCGGCGGCTTGATGACTTCGATCACTTCTGCTTTAATCGGTTTGAAATCATCTTTCCGGTTTAGTTCTGCCTCAGCTTCCTGCACTTTTGCCGACATCTCCATCACCATCCTGCTGATAGATTCTGTCTCTTCTTTGAACTTTTCCGTGCTTATGGCTGTCTCGTCCACTGCCTGCAGCAACTCTTTTGCTTTGATCTCCACTTCGTTTACTGACTGCTGTGCTTCCTGGGCTCTGCTTTCCGCCTCACTTGCCGCCTGCCGTGCCTCTTTTGCCTTAATCTCAATTTCCTTTGCAGTCAGATCAGCATCCAGCATAGTCTGTTTTACCTCACTTGCTGTTTTTGCAGCTTCGCCGGCAACCGTCGTAAGACTTTCGTGCTTATCATTCAGCATATCATAAAGGAACACTACTTCCTGATGGTTTTTATTGATTTCACCCAGCACCGTATCCGAATATTCGCTGACAGCCATCATCTTTTCATTTGTCAGGCGTTCCATGGACCGTTCCGCCTTCTCCATAGAATACGAAACTGTTTCATCTACGATTTCATTTATTTTGGCTTTCCGATCCTCAATTTCCCTGTCAACCATTTCTCTGATTGCATCTTCGCTGATCTTTGCAGCGCTTTCCGTGTCTTCTTTCTTGCCTGCCGGCAGAAGAAAACTGACTATAAACACAATAATACCTAAAATTAAAAAAATAATTTCAATCACTTCCATATTTCCACCCGTATATCATTAAATTTTCATATCAAAGTTATTTTGCCCTTTAAGGACGACTCTGCCATCTTTTTCTTCTTTCTTTCTCTTCCGGCCGCCATCCCCGGCGTAACTGCCATTTCCTTTATCCTTTGCGTCAAACCGCTTCCCTCTATTTTCCGCCTCACCCCCCTGCTGTACCTGGCGGGCTCTATTTTCTACCGTCTGGTCAAACTGGCGCTGAAAATTATTCTGATCGACCATTACCTTGCTATCCTCATTATGTTTGATCGTCGTAAAATCCTGTGCCCTTGTTACCTGTCCCTGAAGCTCTACACGACTGATTGTCATATTAATCATATCCTTTCCGGGGTTCTCAGCTTCTATAAAACCGCCATTTTTATTTCCCCTCTTGATTTTATGAACCTGCAGTGAGACATACTATTCTTAACAACCATGGAAGCATCCGCTATACTGATCCTTGTACCGCTGAACACTTCGCCGCTTACTTCCACTTTGGCTGAATTGCTTTCAGATAAAAGACTCTGTAATGATTCTATCTCATCCAAATACTCATTCTGTCTTTGTTTCATCTGTTTATCTTTCTTCATCATTTGCTGGGCATTCCTGAGCTGTTCCGGTTTCAGATTCACTCCCTGTGCCATCTTCTGCGCCATCCCCATTAAAACCGGCTGAATGGCATCCATCTCTTTTTTGTTCTCGGTCATCAATTTCTGAAGTTCCTGTATCCGTTGTTTTATGTTTGGATCCACCCCTACCTCCACGAAGGTGTCCGCCCCCATATATGACCCCAGTGTCTTCACCTGAATGAGATTGGCCGCGCACACTTTTCCTCCTGTAATGAAGCCTCTTCGTCCGCTTACGATAATCTCCGTTCCAGCTGTCACTTCGCTGTGCAGAATGGATTCCGTGGACACATAGCCGCCGGCATTTACTTTGGAATTTTCAATAAACTTTGCAATGACATTTCCTCCGGCCCTCAAAGTTCCTTTCGCCATGCCGTTCATTCCTCTTGCTATAACGATGCTTCCCTCTGCCTCCAGAAATGCTCCTTCAACTACCCCTCTGACCTCTATGTCTCCTCTTGCTTTTACACTGAAATTGGTACAGACATTTCCATTGACCATCACATTCCCATCATACTCGATGTTTCCGGTAGAATTATCTACATTCTCCACTTCAAGCACATTCGATACGAACACCTTGCCGTCCACCAGCGACACATGCCCATCCACCTCCGTGGTGAGCACCTGACGGTCATCTGAAATTGCTATATTCCGTCCATACTTAAGCACGGCCTGCTTTACATTTCTGGGTTTTATTTTTTCATTATAGACATTGATGCCATATTCTCCCGGATCTTCTTTAAACAATCGCGCCAGGACATCGCCCTTCTTACAATGGTTCAGTGTATTTAAATTAAAAAAGTCTACGCTTCCGTCTTCCTTGAGTGTAGGCTTTGCATGCAGATCTGTTTCAAAGTAATACTCAATTCTGGCATCTGTACCATGTCTGGGCGGTTGTCCTTTCGCCACCAGAATATCGGTACAATAAATTGGCTTCAAAAAAAAGTTTTCTAATCCACTTTTTCTGATTCCAAATTTTATGTTTTTTTTCGTTAAAAATTCCACAAATTCCTGGGTGGTCAGCCGTTCGCCTTTTTCGGAAGGCGGATAAAATCTTGCCATCGCCATCATCCCATCCGGGCTGACTTGAAAAATGTAACTCTCACATATTTCCGGTGAATTATCCTTATTCAGTACAAACTGATATTCATCACCGCCCGACGCAGATGCCTCCTTAAACCCTTTATTAAGAGTATACACATCAAAGGTAATGTCATTTCGATTCAAATAATTTACCACCTCTTTGGCATTGACCTCTTTTCCGCCATTACAGGGGGGAAATATCTTTAATATCGTTTCATTGCTGCCGCATACCACCTGAAAATATCCGTTTTTCTTCACCCTTCCACCCCCTGCATTAGTATTTCATTCTATATAGAAAATATTCCCATATAATTTCCCATCTTTGCTTTCATTTTCTGGAGGGCTCTGGTATGAAGCTGGGATATTCTGGATTCAGACACCTCCAATACATTGCTGATTTCCTTCAGCGTTAAATCTTCATAATAATACAATAAAATAACTTTCTTTTCCTTTTCGGTCAAAAGTTCTAAAGCCTGCTGTAATATTTTCTTTAATTCTGTTTTTTCAATTACTTCTTCCGGGCTTTCAAAGCGACGCTGTTCTGTCTGCTCCGCAGGCACTTCGCTCCCGGATTCCATAAATTCATTTAATGAAACCACATTCGTAATCTTCATCTGGGATTGCCATGCAAAATAATCCTCATCGGAAATCCCAAGATTTGCAGCAATTTCTTCATCTGTTGCTGCCCGTCCGGTTGCTGCCTCTATCTCTTTTATTGCTCCATCTATTTTTTTCTGTTTCTGCCTGATTGTTCTGGGAATCCAATCCATCTTCCTGATCTGATCCAGAATCGCACCGCGAATACGGAGACTGGCATAAGTTTCAAATTTTACAGCTTTCATACTGTCAAACTTGTCTATAGCGTCAATCAATCCAAAAATACCGTAGCTTACCAGATCATCATATTCCACATTATATCCCAAATACATACTCAGACGCCCTGCTACCAGCTTTACAAGCGGCGCATACTCCAATATCAGTTTTTCTCTGATTTCAGGCGATTTCGTTTTTGCATAACTTTCCCAAAGCTTACTTCTTCCTGCCTCGTCCATCGCTACCTCCATCACCCAGATTTAAGCCCTTTATTCTGCTTCATTTTCTGTTTTTCCTTCGTTCCTGCCGTCAAACTCCTCCTCATTCCTCATTGCCTCTTCCAATTCCAAGGCTTTCCTCTCTTCTTCTTCCTGTTCTCTAATCTGATTTACAAAAGCAGTCACTCTGTTTTGAACAAAAATGCCCGCCAGATAAAAAACAAGAAGTACAAAAAGAAGTGTCGGCAGCATCTGCTTCACACTATAATGAAAATAATACATCATAAGACTTGACACCGCGCCTGCAAGGAGCATTAAAAACGGTGCAAATAATCCGCTCTTTTTCATATGATCTTCTCCGACTTTCCAACAGCCTTTATGAGGAAATCACCCGTTTTGGGATAAAAAACCACTGTTCTTCCATAGGTATCGCCTGTATCCTGTGCCAAAAGTGGTATCCGAAGTTCAGCAAGTTTCTTCTTACTTGCCATCACATTTCTCTCCCCCACACGGATCATATCACTCTTACTACCAAAAGCAAACATCTGCGCACCGCCAGCAATTTTTGCCACAAGCCTGCTGCGGTTTGCACCCATGCGCACAATCTCTTTTACCATATCTTCTATACCTGTATCTGCAAACTTAGGTCTGTTCGTGTTGTTTTTGATTTCAGTGCTATCCGGAAGCATAATATGTGCCAGACCTCCGATTCCTGTTACCGGATCTCTTACCGCGATTCCCACACAGGAACCTAATCCCAAGGTTGTCACCGCATCATCGCCTCTGCAAGTCTTGAAATCAGCCATCCCCACTTTAATAACTTCACTCATCTTTCCATGCGTCTCCTGTTTTTTCTTTCAATACCTACAACACACCAAGCGACGTCAATATTCTCTCGTAGGAATCCATGTCAGGGATAAGAATAAAATAACCGTCTAATTCCACATCGTCCGAAAAAGTTGTCTGTATCAATAGAATTTTATCCCCTAAGGCACCGAATTCAACCGCGGGAACACTGAGAAGCGCCCCAGCCATATCAATACCAAGCTGCGGTACGGATGGACATATTTTCAAATTAGTCAGTCCCGACAAAGCATTCAAATATGCCCCTGTAATTATATTTCCAAGCTCTTTCACTGCAGAGCATTCCATTTCGCCGAACTGATACTCCTCAAGGTTTTTTTCCTCAATTCCCAGCATCCCACACATCAGCTTATTTATCAGATGCGCCGCCGTTGCCTTGGTGAAAATGAACATCATACTGCCTTCTACATCACCTTCCACCTGAAGATAAATGCTGACCATGATCTGGTCATCGCCGCCCACAATTTCACCCAATTCATAAAACTCGAGTAACCTGACCTGCGGCACCGACATATCCACCTTGCATCCTATCATCTGCGCAAGCGCTGTAGTTGCATTTCCTGCCCCAATATTTCCCAACTCCTGCAGCACATCATAATATTGATTTGTTATTTGTTCCATACTAAGGTCCTTCATGGTCCCTCCTATTAAATCCTTCTCTCTCTTTGTCAGTTCTTCTATTTGTTTTCCATAGCTACAGCATTGAGATCAAGAAGCGAAATCAACTCTCCTGCGTGCTTTCCAACGCCAAAAACGAAGTTGACCCTTTCATCCGTTCCATCATAGGAAACTTTTTCGATTTCGTCCTGGCATAAAGTAACAACCTCTTTAACCTCATCCACGATAACGCCAATCGTCCCATGGTGCTCAAGTTTAAGAATAATGATCCTGGTTGCCTTTGTCATCTCATCAGCCGGAAGCTCCATCTTAATCCGAAGACTCATAACCGGAATAACTTCCCCTCGCAGATTGATGACTCCCTTTAAATAATCAGCTACTTTAGGCACTCTTGTAATATGCTGCATGCGAACGATATTATCTACATATTTAATGTCAATACCATATTGTTCATCTCCCAGCTTGATCACTATGTACTGTATTGCTTCCTGTTCTGTTTTCACATCAGATAGATTCATATCCGGTACTTTAAGTTCATCCATTATTTTTACCCCCATCTTATATCAACGCATTGGCATCTAAAATCAAAGCCACTTCGCCGTCGCCTAATATTGTTGCTCCGCTGATAATCTTGCACTTGCTGATATATCTGCCAAGTGATTTGATGACAATCTCCTGCTGTCCCATCAGTTCATCGATAACAAGACCTGCAAGTTTCTCACCCTTCTTAACAATTACAACAATCAGATTTTCATCCGGTGATTTGCTGCTTTCAATATCCAGTTCCTTGCTTAATCTTATAAGGGGAATAACGTTGCCTCTTAAGTTGATCACTTCCCTGTTCTGAACCAGTTTGACTTCGTTTGGGCTGATATCTTCAAGAGTCTGGATTCCTCCAAGGGAAATCGCATATTTTTCTCCGCCCACAGTAACCATGAGTGCCTGAATAATTGCCAGTGTGAGCGGCAGCCGCACAATCCATGTACTGCCTTCTCCTAATTTGGATTTCACTTCCACTTCCCCGCTCAATGACTCAATCTTTGATTTAACCACATCAAGTCCTACCCCGCGCCCGGAAACGTCTGAAATCTTCTTTGCCGTAGAAAACCCCGCATGGAAAAGCAGATTGATGATGTCTTTCTCACTCATGTTATCTCCCTGCTCAGGCGTGATAACACCTCGTTCGATGGCCTTATTCTTAACAGCCTCCACATCAATACCATTGCCATCATCTCTTACCTCTATTACTACGTTATTTCCATCCTGATAGGCATCCAGGAAAATTGAACCCACTTCAGGCTTTCCTCTCTGTATACGCAACTCAGTAGATTCAAGTCCATGATCAGCTGCATTTCGCAGAAGATGCATCAGCGGATCACCAATTTCATCCACCACCGTTCTGTCAAGTTCCGTCTCCTCCCCAGACATATATAATTCCATCTTTTTGTTCAGCTTCTTTGTAAGGTCACGAATCATTCTAGGGAATTTGCTCACAACACTTTCAATAGGAACCATTCGCACCTTCATAACGGATTCATGCAGGTTTGTGGTTACACTCTCTAAATATTCAATCTGTTCATTGAATCCTGTCCCGGAAACACCTTCTGTGCTGGATGCTGATACCAGTGAATTCTTTGCAATGATAAGTTCACTTACCAGATTCATAAGAACGTCCAGCTTCTCAATGTCCACACGAACCGTTCTGTTCACCACAGGTTTACCGGGTGCCTTTTTCTCATTTGCCTTGGCAGGCGCGCTCTGAACCTGAGCAGGAGCCGCAGGCTTTACCTCTGTGACCTGTTCTACAATTTCTTTTTCCTCTTCTTCTTCTGCGATCTCGTAAGGAGCACCTACTGCCTTCTCTATTTCTGATACATTTCTTGTTGCCTGAAGAATTTCATCTAGGGGATAATCAGAAATCACTATCAAGCTGAAATCCAGTTCAAATTTTTCATCCTCGATATCCTGCGCGGGAGGATTGCTTACAATAATCTCTGCCTTTTCCTCAACAGCTTTGTATACCAGAAATGCCCTTGCAGCTTTGAGAAGGCAGTTTTCCTGTACATACACAGTCAGACCGTACACATTCTTGCCCTCGGATTTTGCTGTGGAGAGAACCAGCCGTTCGGATTCACCGATTTTAATATCTCCCCATTTTTCCTCCGAGCCGCCCTCTGCGTCCGTCTTTGTATCCCCAGCAGATTCCTGTACCGGTGTCTCATCTTTCCCGCCGGGTTTAAGAAACGCGCTCAACATATTGATCAGCTGCTGATTATCATTGGTTCCTTCATCAGCAGTCTCCTGGATATTTCCGGTATATTCCTCCAGTGCATCCAGACATTGGAACAATGTATCAATCAGGTTTGAATTCACTTTCATGGTACCGTTCCGAATCTCTGAAAATACATTCTCCATATCATGCGTCAGCGCCTGCATCCGCTTATAGCCCATGGTTCCCGCCATTCCTTTCAGCGAATGAGCAGCACGGAAAATCTCATTAATCGTGTCTGTGTTTTCCGGTTCCTGTTCCAGAGAAAGTATCTGGGTATTCAGGCTTTCAAGGTGCTCTTTTGTTTCGTCAAGAAAAATCTCAAGATATTGGTTTACATCCATCTTAAATTACCCCCACGTTTTTTATTATTTCCTGTGCAATTTGCTCTAACGTTATCCCTTCTTTTGCAAGTCCTGCAGCCACAACACTTCTCGGCATGCCGTAAACGGTACAGGTCGCCTCACTTTGAACAAATATCGTTACCTTTTTCTTTTCCATTAAATTTCGGATTCCTGCCGTTCCGTCCGCTCCCATTCCGGTTAAGACCACACATACCACTTCGTCATACCCGCATTCCGCAAGAGACTCATACATATAATTTGCACAAGGGCGCACTCCTTCTCTTGGTGCTTCATCTGAATAACGTATGACGTGTCTGGCTCCGCTTTTTGCTGCCTTCATATGCCTGCCGCCCCGGGCAAGAAATACCTGACCTTGACTTAGCACATCACCTTCTGCTGCTTCCTTGACGGCCAACGGGCTTAACATATTAAGCCTTCCCGCCAATGCCTCCGTAAAGCCTGCCGGCATATGCTGCACAATCATAACAGGTGCATTAAGATTAGATGGCAGTAAAGGAATCAATCTCTGCAATGCCTTGGGTCCGCCGGTAGAACTGGCAATTGCAACAATCTTCTTTCCGGCTCTGCTTTCATCTGCCTTCATTATAACCGATCCTTCTTAAAATATGAATTTTGTATATGCTATAGTATAGCACAAGTTGCTCTTCTCATAAGTGCATAGTAACACAATTATAAATCTTTTTCACGTTTTCTGTTCTTTCTTTCCTGCTCGAAAATAAATCGGATAATCTCTTCCCGCTTTGCAGTATCAATATTAATATAGTGCGCACGATGTTCATAAAAACCGGGTTTATCTTCCAACTTCTTTACCATCAGAACCTTTGCTATCAGTTCGTATTCTTTGATTTTTCCGTCTCTTTCCAGCTTATATCTGCAATAGATCATAGTTTCAGGTTCATACGCACTATCACCCACAAACCGTATGCCTCCCCCGCTGATATCCACAATAACATGACGCTTTAAAAGTCTTCTCTCATTCAGGAACTCGTTCTGCTGTTCCAGCGCTTCAATCTCTTCCTGTTCCAGCGGTCTCGCCTCCATATCCAGCGCACAGCTTAAACGATAATATTCCCTTCTCTGAAACTTGCTCAGACTGCTCGACAGTTCCATGAGAAGAACAAACTGAGTCTCCGTTTTATACCTGTCTACTACATTCGCAAGACACTGATAAACACCCATAGAAGTATAAAATAAAACTTCATACTCTGCATTTACAGGTAACAAAACAAGCTTTGACTGCTCCATCGGCATTCTGATTTCAAATCTATCCTCTGACAGGACATCAAGCACCTGAGTCTGATATATCTTTCTCTTTTCATTATCATCAATGTAATTTATCCGTTCCGCCTCCAGTATCTCCGCTCTATCTCCCGGCATAACATATTTTGATAACATGACTCTTCCCCTCCTGTTAAAGTATTTTACCTGTTACTATATGTGAAAAAAACGCCGCCATCCCCCTTTTGGGAACGCTTTTGCTCAATTCTTTATTCATTAGTTTTGCAGCAATATTTTCATATGCCACCGCCGATTTTGCCGCCGGAGCTTGAAGCGATACCGGCATCTGCTGCATGACTGCCTTAGAAAGCTGGTTATCCTGTGGAATTGCTCCCAGATAGGAAATAGGAATCTTTAAATATCTGCTGACTACCGTATTTAGTTTTTCAAAAAGTTTTTCCCCATCCTTCTGATCATCCACTTTATTTGCAATCACCTTCACCTGAGACATTTCCACAGAGAATCTGGAATGTCTGCCCAACGCTTTTAAAAGAGAATAGGAATCTGTGATAGAAGTCGGCTCCGGTGTAGTTACCAGCAGAATTTCCCCGCTGGCTACCAAAAACTCCAATACTGCATCAGAAATCCCTGCCCCTGTATCCACAATGATAACATCTGCAATGCTATCCAGTTCTGCAAGATTATTGATAATGTAAATCAGATAATCCCTGCTCAGATTAGAAAGTCCCGCAATTCCTGATCCCCCTGATATAAATCCCACTTCCATAGGTCCCCAGGTAATGATCTCTTTTATATTTTTCCCTTGATAAATTAAATCACATAAATTATGTTTCGGCACAGCACCAAACATAATTTCAATATTTGCAAGTCCAAAATCCGCGTCAAGAATAATGACCCTCTGTCCTATTTTCCGAAATTGTATTGCCAAATTAATTGCTGTATTGGATTTACCCACACCGCCTTTTCCGCTTGTGACCGTAATCACCCTTGCCAAAGGTCTGTTATGTGTATTGCCGCCTGCCTTTATTATGTTTCTTAGTTGTTCGGCCTGATCCATATATCTTCCTCACTTTATCTGTGGTATTTTCCCTGTCAATTACCTTTTCCGCCTAAAAGCTGCTTCACAGTCTTCTGCGGATTAAATATTTCAATGTCATCAGGCACGTTCTGACCATATGTCACATACGACAACGGGGCCCCCGTGTGAAGCTTCAGATTAAGCAGATTTCCCAAGGTAGTCGTTTCATCAAGTTTTGTAAAAATAAGTTTATACTCTGTCATTGCAGAATAGGTATCCGCAATACTGATCAGATCCCGGTATTTAGTCGTAGCACTTAAGACGAGAAATACTTCCTTTTCCGCCATTCCGTCCACAGAATGGACGAAATTGCCCATTGCTTCTTTCTGCGCCTCATTCTGATGGGAATGCCCTGCAGTATCTACCATGATAAAATCATAATTTCTGAAATCCCTCAAAGCCTGCTCTATTTCTTCTGTGGAATAAATGACCCTAAAGGGTACCTCTAAAATATTTGCATAAGTTCGAAGCTGTTCGGCTGCTGCAATCCGATAAGTATCTGCGGTGAGAAGCGCCACCTTTCTGCCGCTTTCCACACTGAATTTGGAAGCAATCTTTGCAATGGTCGTCGTTTTCCCAACTCCTGTCGGTCCTATAAAAAAGATTACCTTAGGTCCCTTTTGGGCGGGTGTGATTTCGATTGGTTTCCCAAATTTTAAAATCATTTTCTGATAAGTATTTGCCAGCGCATAATCAAACGGCATATTGGGCTTATTGATTTTTTCAATTTCATCAATAATCTGATTGGCGTTCTGTTCACTCACTTCATTCGACATCATCGTATTATAAAGCAGCTTCATAAAGCGCTCTACTTCGCTCTCTTCCTCTTTCTCCAAGGCATCCCCTTTTGCTTCATCGGGTTTTTGAAGCTGCTGTTCAAGCAGTATGTGGAGCGTGTCCAGTTTTTCTTCAATCGCGCTGCTGTCCTGCCTACTGTTTTCAGCCGCCGCATCCTTTGTCATATTATTGTCGATGGACGCTGCCGCCTCCATTGCAGCTTTATGCACAATTGCATCAATGAGGGGCTGTTTAACTGCTTCTTCCTTCAGAGGAATCGAAGACTGCTCCGGCTCCTCCTCAAGGGCCACAGTTACTTCAATCATCTGCGGCTTTAAAAAACTGAACATCCCTTTCCGCTTCATATTCCGGACATTCATGATCACCACATTGCTGCCCAGTTCTTTTTTGGCGCTTTCCACTGCTTCTGCTTCTGTTTTTCCTTGAAATTTCTTTATTATCATGCCGTCACCATTCCTACAGATTGTAATTCTATACTGCTCTCAATCTCATTGTATGAAACTACAATCAGATCTTTATAATAGTCTTCCGTCAAGCGTTTAAAGTACATGCGGACAATTGGAGAGGTAATAACAATGGGGTTCTTTCCCAGATTCTCCAATTTGGTAATTTCGTTTCCGACTGATTGCATAATCGCCTTGGTCTTTTCAGGATCCAGAGTAAGATATGCTCCGGTTTCCGTCTGCTTGATACTTGCCATAACCTCCTGCTCCAGCTTCGGATCCAGTGTTACAACACTGGTAGTTTCATTTGCAGGGAAAAACTTACTGGAAATAGCACGCTTAAGACTCTGCCTTACATATTCCGTCAGAATATCCGTATCTCTTGTAGTTGCTGCATAATCGGCCAGCGTCTCAAAAATCGTAAGCAGATCTCTGATCGAAATTCCTTCTTTAAGAAGATTCTGCAGAACTTTCTGTACTTCACCAAGCCCTAACAACTTAGGTACAAGCTCTTCTACTAAAGAAGGATTGGTCTCTTTCAAGTTGTTGACCAGATTTTGCACATCCTGCCTTGTAAGCAGTTCAGAAATATACTGCCTGATGATTTCTGTCAAATGTGTTGCTATTATAGACGGCGGATCCACAACCGTATATCCCATACTTTCAGCACGTTCCCTCTGTCCTTCCGTAATCCAGATGGCAGGCAGATGGAAAGAAGGCTCAAAAGTAGGAATTCCTGTGATTTCCTCTTCCACATATCCCGGATTCATTGCCATATAATGGTCAAAAAGGATTTCCCCTTCACTGACCTGTATTCCCTTAATTTTAATAATATATTGATTTGGATTCAGCTGAATGTTGTCACGAAGTCTGATAATCGGAACAACCGTACCAAGCTCCAAGGCAATCTGTCTTCTGATCATGACTACACGGTCCAGAAGATCACCGCCCTGGTTCACATCTGCAAGAGGGATGATTCCATATCCAAATTCCAATTCGATTGGATCCACCTGCAGCAGACTGTTGACATTTTCCGGTTGTCTGATTTCCTCCGCGGCAACCTCCTCTGCATCAACCTCTCCCTCAATCTGGGCAGTCTCAATAGTACCTGCTATCACTCTTCCCGTGACGATATAAATAAGTCCAAGCGCCAGAAAGACAATATCCGGAAGAGGTGTGATTATGCCCAATACAGCAATAATCGTGCCTACAAGATAAAGTACTTTCGGAATACCAAAAAGCTGGCTGACCAGCACTGTACCAAAGTCTGCATCCTTTGAGCCCTTCGTGACAAGAATACCTGTAGATAAGGATATCAGCAAGGAGGGAATCTGGCTGACCAGACCGTCACCGATTGTAAGAATAACATATTTATCTAATGCAGCAGAAAATTCCATCCCCTGGCTGAGCACACCCATTGCGATACCGCCCACAACATTTACAGCTGTTATGATAAGACCTGCCGTAGCATCTCCTTTTACATACTTAACCGCACCATCCATGGAGCCGAAAAAGCTTGATTCCTCCTGAATCTTATCTCTGCGTCTTTTTGCCTCTGCATCAGTGATAGCACCGGTATTCAAGTCCGCGTCAATAGCCATCTGCTTACCGGGCATAGCGTCCAGTGTAAATCTGGCTGTTACTTCTGCTACTCTCTCAGAACCTTTATTGATAACCATGAACTGAACCAGTATTAAAATGACAAATATGATGACACCGACCACAAGATTTCCGGCGCCCACATAGCTTCCGAAAGTAGCAACCACCTGTCCGGGATCACCGGTTGTCAAAATCAGCCTGGTGGAAGAAACATTCAGGGCAATTCGAAAGATGGTTGTAAACAGCAACATGGTAGGATAAAAAGACATATCCAGTACTTCCTTGGAAAACATGGTTCCAAAGAGAATTGTAAAAGCTATCGCTATATTACAGGCAAGCAGCACATCCAAAAGCCCGTTTGGAATAGGCACGATCAACATAACAAACGCCGCAAGTACATATAGCGCAACTCCAATATCCGCTTTTTTCATAGCCACTCTCCTTTCTTTATACTTTTCCTTTCAGATGATATACAAAGGCAAGCACCTCTGCTACCGCCTGATATAATTCTGGAGGAATAAGTTCTCCAATCTCCACATTTGCATAGAGCATCCTTGCCAGAGGCTTGTTCTCCACAATTTCAATATTATTTTCTTTTGCAACATCCTTGATCCTCTGGGCCAGATGATTCTCACCTTTGGCAAGGACATAGGGTGCATCATACTTATCAGGATCATATTTAATTGCCACAGCATAGTGGGTGGGATTCGTGATTACCACGTCCGCTTCCGGAAGCTGCTGCATCATACGACGCATGGAAGCTTCTCTCATACGCTGCTTCTGTTTACCTTTGATCTGAGGATCTCCCTCTTGATTCTTATATTCATCTTTTACTTCCTGCTTTGTCATCTTCATATCTTCTTTGAACTTCCATTTCTGATAAGCAAAGTCAAGAAATGCTATGATCATATATATTGCAGCAATCCTGATTCCCAGATCGATTACAATCTCTCCAATCAGCGCAATTGCCTGATTCAAAGATATATCATACAAAATCAAGACCTGGCTCAGCCGGTCCTGCAGATAAGAATATACCACATACCCAATCACTGCCAGCTTAGCAAGTGATTTCAGCAGTTCCACAATCGAATTTGCTGAAAAAAAACGTTGCATTCCCTTAATCGGATTTAATTTGTTGAACTTCGGCTTCAGCGGCTTAGATGTTGGTTTCCATTTCACCTGCACAATATCACATATAATTGCCACTGCAAGCGCTACTAGAAGTATAGGCGCAATAATAATGAGCAGCTGAAACATCATGGTTCGAATCAATGTATAAATCGATGCAATCGGCAGTTCACCGTTGTACATCTTGATAATATCCGGAATCTGATTATAAACAGCGTGAAAGCCCCGAAGGAAAGCATTTCCCATGATTCCAAGATATAGTTTCATTACCAGAAACAATGCAAGCAGACTAAATGCATTGCCTATTTCCTTGCTCTTTGCTACCTGTCCTTCTTTTCTTGCATCATCCAGCTTCTTGGCCGTAGGCTGCTCTGTCTTTTCACCGCCCGGTCCATCCTTTGCAAAAAACTGCAGATTGTATTCTAATAGCAGTAAATTATTTTTCACCAATCTGCCTCCTTTTATCTAATGCCTCCCCTTCATCACATCTATCATTACATCATTGCCTCCACAAAGGAAACAATCGTTTTTTTCATTTGAGTATATATAAAATCTGCGGCTCCCGGCAACATGGAAGTAGACAAAAATAATATGCTGATACCTACCAGCACCTTCATCTGAATACCCACTGCAAACATATTAAGCTGCGGTGAAACCTTAGCAAGCACGCCCAGCACTGCATTTAGAATAATCATAACTGCAAAGATAGGCAGGCAAATCCTAAAACCAATGATAATATAATCGGACAGAAATCCCGAAATAGCCGCAAGCAGGGAATCTCCTTCAAGCACAACGCCATTCACCGGAATAAGCAGATAGGTTTCCGCCAATGCCTTGAGCAGATATCTGTGCATGCCTGAAATCATCAGCATAAGCAAGACCATATAATTATAATAGACACCTGTAATCGTAGCGCTTTCTTTTGTAGTGGGATCCATCATACTTGCCATGGAAAGTCCCATTTCCATATCAGCAATATGTCCTGCAAAAGTAACGATCGTACTGCACAGATTAGCGGCAAATCCCACCAAAAGTCCAGTTACCGCTTCTTTCATCACAATGATAAAATATCCAAGAAGCGTATCGTAAAAAACATCCCCTCGCGGCACTACCTGATAAAGCAAAACTGCCACACAGATGCTAAGCCCGATTCTTACTCTTTTAGGTGTATTGCTCATACTGAAAAAGGGCGCTATAAATACAAAACAACTGACCCTGACCAGCACAAGTAATAAAAATTCCAAATCCGCATAGGAAAATGTATAATCCAGCATAATCCGCTACCTGACATAAAGACTAAAATCAGACCACAGACTTACCATGAATCCCGACATTTCCGTCAGCATCCAGTTACCAATTACAATCAACGCGAGAAACACTGCTAGAATCTTCGGTACAAAGGTAAGCGTCTGCTCCTGAATAGAAGTAACCGTCTGAAAAATACTGATGATCAGACCTACGATCAGCGATACCATAAGTACCGGCGCCGCTACCTTTATAACCATGAACAAAGCCGAACTGGCAATAGCTGTAACCTCATCAACTGTCATATCTTTTCATCCTTCCAATCCGTTTTACCTTAAACTACTTATAAAAAGTTTCCACTAGGTTTATAATAATCAGATTCCATCCATCAGCAAGCACAAACAGTAAGATCTTAAAGGGCATAGAAATCGTGGTCGGAGGCAGCATCATCATACCCATACTCATGAGAGTTGACGCTACTACCATATCAATCACAATAAACGGAATATATATAATAAATCCGATGATAAATGCCTCCCGCAATTCTCCAAGAATAAAACTGGGAACAAGCACAGCAAGCGGAATGTCATCTAAGTTTCCATTCCATTCCTCCCCTGAAATCTCCAAAAACACTCTTACGTCATTTGTCTGCGTCTGTGTATACATAAAATCACGAAGAGGCTGTATTCCCGCTTCAAAAAATTCTTCCTGAGTAATGGTTCCCGCCTCAAAGGGAACAACCGCCTCATTATAAATCTTTGCAAGCGTCGGCTGCATAATGAAATAAGTCAGAAACAAAGCTAACCCAACCAGTACCTGATTAGGCGGTGCCGTTTGGGTATTTAAAGCTGCTCGTGTAAAATGAAGAACAATAATGGTTCTAGTGAAAGAGGTTAACATGATCAGCAGTATTGGTGCAAGTCCAATCAATGTTAACGTGAGCAGTATCCGTAATGTTCCATTTACCTGACCATTACCGCCGGTTTGGGTAATTGTCAGATTATTTGCAATATTAAGTTCAGACAATTCTTCCCTGGAATCTGCGCTTCCAGGTTCATTAATATTGGTTCTCTGTTCAGTTTCCCCCGTAATAGCAGAATCTACTCCGCTCGCACTCACATTTGTCCGGGGAATAATACACAATATGCCTACCGTCATCAGCAGGCATATTATCTTTATTATTTCTTTTACGGCAAAATTCTTTTTCATATGATTGCCTTTTCCCTTAGTCCTTATCTTTTTCCTTCATTTTTTTCACCCTGTCAAAGACACTGGCAAAGTCAAGTGTCTGTTCCTGCCCGTTCTCTTGAAGGTCAATCTCTTCCTCGGAAAGTTCTGAAAGCATATGAATCTCATCCTTTCCGATGGCAACCACAAGGTATTTCTTTCCTGCTCTTATTATCTGAATATATTTATTATTGCCAACTCTGCAGGCTTCCATAATTTCCAAATTGCCAGTACCTGCCTTACCCTTCTGGTACCGGGCGATCCACCTTGTAACCAAGTAAGTGGCGGCAAGCACAAAAACAAAAAGAATAAGCACCGTCATAAACTGAAGATAACTGTCCATTCTTGTAGTAACTGAAAGGAGCATATTAACCGACTACCTTCTTCACCGCTTCCAATACACGTTCAGGCTGGAAAGGTTTTACGATAAAGTCCTTTGCCCCGCCCTGAATGGCTTCGATAACCATAGCCTGCTGTCCCATTGCAGAACACATAATAATCATAGCATTAGGATCTGCCCCCTTAATCTTCTTAAGTGCAGCAATTCCGTCAACTTCCGGCATGGTGATATCCATGAGTACAAGATCCGGCTTTAATTCATTATACTTTTCAAAAGCCTTTGCGCCATTTTCAGCTTCGCCTACTACATTATAGCCATTCTTTGTCAGAATGTCCTTAATCATCATACGCATGAAAGCTGCATCATCAACTACTAATACATTTTTAGCCATATTTTTCTCTCCTACCTTTTACTTTATTATTTCGGTTACACGGATGCCAAAACTTTCTTCAATTACTACAACCTCGCCTTTGGCTACAAATTTACCATTTACCAGTACATCTATAGGTTCACCAGCAATCTTATCAAGTTCTATGATAGTACCTGGTGCGAAGTCCAATATTTCAGCTATGGATTTTTTGGTTCTGCCAAGCTCAACCGTAACTTCCAGCGGAACATCCCGGATGAGCCCTATATTCTCCTGCCCCGGAGCAGTTCCTCCATTACTATTAAAACTCTGGAACTGAGCCGGCTGTATATTCATCTGGGGCATCCCCATATTCATTGCAGGCATTCCCATCATTGGCATTCCCTGCATCGGCATTGCATTCATTGGCATCCCCTGCATCGGCATTGCACTCATTGGCATCCCCTGCATCGGCATTCCCTGCATGCCCATATTCATCTGGCTCATATCAGGCTGTCCTGCTGGCATTTCCATTACCGGCGGCGCGCTCGGCTCTGGAGCTGGTGCCGATGCAGGCTCTGGGGCTGGCTGATTTAAAATGAAACTTTCATAAAGTCCTTTTGCAAATTCAATCGGGTATAGCTGCATAATCGTGCTGTCTACCAAATCATCTATCTGCATACGGAAAGCAATTTTAACAAAATTACCTTCAAGAAAGGAAGCAATTTCCCCGCCTTTCTTAAAATCATTTAAATCTACCAGACTTGCCTCTGGGGGGCTGATATCTATCATTTTGCCAAGCATGGTAGACATCGATGTTGCCGCAGAACCCATCATCTGGTTCATTGCCTCTGAGATCGCACTTAGATGAAGTTCTCCAAGTTCTCCATCTGTATTGCTGCCATCGCCTCCCATCATCAAATCCGTTATGACTTTAACATCCTGCTCTTTTAAAATCATGGTATTCGAGCCGTCAAGCCCTGCCGTATATTTAATCTGAATAAAGACACATGGACGTTCGTAAGCGTCTACCACCATATCCCAGTTAGAAATCTGCACAACAGGCGTTGTAATATTAACCTTCCTGTTTACCAGCGAATACAAAGTGGTCGCTGAAGACCCCATACTGATATTGGCAATTTCTCCTATTGCATCTCTTTCATCTGGTGTAAGCAGACTCTCATCTATCGGTACCGCATTTGACGCATCTTCCGATTCCTGTGTATCACCGGACAGGTCCATGCCGGTAAGCAGCGCATTTATTTCATCTTGTGACAGCATTCCGTCCATTTCTTACTCCCCCTCTCTGATTATTGATGTCACCCGGACAGCATAATTATCTTTGCTAGAGCCCGGAAGTGCAGTGAACTTCTTAATATTGCCTACATAAACATTCATCTCTGAATCCACTCTGGTATCAAGTCTAATGATATCTCCCACCTGCAGGTTCAGGAAATCATTAACTGCTACCTGGCTCTTTCCAAGGACTGCCTTCACCGGTACATCTATTCTCTTAATGAGTGATTCTATGTGTTCTTCATAATCTACTGTATCATCTTTTTGCATTGTCGAGAACCAATATTTGGTGTTCAGCTTATCCATCACATCTTCCAACGTAAAGTATGGAAGACAGATATTCATAAGCCCTTCTATATCACCAATCTTAACACTCATGGATACGATTGCAATCATATCACTAGGCGCAATCACCTGTGCAAACTGAGCATTGGTTTCAATCCTTTCCATCATTGGATTGATATCAATCACATTTCTCCATGGTTCCCGCATCAGTTGCATACAGATTACCAGCAGCCTCTGCAAAATAGTCATTTCAATTTCTGAAAAATCTCTATTTTTTTCAAGCGGCATTCCTTGTCCGCCCAACATTCGGTCAATCATTGCAAATCCGAGATTAGGCGACAATTCCATAATGACATTGCCGTTCAAAGGCTTAAAATCTACAATACCAAGTATAACCGGATTCGAAAGTGCATTTGTAAATTCTGAAAAGGTAACTGTCTCCGAACTTGCTACCGTCACCTGAATATTTTTTCTCAAATAAACCGGCAGATTGGTTGAAATCAACCTTCCGTAATGTTCATAAATAATTTCAAGGGTTCTTAGATGCTCCTTGGAAAACTTCGCAGGTCTCTTAAAATCATAATCTTTTACCTGCTTTTCTCCCGGCTCCTGCATCTGATCAACATCCAATTCACCGCTGCTTAACGCCGCCAGCAAATTGTCTATCTCACTTTGAGATAATACCTCACCCACGAGTTTTCACCTCCTTCATTTCAGCCGTAATAATCAGTCAACACATCTGCCATATACGGCATCTACGAGTAGAGAGGGCTGATCAGCGTTACATCATAAATAAAATCCGATTCAAAACGTTCCTGAATCTTCTGTAAAATCTCCTGCTCCATCTGCTGGGCATGATCCTTCGCCTTATCCATTGTATATTGGCTTACCACTTCATTGATCAGACCCTTGATCAGATCCTCCCTTGTAGATAAATCTGAATAGGTCTTATAATCTTTATTTTTGGTATTCATGGATAGCGCTACGGAAATCAATGCATAATGATCCTTATTATCTACATTGCCGTCTTCATCTGGAGTATCATCTCTTTTCAAGAGAATCCTCATTTCGGAAATCGTGTAGGTTTCTGTATCTGCCATAGAAACCATTTCAATTTCTTCGCCTTCTTTCCCTTCCCCCAGATCCAAGCTGATTGCAGATGCAATATCTGTCACCAGATCTGCCGTCTTTTTGTTCGTTCCAAGTACGCTGATCATCATAATAGCAGTCAGAACAATATTCACAATCATAAGCGCCAGTATGATGACCGAAATCAAGTTTTTCTTCATGATAAATACAACCTTTCTTTATTTCTTAATACGAACTTAGTGAATTATATATTTTTATCTCTACTCTCCTGTTTTTAGCCCTTCCTTCTTCTGTTGAATTATCTGCTATAGGGATATATTCTCCTCTTCCGGAATGTTTGACTTTACTCATATCCAGGGAGGTATTATCCTCAAGGTAATAAAAAACTGACAAGGCCCTTCCACTACTCAACTCGTCATTGTTCGCATATTTGCTTCCTGACATAGGAACATTATCTGTATGCCCCTCAATCTCTATGGTTCCTTCACCAAATCTCTGGAGAATGATCCCCAATTGATTCATCAATGGAAGTGCTTCCGCTTTAATCTCCACACTTCCGGAATCAAATAGCAATGCGCCATTCAATGTAAGCTGTACATATTGCGCAGTAAATTCAATATCTACTTCCTTATCCAGATTCTTCTCCTCTAAGGCTTCTTCTATCTCACTTGCCAGTTCTTCGGATTGCTCCAGTTTCGCCTCTTCCATCATTTCTGCCGCAGATTCCAAATTCTCCGGAATCGTATCACCCTCTGCATCTCTTCCTGTGCTGTTGATATAGTCATCCAGCTCATTTAACTGGCTCACTCCCATGCTGATCAAGATACCTTCTCCAATCGCTGACGCTCCTGCTTCAAAAATACTGAATGTCTGATTAAAAGAAGCTGCTATCAACTCAAATTTCTGGGCATCTATTGTCGACATAGAAAACAGCATAACGAAGAAGCAAAGGAGAAGATTCATCAAATCTGCAAAGGTCGATTGCCAAGCCGGGGCGCCCTGGGGTGGCTCATCCGGTTTCCTTTTAGCCATTCTCCTCACCTCCGTCATCCTGAGTCAGGCGGTCGCCCGGTGATAAGAACGACTTCAGTTTTTCTTCTATGACTCTGGGGTTTTCTCCTGCCTGTATGGAGAGAAGACCCTCAATCATAATCTCTTTAATCATGATTTCATTTGCATTGTTCGACTTCAGCTTTCCTGAAACCGGTCCGCAGATCCAGTTTGCAAGCAATGAGCCATAAAGTGTTGTAATAAGTGCTACTGCCATGGAAGGTCCGATACTGGAAGGATCATCCATTTCATAAAGCATGTTAACAAGACCTATCAGGGTACCAATCATACCCCAAGCAGGTCCCATCGCTCCCAAATCATCCCAGAACCCTATCTTGGTCTTATGTCTGTCTTCCGTACTGATCAGCTCTGTTTCCATAATTCCGCGGACAAGTTCCGGATCTGTACCGTCAACGATAAGAAGAATTCCCTTCTTCATAAACTCGTCGTCCAAATCGCTTGCCGCTTCCTCCAGGGAAAGAAGTCCTTCTTTTCTGGCAATATTAGACAAATCTATAATCTTCTGTATCATTGCTTTCACGTCTGCAGTCGGTGCCTTGAAAATCAAGAGAAAGCTTTTAAGACCGCCTATATAGTCAGAAAGGCTTTTTGATAACATAACTGCAAAGAATGCTCCACCAAATGTAATGACGGCGGATGGGAAATCCAGGTAACGACCGAAATTTTCGATACCCGCATTATCAATAATACCGTATATACACATAGCCATGCAAAGCACTAATCCAATAATTGACGCTAAATCCACAACCACTCACCTTTTTTGCGTTAATTCGCAAAAATATCCTTTCTATACGATTTTACAAGATTTTTCACTTCTTGTCTACTTTCTTTTACAATTATTTTTCTTCCTGTTGTAAATGCAATTACTGTGTCCGGTGTTTCCTCCACCAGTTCTATCAGATCGGGATTCACTAAAACCTTGGTCCCGTTAATTTTCGTTACCTCTATCATACCACGTTACTCCTCTCACCGCCACTGTAATTTTTTCCAGTCGCGGCACGCTAAAGGGAACCAGTGAAAGCCTGGTCCCCTTTGCCTTATGCATCGCTTCTGCCTACATTTCTTATGCTGTGTATCTCTTACACAGACCTTCATCCATTATCTCTTCAGATTGGTCAGTTCCTCAAGCAGTGTATCAGAAACCGTAATAATACGGCTGTTTGCCTGGAAACCTCTCTGAGTCGTGATCATCTCCGTGAATTCTGCCGCGAGATCAACGTTACTCATTTCCAGAACGCCCGATTCCATACGTCCGCCGCCTTCTGTAATGTCCTTTCCTATTCCGTCAAAATCACCTGAGTTCGTAGTCGCTGAGTAAAGGTTATCGCCTTCCTTTGCAAGACCCGAGGGATTAGCAAAAGAAGCTGTGGAAATCTGTCCAAGCAGTCTTCTCTGACCATTATCATAGGAGGCATAAATCATTCCATCCTTCGAGACAGTGATACCGCTCATCTCACCAGGCGCACGTCCCGAACCTTCGCCTATGCCCACTCCTGCAATAGAGCTGATCGTTGATGTGCCATTGTGATCATAGTTGTATGTGGCGGAAAAATCCAATTCAATTTCGGCAGGGAAGTTAGTAAGCCCCCCAAGCGATAATGTAGCTGTCTTCTTTCCTATGGTAGCAACATCTCCTAATGAAGCTTCTCCAACATTTTGGAATGTACCCTTACCTTCTCTGAAGTTCAGAGTAATGCTGTTAGGCACCTCATTATCTTCCTTGTCTTTTCCTTTTGTTGCATCGCCAAAATCAAAACCATCTTTCAGATTACCATTCTCATCTTTTGCAACAGACTTGCCAGCAGAATCAATGATATCATCAAGCTTTACATAAAACTGCCCTGTCTCACCATCTGTAGCGTGCACGCTCATCCTTACAGTATATTTATATCCCTGGTTGTCATAGATTTCCAAATCCATCATTCTTCCGCTGGTACTGTTAACATCGGGATCATTCTTATCCACAATACCGCTGACAGTTGCCTTTGTAGTTGCTTCCGGCGGATATGACATATTTTCTGCTGTCATAATACGCAGCGCTGACACTTCACCTCTTTTAATATTTCCCGGATTTTCGGGATCCACCTGCCATCCCATTACATTATAACCGGTACTGGTCATAGCAAGATTTCCCTTGCCGTCAATGTAAAAAGAGCCGTCTCTTGTAAAGAAATTCTCTGATCCGTTGCTTACAACGAAAAACGCATCTCCGCTGATCATAATATCAAAAGGATCGTTTGTGCTCTGGGCAGAACCCTGACCGGAAATTGCTGTTTTGATTGCAGCAGTCTTAGCTCCAAGACCAATCTGTCTTGCGTTTATACCGCCCACACCCGTAGTTGCATTGGCACCGGAAGCTGCCTGGGTGGTCTGATACATCAGATCGCTGAATGTCATAGACTGTGATTTGTACGCTGTTGTGTTTACGTTGGCGATGTTATTACCAATAACATCCATCCTTGTCTGGTGTGTTTTAAGACCTGCCACACCAGAGAATAATGATCTCATCATAATGAAATGACCTCCTTAAGGTTATATGCCGTCTCATTCCATCTGCCATTCAGGAATGATTAGCCTCCATCGGGTCCGGCTAAATAATTACGGCTCCATCAATATTTGTAAAAATGTTTTCTGCTGCATCCTTTTGATTCATCGCTGTCACTACCGTATTGTTTGGAATATTTACAATAAATGCCAGCTGATCCACAAGGACAAGCGATTCTTTGATTCCCTTCATCTGCGCCTTTTGCGCACCTTCCTGCAAGCGCTCCATCTGACTGCTTGTAAGTTCAATGTTCCGATCCGCCAGTCTTCCTGCGGCATGTTTGGAAAATTTAACTTCCTCTGCACCCTTTTCCCGGCTGCTTTCCAGAATATCCAGAAACGATTTCCCTTCCGGGGTCTTGTTTGCTGCTGCGCTTTTATTCTGGTTTAAGTATTGATCCTGTAACTGTTCAATTGAAAGGAATCCATTATTTTGAATTTTCATATTCCTCTCCTCCCTGAGCAGTAACCATGCATCCTGCTATTTTACGGCTTACTCCGTAGGTTCAGTCGGCTCTGAAGTGCCTGCGTCTTCCCCTTCGGTTCCTTCTGTATCTGTCTTTTCACTATCTTCATGCTTGTTCTGGGACTCTTCAAATTCTACCAGTTCCGCCATCTTTGCAACATAATCCTGCAGCTTTTTGATATATTCATCACTGATAAAGGACTGCTGGTAAGATGTCATGTTATTGAATCCCTTCTGCAAAGTTTCAACAGCCTCTCTGTCATCGATTGTCAGCCTTTCCACTCTGGGAAGTTTATCCATAGCTGCCACAAATGCCACCGCCAAATCATAAGCATTCTGATAAGTCTCATCAATGATTGCTGTCACATCGTCTGCGGAATAGAGATTTCCATCGATAGACACATAAGCCTTTCCGTTTTCGTAAGTTACGTACTGCACCATACCTTGAAGCTGCTTAACATCCCCCATTTTATCTGTGGTCTCAACTGCCACCAGCTTGCCGACCATTGAAGACGCTCTGGTAAGTTCCATGGTTGCTGCCATGTTCTGCATCTGTTCTACTTGTGAGAATGTTGCATACTGTGAAATAAATTCGGTATTTGAAGTAGGCTCAAGAGGATCCTGATATTTCATCTGCGCTACTAAAAGCTGCAGGAACGCATCCTTACCCATCCCTGACGAAGAGGACGCTTTTTTGACAGAACTCTCTGACATCGTTTCTTCAATCTTACCATCTTTAACTACTGCTGATACTGCCATATTAACTCCTTTCTGCACCTTAAGCGCTGCTTTATGCGGTGTAATCTACTGTGTTTCCATTTGCTTCCATCATTTTAGCTGCAAGAAGTTCTTCTTCGTCTGCCTCTTCCCTAAATGTTCCATCCAAATCATTTAAGTTGATTCTTCTGGGGGATTTTCTGCTATTGTTGTGCGAGGAAGCATTTTCTTCTCTTCCCTGTCCCTGCCAGAGATTGCTTTCAAATCCATGGTTTTCAACAGTGACCTGAACCGCTTCTACCTTTATACCCTGTTCCTTCAAGCTCTCCTGAAGTGACGCTATCTGGCTTTCTATGGCAGCTTTTACAGTTTCATTCTGTACCTGGAACTGAGCTGTAACTTCACCGCCCTTAGATGAAAGCTGGATATGTACTGTTCCAAGGCTTTCCGGGTGCAGCTGCATCTCCAACTGATCCATACCAGGCTTTAACTGAATCCTCATATAATCCATAATCTGATTCATGATCTCTCTGGTCTGCTCGCTGAAAACTGCTGCTGTCTGTTCAAAAGATACCTCTGCTGTCTGCACTCTGTTCTGGATCATCGCATCCATCTGTAAGTTTCCAGTCTGCAGTTTACCTTCTGACTCTTTCTGGCTGTTTCCATTGCCTTTTTGTTCATGCTCTCCGGCATGTTCTTTTGTGTCATTTACTTTTGATTCTGACGGTACTACTTCCGCCGTGCCAGTGACATTGCCCTTTTCATCAGTTGCTAATCTGACAGTTTCATCTCCTGCCTTTACTTCTACCGTAATCTTAGGAGCATCTTCTTTAGCCTCTTTATCCATCTGCTCACTGCCAACTGCGTTTGTCAGGTTCTCTTCGCCCATAATCTCAGATTCTTTGAGACTGCTCTGCAGCTCTTCAAGCAATGACTGGAATTCCTTGGGCTCCATCCCAAGTTCTCCGGCAAGATTGGCTTTTGCATCAACTGCCACGTTAAGCACATTCTGAAGCTTTGCAAAAAGATTTTCATCCGTAAGAAGCGCTGCCTGATCCACTCCGCCCTCCAGTTCCAAGACCAGTTGCTTTAAATTGGACGGATCAAAGAGCTCATATACAGAAAGACCAAGTACTTCCATCGCCTTTTCTACTTCTTCCGGCGAGACTTCAAACTCGTCCGCAATCTCTTTGATGACTTCATTTCCTGCTTCTTTCAGCATCGTGCTCTGCTCTTCTGTCATGCTTTCAGCTTTCACTTCATCGGCAGACCTTTCAACTGTCTCCTTCGGCTTTACTGTTGCTTTAGCCCCCCTCAGGGTGTCCGATGCAGGTGTCTTTCTGGTGTCCTTCCCTGCCACGGTCTGATTCGGGCTGCCTGTGCTGCCGTTCTGGGTTTTGCTCATCAAATCCCCAAAGCTGCCCGGCTGGGTTGTACCGCCTGTTTTCGTGAGATTCTTTCCTCCGACGAAGTTCATCAGAGAACTCACATCCTTTACAGGTGCACTCGTCATTCACATTCCTCCTGTCTTTATAAGTCCTTTCAGACTCTTTTTCAAGGTACATAATTTATATCGGTTTAAGGCGCAGATTTCTTAAGATTCCGGATCCATGATTTTCGTGATCCTTGCTGCAATTTCCGGGTCCATAACTCCCAGGATCTTGCCTCTACTATCTGCCTCCATTACACCCAGTATCCGGGCTGCCAAATTCAGATTATCTGTCATCTCCTCAAAAATGGCAGCTGCCTCCTTGGGCTTCATTTCTGAATATGCTTTGGCATAATCTATAACTTTCTGACTTTCTTCCAGCTGTGTAACAACCTGTTTATATAAATATTCTGCGGTTGCCGGATCCATCTCTTCGTAATATTTCCTGTATTCCTCTATCCCCGGTCCCTTATCCGCATAGACTACTTCCTCGTAAAATTCTGTTTTTACCTTCTGGAACTCCACCTGGCTATCCTCGAAGGTCTTAAGGCGTTCCACTTCCGCCTTTAACTGCGCCACCTCATCCGAACTATCTGAATGTGCAGACTGTGCACGCTCCAGCTCCAGCTCCAACTCCTTGATGTAATCTACTGCCTCTCGAAGATTGGTATATCCTCCATAGGCTTCGCTTTCTCCTTCATCTACCACAACTTCTTTGTTGCTTGGCAGAATCAGATTCAGAAACGGCACATCTTTTAAAATCGGTGTAAGTACATTGCTTCCAAAACCTCCAAAATCCAACTTAACAATCAGGCATAAAATTGCAATCCAGATTATCACAATAACAAACGTGACTAAAAAAACAGACCCGCTTCCTGATTCTTCATCCTCCATCAGATCCGCTTCCTGGCTGGCAATCTCTTTCGCCCTTGCCTTTGCCGCTTTTTTCTGCGCTTTCTGCTCATTTTTCAGTTTTTTCTTTTCTTCCTTCAGACGCTGTTTTTCCAGCTTCGCGTCCTTTGGCGTTAATTCATTATCGATAGGCATACTTTACTTCCACACTTTCCTATTTCCGTCCGTGGGTGTAACTTGTAAGTTCATCCACTTCCTTTGCCTCTCTGGCATTTTCTTCCCGCATAAACTCATCGAACGCTTTTTCCCTAAGTTTCTCCTGCGTTTTACTCTCCTGCCTTGCAACTTGAAGTTTGTATCTGGCATCCTCAAGCTGCTCCTCGGCAAGCCTTACCTGCTGCATCTGAAAAACAATAAACTCTTCCATTCTCGCGATAGCATCCCGGTTTTCCATGATTTCCATGACCTTTAGGCTATCCTTTCGAAGTTCCCTGCCCTTATCTTCATAAGAGGCTTTCCGATTCTTTAAAATCTGCAGTTTTTCTTCTTCTTCATCCAGATGCATTCTGGCAGTTGCAAATTCCATCTTTGCCTGCTCTTCCATTTTTGCCTTGATATCCAGAATACTCTGCATTCGGTATATAAATCTTGCCATCTATCATTCCGCCCCATCAGCAAATATTTCTTCCATAAGCGATACTGATTCTTCAAACGTGAATTTATCATTTACATCCTGCAGAAGGAACCGATTCACCTCATCAATCTTCCGGATTGCATAATCTATCCCCGGATTACTCCCGGATTTATATGCCCCGATATTAATCAAATCCTCCGCTTCATTGTAGGTGGCAAGTATATTTTTCAATTTGCCGGCACAATTTTTATGTTCGCGCTCCGCAATCTGACTCATACATCTGGAAATGCTCTGCAACACATCAATTGCCGGATAATGGTTCTTATGCGCCAATTTTCTGTTAAGCATGATATGTCCGTCCAGAATACTTCTTGCGGTATCCGTAATGGGTTCATTAAAGTCATCGCCATCTACCAGAACGGTATACAGACCCGTGATAGATCCTTTGTCGGACCTTCCTGCCCTCTCCAAAAGTTTCGGCATCTCCGAATAAACGCTCGGCGGATACCCCCTTGACACCGGCGGCTCTCCGCTGGCGAGACCGATTTCTCTTTGTGCCATGGAAAAACGGGTAAGAGAATCCATCATCAACAGCACGTCTTTTCCCTTATCGCGGAAATACTCTGCTATGGCTGTAGCTGTCTGGGCAGCTTTTTTGCGCTCTAAGGCAGGTTTATCAGAAGTAGCGATTACTACCACAGAACGCTTCATTCCTTCAGGTCCTAAGTCTCTTTCCACAAATTCCCGGACCTCTCTGCCACGTTCTCCAATTAAAGCAATCACATTGATATCCGCCTTTGTATTTCTTGCAAACATACCCATAAGCGTAGATTTACCCACGCCTGATCCGGCAAAGATACCAATTCTCTGTCCCTTTCCCACCGTGATAAGTCCATCTACCGCCTTCACTCCCAGCGGAAGGACTTCATCAATGATCTTTCTACTCATGGGATCTGGAGGTTTTGCCTCCACTGAGTACGCTTCCCCTGTAAGAATCGTGCCGTCATCAGGTCTTCCAAGCCCATCCAGCGTATGTCCAAGAAGGCTTTCATCCACCCGGACCATTAAAGGCTCTCCGGTATTTTCCACACTGCTTCCGGGTCCGATTCCTTCCACGTTCTGGTAGGGCATAAGAAGATTTTTTCCTTCTTTAAAGCCAACCACTTCAGCAAGGGCAGGCTCGCCGCTCCCTCCCTTGGAAGATGGATAAACTTTGCAGATATCTCCCAGCTTTGCAGCAGGTCCCACAGATTCAATGGTAAGCCCCACTACGTTAACCACCTTACCCTTGAATTTGAAAAGGGGTTCATTATACACATTTATATATTTTGCGAAATTGATTTCTGGTATTGTCAACTTATATTCCGCCCTTTATCTTTACATTGATCTATAAGAGAAAAGCCTCAGCTTTCTCTTAAGTTCCTCAAGCTCTGTTCCAAGCGAGCAGTCATAAATACCGCTCTCCGTCTCAATCATACACTGAGAAGCGGAAAGCGTCATATCTGATACAATTTCCAAACTATCAGCTAAGGTGCCTGTTTCCTCCTGGATTCTTTCTCTTTCTTCACACACCTTGGCATAATCCTGCTTCGATACATGCACAATGTAGTTTTTTGCACTATCCGTTTTCTGCATGGCATCTATCAGCAAATTAGAAACCAGCTGGCTGTACACACTTAAATCTACTTTAAAAATATGTTCATATATTTCTGTCAGATTCTTGACAAACTCTGGTTCCAATTCTTCTATCTTATGATGATAGTCACTCTCAAGTTCTTCCTTTTGGGAAAGATACTCATCCTTCAGTGCCTGTACCTGTGCCATTCCCTGATTATATCCGTCCTGATACCCCTGGTTTTTTGCTTCTTCCAGAGCATTCATACGCATTTCTTCTATCTGGGCACTTGCATTTTGAAGCATCTGGTCTGCCTCCGCACGGACTCTCTCAAGTTCATTTCTGGCATTCTCCAGTTCCCTCTCAAGGGCTGCCTGTTCCTCCAGAGAAGCGCTTTTAAGAATCTCTCCTCTTCCATCAGGCGAAAGAAGTGCATCCACTGTCTCTGCATCCAGACCAGACTGAAAGCCCTCCTTGCTATCTTCCTGCTGACTTTCCTCGAAAGCATGGCTTTCCGATGCTTTCTTAAGTCTCTGTTCCATCAACTTATTACTGTCAATTACGCGGGTGCTTTCATCTACCACGAACCACCCTGCTTTATAAAGATTACTAGACAACGATCTCGTCACCTCCACCTCTGGAAATGACTATTTCTCCGGAATCTTCCAACTTTCTGATAATATTTACAATCTTCTGCTGTGCCTCTTCCACATCCTTCATACGTACAGGACCCATGAATTCCATATCTTCCTTGATCATAACTGCAAGACGCTTGGACAGGTTGTTAAAGATGACACCCTGTACCTGTTCATTTGCTCCCTTAAGGGCAAGACCAAGGTCATTGTTATCCACATCACGCAGCACTCTCTGAATCGCACGGTCGTCCAGAAGGAGAATATCCTCGAATACGAACATTTTCTTTCTGATTTCGTCCGCGAGTTCCGGCTCTTCTATTTCCAGAGTCTCCATAATATGCTTTTCTGTACCGCGATCCACTGTATTTAAGATATCTACGACAGCATCCACACCGCCGATAATCGTGTAATCCTGGTTTACCAGTGAGGCAAGTTTTGATTCCAACACTTTTTCAACTTCCTTTACAACATCAGGACTTGTTCTGTCCATAACGGCAATACGTTTTGCCACATCTGCCTGCCTATCCGGCGGCAGCGCCGAAATGATAAGCGCTGACTGAGATGCCGACAAATAAGATAAAATAAGCGCTATCGTCTGCGGATGTTCATCCTGTATAAAGTTAAGGAGCTGCCCAGCATCTGTTTTTCGTACAAACTCGAAAGGTTTAACCTGTAAAGATGCAGTCAGCTTGCCGATTACATCTAACGCTTTCTCGTTGCCCAATGCCTTTTCCAAAAGTTCTTTGGCATAATTAATACCGCCTTCCGCAATGTACTGCTGTGCAAGGCATACTTGGTAGAACTCATCTATGACTTCATCCTTAACCTGAGGAGTAACACTCCTTGTATTTGCAATTTCAAGAGTCAGTTCTTCAATTTCTTCTTCTTTTAAATGCTTAAAAATTGTAGCTGACTTTTCGGGTCCTAACGCAATCAGCAATATTGCGGCTTTCTGGACGCCCGATATTTTTTCATCGGTAGTTTTAGACATACCTGACTAACCTCCCTTGAAGATCTGTTATCCGATCATCCCCATCCCTCGTTTAACCAGTTGCGCAAGAGGCTTGCTACGGCCTCAGGATTCTCATCCACAAACTTTTCTATCAGCCTTCTGGTCTCAGACATAGGCTCTGTGCCAATGTCCTCAAGTTCAACATCCGGCTGTGATTGAAGCAGACTTTCCACAGATAGTTCTTCCGGCTGTTCTGTTTCCTTCTCCGAACGCATACTGCGGATTACTACAAAAGCAAGCAATGCCAATATCACTATAATCAGAACAATCTGTATAATATCGGAACCGGATACGTTTAAGCCCTCTTTATCAAAGAATACATTTTCAGAGTAAGCCACGATGGCAATGTTCTCCACCGGGAATCCCGTGGCTTTGGATACCACGTCATACAGTTCCTCCGGCACTTCCACCTGACTCTGTCCGGCATTTGAAAGCTTATATTCTTCCCATGAAATGCCATCCAAAAGTCCCTGGGCACGCGCATCCTCTTCTCTTATCACATTCATGTTTGTGGCTGCAAGAGAAATCGTCGAGAGATTATAATTAATCGTTCCGGGTGGAATATCCCGATTCACGATTGTTTCCGAAGGAAGGTAATTTTTCTCTTCCTCCGTAGATTCTGAATTACTTTGCGCATTATCCTGATATACATACTCTGTCTGCTGTCCGTTGGAATCCGTTCCAGGTATATCTGAACTTCCATTGGTAGCGGATGAACTAAAAGTTCTTTCAGATGACAAATACCCTTGCGTGTTTCCGTCTTCCACCCAATATCTGTGCTCTGTCTCATTAGCAGAGGAGAAATCCATATCCAAATTTACTGCCACTTCTACTTTGTCGAAGGTCTTCGTTCCAAGCAGCACCTGTCTGACATCGTTCTTTATCTTTGTCTCCCACTGGGATTTCACTCCCATATGAGAACTTGCCGTACCCGCCGAGCTGTAGCTGTCGTCTCCGGAAAAAAGCATATTGCCTTCCACATCTATAATCACTACATTTTCAGTCGTTTTATTACCAATTCCCACGGAAACGGCTTTTGCAAGACTTGCAGCCATTTCTGTGGTAAACTCGCCGTCAAGTTCGAGTGAAATCCATATGCCGGATTCTTCTTCTGAATCAATTAGCGTTCCGGTTCTCTCCGGTATGTATAACTCTACTGCTGCCCATTTGACTGATTTATATTTTCCAATAATGTCATTGGCCAGCCGCGTTTCCATGTACAGCTTGTATTTTTTCTGTTTATCCGCTTCTGTTGTCGTGAAGCCTCCATCCGTCACATTATCAATGGTATAAGCATAAGACTGGATATCGTTGGCCCCAAGAAGCAGGTTCGCATCGGATTGCTGTTTTTTGTTGATTTTAATCTGGTAACCATCATCTGAAACCTTGTAATCAAGACCGGCCCCATCTAACAGCCCCGTCACCTGCGACGCCTCTTTGGTACTGTCACAATTAAGCAGTAAAATATATTGAGGCTTCATTAATATGGAAATCAAAATCGCAAAGGCTAAGATAATTCCTGCCCCTGCCGAAATGATAAATGTTTTTTGTCTGGTAGAGAACTTGTTCCACCACTCAAGGATCTTACCTAAAAGTTCCTTAACTCGTTCTGCCATCATTTAAACCTTCTTCCGTTCAAACTTCAATATTATCAAATTATTGGAACTAAATCTGCATTTGCATGATTTCCTTATATGCTTCAAGGAATTTATCGCGGACTGCCACTGTATATTGAAGCGCAGTCGATGCTTTTTGAAGCGCATTGGTAAGCTCATGAGTATTTTCTGTTTCTCCCAGAGCCCATCTTATTTTTTCATTTTCGGCATCAGAAAGATATGCATTGGTGGTGTTCAGATTTTCTATTGCCTTTTCGAAAAGATCGCCGAACTCTCCGGTAGATTTAATTCCTTTTGCCGCAAAAGACTTTTCCGCTGCTTCTCTTATAGCACCGGATGATATGTTATAAAAAGACGAAATATCCATTTATATAAACCTCCTATTATGCCCTTTATGATGATTGACCCATCTCCAGTCCCTTCATGGCAATGCTCTTACTTGCATTAAAAGCAGTTGCATTCGCCTCGTAGGAACGGCTTGCATCAATCAAATTGGTCATTTCCGTAACAATCTCTACATTGGGTCCCGTCACATAACCGTTTTCATCTGCGTCGGGATGCGAAGGATCATAGAACATGTTCATCTGCGTCCATGTATCTTCTACCACCTTCCCCACTCTGACTCCCTGTCCCTTAAATCTGCTGGAAGCGCTGCTTAAGAAACTGCTGAATGTTCCCACTCTTTCCCCCCGTTCCTCGAAGGTGACCACCTTACGCCTGTAAGGCGTCCCATCTTCGGTCCTAGTCGTACTGGCATTCGCTATATTCTGTGAAATGGTATCCATTCTGAAACGCTCCGCCGACATACCGGATGCGTTGATATTAAAAGCATTAAAAATACTCATTTTCTGCCTCCTTAGTCTACTTCATAACTAATTTGAGATTTGCAAATTCCTGATTGATACTGTCTACAAGACCATTATACTTAATCTGATTGGAAGCAAGTTCAACGCCTTCCGTATCCACATCCACATTATTACCATCCAGACGATAGGAAAAATTAGCGGAGTCTGTATACACTCTCGCTTCCAGTTCCGCACTGGTTGCATGTGCCACTTTGGCATCCACAGTCTCATATCTGGAATTCCCCAATGCCCTGCGAAGCTGGGACTCAAAATCAATATCCTGCCTCTTATATCCCGGTGTATTCACATTGGACATATTATTAGCCAGGATCTCATTTCTCTGCCATGCCGCGTCTGCTGCTTTGCTAAGTACATTTACATAATCAAATACGTTGCTGTTAATCATTCCGTGCTCCCTTCCACTATAGTAAGTCGTGCCGTAAAACCATCCATCCAAATCCATGTATGTATTTTCACACACACCACCCACCTTATTACATTATAGATTATTTGCATAAAAAGACAAGATTTTTTTTATAAAAATATCTCTATGGAATTTATTTCTATGAAAAAATCACATTAAAACTCTTCTTTTACGCACGCAAAAGGATTCATGCCTGCCATTCGGCTCCATAAATCCTTTTATCCTAAAACCATAATCCATTATGTTTCCATATTTAGTTACACAAGAAACAAGTTTCATGACATTTTCACATGAAATTTATTTCATGTTTTCTTTTTTCAGCTTTTCCACTTCGTTAAAAACCATATCGTTTAAAACTTTGATATAAGTTCCCTTCATTCCCGAAGATCTTGACTCAATTACTCCTGCGCTTTCAAACTTTCTAAGCGCATTAACAATGACGGAACGGGTAATTCCCACGCGGTCAGCAATCTTGCTTGCCACAAGGATTCCTTCCATGCCATTCAATTCTTCAAATATGTGAGCCGCCGCTTCCATCTCTGAATAGGACAATGTGTTGATTGCCGATTTGATGACCGCCAGTTTCCGGCTCTCCTCTGCATTTTCTTCGTTAACCGCACGGAGCATCTCAAGACCCACTACAGTCGTGCCGTATTCACAAAGAATGATATCGTCGATATCATACTGCTGTGCACATTTGTAAATAAAGAGAGTTCCAAGCCTTTCGCCTGCAATCTCAATCGGAGTAATAATTGCCTGGAATTTTCTGATATCCTTTTCTTCAAATCCAAGGGTTTCAAGATTCACGTTTTCCTTTGTGGATAAAACAGCCAAAAGCCTTTCATTCAGCATAGCGTCAATAAAACCGCCCACCTGCTCCACAATAAGTTCTGTGATGGAGTCCACTCCGGGAGCATCACCAACGCCAAGCACCTTTCCCTTCCTACTGATTACCAGGACATTAGACGACAGTATTTCGCACAAGACAGAGCAGATGTCATTAAAGACAACCTTGCTGGAATTATTATTGTGAAGAAGCTTCCCAATTTTTCTGGTCTTATCTAATAACTGTACGCTGCTCATGTAATACCTCCTGCCAAACGCCGGTGTGTTTTATGAACTCTTTTACTGAATCAAAACCTTTCAAGGGTATTGTATCACAGCCTCAAACCAATTTCAATAATTACTCACAAAAACAACAATATTTACCACAATTCAATTGAATTATCTGACTTATTTACCAATTTCCGGATTTTTTTCCACATAACCACAGGTTTGATCCATGCAAACCAGCTTTCCGCCTTTAATCAGCAACATGGAATCACACTTAGGGCACTTCTTCCCCGAAGGCTTCTGCCAAACCATAAAATCACATTCGGGATTACCGATACATCCGTAATACTTTCTTCCCTTTTTGGTTTTCTTAAGCACAATGTCTTTGCCGCATTTAGGGCACAAAACGCCTATCTTCTCAAAATAAGGCATGGTATTGCGACATTCCGGGAACCCCGGGCAGGCGAGAAATCTGCCATGAGGTCCATATTTAATGACCATTTGTTTTCCGCAAAGTTCACATACTTCATCAGAAACCTCATCCGCAATATCTACCTCTTTCAGTTCCCTTTCCGCCGTCTGCACTGCTTCGTCCAAATCAGGATAGAAATTGGACACCACCGTTTTCCAATTAACCGTTCCTTCCCCAATGCCATCTAAAAGCGCTTCCATATTAGCCGTAAAATTGACATCCACGATACTCGGGAAGGCCTCTTTCATCATATTGTTGACCACTTCTCCCAGTTCCGTCGCATAAAGATTCTTGTCTTCTTTTACCACATACCGCCTTGCCAGAATCGTTGTAATAGTGGGTGCATAGGTACTCGGGCGCCCTATTCCCAACTCCTCCAGTTCTCTGACTAAAGAAGCTTCTGTATAATGCGGCGCCGGCTGTGTGAAATGCTGTTTTTCCTCGAACCCAATGAGCGTTAAAGGCGTTGTCAAATCCACTCCCTTCACCAGCATATTTGATTCTTCCTTATCTTCGTCCTGCATATAGACACTCATAAAACCATCGAACAGAACCTTGGACGCTGCCACGCTGAAACGATGCTCACCGGCATCAATCTTAATGGATGTAGTTTCATATCTGGCGGGCTGCATTCTGCTTGCCGTAAAACGCTTCCATATAAGCTGATAGAGCCGGAACTGATCTCTGCTTAAGGACTCCTTCATTTCTGCCGGCGTCCTGCTGATATCTGTGGGACGGATCGCTTCATGGGCATCCTGAATCTTTTTATCATTCTTAGACTCAGTACCGCCTTTGAGTGCATATTCCTTCCCATAATTTTTCCTGATGTACTCTTCCGCCATATCTTCCGCTTCACCCGAAACTCTGGTGGAGTCTGTACGCAGATAGGTAATAATACCTACCGTACCATTTCCTTTTATTTCAATTCCTTCATAAAGCTGCTGAGCCAGACGCATCGTCTTTTGTGTAGAGAAGTTAAGAACCTTACTTGCCTCCTGCTGTAATGTGGAAGTAGTAAACGGAAGAGGCGCCTTTTTACTCCTCTCTCCACGCTTTACTTCACTCACTTTGAAATCCGCTTCCTTAATTTCCTTTAGAATCTGATCCAGTTCCTCTCTGGATGATATCGCGACTTTGCCGCTCTTTTTTCCATAATATTTCGCTGTAAGCGGTTTATTTTCTCCCGGCAGAGAGAAAGAAGCATCTAACGTCCAGTACTCTTCCTGTATGAAGTTATTGATTTCCTCTTCTCTGTCGCAAATAATGCGAAGGGCTACAGACTGTACACGCCCGGCGCTTAATCCCCGCTTTATCTTTGCCCAAAGCAACGGAGAAATACGATATCCCACCATGCGGTCAAGAATACGCCGCGTCTGCTGGGCATTTACCAGATCCATATCAATTTCCCTGGCTTTCTTCAAGGATTCCTTTACCGCATTCTTCGTAATCTCATTGAACGTGATGCGGTAGACTTTTTTATCCTCCAGCTTCAGCGCTTTTTGAAGGTGCCATGAAATAGCCTCTCCCTCACGGTCAGGGTCAGTCGCAAGATAAATCTTTTCGGCTTTTTTTACTTCTTTTCTCAGATTGGCCAATACATCGCCTTTTCCTCTGATTGTAATATATTTAGGTTCATATTCATGTTCAACATCAATTCCCAGCTGACTCTTTGGCAGATCGCGGACATGTCCGTTGCTGGCAGCCACTTCGTAATTGGAACCTAAAAATTTCTTGATTGTCTTCACTTTCGCCGGTGATTCCACAATTACCAGATATTTCGCCATAATACATCCCCTTGTCTTTTTACTCATAACGTGCTCAACTATACACTACTTTTTGCGCGGTTGCAAGTAAAAATTTTATTAATTTCATCTGAATATAATGACGGATTTCTACTTATTATATGCATACTTCGTCCGCAGATTAACCAAAAATCAAAAGATGCTGTCCCAATATTTCCTCTCCATACAACATAGCCGTGAAAATCCCAAAAGCCAGATAAGGACCAAATGCCAACACTCTGCCTTTCTTTCGAAACCGCATAAGCAATATATGAATGACCGCTCCTGATGCTGCCCCTATGAAAAGGGCAAGCAGTACATTTTCCCATCCAAGCAGAAAACCTGCTGCTGCCATCAGTTTAATATCCCCTCCCCCCATTCCCTTCCCTTTTGAAAAGAAATAAGCCGCTCCAAGCAGACTGCTGGATGTAAACAATCCTGCCAGATATACATGCCAATGCGGCAGATCAAGGAAAAAATGAATGCAGCCCAAGACTCCTATCAGTATGCTGCATCCTATCGGAATTTCAAAAGTTTTCTGATCTACAATTCCTACTGCCAGCAATACGGAAGTACAGATGCAGAAAAGCGCTCCCGTCACTGTCCATCCCACTGTCATGATTACCAGCACATAGAGTAACCCACTTGCACATTCCACAAAGGGGCTGCTCTCTTCCAACTCTATCTGCACAATACTGCAAAGACAATGTTTCAGAAAACCGCCTGCAAAAATACCGGCGGTAAAAACAAGCAGCACATCTATTGTACCTGCCATAGCTTTTGCTACTCCTTTATAATCTCATACTGCATCCATTCATATTTCAATTTGGTTCCCTCGGCAGTCTCAGGAGGAAGAAGCGCTCTTGCCACCAGCTTTAAATCAGCGCTCTCTATATCTGTCCGCTTTAAATTTGCATAATCGCCGTCCAAACTTACTACTTCATAAAAAAATACATTCATTTTAATTGCACCTCCATATAAAAGATTTTTGATATTCTATCATATTCTGCATCCGCAGTCATCCCAAAATAAGCTTTACTTCAGAATACTTTTACAAAGTGGCTCCCTGCCACCTGTTTTGCCCTTCCTTCCACGCATAGCCCAATCAATCCGGTAAGAAGACCGGGCAGTTCAATCGGTATTCCGGCATTTTTCATTTCTTTTAGTATTTCATCTGCTGACTTAGGGTAAAAGTCCAGGAATTTCGAAAAATCAACGCTGCTCTTAACATCGTTCTTTTTCCTGCCGGTATTTTTCCTGTTCTTATTTCCCTGCCGGTTCGTAAGAACCACCAGTTCCGCCAGAATATCCTCCGGCGTCAGTGCAATACCCGCTCCCTGCCTGATTAAAAGATTGCATCCATCGCTAAGCCTGTCCGTAAGACGGCCTGGTACGGCATAAATATTTTTCCCCTGTTCAAGCGCCATATCCACGGTAATCCACGTACCGCTCTTTGCCCTCGCCTCTACTACCAGAATCACATCCGACAAACCTGCCACAATACGATTCCGCTCCGGGAACTGGGTCTTATGGGGACATGTTCCCGGCGGAAAAGTAGACAAAATCCCCCCTCCTGTAATCTGAATATCCTGATATAACTTCTTATTCGAGACAGGATAACATACGTCCACCCCGCTGCCAAGTACGGCATAGGTCCTGCCTTTCTTATCCACGGCTGCCCGCTGACTGATTCCATCAATTCCCCGTGCCATCCCGCTCACAACGGCTACCCCCGCATCCGCCATTTTCCCTGCAAAAGCCTCCGCCATGTATCTTCCATATTCGGAGCATTCCCTTGCCCCTATAATCGCTATGGAAGGACACTCTTCCTCCGGCATATTTCCTATACAGTACAGCGCGTAGGGTGGATGTACCAGTTTCCTGAGCCTTGCCGGATATTCCTCATCTTCCAGGGAATAAAACCGGATTCCGCTTTCCTGCAGTTTAACATATTGCCTTTCTATCTCCCATTTTTTTGAAAATTCCTTTATTCCTTCCGCTGCATTTTTTCTCAGCATCTGTTTTGGCAGATTGTTCCTTGCACGATAAACGTCCTTTGCACTTCCAAATTCTTTTAACAGCTTTTCTATGGTTCTATCTCCTATCTCTGGCAGGTTATGCATCCAATACCGATATGCTTTTTCCTCCTCCACCTGTTCACCTCCCTATTTTATTTCCCGTCTGATAGCACACTGCCTCCATAAGATGTTCTTTTAAAATACGTTCACTCTGTTCTAAATCCGCTATGGTTCTGGCAACCTTCAAAAGCTTGTGATAGGCTCTTGCGCTCAATTCAAGCGTTCCAAACAGCTTCTCCACCATCTCCATCTCTTCTTTCTCCAGATAACAGTATTTTTCCAGATCTCCAACGGCAAGCTCTGAATTAAACCGATAACGGCTGCCTCGATATCGCATTTCCTGCTTTTTTCTTGCCATCATAACCTTTTTCCGCATACTCGCGCTGCTCTCGCCTCTTTGCCCTGACTGCAGCTGGCTGACCTCTACCTTGCACGCTTCAACGCTAAGATCGATTCTATCCAGAATCGGTCCTGATATATGGCTCAGATAATGATGTACCTCAAAGGGTGTACAGCGGCATTTATTCATATCCGGATAATATCCGCAGGGACAAGGATTCATGGCTCCCACAAGCATCACATCTGCCGGATAGGTAAAAGAGCCTCCTGTGCGGGCAATCTGTATTTCCCGGTCTTCCAAGGGCTGGCGAAGTAAGTCCAGAGTCTGCCTTCTAAACTCAGGCAATTCATCCAAAAACAAGACACCCCTGTGTGCCAGACTGATAACCCCCGGCTTTGGAATTTTACCGCCGCCTGAAAGCGCCTGAGGCGATATTGTGTGATGAGGGCTTAAAAAAGGTCTTTGAGTGAGCAAGCCGCTTCCGGCGGGAAGATTCCCTGAAATACTATAAATAGAAGAAATTTCAAGACTCTCCTCCAAGGACAGCGGCGGCAGAATGGTTGGAATGCGCTTGGCAATCATGGTTTTTCCTGAACCCGGAGGTCCCATGATCAACATATGATGAAATCCCGCTGCCGCTATCAATGCCGCCCGCTTCACACCTTCCTGACCGACAATTTCAGAGAAATCTCCTCTGTACCTTTTTTCTCTGCCGTTTTCCCCGTCACAAAGAAGTTTTTCCTGGCAGATTTCTTCTGCCGGCAGTATGGCTTCGCGTTCCTCTTCGGAACATTTTAAATAATCGATCACCTGTCCAAGATTTGAAACCCCTACAACCTTCATACCGGCTGCCGCTGCTGCTTCTCTCACGTTTTCTTTTGGGACAAGGCACCTTTTTATTCCTTCACGCACCGCTCCTAATGCCACCGGAAGAACACCTCTTATTGGCTTTACCTCCCCGTCTAATCCCAGTTCACCTAATACCAGCAGATTATCTGCACAGCCGCAGGGAAGTTTTTCCATTGCGATAAGCACCCCCACTGCGATAGATAAATCAAATCCCGCTCCTTCTTTTCTTAAATCCGCCGGGGAAAGATTGACGGAAATATGCATCGGCGGTATGGTAATTCCGGTATTCTTGAGCGCGATCCTTACCCTTTCCCCCGATTCCTTTACTTCTCCTCCAAGGCTTCCCACCATGACAAAACAGGGCAGGCCTGATGACAGATCCACCTCCACGTGTACCAGATGACTCTCAATACCATAAATCGTTCCTGATAAAATCGTACTGAACAAAAAAACCCCCTTTCCTCCTTTGACCCGATTGTACCCTCAGGTCAGGATAGTAAAAATAAAATTAAAATTGGAAAAATTTTGAACAAACGCTGTCACGCTTCGCGAGCCAGCTTATTGTAAGAAAAGTAGATATATCTTAAAGATACATCTACTTTACTAGATTCCGAATCGAAAAGCAATTAAATTTTCATAAAAAAGATATGTTGTCATCTAAAATAATTTATTTTTTATTCCATCTGAATCTTGGGCGAACTGGATTGCCATTTCCTTGCTGATTTTTCCATCCGCATAGAGTTGGGTAATGGTCTCATCCATCGTGATCATTCCAAGCTTACGATTGGTCTGCATCACCGTCTTTAATTGATGGGATTTACCTTCCCGAATCAGATTACGCGCCGCCTGATTTGCATGAAGCACCTCAAATGCTGCAATTCTCCCATCTCCATCTTTCTTTGGTATCAATTGCTGGGAAACCACTGCTTCGAGCACATTGGCAAACTGCACTCTGATCTGCTGTTGTTGGTGGGACGGAAAAACATCAATAACACGGTCTACCGTACTTGCCGCGCCTAAGGTATGTAAAGAGGATAATACCAGATGTCCTGTTTCCGCTGCTGTAATTGCCACACTGATGGTCTCAAAGTCACGCATTTCACCTACCAGGATTACATCCGGGTCTTCCCGCAGCGCCGCCCGCAGCGCATTAGCATAAGACTGTGTATCAAGACCGATTTCCCTTTGATTGACAATGGAAAGCTTATGATGATGGAGATACTCGATTGGGTCTTCAAGGGTAATAACATGGCTCTCCCTATTATTGTTTATCTTATCAATAATTGCCGCAAGCGTTGTTGATTTACCGCTGCCGGTAGGTCCCGTCACCAGCACCAGTCCTCTTTTTTTCTCATACAGATTGATAACGGAATCAGGAACCCCAAGCTCTTCCGCCGACGGTACATGAGTTCCCACGAGTCGAAGGGCAATCGCTACGGATCCCCTTTGCTTATAAGCATTTATACGATACCTACCCATATTCGGTATGGAAAAGGACATATCGTATTCGCCCCGCTCTTCAAAACGCTTCTTTTGTTCCTCATTCATAATCCCCAGCAGCATCTGCTGAGTATCATTTGGCATAAGTCTGTCAAACTCCATGGTAATCAACTTACCATTAACCCGCATCTTAGGCGGTATTCCCACTGTGACATGTACATCAGAAGCTCCTGCTGATTTTGCGATCCGCAGCATTTCTTCTATTGTAGGTATAGGCATCTTAAAAACCTCAACTTTCTTCTTTGGCATCTATTACATTTTGTCTGCCAAAGGCATATTCTCTGAGCACTTCCTTTCTGCCTCAGACTGTAAATCCTTCACGCAGCTTCAGCAATGCCCTTTTTTCTATACGTGAAACGTAACTCCTGGAAATATGAAGAAGCTCTCCGATTTCCCGCTGGGTAACTTCTTTTCCTGTCAATAGTCCGTATCTAAGATAAATAATCTCCCGCTCTCTGTCGCTTAACACTTCATCCAGCAGCTTTACCAGTTTTTTGGTATTTTCATATAATTCCATCTGCTCTGTAATATCTTCCTGCTCATGCTCTATGATATCCAGCAGATTGATTTCATTTCCTTCCTTATCTGTACCAATTGGCTCAAATAAAGATACTTCTCCTCTGCTCTTTTTCTTCGACCGGAGCAGCATCAACAGTTCATTATCGATGCATCTGGAAGCATAAGTACTGAGTTTTCCTTTCCCCGCGTCAAATGAAGAAATTGCCTTAATAAGACCAATCGTTCCTATGGATATCAGATCTTCCATGTCCTCATCAACATTTTGATATTTTTTGGCAATGTGGGCTACCAGGCGGAGATTCCGTTCAATCAAGATTTCTCTTGCCGCAGCAGCTTCGTCACTGTCTCCCCTCTGCAGCACCTGTATATAATGGGCTTCCTCCGCTGCTGTTAAAGGTTTCTGAAAGGTTTTCAAAGGGCGCCCCCAAAGTCGTTTTTATTATTCTATGACCTCAAAAGCGCTCTAGTGCCTTTCCAACAAACTTATTATACAAATTTGCACATCAAAAAGCAATCCCGGATTGTTTCTTGGTGTTCACAGGACGCTTGGTCAAGAAAGATATTCCAACGTCGTCACGCTCTCGCTCCGTGAAAAGCGCAGCGGAGTGCTAGGCTCGATAGAACCTCGCCAAGCACCGGCGCTTTTCAAGGGACTCCTTATGGAATATCTTTCTTGACCAAGCTGTGTTGTTGGCTAACTTATGAAAAAAACTCGTTACAGGAACTGTGCCATTACTACATTACTTACATCGATGCCTCTTTGTGTGAGTGCAATTCTTATGTCTCTTGTTTCTGGATCCAGTGTTCTTTCAAGCAGACCTTTTTGGCAAAAGTCTTCAACAATTCCTGGATATACCTGATTGATTGTGACTCCGAAACTATGGTAAAATTCACGACTGCTTACTCCTTTTATCATTCGGAGCCCTAGGAACATGAATTCTGCCATCTGTTCCTGTCTCGATAGCGTCTGTCTTGCTTCTTTTATTCCTTCATTCTTGATAGCGGTTTCTTCTTTCTTTTGTATGTTTTCCTTGTCCTGTAAATAGAAGTTGAAATAACGCGCGATATTGTTTGTGTTTTGGAATCTTTCGTTGTCTACCATTGAAGCGGCTCCGATACCGAAGCCTACGTAATTTCCTCTTTCCCAGTAACGTTTGTTGTGAATGCATTCATATCCGGGAAGGGCGTAATTTGAAATTTCATATTGGCGATAACCTAGGTTCGTTAAGAAATCGCCTGTAATTTTATACATTTCTCTTTCGCAATCTTCATCTGGGAGCACAGGCGGGTTCTCATAAAAAGGAGTTCCTTCTTCAATCATAAGACTGTACGAAGAAATATGGGTGGGCATCGGCTGCAAACTGGTCACTCTTCTCAATGTATTAAGATAAGTCTCCAAAGTCTGTCCCGGTATTGCAGACATCAAGTCAATATTTATATTATTAAATCCTGTTTTAACTGCAAGTTCATAGGTGTCAAAGAAATCTTTGCTGGTATGAATTCTTCCAAGCGCTTTCAGTTCACTGTCAACTGTAGATTGTAAACCTAGGCTGAGCCTGTTCACCCCACTCTTTTGCCAGGATGAAAGCTTGTCAGGTGTGACCGTTCCGGGATTGACTTCCATGGAAATTTCACATGCTTCATCCAGATTGAAACAGTCGTATACTGTATTAAGTATCTTTACCATGCTTTCCGCCGAAAGAAGGGAGGGAGTCCCTCCCCCCATAAAAACCGACTTTACAATATCCTCTGTATAATTGCGGCTTTCTTCTCTGATTTCTCTTGTGAGGGCTGTTACGTATCGCTCCATTTCCTCTTCGCCTGCCGGTGCTGAAAGGAAATCACAATACAAGCACTTCCGAACGCAAAAGGGTATGTGAATATAAATGCCAAGTGTCTTACGGATGCTTTTTTCAATCATGACGCCGCCCTACTTGTCATCCAGCTTTAGCACACTCATAAAAGCTTTCTGCGGGATTTCCACGCTGCCAATCTGACGCATACGCTTCTTTCCCTCTTTCTGCTTTTCCAGAAGTTTCTTTTTACGGGTAATGTCACCGCCGTAGCATTTCGCAAGCACGTCCTTGCGCATGGCTTTGACCGTTTCCCTGGCAATGACCTTTCCTCCGATCGCCGCCTGTATGGGAATTTCAAACAGATGCCTTGGTATTTCGTCCTTCAGCTTTTCGCACATTTTCCTGCCTCTTTCATAGGCACTGTCCTTATGAACAATAAAGGAAAGCGCGTCCACTTCTTCCTTGTTAATCAATATGTCCAGTTTGACAAGCTCTGACTGCTCATATCCCTTTAATTCATAATCAAAAGAGGCGTATCCTCTGGAGCGGGACTTGAGCGCATCAAAGAAATCATAAATAATTTCATTCAGCGGAAGCTCATATTTCAAAAGCGCTCTGGTTTCTTCCATATATTCCATACCAAGATATCTGCCCCGGCGCTCCTGACAGAGTTCCATAATGGAACCGATGAACTCTGTGGTGACCATGATTTCTGCTGACACCACCGGTTCCTCCATAAACTCGATTTCTGAAGGGTCAGGCAGATTGGATGGATTGGTAAGTTCTATCACATCGCCGTCGGTCTTATGCACTTTATAAATAACACCTGGTGCGGTTGTCACCAAATCCAGATTATACTCCCGTTCCAGACGTTCCTGAATGATTTCCAGATGCAGCAGTCCCAAAAAGCCGCAGCGGAACCCAAAACCAAGCGCTATGGATGTTTCCGGCTCATAGCGCAAAGACGCATCATTTAACTGGAGTTTTTCAAGCGCATCTCTTAAATCGGGATATTTTGCCCCATCTGCCGGATATACACCGCAATATACCATGGAATTTACCTTCTTATATCCCGGCAGAGGCTCGTCGCAGGGGTTTTTGGCATCTGTAATAGTATCTCCCACCGCTGTATCCTTTACGTTTTTTATGGAAGCAGTAATATAGCCCACCATACCTGCCGAAAGTTCTTCACAGGGAATAAACTGGCCTGCCCCGAAATATCCAACCTCCACTACATCCGCCTTAGCGCCGGTAGCCATCATCAAAATACTCGTCCCCTTCGCCACTTTTCCTTCCATCACGCGGCAGAAAACTATGACTCCCTTATAGGAATCATACAACGAATCAAAGATAAGCGCCTTAAGCGGATTATTCGGGCTGCCGTCAGGTGACGGAATCTTCTGCACTACGGCTTCCAATACCTCATCGATTCCAATACCGTTTTTAGCAGAGATCAAAGGTGCATCCTGGGCTTCGATTCCAATCACATCCTCAATTTCGTTCTTTACCCTGTCAGGTTCCGCACTGGGAAGATCTATCTTATTGATAACAGGAAACACCTCAAGATTATGGTCAAGCGCAAGATACACATTCGCAAGCGTCTGGGCTTCTATCCCCTGGGCCGCATCCACTACCAGAATCGCACCGTCACATGCTGCCAGGCTTCTGCTGACTTCATAATTAAAGTCCACATGCCCCGGCGTATCGATCAGATTCAGGATATACTCTTCTCCATCCTTTGCCTTATAAATGGTACGGACTGTCTGCGCTTTAATCGTAATGCCCCGCTCTCTCTCCAATTCCATATTATCAAGAACCTGTGCCTGCATCTCTCTGCTGGTCAAAAGTCCTGTTTTCTCTATGATTCTATCCGCCAGTGTGGACTTGCCGTGATCAATGTGTGCCACAATGCAGAAGTTTCTGATTTTACTTTGATCTATGTTTGCCATAGGTACCTCCCTAAGTATCTGATATGTATTTTCATGCGCTTTTATATTACATCATATCACATCCCATCCCCTAAGACAATGGCTAGGATATGCGCCAGTGGATCACAGGCGTTCATAATTTCCTCCACCGTATTGTTCTGGGCACCCAGTTCGATTAACATACTCTTGGGCTTTAAATGCATGTTGAACCGGTATGCCTTAAGGTATACTTTCCTTGCAATTCCCGGATAGTATTCATTGGCTGCCACCTGGGCCTGGAATGAAAATGCAAGATTATCCTGTATGTAAGGATTTTCAAGATAGGTGATGTCGCCGCTTTTACGGCTATAGCTTAATCCATTAAAGAACATGAATCTTGCTGTAGGACGTCCCTGCAGATCCATGACCAGTTTTCTGTCTCCAGACACTGCATCCCGATGAAGATCGATCACAACCTCAATGGTAGGATTTTCTTCCAGAATCTGTGTGATTGCGGGCAGTGATTCATTGTAAGCATCATCCCTTACACTGTCATATTCCCCTGTATGATGAAGCACCTTGAACCCATATTTATTCTGCAAAAGATCTGCCAGTTTATCCCCCGCCCCCACGATTGTAGTGGAAGGATCCCCAGGCACTGAGTCAGCAAAACTTTCTCTGGAATGAGTGTGATAAATTAAAATCTGGGGACCATCCGCCTCTTTGTCTACAGTTAAATCCTGATATAATAATTCATTTAGATTTACATATTCTTCTTTCAGCAAAGTGGAATTGTCCACTGCGTAGAAATTAGACAGCAAAGCCTCGTAATCCCATTTTTCAGACCAATCATATGTATAAGCAGGATAAGATGCAGCTTCAAACTCGCCTTTGAAAGAACTTCCTTCTTGCTGATTTCCGCTTTCCGCCTCCTGATTCAAAATTTCCCCCGCCTCGCCGCTATGCAGACTATTTTCCCGCTCCATCTCTTCCAATACGCTTTTTTCAATATGCAGTGCATCATCTCCATAATCTAAATGTTCCTCATCTATGTTTTTATAATCTTCATCCGTCCCCTCCTGCTGTCCAATCAACTCTGCCATCAAGGAATCCTCCTGCTCTATTTCCGGTTCCTTTATAAAAGCCGCATAGTCATAGAACAGGAACTGCCGTGCCATAAGCTGCTCCATCACCGGAAGCATCTCATCCTCCTTACCATCTTCCAGATATCTGGGTATCTGAAAAAATTCCTGTTCCATCTGCCTGTTTAAAAAAGCGGCTGTATTCTTCTGCCATCTGGGGGTGGCATCGCTGCCCGTCTCTGCATTTTTTAAAAAACTGACCATGCCGCATATGCCGCATGCTGACAGCATCACCAATATCCCCCACTTTTTTATAACTGATTTCCATTTTTTGATTGTCACGACAAGCACCCCACTATGGAAGTATATGCTTATCCACCCGCATTCATTCCCGCCGACATCAAGGCTAAGGGACATGCCTGCATAGGCATTTAACTCAGATTTCAAGTGCACTGTTTAAGGCATTACAGATAATGTGACTAATCTGTTTGATTTCATAGTCCACATCTTTTCCCGTCACATACATGTTATATAGCTCGCCCAGGCCTGCAAGCAGCTCATCTTGTATTTCCAAGGGCTCCTCACCGCTCTGACGCATCATTTTTTCAAATGCGTCGCTTACAATCGTAGCCGCATCTACTACCGTAGGGACGCCAATCGCAATCACTGGAACCCCAAGCGCTTCCACCGTGATGGCATTCCTGTGATTTCCCACCCCTGATCCCGGATGAATACCGGTGTTTGTAATCTGAATGGTTCTGTTAAGACGTTTTGTAGAACGTGCTGCCAGCGCGTCTATCACCACCACCACATCCGGCTTTGTCTTTTCCACCACCCCTTTAATGATTTCCTGAGATTCCATACCGGTCTTTGCCATGACCCCCGGTACTAAGCCACTGATCATGTGCACACGTTTCTTATTAAATGCTGCTTTTCCATATTCCTTCACCATATGTCTGGTAATCGTAAGATTATCCACCACATTCGGTCCTAATGCGTCCGCCGTCACATCTCTGTTTCCAAGCCCTACCACCATAATCGAAAGTTCCTTATCAATATCCGGAATAATACTTCTAAGCTGCTTTGCCAGCTCCACTGATATTTCCTCATGATAATCCTCATCCGGCTGTGCCATGGCAGGCGCTTCCAATGTAATATATGTGCCGATTGGCTTACCCATTGCCTTAGCGCCGTTCATGGTCTCTATTACCACCTTTGTGATACGCAGCTCACTCTCTTCCCGATACTCTTCTTCCACCGAAACTCCTCTGCACTCTCCGGCATTTTCTTCCATGCTTTCCCGTACTTCAAGCGCTAAGTCTGTCCTTACTTTTAAATTGCTCATTTCTCCTCCATACTTTACCTACATGACATTGCATGTGAATCATAGAAACAGTATTTTCCAAATATTCTTCAATTATGTATTGACAGATGCTCTTTTTACGGATAAAATAATATGCGTGTGTTTACATTAAAACGTCCGTGTCTCCGGCTTTAATGAAACACCTGAACAATGGTGATTATAATAGGAGGTGTACATCGTGGCTAACATTAAATCTGCAAAGAAGAGAATTTTAGTAAACAGAACCAAGGCTGAAAGAAATAAAGCAATCAGGTCTGGCGTGAAGACTGCTGTCAAGAAAGTAAACGCTGCTATTGAAGCAAATGATAAGGATGCTGCTGCTAAGGCTTTAGTTGCTGCTACAGCTACAATCGATAAGGCTGCTACTAAAGGTGTTTATCATAAGAACACAGCTTCCAGAAAAGTATCTCGTTTGGCTCAGGCTGTAAATAAGATGGCTTAATTTCAAGTATTAATATAGAAGATAGTGAAACCAACTCATGCCGTCATGTGAGTTGGTTTTTTTGTTATTGAATGGTGGGGTGTCAAAAGGGGATGGGGGATGAATCGCCCTGTGGTGTTGGTCTGAATATTGTCGCTCATGTTCCTCCTTTTGAGCGCAAAAAAGGCACATGGTTTACATTTTACTGTTTCCATGCGCCTTTACGCTGTTATTTTGATATTGTGTTGTTTGCTGATTATGCTAACTGCATAACCTCCGTTTCAAGTTCCTTTAATTCGTCAAGTGATAATGTGGGAACACATAAACCAATTTCTTCCAGTGATAATTTTCCCATTTTTATCATTTTTTCAGCTGTCTTTCTTTCCGTTTCCTTTTCAATGTCTTTCGTATAAGTCCTCATAATCTGCTCATTAAAAACTTTGCAAAAAACAATGTATTCATTGATAATGTTGTCCTTGTCGCTCTCATAGATCACTTTGGCTTTTATCTCAATGTCAATATCCGCACCATCAAAAAACTCCTGTGATAAAGATATTGTATCGGGTTTTCTGCCTTTGTTGCCTGTGTATATCACATATAATTCGGGTTTTGGCATTTTTACTTTCTTGCTCTTATATAGGCTCTGACTGGTTCGCTCAAAATATTCATGGTAACTCTGTGCCAAATACAACAATATTCTGATTAAGATATTTACCGTCCAGCTTGACTGCGCTTCCA
>CAYOED010000007.1:0-75395 GCA_964402925.1 uncultured Lachnospiraceae bacterium | reverse complement strand
TAGGCAATTTAGGATGGATTTTGCATTGTAACTGTGAAGGTACTGAACAGTTACAAGGATACTTTATAAAAAGGAGTGCCGCAGAATTTACGGCGCTCCTTTTTTGATGACAAATGAATAAGCATTTTTTATAGCCAGGAATATCCATCTCCCAGATAATCCGGTACATCAAATTTTCTATCTTTGTAGTAATAATCCTTATCAGCTTCTGTGATTTCACGTATGACCCGGCAGGGATTTCCGACGGCTATGACATTGTCGGGAATGTCCTTTGTCACAACGCTTCCGGCACCGATCACTACGTTATTTCCAATTTTTATGCCGGGCATGATCACGGTGTTTCCGCCAATCCATACATTGTCGCCGATGGAGATGGAGATGCCGTATTCATAGCCGGAGTTTCTTGCGTCCGGGTGAACGGGATGTCCGGCGGTGTATATGGAAACGTTGGGCGCAATCTGGGCATTTTTGCCAATGATGACTTTGCCTACATCCAGCACAGTAAAGTTGTAATTGGCAAAGAAGTTTTCTCCCACTTCGATATTGCTTCCGTAGTCGCAGTGAAAAGGAGCATTGATAAATACATTCTTTCCTGTTTTCCCCAAAATATCTTTTAAGGAAGCAGTAATCTCATTTAAGTCAGTGGGATCAAGATGATTGAAACGAGCAATCTTCTTTTTGGTTACAGCCTGTTTAGCAAACAACTCTTTCGTAGTCTTATAGGGAAGTCCGGCAAGCATTCTTTTTTCCATATCCAGAAGATCGACTACCACTACCTGACAGGAATTTAAGGTAATCTGATCGTCACAGATTTTAAACTCACTTTGATTGTTGAGAAGGACGATGCCGTTGGAACTATCTTTTAGCGGCAGAGTCTTTTTCTCTTCACCAAAGTTTGCCAGCACTGCAACAGATTTGTCATCTGTCTTTCTTATGTAGGCGAAAATATCTGCCTCATCTTCGTAAAGAGGAAGAAAAGTGCCATATGTAAACACTTCTTTATAATTTTTTGATTTCCGCAGAGCCAGAAGTTGTTTGTAATAGGAAAGAACGGAATTCTTGTCTTCAAGCTGTGCTTTTACGTTTATATTTTTATAATTGGGGTTTACCTTAAGCCATGGGCGTCCTGTCGTGAAACCTGTATTTTCAGTATCATCCCACTGCATGGGAGTTCTGGCATTGTCGCGGCTGTTGCGGCAACAGATTTCCAGAGCTTCTTCGTTGGTAAGTCCTGCATCAAGGGCAAGCTGGTATTCGCCGTGAGTGCTGATATCATCATAGTCATCAATGGAATCCATAGGGCAGTTGCACATACCGATTTCCTGTCCCTGATATAAAAAGGGAAGTCCGCGGAGCAATACGCTGATCGTGCCGAGCATTTTCGTTCCATCATTGTTCTGGGCATATGCCGGCAGGTAGCGGCTTACGCCTCTTGGCTCGTCATGGTTTTCAATGATGTTTGCAAGGAATCCTACATCCAGGCATTCTGACTGGGAGTGAAATAAAGCATTCCTGAAATCTTCGAATTGGATTGGCTTGCTGTCATACCAGCCATGTTCACCCATGGAAAGGGAATGGGCAGAAAAGTCAAACATTGTGGAGAAATGACCGTTTTCTCCAACAAATTCCGTCAATTCATCTTTCTTCATATTGAAGACTTCCGCCACAGTGAATGCCTGATATTTTTCAAAGGTGTTCTTCTTTAAATCTTCCAGCAGATCGCCCACACCGTTGACCTTTTCCACCATATGCCATACGCTGGCAAGTCCGTCAGGACCATCCGGCTTAAGATCGGCAAAGGTCAGGTCCTTTTTGATGTTGATGATGGCATCGATACGGAAGCCGGCAACGCCCTTTTCCAGCCACCAGTTAATCATGGTATATAATTCATTTAAAAGTTTTGGATTGTTCCAGTTTAAATCTGGCTGTTCTTTTGCAAACATATGAAGGTAGTAGTAGTCGGTTCCGGGTACTTTTTCCCAGGCACTGCCGCCAAAATAAGAGCGGTAATTGCAGGGGGGATTGCCGTTTATGCCTTTGCGGAAATAGAAGTAGTCACCGTACTCACCCTCAGGATTCTTAAGTGCCTTCTGGAACCATTCATGCTGGTCAGAGCAGTGATTAATGACCAGATCCATCACAATATACATTTCTCTTTTCTTTGCTTCGGCAAGCAGAGTATCAAATTCTTCCATAGTTCCGAATTGTTCGGAAATTTTGTAATAATCCGAGATATCGTAGCCCTGATCCACGAATGGGGACTGGTAGATTGGGGAAAGCCAGATGATATCGATGCCAAGTTCTTTTAAGTAATCAAGCTTGCTGATAACACCTTTTAAATCACCGATTCCGTCTCCGTTTGTGTCACAAAAGCTTTTGGGGTAAATCTGATACGCAACTTTGTCATGCCACCATTTTTTATTCATAATAAGCCTCCATACTGCCAACAACCCGCAAATTTGGGCGTCAGCACAAATTTGTCTGTGATAAAATCAGCTGGACAGCTGATTTTTCACAGTATCCTCCGTTCAATGAGATTGTAATAACATTATATTATCTTACGCGGAGGAAATCTTGCTTAAAATTCGCTAATTTATTACACTATTTTGACTTATTTGATTCTTTTCGGTATTCAGAAGGAGTTACGCCCTTTGCTTGACGGAATCTTCGGATAAAGTAACCAATATTATCAAATCCTGCATCCTGGGCAATGGTTATGATTTTATCATTTGTCTCAAGCAAAGATGCAGCCGCCTTTTCTATGCGGATCTCGTTGATGTATTCAGTAGCGGTTTTTCCGATATTTTCTTTAAAATATCTGCAGAAATATTGGGTACTCAGATTTACCAATGAAGACAGTTCATCCAAACGGATAGGCGAAGAGTAATTTTCATTGATATAGGAAAGGACTTTCTTCAGATTTTCAATCTGATGCTCATTTTCGCTATGCATATTTTTTACATGCACAAGGCAGTCATTTTTATAAAGAAATGCAAGCATATCGAAAAGGAGCAATTTGATTTGCAGGTATGCAGAATTTTTTAAGATTTCATCTTCTGCCCGGCAGACATTCATTTCTTTGATTTTCTTCTCTATATTTTCATAACAATTTTCCATGTGGGAAAAAGCAGGATCGGTATGCTCAATTAGAACAGGCAGACGAAGACGACCATCCATAAGTGGGCGGATCAGCTTCGCCTGGATGGCGTCATAGTGTTCAAAGCTTAAGATATTCAGATTAAAAACAACGGCGCTTTCAAGGCAGCCTCCGCCCAGGATTAAAGAATGAAGCTCTCCGGCATGGATGCACATAATGGCAGGAGATTCTATCAGAAACTCTCTGGTATTCAGCCACGCGTTGAAAGTACCTTCTTTAAAATAAATTAATTCCATCTCATCATGCCAGTGAAGAGGTACCCGCCAGTTAGTGTTTCCACTCCATTCATACAAAGCCAACGGAAAGATGACGGTACCGTGTCGAGCATTTTCTTTCAGAGAATGTATGTCCATTATATGATCCTCATTATATAAAATGGGTTTTATGAAATATGCAATAGGCGCTTCCGAAAATCTGCCATTGAGTCTAACATTTCATATGGTTCATATTCTCCATATGCCGCAGGTCTGCTGATAGTAACTAGCTGCACACCATTATCTGCAACTAATTTATTTAATTCATCAACTGTATTACTCAAGGCTTTTCCATGTCTGGTTTTTACTGCAATACATCCCTGCTTTTCAAATTTTTTGGCAATTAGGTAACACATTTGTTAAAGCCTCCTGGAATTCATTATACATAGTATGCATTTCCAGCTTTCAATTTAATGATTATTCTTATGAAATATTTTATTGTAATTTTTGTTCTTTGTAAAGAAGGAGTCCTCAAAATCAGAGTGTGTAAATAGAAGTCTGCAAATACAGAACTTTTATTCACACACCCTGACAAATCATATGCAATGTTTGTCTTTCTTTGCTATCCAATAGATAGCAAATTTCCCAGATGTCACTGCTACAGGCAGTCCGCCTGGCGCCATAATCCACTGGCTGGCAATATAGAGATTTTTCACTCCCTTTACAGTTCCCTTCACGCGGAAAGATTTAATACCTTTTTTCGTGATAAAGCTCATATAGGCTCCATGGTAGGCATTGCAGTACCGCTCATAAGTGAGAGGTGTCCAGCAGTCAAGGACTTCCATGTGCCCTTTCAATTTCGGGAATTGCTGGCAGAGCCGTTTTTCTATGGCGTGAAGAATCCGTTGCTTTTCCTCTGCGTAGGCTTCTTTTGTAAGGCTTTTCCAGTGCAAAAATTCAGCGTCGAACTGTGCAATGTTTACCTGGAGTACAGTTTTTCCTGCCGGTGCAAAGGAAGGCTCATAGTCATAGCTTCGAACCGACATCCGGCAAGTCTTGCTTCCGCCTGCTTCAATGGGATTGCAGTCAAAGAAGACAGTACTTCTTTCATCATAGGCATCGCGGTCGATTACAAATGCCGCCTGCATTCCGCTGAACAGAGGATATGTTTTGCTGTCTGTATAACAGGATTTCCATTTCTTGTCCATATATGTTTCCCCAATCAGACGGTCGAACATTTCCATGGTATCAGTGGCGGAAATCACATAATCTGCCATAACACGTCTTTGGTCTTCCAGTTCAATGCCTGTGGCTTTTCCGTTTTCTATTATAATCCGTGAAACAGGAGAATTGCAGTATAACTTTCCGCCCAATTGACGCAGTTTATCTATCATGCGGTTTACCATTGCAAGGGAACCGCCAAGGGGGATCTCACCGTTACCTGATACCATGGTGGCGTAGGAAACGAGAAAAGAACTTGCCACATATTCCTTGGGCATATAATCGGTGAAAAGGGTTTTTAATACCGGATGTTTGAAACGCGCTGCCAGATCCTGCAGGTCGATGGAGCCGTATTCTTTCATCACTTTCGGCATATTTGCCATGGAGGAGCCCATGCGGATATAATCGCGGATTCCCATGGCTTCCATGGGTTTTTCGGAAGGCATTTCACATTCTGACGCATATCGCACATGCTGGATGAATTTCTTTATTTCTTCGGCATCTTCCGGTGAGAGCTGCAGCAGTTCTGCTTCTGTCCGTTCAAGATCCTTCCATAAGGTGGTACGCTGACCATTCAGAACGGTTGTGTAGAAGATATCACAATCTGCAAACTGTGTATTTTTGTCAAGTGCACCTACGGTTTCCCATACCTTGCGGAGAGAAGTGCCTTTTCGTGTGCCTGTGAGCCAGTGAATACAGTTATCGATATGGCACCCCTTCCGGTTCCATCCCATACATTGTCCGCCGGCGACAGCATTTTTCTCATAAATTTCCACTTCATAGCCTGCCAGCCTCCCATAGATTCCTGCAGATAGTCCGGCAATCCCGCCGCCTACAATTACAATTTTCTTTTGTCTGGTTTGTTTGTTATCTGTCTTCATAGTCTCTTACCTCATTTAAAATTATTTTCTCTCTCTTATTTGACTCTCCGAGCAGGAAGCTATTTCTTTATCTGCGTTCTGCGGGGAATGTAGGTTTTGCACGTAACATGTCTATGATCCATTCCGGATTGGGCAGAGGTATGTCGGGTCTTGCAGAGTACTGCTCCATAATTCCGTGTACACAGCACCAGTACATATTTGACAATGCCAGCGGATTTCCTTCCCGGATGCTGCCATCTAGCTGCCCTTCTTCGATTCGGCAGCAGCAGTCCTTAATGGTGTCTGCGGAAACTGCCATTTTACGAATATGCTCCGGAATATCCTCTGCCACTGCCACATGTGCCATAAAAATAAACATTTGGGCAATAAAAGGATTTTTTTCCAGTGTTTCAAATAACATTAAAATAAACTGATAAAAGAAATCCAAGCCGTTTGCAGCCTCTATCTGTGTAGGCAGGCGCATACCCATTACACCAAGCTGGACCAATTCTTCCAGCAATTTTTCTTTTGTGGGAAAGTAATGGAACAAAAGACCCTCACTAATCCCGGCGCGCCGGGAGATTTGACTTGTCTTTGTGCCATAGTAACCCTGCTGCACGAACAAATCCAATGCAGTTTGGAAAATCTGCTGTTTTCTGACCTCTCTTTGTTCTTTTCGCGTCATAAGGTTTCTCCTTCATGAATTGTTTGAGTGCTTACTTAACATTATCATAGGAAGGGAAAAAATAATAGAGTAATTTACTCAACGAAAAAGCAAGAGTTTCGTTACATTTTACAGAGTAGCCGGTAGGCCGCACAGGGCAGGTAAATATACCAACGTCGCCGCGCTCCCGCTCCGTAAAAACGTAGCAGTGCTAAGCTCGAAAAAACCTCGCTAAGCACTGACGTTTTTACAGGGGCTCCTTATGGTATATTTACCTGCCCTGTACTACGTTACTGGCAAGCCAGCAAAATGGCATAACGACCGCTGCTTTTCACCAGGTAGCCAATGCACAGCTCTGAGAGGATAAATAATCCATAAGGAGCCCCTAAAAAAGCGTCAGCACTTAGCGAGGTTTTTTCGAGCTTAGTGCCTGCTACGCTTTTTACGGAGCGGGAGCGCGGCGACGTTGGATTATTTATCCTCTCAGAGCGTCACCCTAACCAACTCATGAAAAGTAACAAGAATTTCTTAAGGAAATGATAGTGGAGACTAAAATGCTCAGGTGTTATAATATCAAAAAGGTGGTTGAGAGGAAGAACGGTATGTTCCGTATATTGATTGTAGAAGATGATCATATGATATCAGAGAAAATGAAGAAGCATCTGGAAAAATGGGGGTATGAGGTGGCGTGTGTAACTGACTTTGCAAATGTGCTGCAACATTTTGAGCAGTTTGCGCCGCAGCTTGTGCTTATGGATATTGGTCTGCCATTTTATAATGGATATTATTGGTGCGGGGAAATCAGGAAAAATTCCCAGGTTCCGATTATTTTTATCTCCTCGGCATCCGACAATATGAATATTGTGATGGCGGTCAACATGGGAGGGGACGACTTTATTGCAAAGCCCTTTGATTTGGAAGTACTGGCGGCGAAGGTACAGGCTATTTTGCGGAGAACCTATTCTTTCCAGAACCAGCCTTCTATGCTGGAGTACAAAAATATTCTACTGAATCTGAGCGACATGTCTCTTGCGTGCGGGGAGAGGAGGCTGGAACTTACCAGAAACGAGTTCAGGATTCTTCAAATCTTGTTCGAGAATGCGGGAGCGGTGGTTACCCGTGAAGGCATCATGAAGCGGCTTTGGGATGATGAATGCTTTGTAGATGACAATACCCTCACAGTGAATATGAACCGTTTGCGAAAAAGACTTGAGGAAGCAGGAATAAATATGGTGATTTCGACAAAAAAGGGAGTGGGATATCAACTTGATGAATAAACGGATCAGAAAAGCATACATCAGAGAGCATATCAGATATGCGCTGGCCTATATGCTTGGCATTTCGATTTTATATATTCTTGCAGGTTTGTACGGATATGATGAGGCGCTTGCCAATATGTCCTATGCGCTGGTGCTGATTTTCTTTTTTGGAAGTATTTATATGGTGCATGATTATGTCTGCTATAAAAAGAAATGCTTAAGGCTGGCGGATGCCGCCATTAGGGAAGGTGAAAGGACGGGTGGTCTTGCGATTGCGGATAACCTTCCGGAGGCAATCTATCAGGAGATGCTCGCGGCTGGGGAGCAGGAAGTGAGCCGGATGATTACGGAATATGATGAAAAGAAAAGAGATATGGCGGATTATTATACCATGTGGATTCATCAGATCAAAACACCCATTGCGGCAATGCATCTTTTGCTGGAAGATGCAGATGCGACAGCGGCGGACTTGACGGGGCAGCAGGCGTCGGAAGAACTGTTTAAGATTGAACAGTATGCGGAGATGGCGCTCCATTATGCCAGACTGGACAGTTTGACGTCAGATCTGGCGTTTAAGAAGTATGAGATTCATGAAATCGTAAAGCAGGCAGTCCGCAAATATGCGGTTTTGTTTATTGGAAGCGGTCTTACCTTTTCAATGGAAGAGTTTTCTTTGAGGGCAGTCACCGATGAAAAATGGATGTCTTTCGTCATAGAGCAGGTGTTGTCAAATGCCATAAAGTATACAAAAACGGGAGGTATATCTATTTATGGGGCAAACGCCGCAGGCGAAAGACAGGCAGGAGAAGTGAACTATATGGTCATAGAAGATACCGGAATCGGCATCAGGGAGGAAGATCTTCCCCGTATTTTTGAACGCGGATTTACCGGATACAATGGCAGGATGGACAAAAAGTCAACCGGTATCGGACTTTATCTATGTCATCAGATTATGGGCAGGCTCGGGGCGGTTATTAGGGTGGAGTCCAAAGAAGGAGAGGGCACGAAGGTTCTTTTGGGATTCGTTCAGGAAAAGTGACAAAAATGTAAGTTTAAAAAGGGAAATGTAAGCCAGATGAATGGCAGCACATTTCCCCTTTTCTTATAATAGAATCAGTCCATGAGTCAAATGTTGGACATCATATACAGAAACGAAACATGAGGAGAAGAGGATATGGCACTTTTGGAAGTAAAAAGCATTAAGAAGGTATATACGACGCGGTTTGGCGCAATCAAGGTAAATGCCTTGAATGATGTGAATTTTTCGGTGGAGGAAGGGGAATATGTGGCGATTATGGGAGAGTCAGGATCAGGTAAGACAACCCTGCTTAACATTCTTGCATCTTTAGACAAACCCACCAGCGGAAAAGTGATTTTGAAAGGGAAAGATTTTGCGCAGGTAAAGCAGAGAGAAATCTGTGCGTTCCGAAGAGACCACTTGGGATTTGTATTCCAGGACTTTAATCTGCTTGATACCATGTCTCTTAAAGACAATATCTTCCTTCCCCTGGTGCTGGCAGGGGTGAGTTATGAGAAAATGGAAAGAAGACTGATTCCTTTGGCGCAGAAGTTGTCTATTTTTGATTTGCTGGAAAAATATCCCTACGAGGTCTCCGGAGGACAAAAGCAGAGGGCGGCAGTCTGCCGCGCCCTGATTACAGAGCCGGACATCGTTCTGGCGGACGAGCCTACAGGCGCCTTGGATTCTAAGGCATCCGGGAAGCTTTTGAATTTGTTTGGGGAGATTAACAGAGAGGGGCAGACCATATTGATGGTAACTCACAGCATACAGGCAGCCAGCCATGCAGGGCGTATTATGTTCATTAAGGACGGCTGTGTATTTCATCAGATCTATAGAGGAAACCGGGACAAGGATACCATGTACAGGATGATCTCAGACACCCTCACTGTATTACAGACGGAGAATGAGAGTGGCAGAAAAATAATTGCGGCAGCAGGTGGGGAGGTATAGAGATGAGCAAGTGGAAATTACTGCCTCATATGGCGCTGAAAGGTGTGGCGCAAAACGGAAGGGAATATTATCCCTACATTGCAGCGGGAATTTTTTCGGCATTTACCTTTTTTACATTTACTTCAATCATATACAATGAAGGTCTGATCAAGGAACTGCCTCGGGCTGCTTATGCATGGATGCTGCTTGAGATTGGCAGGGTACTTCTGGGGATTATACTTGTTCCCTTCTTATATTACGCCAACAGCTTTTTGATAAAAAGGCGCACCAAGGAGTTTGGGCTATATAGCATATTGGGTTTGGAAAAGAGACACATAGGTATGCTGCTATTTTTTGAAACGCTGGTGATTTACCTGATTGTCGTAATTGGCGGCGTTATTCTGGGAAGTGTGCTTTCCAAGCTTCTTTTCTTACTGTTGCTTAAAGTCAGCGGTCTTCCTCTTAATGTAAAATTTGTCTTTACCTGGCAGGCAGTGAAATATACGGCGATGCTTTTTGCTGTTATATTTTTAATCAATCTGGTTTATGCCTTATTTCAAATCGGAAAGTCAAAACCGGTGGAACTTTTGTCTGGGAGCAAGAAGGGGGAGAAGCAGCCAAGATGGATTGCGGTTTATGGGATTTTGGGTGTGGTTACACTGGGAATGGGGTATAAGATTTCTATTTTTTCGGAAGTGAACAGTATGATATTTACGGACTTTTTTCTTGCAGTGTTTTTGGTCGTAGTGGGTACTTACCTTTTGTTCACTTCCGGAAGTGTCATGCTGCTTAGAATGCTAAAAAGAAGGAAGAGATTTTATTATAAGCCCCAAAATTTTGTGACCATTTCCGGCATGCTTTACAGGATGAAAAAGAATGCCGCAAGCCTTTCCAATATCTGTATTTTTTCAACAATGGTAGTCATTACTTTGATTTGTACTATCACCCTTTACCATGGGCTGGATGGCATTGCGCTTTATGAGTACCCTTACGATGTATGGGCGGAATATGGAGCCGGGGATATCAAACGTGAAGAGGCAGCTGCCAAAATAAGGGAACTGGAAGAAAAATATGGCATAAAGGCTCTGAGAATGGATGTCTATGATTACATGACATTTTCCTGTTTAAAAAATGGTAGTCAGTTTGAACGTAAGCAGCAGACTTCAAAATTTGAGGATACTTATGGGGTATATTTCTTGACCTTGGAGGATTATAGCAGACTGGAAAAGGAAGACAAGATGCTGGATGATCATCAGATTCTGCTCCTTTCGACAGGGGAAGATGTAGGGTTTGAAAGCATAGGATTTATGGGAGTGAATCTGACCGTAGCGGAAGAATTAAAGCATATTTATCCATTTCCTAAATCAGGAAAGGACAATTTTGGAACAGATTTTGTAATCGTAGTGAAGGATGAGACAGCAAGGGATGCATGTGCGGAAGCGTTTGCAAAGGAAAACGGTATTACGGCGGTAGATGCTTTTTTGGACAGCGGATACCAGAGTATGGGGATCGTTTTGGAAGGAAAGGACGAAGCAAAGCAGGATTTCGTAAACGAGTTGGCAGTCTGGATGCAGGGACAGGAGGGTTTTACCGGCATCGGAAATGGATTGGAAGAAAGAGCGGACACCAAGGCGATGTATGGGGGACTTTTGTTTATAGGTATTTTGTTCGGACTGATTTTCTTTATGTGCCTGCTCCTTATTATGTACTATAAGCAGATTTCAGAGGGCTATGAGGATCAAAACAGCTTTGCCATTATGCAAAAAGTGGGTATGAGTGATAAAGAGATTAAAGGAACAATCCGCCGACAGATTCTACTGGTATTCTTACTTCCCCTGGTGGGAGCGCTCTTGCACACATCGGCAGGGATGTTCATGGTGGATAACCTGATGGCGGCGCTGGGATTGTTTGACGGACAGCTGATTATCCTGTGGACGGTGCTTGTTTCGCTGGTGTTTATATTTGTCTATGGAATCAGTTATGTTATGACGGCTAAAACTTACTATAAGATTGTGAAGTGATATGGAGTATGATTTTTACTTGCAGAGGTGTGATTAGGGGTGAATGTAGAAGTTGGGAAATAGGGTAGAATTAATTTATGACATTACTTTGAGTATATGCACGGTCACAAGTGCGTAAACCATCAATGTGTTCAAACAAATCAGGTTTTATTGGTGCCCCTAAAGGGTCTAAAATGAAATCAATCCCCTCACGCCGGGCAAGTTTAGCAGCAGACACAAAATCGCTGTCACCCGATATTAGGATAATTTGTTCAACCTGGTGTTTATATGCCATTGAGGCAATGTCAAGACCGATCTTCATATCAACGCCTTTTTGGTCTATTTCAATGCAGAAATCAGTTTCGGTAAGTTCTGAAAAAGGAAGCTTTCCGTTGCATAATTTTTTTACAATTTCGGGACGGATTGTATAATGTGCCTGCTCTTCGGCAAGTTTCCCTAAACGTATGGCGAATTTTCGTTTCTTTTTCAGTTCGTCAAGAAACTGATTCATCCATGTAAATAGATCAGATTTTGAAAGGTCTACTTGCTTTTGCAAAAATGGATGAAAGATTCGCTTTGCAGTTGGGGGGCAATCATAATAAAATATGCGGTATAATTCATTATTGTTTTCTCCGTGAGAATTCAAGTGTCTTTTGCAGTAGTTGGCTAATTTAATAGCTCTGTCCTGTGCACTGATGTTGCCAAGCGCTTTTTGGGCACGGCGCCGATAAAAACCGCCGTCTACAAGAATAGCTGTTTTCATATGTAAATACCTCCTAAAATAAAAAGGCTCTAGGGTTCGGTCATTCTCATATACTGAGAGACGTACAGCCTAGAGCATTATTAACATGTAACCATTGCTACACTTTTATATTATATGTAAAAAAGTTAGTTGTCAATCGCTTTATAATTTTTTAATATTTGCAATTGTACTTCATACAGGAAGTAAAGAAGCGTCACTTTATTTCATCCCATGGAATGATGAACACAAAATCCCCCGCTGCGTTGCTGTCTATGGCATTTCTTTGATAGTACAGACCGATTCCCTCCGGAAAAAGGAAGAATTGGTCTGTATGATATTTTTCTGTTAGTATGTCGTTCGTTGTCAAAAAGAAATCGCCCCGCCACACGCACTCCATATACTTATAGATGGATGCTGTCAGCTTTGAAGTTATCTCTTGCTCCGAAAGATTAAGGAGTTCTTCTAAAGTGATTACTCTTCCTGTTTGCCTGTCAAAGGTGACCGGCGTTTCCAGATACCACTCTCGCATCCCACCCTGGTAGCCGCTCTCGTATTGTGCCACTGTGATATAGTGTTCTCCGATGTAAATATAATCATACTCTGTGCTTTGGCGCCAGGTGTCATGCCAGATGGAGTCGTCGGTTTCTTTGAGCATTTGAAAAAAGTTTTTGGCTTCCGAACTGCGGTAAGCGTATGGTGTATGGATTATACTTTTCTCCATTTTCGGTTCTGTAAAATTCTTCGTATTCCAAGTCAGCTGCCATATAAGCCTCATAGCCCTTGGTGCTTTCCATTACCGATTTGACGCTTCTGAGTTCTCCGTATTCGAGCATTGATGCGGGCAGCACAGATGGGACTGCACTTGCGTCCTCCCACTTTTCGAGTGCTCCTGCATCTGTCAGCTTAAACCAGTCACAGCCTTCTTCGGATGAAACGAACTTGCGGAGGAAGACCCCCTCTCCGGTTGCATATAAATCAGATATTGTTAAGCGTTCAATCCTAGGGCAGTCAAACTGGTTCTGATAGATGGTCTTGCATGATTCTCCGTCTAGATCCATCCAATAAACATAAATCTTCTTTTTACCTTCCACAGTCTGTTCATCAATACCATAGATATGCCCGTTATAGATGCAGAAGTCCACGCAGGGGGGAGTAGGCAAAAGCTTTATCTCGCCATTTCCCAGTTCATATCTGCTTATTTTACCGCGCTCCTCACCGTATTGTGTAGAAAGGCAGAAAATGTAATTTCCATACACTGCTATATTTCCATCAAAATCAAAACTGCATATTTCTTTCTCAGTTTTTCCTTCAAGGTCATATCTGCTGACCACCATATTTTCCAGGCCCCGATCCAGTCTGCTGCAATAAATAAAACCGGTATAATGAATATTCTGACTATCATAGAAATCGGCTAATACGAATTGATCGATATCTGCAAGCAGCAATTCTCTGCCGGAACCATCTGTTTTCATCCGGTATATTCCCTGCTGATCGCTGTAATTAATGAAGTAAATACAATCATCCTGCACCAGAATATTTCCGGCGTGTATCTTTGCCAGACATTGAGGCTGACTGCCGTCTTCCTTGACACGGTATAGATAGTAATGATCCAACTGGCTTGCATAATAGTAATAGCCGTTGTCGTATGTGATTCTGCTCTCATGAGCGTTTGCCCAGTTATTTGTATCAGCCTCAATCCACCATTTATCAACGGAAGGAGTGCCTGCTTCATCCCATGTAATGATAAACTTTGCAGTAGCAATGTTATGTATGACTCCGCCTTCTCCGCATAAGTATTCCGATGCCTGGAGCGCATTTTTCCCGTCATACTTCACACAGCGAAGGTCATAAAAACCTCTTACATTGTTGCCTGCCTCCTGTGTGGTATAAGGCAGCTGCCAATTTTCCACATTGAGTGCTCGAAAAGAAATTGTCTCGTTAAAATATGGGCAATAGGCGCTGTAGCTGTTTTCTTCCGGCTCTTGAAAGACGGAAATGCAAAGCCCGCAGTCATAATCATATTCAAAATCAGTAGGAAGTTCCATTCGTTCAATTTTATGGTCTTTATACTTGAAAATCGCTTTGTAAAAATCTCCTACGGCACCGACTCCGTTGCCTTGAGCGGAAAAGATGATTTCTATATTTTCATCATTGTCAATATCCGCCCAGAAAGCATCGAACCAACCGCAAAAAGAACAGTCATTAGATGTAAAGCAATAAGGCTCATCTTCATTCATATAAAACCACAGGTATCCGGAGCCGTAGGTAGGGTAGGCAGGCGTTTCCACTGCCTCAAGAACCATGACCAACATGTCGTTCTGATTGTTTCCGTCGATATCGTCTATTACAAGCCCTGTAAGTTTCATAGAGTCATCTTGAAAAATATTGTCATCTAAAAGAATTTGCCAATATACTTCTGCCTCTGCACGCCCGATTTCGCATGCATCTGTCTCTTCGAAAAAGAATGCGCTGTTCGAATCCGCCTGTGTATCTTCTGATAAGTCCGCATCAGGTTCCGGGAGAGGTGATGCTTCTTCCGGATATGCTTTTTCCTTGCTGATCGGTATTGGCTCATTAGGTTTTTCGCTGCATCCCCAGAGCAGCACTAAAAATAATAATATCAAAAATGCTATGCCGGTTTTCGTAGCCAGTTTATGCAAGCCTGCTTCCTCCTTTGTACCATTCGCTGCTATTTATTATACAGGAAGCATGCATCAAAGTTGCATCATAATGAAATATTTCTGAATAGCTTTGAAAGGAAGAAATAATTCGCACTAATAAAAACAACATTTGTGCTCCGCTTTATCAATTTTTAATAAATGTTTTATTGACGATAAACGCAACTTTTGCTACAATAAATGAAAGCATAGAAATTCTAACGGAAATTCGTTCTATTATCTAATTTTCTAATAGGCATTCCCACAGGGGGATGCATTATCTGTAGTAGAATCCTTGCTTTATTACCAATTCAAATCAAATAGGGCAGGGAACAGAGAAAAACGCCTTTGCAGAAGGAGACACTGTTTTGCCTGTCTGACAAAAGGAGGACGAATGGAAGAAACCAACGAAAAGAAAGACACGGTAGAGAAGGAGTTTGTAGCATTCCCGGATATTGCGGCAGATGTGATTAATGTACTTTTGTACCAGGGGGAAAAGGTAGCAAAAGCAGAAAATCTGCTGGCAGGTCCCATAGAGACCATCTATCAGGGAATGGAGAAGCAGCGCAGCCAGTACGAGGACTTGTGCAAATATGAGATGGCAGACGGGAAGGTGAACATCATGTACCTGATTGCCAACCAGAGCAGGACAGATGGCAAGATGTTGCTGCGCAAGGCTGGCTATGTGGGAGGCGTTTATCGGGAACAGTATGAAGGGAAAACGCAGAATATTTTTCCTGTTATTGAGTTTGTATTGTATTGGGGACATTCCAGATGGAAAAGCAGCCGCGGCATCCGCAGGCTGTTCAGAAAGAGGAAACTAAGCGGGAAGGCATGGGAATATATCGATGAATTGAATCTCCATGTGTTCGAGATGCGTTATCTGCCGGAAGAGACGAGGAAACTTTTTCAGAGTGATATGCGGATAGTGGTGGATTTCCTTGCAGAGGGAAACGGATACCGTTCCCAAAGAAAGATTGCACATAAAGCGGCATTGATTAGGATGATTAAGGTGCTTTCGGGAGAAACAGATACGGAGAACATTGAAGCATGGATGAAAGAACAGGGAATCAGAGAGGAGGATGAGGTTACAGTGTGTGAATTATTTGACCAGTATGTTAGACAAGGAAGAGCCGAGGGAATAGTAGAAGGAAGAGTAGAAGGGCGAACTGAGGGGTTGGCAGAAGGATTAAGAGAGGGAAGAGTTGAGGGTGAAAATCGTTTTGCCAAACTGGTAAAGCAACTTATGGATAGAGGTAGAAGCGAGGATTTGAGAAGAGCAGTTTCTGACCGGAATTATAGGGAACAATTATATATGGAAGTTGATTTGACATAGCCACAGTTATTATTTGAGGAGCATTATGAAACGAGTTACATATTCCCAACCAGAAAATCTTTCACTACACCCAGAAATTCCCGCATCATATTATTATATTGCAAAAAAGGCTCTCCCTTAGCGGCAATTCCATATACATTCTCATATCCAGCCTTCTTAGCGATTTTCGTAGCCCTGAATACATGAAAATTATTACTTACCACGCCCACAAGGTCGTTGTCTTTGTCCAGATATTCCGCTGAAAATGTAAGATTCTGGAAAGTGTTTTTCGATTGATCTTCTAATATGATCCGGTTGGGTGAAATGCCCTTTTCTACCAGATAGTCATACATCCCCTGCGCTTCCGATATGTGTTCATCCGGTCCCTGACCGCCTGATACGATGACCTGTGTGTCCGGATTTTCTTCCAGATAACGAATAGCTTCATCTAATCTGTATTGGAGTGCTTTGGAAGGACCGCTCGCCTTCATCTGCGCACCCAGAACCACAAGATAATCAAGTCCGTCAGGTCCCTTCTGTGAAAATCCGCTGATAATACATCCTTCAACAATTATGAATAAAATGCCCCCAAGACTTGCCAGCGTCACAAAGATTCTTCTAAACCAAAGAGGAAAGTGCTGCGACCAGACTCCTTTTTTCAAAAGAATTGCAAAAGCAATTGCCCCGATTCCGAAAAACAGCCATATAAAATAAAAGTTGGTCCCATGTCCTATGAAAAAAGCAATGCATAAAAAATAACCTATTGAAATGATGCCCAATAAAAGTAAAATAAGATACATATTATTCTCCATTCTGAAACTTTTATGTCAAGATACGCAGGCAGAATGTTATTACTGCGGTAACAGTTCAACCTTCTGATCTTGCAGTTATTTTAACATTAAAAAAAGAAAAATAGGGTAGTAGAAATCAAAATTAAGAAACTATTAAAGTTTACTTAATGAAATAAGGTAAATGCAGTTGAACAACTTATTTGCATGTAGTAAACTGATTTTAGTCAGATAAGCCGGTTGGAAATGGAGGATTAAGATGAATCAGATTGAAAGATTAAAAGAAATCATAGATGGCAGCGACAATATTGTATTTTTTGGCGGAGCCGGTGTTTCCACGGAAAGCGGCATTCCCGATTTCAGAAGTGTGGATGGGCTTTATAATCAAAAATATGATTATCCGCCGGAAACTATTTTAAGCCACACCTTTTACAGGCAAAAGCCTGAGGAGTTCTTCCGTTTTTATAAGGACAAGATGCTCTGCCTTGGAGCGAAGCCGAATGCTGCACATTTGAAACTTGCCAAGTGGGAGCAGGAGGGGAAACTACGGGCAGTCATTACCCAGAACATCGATGGTCTTCACCAGGCGGCAGGGAGCAAAAAGGTCTTAGAGCTCCATGGCAGCGTCCTCCGGAATTACTGTGAAAGCTGCGGGAAGTTCTTTGATGCAGAATATATGCTTCATGCAGAAGGGGTACCGAAATGTGATGCATGCGGCGCTGGGGTCAAACCGGATGTGGTTCTGTATGAGGAAGGTCTGGATGATAAGACGCTCAGGGATGCTATTTCTTATATCCGAAACGCAGATGTACTGATTATTGGAGGCACTTCACTGGTGGTCTACCCGGCAGCAGGACTGATAGACTATTATAATGGAAATAAGCTGATCTTAATCAATAAGACGCCCACGGCAAGGGACAGTGCGGCAGACCTGGTGGTACAGGGAAGCATCGGAGAGATTTTTGCGGCATTGTAAGGAAGAAAGCCTGAAGCTGGCTGCTGGTGTATATGGCTGGCAGAGAGATAGGAAAGAAAGGATAGGAGTTTATGGATGTTCAGGTAGGAGATAAGCTTACATTAAAAAAGCCCCATCCCTGCGGAAGCTACGAGTGGGAGGTACTCCGTATCGGGGCGGACTTCCGGTTAAAGTGCGCAGGGTGCGGACATCAGATTATGAGTCCGAGGAGCCAGATTGAAAAAAAGATAAAGAAAATTTCGCGGACAAACTCTTGAAAAAAAAGAAAATACGTGGTATTATATTACTCCGTGGTATGTTTTAACTATCCGCAAAGGCGGAGACAACACATTCCTTGCTCCTGCAAATGGGGGCCAGAGACCAAAAGGAGGTAACTTAAGCATGAACAAATATGAATTAGCCGTTGTTGTAAGTGCGAAAATCGAAGACGAGGAAAGAGCAGCAGTAGTTGACAAATGCAAGGCTCTCATTGAAAGATTCGGTGGTACGATCACAAACGTTGACGACTGGGGCAAGAAGAGACTGGCTTATGAAGTTCAGAAGATGAAAGAAGCTTTCTACTACTTCATTCAGTTTGATGCTGAAAGCACAGCGCCGATCGAAATCGAAAATCGTGTTCGCATTATGGACAATGTTATCAGATTTTTATGCGTTAGACAGGACGAAGCATAAAGCGTATACGAGAGATATGCTGGAAAGAAGAGGCAGGTATGAATAAAGTAATACTTATGGGGCGCTTGACAAGAGACCCTGAGGTGAGATATTCTCAGGGGGAAAACGCACTGGCGATTGCCAGATATACACTGGCTGTAGACCGGAGATTCAATCGAGGCGGTGAGGAAAATACCGCAGATTTTATCAACTGTGTGGCATTTGGAAAGGCAGGAGAATTTGCTGAAAGATATTTCAGAAAAGGAATCAAACTTCTGGTGTCAGGCCGTATTCAGACCGGAAGCTATACCAACAAGGACGGTGTCAAGGTGTACACTACAGAGGTGGTAATTGAAGAACAGGAATTTGCTGAAAGTAAAAACAGCAGCGCCGGTTCAAACGGGGGTTTTACCGGCGGAAACAGAGCTCCCGAACCTTCAGGAGCAGGCGACGGCTTTATGAATATTCCGGATGGAATAGACGAGGAGCTGCCGTTTAATTAGATATTTGTTTTAATAAAGATAGGAGGCAATGATTATGGCATATAATAAAGCAGAGAAGTCTGATTCTCCCATGAGAAAAAAAGGCGGAATGCGCAGAAGGAAAAAAGTCTGTGTATTCTGTGGCAAAGACAACGCAATTGATTACAAAGATGTAAACAAATTAAAAAGATATGTGTCTGAGAGAGGAAAAATCCTTCCCAGAAGAATTACAGGAAACTGTGCAAAGCATCAGAGAGCTCTTACAGTTGCAATCAAGAGAGCTCGTCACGTTGCATTAATGCCTTATACTTGTGATTAATATCTAATAAAATGTTTAGGCATTATTAACCAGAAACAATAGAGGGCTGTCGGTCATCGGCAGCCCTTTTTGTTTGTATGACGGGCATGCCCGTGTTCTGTGGTGAAAGTCCAGACTGTTTCCGGGGGCTTATTATCTCGACATATAATCCCTTGTTTTTGTGTTATCGATGCAGAAAAAGGTAAAAAGCTGTCTAAAAGCTTCTGAATAATATGGTAGAAACTTTTTATGAAAAATGTTATACTAAGTAAGTATATTTTAATCAATTACATCGGACTACAGAGGGGTATTTGTTAGAATGGCTCCATTAAGAAGCAAATTGAGATTAAAGGGAAGACTGAAAAGATATATGCAGACTTCTTTATATCTGGGTTTTTTATTGATGATTGTAAATCTGGCGGTATATCTTTTCAGTGTACCTGCCGGTCTTATCGTGACCTGCTTCACCATGCTTTACTTTGCGGTGGTGGTGTTTTTGCAGCTTTATAATAAGCCGGTCATTATGAATGAGATGGTAAGTTTTGCGACCCAGTATGGACAGATACAGAAGGTGCTTCTGCGGGAACTGGAGATTCCCTATGCAATGCTGGATGACAGCGGGCACATCATTTGGACCAATGAAGCCTTTGAGGAAGTAGTGCATAAGGCAAAGGGATATAGGAAATCTATCACCTCTCTTTTTCCTTCCATCACCAAAGAAAAACTTCCCTATGAGAGCGAATTTACGGAGATGGATATTGTATTCGAAGAGAGTAATTATGTTGCCAAGATGAGAAAACTTTCTATGCGGGATATGCTTGAAAGCAGCGATATCGTTGAGGCGGATGATTCTAATGGCTTTCTGATCGCTTTTTATCTGTTTGATGAGACAGCGCTTAAAATCGCACTCCGGGAAGTGGATGACCAGAGTCTGGCAGTGGGCATGATTTATCTTGACAACTATGATGAAGCCCTTGAAAGTGTGGAAGAGGTGAGGCGTTCTCTCTTAATTGCGCTGATAGACAGAAAAGTCAATAAATATATAGCAGCTCTTGACGGAATCTGTAAGAAAATAGAAAAGGACAAGTACATGATCATTCTCCGCAAAAAAGCAACCATGCTTCTTAGGGAGAACAAGTTTGACATTCTGGAGGAGGTCAAGACGGTCAACATTGGCAATGAGATGGCAGTGACGATCAGTATAGGTCTGGGGCTGGATGGTCTCAGTTATGCTCAGAATTACGAATTTGCCCGCAACGCCATTGATCTTGCATTAGGGCGCGGCGGTGACCAGGCGGTTGTAAAGACACCTGAAAATGTCACCTACTTTGGCGGAAAGAGCCAGCAGGTAGAGAAAAATACGAGAGTAAAGGCAAGAGTCAAAGCACAGGCCCTTAGAGAGATCATTTCCACTAAAGAGAGAGTGCTCATTATGGGACACCGGCTTGCGGATGTGGATAGCTTTGGAGCGGCAGTAGGAATCTACCGGATTGCGGTTACTCTGGATCGGAAGGCAAATATCGTGCTGAATGATGTGAGCGCTTCCATGAAACCCATGGTTGATTTGATCAGGAACCATGAAGGATATAATGAGGATATGATCGTTACCAGTCAGCAGGCATTGGAACTTGCAGGAAACAATACCGTGCTGGTGGTGGTGGATGTCAATAAGCCCAGTATTACGGAATGTCCGGAACTCTTAAGGATGTGTAAATCAATCGTGGTACTGGATCATCACAGGCAAGGATCGGAAATTATTGAAAATGCAACTCTTTCCTATGTGGAAGCGTATGCATCCTCAGCCTGCGAGATGGTTTCCGAGATTCTGCAGTACATTGGAGAGAATATTAAGATTACAGCGGAAGAGGCGGACTGCATGTACTCCGGCATTGTAGTCGATACCAATAACTTTATGACCAAGACAGGTGTCCGGACCTTTGAGGCGGCGGCATTTTTGAGAAGGAACGGCGCAGATGTGACCAGAGTGCGTAAGCTGTCCAGGGAAGATGCTGTAGAATATAAGGCAAAGGCGGACGCAGTGAGCCAGGCGGAAATATACAAAAAGTCGTATGCGATTTCAACCTGCAGCAGCGAAGATATACAGAGCCCTACCGTTGTTGGCGCACAGGCCGCCAATGAACTTTTGAATATTAAGGGAGTAAAGGCAAGTTTTGTTCTTACGGAGTATCAGAATCAGGTATTTATCAGTGCCAGATCCATTGATGAGGTCAATGTGCAGATTATCATGGAGAAGATGGGAGGGGGCGGTCATTTAGGAACAGCAGGATGTCAGCTAAATGGCGTTTCGATTCCTGAAGGCATTGGTATTTTGAAAGGAACATTGGACAAGATGATTGCCGAGGGTGACCTGGAGGTAGGATAATTTCAGACAGAGGAGATAAAATTATGAAAGTAATATTGTTAGAGGATGTAAAGAGCCTTGGAAAAAAGGGCGACATCGTAAACGTAAATGACGGATACGCAAGGAATTTTGTTTTACCCCAAAAACTGGGTATCGAAGCAAATAACAAGAATATGAATGATTTAAAGCTGAAGAAGGCAAATGATGAAAAGCTTGCAAAAGAGCAGCTTGAAGCGGCACAGGCATTTGCCAAAGAAATGGAAGAGGAAGAAGTTGTTTTATCAATCAAAGCCGGAGAAGGCGGTAAGACTTTCGGTTCTATTTCCACGAAGGAAATCGCACAGGGCTACAAGGAACAGTGCGGAAAGGAAATTGATAAGAAAAAAATCATTCTTCCCGAAGCAATCAAAAGTTTCGGCGTGTTTGAAGTAGGTGTAAAACTGCACCCGAGTGTGACAGGCAGACTGAAAGTGAAAGTAACACAGATGAAAGGTTAGAAGATAAATGGCAGCATCGGAGGAAGCGCTTTTAAAGCGGGTATTACCGCATAGCATAGAAGCGGAACAATCGGTAATCGGATCCATGATCATGGATAGGGAAGCTATCACGGTAGCATCTGAAATTGTTTCGGGCGACGATTTTTACGGCAGACAGTACGGGGTAGTATTTGATACCATGGTCGAGTTAAATGATGAGGGCAGACCCGTAGATCTGATAACGCTTCAGGACAGGCTTAAGGAGAAGGATGTGCCGCCGGAGGTCAGCAGTCTTGAATTTATCAGAGATTTAATTACCGCAGTGCCCACATCGGCTAATATCAAGTATTATGCCAATATTGTCGCTGAGAAGTCAACGCTTCGGAAGCTGATTCGTCTGAATGAAGAGATTGCCAATACCTGCTATGTTGGAAAAGAAAATCTGGAAGTGATTCTGGAAGACACCGAAAAACGGGTCTTTGAACTGGTTCAAAAACGAAATACGGGAGAGTTCGTTCCTATCAGACAGGTAGTGATGAACGCCATGGATAAAATAGAAAAGGCATCCAAAAATAATGGAAATGTCACAGGTATTGCCACAGGCTTTGTCGATCTGGATTACAGGACAGCAGGTATGCAGCCTTCTGATTTAATTCTTGTGGCAGCAAGACCATCTATGGGAAAGACCGCTTTTGTACTGAATATTGCCCAATACGTGGCATTTAAATCTAATCAGACGGTAGCCATATTCAGTCTGGAAATGAGTAAAGAGCAGCTTGTAAATCGTCTTTTTTCCTTGGAATCCAAGGTGGATTCCCAGCACCTGCGCACCGGTAATCTTTCCGACGCAGAGTGGGAGAAGCTGATAGAAAGTGCAGGGGTGATAGGAAAATCGAATCTGATTATAGATGATACGCCGGGTATCAGTATTTCAGAACTGCGTTCCAAATGCAGAAAATATAAGCTGGAGCATGACCTCAAGATTATCATCATCGACTACCTGCAGCTGATGTCAGGAAGCGGAAGGGGCTCTGACTCCAGGCAACAGGAAATTTCAGACATATCCCGTTCCTTGAAGGCATTGGCAAGGGAATTGGATGTGCCGGTAGTAGCGCTCTCTCAGCTATCTCGTGCAGTAGAGCAGCGTCCGGACCACAGACCCATGCTTTCAGATTTGCGTGAGTCCGGTGCCATAGAGCAGGATGCCGACGTGGTCATGTTCATATACAGAGATGATTATTACAACAAAGATACGGAAAAGAAAGGCATTGCAGAGATTATCATTGCCAAGCAGAGAAATGGTCCGATTGGCACCATAGAACTGGTTTGGCTGCCGGATTATACCAAGTTTGCCAATCTGCAGAAGTAAAATTATATATCAAGTATACATTACAAAAGAGGACAAGCTGTGAGGGCGTGTTCTCTTTTTTTATCTAATAATAAGAAGAAAGGGGAAAAATATGAAACAGGCAGAAAAAATTTATATGATTTCGGATGCAGCGAAAAAAGTACAGGTGGAGGCACACGTCCTCAGATACTGGGAGGAGGAATTGAAAGTACCGGCGAAGCGGAACGAAATGGGACACCGCTATTACACGGAAGAAGACATCAGCAGATTCCAGCGGGTAAAGGAACTGAAGGAACAGGGGCTCCAGCTCAAGGCGATACGTCATATATTGAAAAATGGTGATCTTAAGACTCCGATCATGCTTTTTGAAAAGCCGCAAGGCGAAAAAGAGGGACAGATGCAGCAGGATGGAGCAGAGGCACAGGCATCATCCATTCAGGAGGATGTGGATTTGGGAAAACACCATGTAATCATGGTAAAGAAAGGGGAATTTCTTCCAGTGGACAGTAACGTGCTGCAGGTGCAGGAGGAGAGCCGTGAGCAAAAGAGCTTAAGACTCCAGCAGCTTTTAAAAGAGATGATCGTGGAAGCGGTACAAAGCAACAATAAGGAAATATGTGAGGAAATAAAAGAGACTCTATTAAAAGAACTGGATTACCAGTTCAGGCTTCAGGAAGAGAAAGAAGATGCCAGAGAGGAGGAGAGACTGTTAAAGCAAGAAGAACATTATCATCAGATTGACGAACTGCTCCGTGCTTATACCCAGAGGGGCAGAAAAGGCAAAAAAATACGGGATAAGGGGATTCCTGCGAAGCAAGAGGAGGAAAATACAAAAGAAGAAGAGAAAAAAGGAATAGGGAAAGTATTTCTAAGAAAAAAGCGTTCAATCGTATGATTGAACGCTTTGAGCTATCCAATGTTTATGCTTCGGAGATAGCGCCTACAGGGCATCCGCCAGCACAGGAACCACAGCTGATACAAGTGTTGGAATCAATTTCAAACTTTCCATCACCTTCGCTGATAGCACCTACAGGACATTGTCCAGCACAAGCACCACAAGAGATACAAGAGTCGCTAATTACATATGCCATGATCAAATCCTCCTTAAATATGTCCGTACCAAATCATACGGCGCTTATTGATATTTTATTATCAAACTCTTCGTAACTGTTCAGTACCTTCACAGTTACAATGCAAAATCCATCCTAAATTGCCTACGGCAATGGGATTTTGCATGCCTGAATCATATTCTTACGGTCTCAGCAGTAAATGCTTCGACCTGTACTGAATGGTTACGACTCTTCTTATATTTTAATATAAAACGATAGGGAATACAAGTAAAATATCCCTAAAATTACATTACCTTTTCATCTCTGCGCTTGCGGATACCCTTCAAGATGACTTCTTTCTTTTCAATCACTTTATTTTTATCCATGGCAGGTACTCCGGCGAGTTTGTAAGGAATGCCCAGCTTTTCATACTTGGACTCGCCCATAGTGTGGTATGGGAGTACATCCAGGGCCTTTAAATTGTCAAACTGCCCGATAAAGTAACCCAGTTCGAACAGATACGTATCGTCATCTGTAATGCCGGGAACCACAACATGGCGGATCCACATATCGATATGCTTCCGGTTTAAATATTCTGCAAAAGCAAGGATACCGTCATTGGGCTGTGCGGTAAGCTCTTTGTGCTTTGCAGGGTCGATATGTTTGATATCCAGCATTACAAGATCCGTAAGTTCCATTAATCTGTCAAGCTTATTGATGAATTCAGTGTTATCCGGTTTGAAAGCGATACCGGATGAATCGATGCAGGTGTGTACATTGTTTTTCTTTGCGATGGTAAAGAGGTCTATCAGAAAATCCACCTGCATTAAAGGCTCACCGCCGGTTACGGTGATGCCGCCTTTTTTGTAAAATTCTTCATTTCTTTTATATTGTTCAAAAATTTCTTCCGGTTCCATCATGGTACCGCCGGTCATAGCCCAGGTATCGGGATTGTGACAGTATGCGCAGCGCATGGGGCATCCCTGGACAAAGACCACGAACCGGGTGCCGGGACCGTCTACAGTGCCGAAACTTTCTAACGAATGAATTCTTCCTTGCATAACAAAATCTCCCTTCTTGTTTCATCTTATAGTATACCAGATTGCATCAAAAAAACCAATTGCTCCTTGCATTTTGGAATACTTTAGTGAAAAAATGTTATTTTTTACATACTGGCTGGAGTGACGCTCTGAGAGGATAAATAATCCAACGTCGCCGCGCTCTCGCTCCGCAAAAAGCGTAGCAGACGCTAGACTCGAAAGAACCTCGTCAAGCGCTGACGCTTTTTAAGGGGCTCCTTATGGATTATTTATCCTCTCAGAGCTGTGCTTCGGCTGTCCGATAGAAAATAAATAGTGAACGCCATATTACACTTCGCAGGCTAGCCAGTAACGTAGTACAGGAGCGGGAGCGTGACGACGTTGGAATATATACCGCTCCTGTGCGGACTTATGGATCCCACCTTTTTAAAAGTGACGTTTAATAGGGAAAATAAAATAATTAATGATAAACATTAAAAATGTATTGACAAACGTAAAAACATGGATTATGATAGCATCATAGAAGGTGATAAATGCATGCAGCCTGAAATAGAAACCTGAAATAAAAAAACATGAGAGTGAGGAAAGTGAAAATGAAAGAAGAAAGAACAATTATTGAAAAAATTCAAAAAACAAGTAATACGGGAGTAATTGTAACGAACATTGCTAAAATTTTTTGCATTGTGATGTCTGTTATTACAATTCTGGCAGGAATCATTATGGTGGGAGCGAGTAAACAGATTAACAGAATATTTGAGGAACTGATTGCCGCCGGTGAGTTGCAGATGGATGACTTGGATTTTCTTGAAGGAACATTGATGCGTAATCTGTTTGAGCAAGGTGATTTTGCTACTACCATTGGTGCAGAAATAATTGCGATGGGCGCAATGCTGATCTGTACTGCTGTGCTGATTCATTTTGTGGGTAAGGTGTTTAAGGAAATGCGTGAAAGTTATTCTCCCTTCCAAGCTTCTGTCATAAAAAACTTAAAGGTCGTTTTCGTATTGGCAACGCTTCTTATTGTGAGCAGCTCCGTGGGAATAGGGATTATCGTAGCGATTGCGTTTTGGTGCGTGATCCATATTTTTGAATATGGATGTGAACTTCAAAGGCAGTCAGATGAAACATTATAAAAGGAGGCATGTAGAGATGGCGATTATATTAAGATTAGACCGTGTGATGGCAGATCGGAAGATATCCCTGAATGAATTGGCAGAAAAGGTTGGAATCGCAAATGTGAATCTTTCCAATATCAAGACGGGGAAAGTGAGTGCAATCAGATTTTCCACATTAAACGCAATCTGCGATGTGCTGGACTGCCAACCGGGAGATATACTGGAATTTCAGAGAGACAAGGAGAAACAGGATTAAACTAACGCCGACGCAAAACGGGCTGGAAGCTTATTTAAAAACTTCCAACCCGTTGTTTTAAAACTAGTTCAAGGTATGAAATTTTATCGTGCCAGATATGCTTCAATTATATCCCATATTTCAGGTTTTTCAAAACCAAGTCTCCAGCTTGCCACTCCGCCTATCTGATATTTTTCCATAATGTTCAGTTTTACCTCTAGGGACTTTTCATCTTCCAGCCATACCTGGAATAAGCTTACGCCATCTGAGTACTCCCCGTAATTCTGACAGGTTTCATCATCCCATTCAGTCTGGATGTTGTGGGCGCTGATGTATTCCTCCGCCATTTCCATTCCTACCGCTTGGCTGCTGAGCTGACCGTCTTTTGTTTCCCAGATTCTGGTATAGAACGGAACTGCGTTGATTACTTTATTGGCAGGAACCTGTGCAACCGTTTTTTGGATGCCCTCCTCAACGAAGTTGATAGATGCAACGCTGCCTGCCTCCGGGCTTCCGGCATAGTGTTCATCATATCCCATGATGATTACATAGTCGGCGACCACGCCCTGTTCTTCTCTGTCGTAATGATCGGTATATCCGGTAGGAACATAATTGTCCACCGAAAGAACGATGCCGTTTGCACGGCAGGGAATGGACAATTCCCGGATAAATTCTATATAGTGTTCTCCGCAGTCCATACTGATCTGCTCAAAATCCACGTTGATTCCGTCAAGTCCATAAGTGAGCGCGGTATTTACCAGACCATCGATCAGTTTTGCTCTGGTGGTTGTGGAGGAAAGAATTTCGTACATATCAATGCTGTCTTTATATTCAATATTTTCAACAAGCGCCCACACTTCAAGTCCCATCCCATGAGCCTTGTCCACATAGCCCTGACTTGCAAAGCTGGTAAAGTTGCCTTCATTATCACTAAGCTTGAACCATGTAGGTGAGATGACGTTGAGCCCTTTTGTCTGGGCAGTCATCGCATCGATGGTGTCATTACCTGCCACTCCGGCTATCACATGCCAACCCAGATTAATTTTATGATCCCTTGTAAGGCTGGTGTATTCAGGCTCCTCATAATCAGTAACCGGAATGGGAAGTTCCGCTCTGGCTTCCTCAAGCCGCTTGTTCTCTATATAGCCGATTACGGAGTCCGCCGTCTTGACTTTGCTCCAGGTCTCCATCTGTTCGAGGAGAATTACCTTGTCTCCGGCATGGACATCCTCGAGGATTTCACTCTTCACACCGCCCAAGATTCTTACCGCAGTATCTTTCTTGACTTCAGCGGTCTGACGCTCTTCCCAGCTGGTGTAAATCTGGAGACGATTCGGCTCTGTAAACCCTTCATAGGCGAAATTGGTGTACTGTTTCACATAATCTATTGCAACGTATAAAGTCTCCCCTTCGTATCGTGCCGGCTGGTATGCCAGCGACTGGGTTCCGCTCTTGTCTGTCACCTCATTGCTTCCTGTAACCGTGCGGATAATACCATCCGGAAGCGTATAGAGTAAAAGACCCTCGCTTTTATCTTCATAGAAACGGTCATTAAAATATTTATGAACCGTATTTAAATCCAGGTAATAAACGCCGTCAAACAGACGTGCTCTCTCTTCAATTATTTCATTCTGCAGTACGATTGCCACATCTCCATCCCCCGACATGCCAAAATAGGCATTAAGGTCAGCGCGTTCTTTTGTGTAGGAATATCTTTCCAATATCTTTGCTCCGAAGCTTACGCCTGCAATTACTATAATAAGGACGATTGCTATCAGAACAGGTATTATTTTTTTCTTCATCCTGTAACCTCCAATCGTCCTATATTATAGCAGACTATTTTCACACCGTCATTACCGATTTTGACTTTTTATAACATTTTCTTCCGGCATTGCCGGTATATTTCACGCCGATAAGGAACCGGAATATTCCTGTTGCTTTATTACTATATTATAAGGGGCTTTCTGTTGGCAGGAACATTCGTGTAGCTAATCGGTTCCCGGCGTGCTTAGATAGGGGCGTTAATTATGGAATATCCGATCATACCGGATTTCTTTTATCTTCCCGTTTTCATCAATCACATAGTCTGGCATATACATTGTATCCTCATTCACACAATTCTTCATAATGTACTCCGTAGTGGACGGAACGCCGTTTAGGTACAGTATAACACCTTCCTTCTCCATCTGTTCAAGCTGGGGCTTAAGAGAAACGGGATTTGTGTTTTGCGTCAAAGCCATTTTTTCTCCCATCTGTTTTGAATCATTTTTTGACAAATTCCAAAAGGATTCCGTGATATGTCATGTCAAAAAGATAAATAAAATTCAAAACTGATTATAGTTTTTTTATTAATGACGATAATAAAAACAGATAAGATGCCGGATACGTATCTAAAATAAACTACCGCTGCGAATTTCTAATTAGGTGAATTATAACAGTTGAAAAACTATAGAAAGACTCGCGACAGGCACGAAGCCTGTTAGACATCAATAGATGGCGCCAGCCCAAGCGGTCATATGCGGGGATGCAGATGCGCTTTGGCATGGACTTCCTTGATTAAATTTGCTTAGATTCGTATAAATAAAATGTTCAAAAATTATGCCTCCTCCCGATACAGGATTTATCCGGAAGCATCTTACGGAACTGAGCATAGCATTTATTGCCAAAATTATCAAGATAATTCCATAATTTTTTATTTATTTTTAACAAAAACCTTTAAAAAAGTAAAAAAATGGGTAGTTTATTAAATTTTTTTAAACTGTTTTTCTGTCCTATTGACTTAAATTCACACAAAGTATAATATAAATTTAAGTGACTGCGAGTGTCACCAAACGGCAGGATAACAGTATCTTAATAGTAAGGATGTGAAAATAATATGAAAATAGAAAAAGTTAACGATCATCAGATCCGCTGTACCCTCACCAGAGAAGATCTGGCTGACAGGGAATTGAAACTCAGCGAACTTGCTTATGGTACCGAAAAAGCCAAAGATTTATTCCGTGATATGATGCAGCAGGCATCTTTTGAATTCGGATTTGAGGCAGAAGACATCCCATTAATGATAGAAGCGATTCCTTTGAATTCCGAGTGTATCGTCCTGATCATCACCAAGGTGGAAGATCCTGATGAACTTGATACCCGTTTTTCAAAGTTTGCTCCATCTGTTCACGAAGAAGACAATACTTTAGGTGATGTTCTCGATACCATTGCGGAAGGCGCAGATGAAGTTCTTGATCTGTTCAAGAAAATCCAAAACACGAAAACGGGAAACATATCTTCCGAAGGAACCTCTTCCGCCGGTGAAAGCAGCGCGGATATAGAAAGCGCCAAGCGTTCTTTCAAGAATGCCCTGCAGAAAAAACTCTCCGATACCCCGGTTCCTGCGGAACTCACCAAGCTTTATTCTTTCCGCTCGCTGCGAGAGATTATCGGGTCGGCACATGTACTGTCTGATTTTTATAACGGTACGAACTCTTTATACAAGCAAAAAGACGGCTCATATATACTAGTTCTTTCTAAAAGTGATCATACACCGGTCGATTTCAACAAAGTCTGCAACGTCCTTTCGGAGTACGGAACGATTATCAAATCAGTGCCTGCTTCCGAGGCATATCTGCAAGAACATTTTGAGCCAATCATTCAAAATACTGCACTGCAGTCATTATCCTGCATATAGAATCAGATTCGGAGCTAAGGCAGCCCATTAGGGGCTGCCTGTTTTGTTATTGTGTTTGTCATTATTTAATGATAAAATAAATTGTTTACTAAAGAAAGGAGCCAAACTATGAAAAAAATAAAACGCGGACTGCTTGCAGGAGCATCGGTTCTTTCACTTTGCTTCCTGCTGGCACCCATGATTACGCTTGCCGCAGAGGAAGAGGCTGCGCAGACACCTTCCATGTATGCCACCTTCTGGGCGCTTGTACCTCCTATCATCGCAATTGTGCTTGCCCTTATTACCAAAGAGGTTTACAGTTCTCTGTTCGTGGGCATTCTTGTGGGAGGATTATTTTATTCCGGCTTTTCATTTGAAGGCACTTTTAACCACATTTTCAATGATGGATATATAGCGGTACTGTCTGATAGTTATAATGTAGGTATCCTGATCTTTCTGGTAGTCTTAGGTGCGATGGTAAGTCTCATGAACCGCGCCGGGGGTTCGGCAGCCTTTGGGCATTTTGCCAAAGAGAAAATCAAGACCCGTGCAGGCGCCCAGCTTGCTACGATAGCGCTGGGAGTTCTTATTTTCATAGATGATTATTTTAATTGTCTGACTGTAGGCAGCGTTATGCGCCCCGTGACGGACGAACACAAGGTTTCGCGGGCAAAACTTGCCTACCTGATAGATGCCACGGCGGCCCCTGTGTGCATCATAGCGCCCATTTCTTCCTGGGCAGCTGCTGTGTCCGGATTTGTTGAGGGGGAAGATGGATTTTCTATTTTTATCAGAGCGATTCCCTACAATTATTATGCCTTGCTTACTATTGTGATGATGATAACCATCGTCCTTCTGAATATTGACTTTGGTTCTATGCGTACTCATGAAAAGAATGCACTGAATGGGGATTTGTTTACTTCAGGGAAAGAGGCATCTGATAAAGAGGCGGAACCAAAAAGCTCAAAGGGAAAAGTGATTGATTTGGTAATTCCCATCATCATGTTGATCATATGCTGTGTGATCGGCATGATTTATACCGGCGGTTTCTTCCAGGGCGAAGGATTTGTATCTGCTTTTTCCAATTCAGACGCTTCTGTCGGACTTGCCCTTGGAAGCATATTTGCAATGCTGCTTACTATTATTATTTATCTGATCAGACGGGTGCTTTCTTTTAGCGAATGTATGGAGTGCCTGCCTTCCGGCTTTAAGGCAATGGTGCCTGCGATTTTGATCCTGACTTTTGCCTGGACTTTAAAAGCAATGACTGACAGTCTGGGAGCTGCCGTGTTCGTGGCAGGCGCAATGGAAAAGAGCGCCGGAGGTCTGATGATGCTCCTGCCCGCTATTATTTTCCTTGTAGGATGCTTCCTGGCATTTTCCACCGGAACGTCATGGGGTACCTTTGGTATATTGATTCCTATCGTAGTTGCGGTTTTTGCCAATTCAAATCCTCAGCTGATGATTATTTCCATTTCTGCATGTATGGCAGGCGCTGTATGCGGAGATCACTGTTCGCCTATTTCGGATACCACCATCATGGCAAGCGCCGGCGCTCAGTGTAATCACGTAAACCATGTTTCCACTCAGCTGCCCTATGCACTTTTGGTTGCAGCGGTTTCCTTTGTCACATATATCGTTGCAGGTTTTGTGCAAAATCCATGGGTACCGCTTCCGGTTGGCATTGTTTTGCTTTTAATCTGCCTGTTTGTCATAAAAGGGCGCAGCCGCGAGAAAGACTTGGCATAAACATATTCCATAAAATAAGCCGGGCAAGATGCCCGGCTTTCCTTATAACTTAAAATTCTGCTGGCGGAATCAGATTGCTTCGATCTTAGCCATCAGATCATTTATATCCATGCCATGAACCATAGCGGCTTCCTCAAGGCTTTCAGCCTGTGCAGAAGGACAGCCAAGGCAGTGCATGCCTGCTTCCATGAGGATTGGTGCAACATTCGGATTGGTATTTAAAATCTCGCCTATTGTCATGTCTTTGGTAATCTGTGCCATAATAGATAACCTCCTTCTATTGTATACATTTTATGACAGATCTTACATCTGCGCTTTTATAGTATAATACTTTGTCCATCTTCTGACAAGCCTAAACACATCTTCCGCCAATACTGAACATTTTTTACAAAAAAAATATAAAATTTCCCTAAAATCCGTACTTTGTTCATAAAAAAGTACACTCTTTGCCTTGACTGTAAATGATATTCTAACATATAATGATGGTACGGTAATAGCATAATTTTTATGCACAAATAAATAAAATTATTTTAATAGGAGGCTTACACAAAATGAGACCAGAATGGAAAGATTTTGTAGGCGGCAAGTGGGAGAACGAAGTTAACGTACGCGACTTCATCCAGAGAAACTATCATCCTTATGATGGTGACGAATCCTTCTTAGCTGAAGCTACACAGGACACAAAAGACTTATGGCAGATGGTGCTTGATTTGCAGAAGAAAGAGCGTGAGGCAGGCGGCGTTCTTGATATGGATACGAAAGTTGTATCTACAATCACATCACATGGCCCCGGCTACTTAGACAAGTCTAAGGAAAAAATCGTTGGTTTCCAGACAGATAAGCCTTTCAAGCGTTCTCTCCAGCCTTACGGCGGTATCAGAATGGCTGAAAAAGCTTGCGCTGACAATGGTTATGAAGTTGACCCTGAAATCAGTGAATTCTTCTCAACACACAGAAAGACACACAATGCAGGATGTTTTGATGCTTACAATGCTGAAATGAGAGCATGCCGTTCCGCACATATCATTACAGGTCTTCCGGATGCTTACGGACGCGGACGTATCATCGGCGACTACAGACGTGTTGCTCTTTACGGTATTGACAGACTGATCGAAGACAAACAGGCTCAGAAGGATTCCACAGGACGCGTTATGACTGATGATGTTATCCGCCTTCGTGAAGAACTTTCCGAGCAGATGGTTGCTCTTAAGATGATGAAGGAAATGGCTGCATCCTACGGCTGCGATATTTCCAAACCTGCTACCAACGTAAAGGAAGCAATCCAGGCTACTTACTTCGGATATTTATGTTCTGTTAAGGAACAGAACGGTGCAGCTATGTCCCTTGGACGTACTTCCACTTTCCTTGACTGCTATGCAGAAAGAGACCTTGCTAACGGAACATTCACAGAGCAGGAAATCCAGGAATTTGTTGATCACTTCATCATGAAACTGAGATGCGTAAAATTTGCGCGTACTCCTGAATACAACCAGATTTTCGCCGGCGATCCTGTATGGGTAACCGAATCCCTCGGCGGTGTTGGCGTTGACGGACGTCCTATGGTAACAAAGATGAGCTTCCGTTATCTGCATACACTTACCAACTTAGGTCCCAGCCCGGAACCGAACTTAACTGTTCTCTGGTCTACAAGGCTTCCTGAAAACTGGAAGAAATACTGTGCAAAGATGTCTATCCAGACCTCTTCCATCCAGTATGAGAATGATGACCTGATGAGAGTGACACACGGTGATGACTACGGTATCGCATGCTGCGTATCTTCCATGGTAATCGGTAAGGAAATGCAGTTCTTCGGAGCAAGAGCAAACCTTGCAAAATGTCTGCTTTACGCGTTAAACGGCGGTGTTGATGAAGTTACCAAGAAACAGGTTGGTCCTAAGTATCGTCCTGTTGAAGGTGATGTGCTTGATTATGATGATGTATACAGCAAGTTCATCGATATGATGGAATGGCAGGCGGATGTATATGTAAATACTCTGAATATCATCCACTATATGCATGACAAATACTGCTATGAAAGAGCTGAGATGGCACTTCATGACAGAGATGTTAAACGCTACTTCGCAACAGGTGTTGCAGGTCTTTCCATCGTGGCTGACTCCTTATCTGCTATCAAGCATGCTAAGGTAGAGGTTATCAGAGATGAAGACGGTATCATCGTTGACTTCAAGACAACCGGCGAGTTCCCTAAATATGGTAATGACGATGACCGCGTAGACAGCATCGCTCAGGACGTTGTTCACAAGTTCATGACAGCTATCAGAAGACACCACACTTACAGAAACGGTGTTCCTACAACATCCATTCTTACCATTACATCTAACGTAACTTATGGTAAGGCAACAGGAAATACACCTGACGGACGTAAGAAAGGTCAACCTTTCGCTCCCGGCGCTAACCCGATGCATGGACGCGATACTCACGGTGCAGTAGCATCCTTATCTTCTGTATCCAAGCTTCCTTTCAATGATGCACAGGATGGTATCTCTAATACCTTCACCATCATCCCTGGAGCACTTGGAAAAGAAGACCAGGTATTCGCTGGTGATATCGAACTTGATTTAAATAAGTAAGAATAAACTATAATCCACTTTCGGGAGGTACAATGTAATGGATGACAAAAAGATGATTGATGATCTTGTAAAAATGCTGGATTCCGGCATGGCTATGGGAGTAGGTCACGTTAACGTAGACTACGACGAGACAAAAGAGAAATCAAAAGAAGTTCAGACCATGGGATGCACAGACTGCTCCAGAACGCCTCTGGCGTGCAGCGTACCTACCCTGGAAGATGGATTGGATGATTTTCGTTAAGAATAATAAGGAGGTAAATTACTATGGCAACAAATACAGCACAGGTAGACAACTTAGTATCATTATTAGATGGCTACGCAACAAAGGGCGGACATCATTTGAATGTTAACGTATTGAACAGAGATATGTTATTAGATGCACAGAAGCATCCTGAGAATTATCCTCAGCTTACAATCCGCGTTTCTGGATATGCTGTTAACTTTATCAAATTAACACCTGAACAGCAGGCTGACGTTATTTCCCGTACATTCCATGAGTCCATCTAAGAAATTGCAAATATAATTATCTGGACATGAAAAGAAGGCATATCACTTTTGGGATTAAAGTGATATGCCTTCTTAGATTAAATGGACGTTACTTTTCATGGAGAAGCCGTTAGTCCGCACGAAAATAAATTTGTTCACAAAATATTTATTTTATGTTCGTTGAATGTTCCTTTTGTTTTGTGTATAATGCAATTAAGAGATCTGGAAGGATTTCTTTGTCTGGTGTATCGCAGCCAAATAAATGCGAAACGTTAAGTCTGGTGTATCTCAGCCATTAAGTGAGTAACGTTAATTCTGTGGGACTCAGAAATGAGTCCCTTTTGCGTAGCGGAGAAACATTGTGAGTGTACAATATGAAGGTTATGGTTTTTATAAAATTGATTTAGAGTATCTAAAATATTTAAATTCCGTAGATGATCAGGTTTTTTTTAAAAAAGAAGAAAATTATAATAGGAAGCCGCATTTGGGATTGCTTGTTGGTATTAATGGGTTTACTTATTGCATTCCTCTCACTTCTGCTAAATATAGACATTTGGGGTGGCAAAATATAACAGAGCATAATTATGTAATCTATGAGATAGTCGATAAGGAAGAGTTACATAAAGGTGATATATACAAAAAATATGATAAAGATGGAAATAAGTATAAAAAACTTCTTTCTGTATTAGAAATAAGAAAGATGATTCCGGTAAATCGAAATGTTATTGAAAAGATTATTTTTGATGATATCGATGATACGGACTATAGAAATTTGCTCTTGAAAGAGTATAGATTTTTAGGTTCATATAAGAATCACATTTTAGCTAAAGCGCAGCAATTATATGAAAGACAAAAAGAAACTAATATAGTAAAAAGCTGTTATGTAACATTTGATAAAGTTGAAAAAGCATATAATGATAAATTTGATAAAGACGCTGCTGTGTAAGCATCGTCTTAATTTATGTATTAAAGTTTGTAAATTGACAATAATCCCATCAGATAAAATGATATAAGGACTTCATGGATTATATCAACGCATCAAGCTTTACGTCTAGGGGAACGGCCGTCAACTGTTCACTGGTATTTCCTGATGGAGGCGCATGGTAATAGGAATCCCTTACAAGAGCCGGCAGCATAACAGACAGCAAAGCAAGGCGAAACGGAGGGGGAAAGAAATTTAATGTGAATTTTATTGTAAACACGAACATTTTTTCTGTATAATTGAGGTGTAGCAGGAGCAATCTATATCATATCTTCTGCCATAGATTTCAAGAAATTGAGGTGATTAGGTGCAGGCTGACGTTATTTCCCGTACATTCCATGAGTACATTTTGAGAGCTTCCAGTACTGAAGGAGGGGATACATATGGAAAGTAAAGCGAAAGGTAGGTACTATTGGTGTTCGGAATGATTTTAGAACTTGTCGGTATTGTAGTGACGGTCATCAGTATCATCGTCACGATAATCAGTATCCGGCGGACCGGAAGAAAAAATAGACATCAAAAAAGCAACCGCTCTGACCAAAGTTAGGTTGCTTTTTGATAACCATATAACTGAGGCGAACCGTTGCTTTACGGTAACGCCTTTTCTTATAAAATAACTTAACACTTATCAGCGTTTCCGTCAACAATTTTTGTCACTCTAAGATAAAATGGTTATTGAAAAACAAAAAATAGCAGGAGGTGTAGAGAACGCCGGTGCGCTCAGAGCCTTTATCAACACGAAGGGCGGGAACAGGGAGGATTTTTCCCAAGAGTTCCTGGACTTTATGGATTATATCAATACGACGACAGATGAAGTGGCGGACACGAAGAAATTGTGAAAAGTGTGGAGTCTGCGATGAAAAGCTTTCATGTAGATTCGGAGAGGCATGGGAAGGAACTGGAACCACATCAGAAGAGTACTGTAAGGCGAAGGAGTATATATCTTTGCAGTGATGCGTGAAATAAGGCGTTACTGGAAGTCAGACGTGCGCATAGGAACAGTTGTTCCTGCACGGTTTTTTTTGGTTGAGCTCACTATTCGGAGATTCGGTAAATATTCCCAAAAAGCAATTCATAAATTGCACAAAAACTATGAAAATAATTTGTACAGCATGACAAAATTTTTCGGAAACTTTAGGAAAACTTGACAGTAAATTTTAAGAGTACTATACTAATCTTGAACCCAAAAATTAGGAAGAAAGTAACAGAGAAGAAACAAAATAAATTGTAATGAATAATTGGTAACGTTAACGGACGGTGAGCATATTTCCGGTAATTAAGTATGTGGGGTTGATGAGTATGAAGCAGAAAATGGAGAAAATGATATCTACATTAAGAGAAAAAGCGAGAAGAACAAGGCTCGTAAGAAAGGCGGTCGGTCTGGGATTGGCAATTGTGATGCTGCTTGAAACGCCTTCTTGGAGCGGACTCATAAAATCGGCGCTTGCACATGAGGATAAAGCAGGGGCTGGACGCTGTATTTATGTGGATACATCCTTGATCGGAGCAGATTCAGATGTGATGGAGAGCGGAATCGGAGCGTATGTATATAATCGCGAGGGCGGTTCCTATTCTGATGCGCCCATTATCATGGAAAAGGTAGAAGGGAAAAGGAACATTTATCAGCTTGTACTCGATGATTACTATACATATGTAGAATTTACGAAGGGGTCTGATTTGAATACCGGCACGAAGACGGGAGCACTGGCAATCGACTGGAGCCTTGGCTCACCTTGCTATATGTTCAATAGCGAGGCGCTTTCGGATGGAGGATATTTTTATGGACTTTATTCGGTTTATTTTGATTTGAACGGCGCTCCAGATGCAAGCGCATTTGCGGATAACGGAGTGGGAATTTACGCATATAACTCTGATGAAGATGCTTATACCACCGTACCGGTTGCTATGAAAGCGTCTGGCAAGGGTGACGGTGTGTATGAATATAGTTTTGACAAACCCTATGACTGTATTGCATTTATGGGCGGCTATGGCAGCTGGAATTACGAAGTTGCTACAACACCGGTATACATGGATTGGAGTTACAGCGCACCGTGCTTCTTCCTTGAACAGGTGAATGGTCAAGAGTCCACTGGTATATGGCGCAATATTAGATATACAGTTTATTTTGATGCATCTGATATTAAAGATGATGAAGCCTTTATAGAAAATGGCGTCTGGTTATATGCATTTAATGATTCGGGTGACAAACTTAGCGAAGAACCGGTGAAAATGGTTGCTTCAAGCGTGGGAAGTTACCTGTATGAATACACAATGGAGAGACCTTACGAAAATCTGCAGTTTATATTGGGAGATTCCCTGGATGCAGAGGTATCGTCAGAGATCCTGTATAATGATTGGCTGACATATGCAGAACCTTGCTACATGATGACATTAGACAGAAAAGAAATCCTGAAGGCAAGCCCGAGCCCGAGCATGACACCGAGTGCAAGCCCGTCTGGCAGTCCGAGCGCAACACCTAGCGTAGATCCTAGCGCAAGCCCGTCCGGCAGCCCAAGTGCGACACCGAGTGCAAGTCCGTCCGGCAGCCCGAGCGCAACGCCGAGCATGATACCGAGTGCAAGTCCGTCCGGCAGCCCGAGTGCAACGCCTAGCATAATTCCTACGGCAACACCGAGCATAGAGCCTACAGAAACACCGGCGCCTACGCCTACGGAAATACCGGCGCCTACGCCTACGGAAATACCGACGGTTGACCCTACAGATGAGCCGACAGCATCACCGACAGGTGACGTGGATGATAATGCTTCAAAGGGTGAAGACACTGACTCAGAGAGTGAAGGAGACACTGACTCAGAGAGTGAAGAAGGCAATGATTCACAGGGTGAAGAAGGCCCTGGCTCAGAGAGTGAAGGAGACACTGTCTCACAGGATGATACGATATTAGTTGAGGCAAGAATTACAGACAGAACGGCATTCGCGGCCGGTAATCTGACTGTTACATACGGAAGCTATGAAATGCCTTGGATAGGTACAGCTGGCGGAGATGATGATATCGCACCTAATGCTATAGAAGCAGATGAAGAATCGGAATCGGATGATCAACCGACGGAAGTAGAGACGACGGATCCGGAAACTCCTGCAGTGCCAGAAGAATCATCAGATGTTTCGGCAGATGAAAATCCAGCCCCTACGACAGACGACGAAATAGATGGAACATTGGAACCTACTGATGATTTAGACATGATAAGCCCATCTCCGAGTGCATTTCCAGAGGAAATCGAAGACGATGTGGTGGTTAAAACGTCGATATCATTGATTTCCAGCACAGGCGGTGCATTCCTGCTCCAGAGCGCAGGAGCATTGTCAAGAGCGCTGGGCGGAGGCACCGAAGTAGTGTATTTTGATCCTTGGTATACTAGGGAGTGGGAGGACAACAATTGGGGAGATGTGTATATTCATCTTTTTCATGAAGGAGTATTTGCGACTGATCTAATAAAGATGCAGCCGTCTTCAAGGATTAATCCAGAGACAGGCTCGCAGCTATTGGAAATAGATCTTTCAAGCTATCTTACAGAAGCACAAATGCAGAATACTGTATATGCACTTTTCGTGCCGCAAAAAGATTGGCCAGCTGAAGTGAGCCCGAATTATCTTCAAACTGTTAATATCGAGCTTACAGGTACGCATCCTTGCTATTGGCTTACTGGAGATATGGAGTTGAATCCTTCAGATAATAAGACGAAGAGAGCGGTAGGTTATGTCGACTTAGGACCAGAGTCTCAAGGCGGGAATCCGATTTATTTTGTTGATATGACATCACAATTGAATGGTGATATTGTTGCAGTGTTTGGAGGAGAAGGGATTACGGACTCCTCTGATGTCGAGCTTTCTGGCACTACAACAAAAAAATGTGAGATACCTAGAGATAATGAGAATGTATTAGATCAACCCTATTCTACTGTGACATTTTATGTTAGAGATGTGGATGGCAATAAAGTAAAAATAGGAGAAACATATAATTTATTTAATCGAGCATCAGATGGTATAAAGGGTTTCTCTTATGCTGAAAACACCATGGATACCTTCTACTACGGCATTACCGAAAAGGCGGACGGAACGACAATCAGTACTTGGGGAGCAAGACCTTCTGAAACAGCCGAAGAGCTGTCAGGCAAGACGCTTTATTTTGATAAATTGTACTTTAAAGTCCCAAAAACCGTGGATGGAGATGACGGGGCAACCGGAAATGCTGGTACAGATGATGCAAATGGAGCAGAAACGCTTGGTGCGCAGTTCCAGATTGGTGATGGAGAGTTAATTCCGCTGAAAGTAGATGAAGAAGATGCCAGAACGTACATTCATATATTTGACAACGATCCTACAGCGACTTCGCAGACGATTTTGACTTATATAGACCAGGATGGGACGAAGTACCACTTCTTCTGGGATAAATTCGTCGTAGAATCAACGAGTGAAGATAATGACTTGGTTATACTGGAAGATGAAATTGCCAAGGTTGACGGTAAGTATGAACTGGGCAATTGGATTTATTTTGACGCAACTATGTCAAAATTGGCCAATGAAAGTAATAATAGTGAGATTCCCCAAGATTTTGGGGTTTACTGCATGATGGCAGAAGGACCATCTGGTGAAAATGCCAAAACCTTGGAGATGACGAAGGTTGAAGACAGGGGCACATGGAAGGATGTCTGGAAAATAGACGTGCCAGATAACTATACATATGTTAAGTTCGCAAATTATAAGATTTCATCGAGTGGCGGTAAATATGCCAACGGAACAGATTATCAAAAAGTTCCAAACAATCTTTTTGATCCCTGCTTTTATGCAGACACCGGCGATGATGCAATATATGGAAATAACTGGCGCGGCGGTTACTGGGCTGAAGTTTATACCATCAGGGATCCTGAGGAAATCAAACAAACGCCGGTGGTTGATATCACACAGGCAGATTATACAAAAAATGCGAAGAGATTATATGTTAAGACTACATTGTATGATTATTATTCGGATTATGAATTGAATGGGAATAATCGTGATAATCTTTCAGGGTTTGAGAATATGTCGGCTCGCGACTGGGTGCCGTTTAGGGAATTCAATCAGGCTTTGAGTGATTATTACGAAGAAGCTGGGGAATCAATTCCTCTTTATACCGGACATTTCCAGCCTCATGATTTAAGCGGTGCATTCAGTGGCAAACTGGCTGATGCATTGAATTTATATGGATATGGAAATGAACATAATTTCTTCTCGACGAACAATTCGATGATGGATATAACTGGAGCCGTAGACGAGGATGATTATTCCAGGATAGCCCGAGGATTTGTTGCGGATGAATTGAAAGATGGTCAGATCTATTCAAGCGGAAACAGGGCAGTGCTTCCCTATTTCAACGAAGATTTCCTTGCAGGGGACAACAGTAAAAATGCTGTTTTGGGCAAGGTATACGAAGACGTATCGTTCCCCTTTGAATTAATGGATAACTATCACGAAAATGAGCCAGGTGTCTCTTATTGGGTCTATGATAGCGATTTGAAATCTCTGGAGATGAAGAAAACTTCTAATGACGAGTATTATCTCTATGAGGATGAAACGCAGCCGAAAAAAGGCTGGAGTAAGAACATGGACTCTAAGGGTGATGCAAAAGAGACGTACGGGTTTTTCCCGTTTAACTCAGGAAGTAACAATGGTGCAAGATCTTATAATTACGGCTATGCCGCAAAGCTGGAAATCAAGTTCCGTCTAACCGAAGACGGACAAGTGGAGAAGGAAACTACTGGAGATGAAAAGGCAGATATCAAGTTCGACTTTTCCGGTGATGATGATGTATGGGTGTTCATTGATGGGCATTTAGCGTTGGATATGGGCGGCGTTCATTCGCCTGCACATGGAACCTTAAATTTTGCAACCAGAGAATACACAATTAGCAGCGTAAAGAAAAGTGCAGGTTCGAGCTCTTTAGAGACAAAAGGCAGCTTTCAAATAGACGGATTTGAAAACGAAAAATATGACACCAGAGAACATACCCTGACCATGTTCTATATGGAGCGTGGTATGTGGGAGTCCAACATGAAGATCAGCTTTAATTTCCCAGATGAAAATCAGCTGGAAGTTCAGAAAAAGGTAGATACATCTGATGTCAATGATTTGTTTAAGACTACTTTCAATGACCAAAAGATATTTGAATTTTCCATCAGAAATCTGGCGACACATTTCGCACCGCAGACAGTTACTTCGACAGAGGCGCAGGAACCACCGGTTGAATTCAATCCTGCTTTTGAAGGCATATCTGCAACAGCGGATGCAAACACATTTACACAGCTAGAAGGGTATGAGGGACATTCCGGAGTTGCTTACTGGCTGGCGAAGGAAAGTGATTCGTCCGGCGCTTATAGGGATCTGAGATATGGTGTCATTCCGGGCAGTGCAGATGCAAGTAAAATGAAGTATCTGCAGTTCAGCTATTTTTATGCGGGTTCCGGCTACCCAAGCCTTTCCGACATGTATCTGCGGATTGATACAGACAGCGGATCGTCGACGCACACGCTAAGCGGAAAAATAGAAGGTTCTGCTTCCATGAAACGTGGAGAATGGAGTACGCTGACAATAGACTTGAATAAATTTTTTGGAACTGACACTATAAACCGGGCTAATATAACAGGCATTCGTTTTGGCTATAATTATTCACAGCCCTTTTATCTGGATGATTTTATATTTAAGCCGGAAGCAGGTTCCCAGAAACTGACAGGATTCATTACAAAGCAACCGGAAATTCCGGATTATGGTTCGGCTACATCAGCCCAGCTGGAAATACCGGCAGGTGCAGTGTTTACAAGGAAGTTAGATGGTGTTGCTGATACTTATGGAATGATTGACAAAGGCGGAACATTTTCACTTGAAAATGGTGAAACGGTGTTATTTAGAGACCAGTTCCGGCGCGGCAGTTATATCGAACTGACGGAACTTCTTAGTTCGCCGGTCTTTACTACGACATGGACAATGTACGAAAATGACCAGCCGGTAAAGGCAATGGGGACGGGCTCGACGGTGCAGAATACCATTACAGGAGGGCTGATTAATCAACAGGGCGTATCTGTAAGTGACGGAAGAACAGAAAAATATAGCGAAGAATCGAAAGATGGAGCTGCATTAAATGCGGGGAATAATTACACTGAGGACAAAAAGCCTACGGTTCCGGTATTTGTATTTCGCTCCTACTCGGAGCCGGATTCTGATGCAGGTGTAACAAAACTGAAAGTCGTTTACACGAATAAAGTTAATGTGGGATCACTTACGATTAAGAAATCCCAGGCAGACGGATCCCAAGCTTTGACGGAGGAATACCAGTTCAGAGTTACCTTCACCAATGTAGCGGGTATGGGACTGGAAGGCGAGACACCGATTACCACCACATTTAAGCTGAAAGCCGGCGGGGAGAAAGTAATCAGTGGTATTCCGCTCAATACAGAGTTCGTGATAGAGGAATTGAAACCGGCAGATAAGTCTTTCCTTGAAGGAGTGACCAAAGAAAGCGATGGTGGCGAGTTCGAATTTAACGCCGAGACAGGACAGGTAAAAGGAAAGATCAACATAGATTATCCTGCATACACTTTCAACTTCTCCAATATGCTGAAACCTACCATGAGCATTGAGGTGACAAAGATATGGAAGGACGCGGCTGGAGAGATAATGGCAGACAGTGATTGTCCGGAAAACCTCTACATTCGTCTCCAGCGGAGAGTTAAAGGCAGCAATGGTGACTGGGTAGATGTTGAAAAGTATAAAGAATCTGTAAAACTGGGTACCGTAGGATACGAAAGGATATGGAAGTATAAGTTCTCAGACCTAGAAAAATACGTTGACAATACAGACCATAATAAAGGAATGTACGAATATCGTGTTGTTGAAGTTGAAGTTGAAACGGATGCCGACGGAAAGATCACGAAAGAAACGGTTGTCGAAAATAACGGATTCTGGGATAACTTCCAAGTAAGCTATCAGGATAAGAGTATCAACGGCAAAGATACAGATGACCCTTATAATGAAGAGCTTTATAGCACTGAAATAACAAATGTACATACGGTGTCCTTAAAAGTTAAAAAGGTGGATGCCAGCGGTCAGCCTCTTGGAGGGGTTTCCTTCCAATTGCAGAGGAAAGACAGTGAGGGCAACTGGAAACCTGTAAATGTGATTGTAAACGATAGCGAGACGGATACGATTACAACGCCGAGCGAGGAAGAAAATCCGGTAGGAGGAGCAGGTGTTATCATCTTCTCAAATCTTCCCAGCGGTGAGTATCAGTTAGTCGAAACAGCGACAGCGCCAGGACATACGCTTCTGGCAAGCCCCATTCCAATCATAATCAATACGGATGGAAGCTTTACATACACGATTAACGGAGAACAAAAGACACCGGTGGGCAACACAATTGAACTCACTATCAAAAATGGTCAGAATCTGGTGATGCCGGCAACCGGCGGCGCAGGACCAATTCCGTTTACTGTAGGCGGCTTAAGCATTTGCATGATTGCCAGCCTTATGTATATAGACAGTATGCGTAAGCGCAGAAAGGAGGGTAAAGCCTCCTGAGGGAGAGAGAAAAAGTAAATATAAAAAGTCAACACAGTAAAAAATTAAAAAGAAAGGATGAGACAAAATGAAGAAATTGAAAAAACTTTTGGCTGGAGTTATAACTCTGGCAATGGCAATGTCCATGATGACAATGACGGCATTTGCCGCAAACGACTACTCAACTCAAGGGACGTCGTTATCGACTATCGAAGATCGAAAGGGATCTTTGACGATTTACAAATACGAAGTCGATGCAATTGATGAAAATGGTACTCCTGGTACTGGTGCAGCAAGTGATAAGCCTACCGATAAGGATTTATTGGATGGCGTAGAATTTACCATCTATCGCGTAATGGATAAGGCTGCTATGCTGGAATACTATTCTGGCGCTGACGGAAAGGCTACTCTTCCCAAGGTAGAGGATTATGTGAATGCACCGGCGGCAGGTTCTAAGGCATGGACGGTTAAGAGTACTACCACTACTCCACAGATGGCAAAGAAAGTCACAGGTGCAGATGGTACTCAGGGAGCTGCGGTATTCTCTGATTTAGATCTTGGTATTTACCTGGTAATTGAAACTGGTGTACCGGATGCAGTAACAACATCAGTAAAGCCTTTCCTGGTATCAATTCCTATGACCACTGTAGAAGGTGATGAGTGGCTGTATGATGTACAGGTGTTCCCTAAAAATGAGACTGCTTACGGTGGTCTTGAATTGGAAAAGTTAGCTATCACCGGAGGTGATAAAGGCGAGGCTACTCCGTTGGCAGGCGTTACTTTCAAATTGTTTAAAAAAGATGATAATGCCGAAGAAGGCTGGAAAGAGATCACAGCTGCACCGGCAAATGGTACAGATAATGCGGGTACTGATTATACTTTAGTAACTGATGATAATGGAAAAATCAGCGTTGAGGGTCTTTCATCTGGTGACTATTATTTTGTAGAGTATTCACTGGGCACTACTGGTGAAAAGAATGGATATATTTTAGACCAGAAAACTAAATATGAATTTACAGTAAACGGTAGTACCATTACATTCCCTAACAACACTGACTATGTTGCTACAGATGGCACAGTCGAATGGATTAAAGCGTACAATGACAAACCAGACGTTGATAAGGAAGTACAGGACGGTCATAGCGAAGCTGAAAACTGGGTAGATGAAACCGATTACAATTTCGGAGACATAATTCCTTATAAGGTAACGGTTAAAGTTCCTGCTAACATAGCTGATCTTGAAGAATTTAAATTAACTGATACACCGAATGGTCTTCAGGATGATGTAAGCACTATTGAAATTAAATGTGAAGATACTAAGTTGCTTGAAAATCGTGACTATACAAAGGTTGCAAACAATAAAGGATTTGTAATCACTTTCGATACTACTGCGAGTGCTGTGAAAGCTGCAGCCGGCAAAGAAATCGTAATTACTTACGATGCAAAACTGACAGCAGATGCAAATAAAGTAGTAGATCTTGAAAATCCTAACACTGTTAAACTTGAGTACTCCAGTGAGATTTTACCTGACGGTGATCCAAAGAAGCCGGGCAAGAAAGAAATTCATGATGGCGCAGTTGTATATAGCTTTGCAATTAAAATTGATAAAGTAAATGATGAGGGTGAGCCACTTAAAGACGTAGAATTTGATTTATATCGTGAGGTAGAGTCAAATGTGACAGGTGCACAGAAAGGTGACGCATTTGAAGGCGCTGGTTTGGACGCTAACAAGTATTATGTGAAAGTTAATACTGACAAATTGATTACAGATGCCAATGGTAATATAACTCAGACAGGACTTGCTGACGGAAAATATTGGTTGGTTGAAACAAAGACTGCTACTGGATATAATCTGTTAAAAGCTCCTGTAGAAATCGTATTGAATTATGAGTACGAAACAAAATGGACAGAAACGAAAGAATTTGATGAAAATGGTATACTGATTAAGCAGGAATATGAGGAAGTTACAATTAGGAAAGATGGCTCTACGGTAACAGGCACACAGGATCTTAGTGCAGGTACCTTGTTAGAGAAAGTTGTCAACAAGCATGGTTTTGAACTTCCTACCACTGGTGGTATGGGTACATTCCTCTTCACCTTCGTAGGTGTTGCTATGATGGCAGCAGCAGTAATCCTTTTCTTTACATCAAAGAAAAAAGAAGCAAAGTAATTAAAGTGATTTAAGCAAGTAAGGAGCAATTGTGGATAAAAAGAGAGCATGGTTTATAGCAATCCTGTTTTTGTCAGGATTATGCATAACTTTATATCCGTTTGTCAGTAACCTGATTGCACAGTCTAATGCCAGCCGGGCGATCGCTGATTATGGTGAGCAGATCGCCCAGATGGATCAGGAAGATATTGATGCTGCTAAGGAGGCTGCTGCTAAGTATAATGAACAGCTGAGCAATGCAGTCACCTTAAGCAGCCAGGCTGATGAAAGCATCAGCTATCTGGATCTGGTCAATGTAGGTGAGACCATAGGTTTCATTGATATCCCTAAAATCGATGTGTACCTGCCGATTTATAACGGCACGAGTGATGCGGTCTTACAAAAAGGTGTAGGACATTTGGAACAATCCTCTTATCCAATAGGAGGAGAAAGTACACATTCGGTTCTGACGGGACACAGAGGACTGCCCAGTGCGGTTCTGTTCACCGATTTGGATAAGATGGAAGTGGGAGATTTGTTTTATCTGCATGTGCTGGATGAAATTCTGGCATACCGTGTGGATCAGGTTAAGATCGTTCTCCCGGAGGAAATTGATGAACTTAAGATTGTACCGGGGGAGGATTATTGTACACTGGTAACCTGTCACCCCTATGCAATCAACACCCACAGGATGCTGGTGCGTGGAACTAGGACGGATTACATTCCGGAAGAGGAAGAAGAACAGCACGTTACTTATAGCGAGCTGCAGTCCGGTACACTCACGAAGAGAATTGTGGATGTATGGCCTTGGCTGCTCGTATCTTTGGCTGTCATGGCAATTGTAGAGACGGTCATCTTCCTTCTGATTGTAAAGAGAAAGAAGCAGAAGAAAGATCCGGAAGAAAAGCAACAAAAAGTTAAGATAAAAAAAGAGCGTCCCGAACGGAAAAGCAGAAGAAAGGATAAAGACAGCTGATGGGATACGTTGAAAAAGCAAAAGGCGTTATGGAAGAAGTAAAGAAGGTAATTGTCGGCAAGGATGAATGCATCGAGAAGATCATGACAGGAATCCTTGCACAGGGACATATCCTGATTGAAGATATTCCGGGAGTGGGAAAGACCACTTTTGCCCTTGCTTTTGCCAAAGCGATGAACTTAAAGCAGAACCGTGTGCAGTTCACACCGGATGTGCTTCCTACAGATATCACAGGGTTCACCGTTTACAACAAAGGTTCAGAAACCTTTTCCTATCAGCCGGGCGCAGCGATGTGCAACCTTCTTCTGGCGGATGAGATCAACCGTACCTCTCCAAAGACACAGTCAGCTCTGCTGGAGGTGATGGAGGAAGGTAACGTGACGGTGGATGGTGTGACCAGAGAAGTGCCTACGCCCTTTATCGTCATAGCAACAGAAAATCCCATTGGATCCACAGGTACGCAGATGTTGCCGGAGTCCCAGCTGGACAGATTCATCATCTGTCTCAGCATGGGATATCCGGATATGAAAGATGAGATTAATATCATTAAAGACAGACGGGAAAACAATCCTTTAGATCATGTCACGCCTGCAATCCAGAAGGAAGACCTTCTGGCAATGCAGAAGGAAGTTTCCGGTATCTATGTGCATGATGAGGTTTATAAATATATCGTAAGACTGGTGACAGCAACCAGAAAAAATGAAATGCTTGACTTAGGGATAAGCCCGCGCGGAACCCTTGCTTTATCCAAGATGGCACAGGCAAGGGCATATTTACAGAAAAGGGATTATGTGATTCCCGAGGATGTAGTAACCGTGTTTCCGGATGTGGCGGTACACAGAGTCAGACGCAGTGCCAAAGCGAAGCTGAACCATAAAAGCGAGTTCGATGTGCTGAGCCAGATTTTAAATGAAACGGCGAAGCCTTCGCCGGAAAAAGGCTGATCGGGAGAGATGACTGCATGAAGAATAAAATCATTTATTTGTTAGCGGTTTTGCTTACTCTCTTGATTGCAATCGTAAGCCCCTATGATTTTCCGGTGTTCCTATTGGCGTTTGAGTTAGTTTTTTTAGTTGGACTATTACTATTTTCACTTTTCATGTCAAAAAAGGTAAAGGTCAGCTTACAGCTGCCTGCATTGACGGTGTCAAAGCAGGAGCCTGCCGAGGTAGAAGTAAAGATTGAGAACCGATCCAGACTGCCCATTGCCAACGTGGCAGTGGGACTTTCTTATATAGATGATTTTGACGGAACAACGATTAGTGAGAGAACATCAGGAATGGTGAACTCTAAGAGCACTGTAGTTTTAAGAATGAAAATAACAGCCAGATATGCCGGAAAGATTAGCTTCCGGTTAGATCAGGCGAGAATATATGATTATCTGAAATTATTTAAATGGTTTGTGCCGGTCGGGAAGGAGACGGTGCAGATGCTGGTGGTACCGGATTTGTATCAGGTACATTTGGATGTAGGAAATATGACAATGCGCTTCCGGGAAGACGGAGATTCTCATTCTCATGAGCGCAACGGCGATGACTCTTCTGAAGTGTTTGACACCAGAGCATTCAGAGCAGGGGATACTTTGCAGAAGATACATTGGAAGTTAAGCGCTAAGACAGAAGAACTTCTGGTAAGAGAGTTCAGTATGCCGGTTGAAAATACAGTTATCCTGCTTGCGGATCTTTATCTGCCTAAGAACAGGGAATGGACGCATATGCAGATGGATGGTATGCTTACAGTGATTGCATCTATTTCTTATAGTCTTCTGGTGCAGGAATGTCCTCACGAGATTGTATGGTATGCAGCTGACCGGGAGGAATTAAACCGTTTATCAGTTACTTCTGAAGAAGATATTTATGAATTGGCAGGACAGCTGATAGATGCAGGTGTTTATGAAAAACAGATAGACTTGGAACAGATTTATACAGAGAACTATTCGTTAGGCACAGGCAGCAGAGTCCTTACGGTGGACACCGGCTGGAATCTGCGCATGGAAGGAGAGAATGTCGCTTCTCTTTCAAATAAAGAAATTGATAAGGTGCTGCCGGAGCTTCTTATTGGTATATAAGGCTGGTAGGGGAATGAAGGCTTTTAAAAGAAAGAAAGAGATAGAGCAGATTTATAGTGAAGATATCTGTATCGTATCAAGGGAACTGATTCAGATAGATGGGAAAGGGAGTAATAAGGTATTCGCCTTTGTGATTACCACAGCGTTGTTATTTTTAGCAGCAGCGGGATTTGCAGGTACATTTATTTCTGCATTTTCGATTCCCCATATAGCACCTTTGTTTTATCCGGTTCTTTTAGCATTTTGCTTTTTTTGGGCAGGATTTTCCAAGTTAAAGGTGGAGGGAGTTTACAGATTCCTTGCTTTGTTGGCGGCACTGATTGTGTTCAGTGTTCTCCTTCTGATACTGCAGAGTTTCGTCATACCTGGTTTTTTGGAAACAATCAACAGTGTCATGAATAAATTGAATGAAGAATATGATGGAAATCTCGCACTGTATCAGGTAACAGAAAATTCAGTGCAGATTACCGTTTTCCTAATATTTGTGTGTTTTCTGGTTGCTGGTATTATTTCAGCCGGTCTGATGTACAGACCAAATATATGGTGCCTCATGGCAGTGGCTTTTCCGCTGATTATGGGTGTACTGCTTGCCGGGGGAGCTCCCGGCGTGGGATTTCTGCTTATGATACTGCTGGCGCTGATTGGAACCATTACGGCGTCCACCCTAAAGGATCCGCCTACCTTCTGGAAAGAGGGGGACGAAGAGCAGTTTGAACAGAACATGAACTGTTATGAAAGCATCCGAAGCAAAATAGTGGTGTTTATCATCGTTCTTGTGATGACTATGTCTGTACCCTCATTTTTCCTGTTAAGACCGGGGCTTAGTGTTCCGATAAAATTAGCAAGAGAGTCAGGCATGAAAGCGGAAAATGGTGTTCTTCAGGCAGTCTGGGGAATCCTGCCCAGAGTGTCCGGCGGGCGCTTGAAGCTGTCGCTGGAAGGAGTTGGCGGCGGTGTGGATGACGGCACGTTAGGCGAGGTCGAGGGTTATTATTTTGGAAAGGTGCAGGCTCTTAAACTGACTGCACCGGAAAGACCGGAGGAAACTGTTTATCTCAAGGGTTTCATTGGATCGGTTTACAGTGGAAGCAGATTTGATGCCGCCGATGAGAAAAGCTTCCTGAATGCAGCGTCTAACTGGAAAACACAGGATAATCCTGCTTTATATGTGCAGAATCTTCCATTCCTTAGGATGATGTATTCTGAAAATGTAAGTTTCTCTGAGGAGCAGGATGATGTGACGCCGGAGCTTTCAGGTGAGGTGGAATTGTCTGCAAAGGAGCTTACAGTTGAAAATCTGGATGCCAATGATGCTTATACATATCTGCCTTACAATGCTTTCTTAAATGAGTATTATGTGATGCTTGCTGGAGATGGCGCAGTTGAAGGACAGACCAGACAGGATGATATATTTTCTTATTATCCCAGGGAAACTTATCAGGAAGTCATGGAAGAATGGATCTTACATGAGGATTATCACAGCGTTTTAGATACTGCAATGACTTCTTATGAGAATTACGTGAATGCAGTGGATCTGCAGATGCCGGAGAGCGGTCTTGAAAGACTGAAAGCAGACTGTGAGGCGGCGCAGCTTACTGATATAGATGAGATTAAGGATTATGTAGTAAATACCTTATCACAGAATTATGTTTTTAACAGGAATGTGGAGTCCTTACCGGATGGAAAGGATTTTGTAGAGTGGTTCTTATATGAGACAGGGGAAGGATATTCCACACATTTCGCAGCAGCAGCAACTATGATGTTCCGTATGTTCGGCGTACCTGCCAGATATGTAGTCGGGTACGTAGCGCCAAAGAGTATCTTTTCCAGACAGTCAGACGGTACTTACACTGCAATTCTGGAGGATGATAATGCTCATGCATGGACAGAAATTTTCATCTCCGGTGTGGGCTGGGTGCCGGTGGAGACCACTCCCGGATTTGTGGCAATGTTGGAAGAGGCAAATTATGATGCACAAAATGCCGGCGGAGAGTCCACAGGTAATCATATGGAGAATCAGGAAGAGGAACAGTCTTCTGAAAAAACAGAGGATGTGCAGACCGAGGCGGAGAAAGAAAAAACATCGTCTTCATTCAGGGGGTGGATGATTCTGCCAGTGATTGCCGGAGTTCTTCTGGTGAATGCCTTGATACTTTTAATCATTCACAGGCGCTACCTGCTGAAAAGAAGGCTGGGGAAGCTTTCAAAGAATGATACAAAGCAAAATATGAAGTATATATACAAGAGTTTTTATGAGATGCTTTTGTTTGATGGATGGCAGAGCGAACTTGGATGCTCTGATGATGCGTTTCCCGAGGAAATTGCAAATAAGTATAAGGATTTGTCCAAGGAGCAGATGGAGTCCCTGTCGCAGATGGTGCTGAAAGCCCATTACGGATATCAGGAACAGGGAAAGAAGGAACTGTCGTTTGTGAGGAACGCTTACATCAAGCTTGGCAAGGCGGTCTACAAAAGACAGCGCTTTAAGAAAAAAATTCAGTTTAGGCTGATTAAGTGCTATCTGTAAGAGGAGTATTAGAAGGATGAGAAGACGTTTGCCTATGGTTCTGGCAGTTATCGTATGTCTGACCGGACTGGGAGTACTCTTGTATCCCACGATTAGCAACTGGTGGAATCTGTGGATGCAGTCCCGGCTGATTTCAGAGTATGAAAGAAAAGTGGAAGAATTAGCAGACACCGAAGAATTCACAGAAATATATGAGGCGGCAAGGATTTATAACGAAAAGCTTTACCAGCTTGGGCTTTCCTTTGCAAGTATAGATGCAAATGATGAAAGGCTCAGTGTAAATGGTCAGAATTACGACCAGCTTCTAAACATAAATGGAAACGGTGTGATGGGGTATGTGGTCATCGACAAGATTGATGTACGGCTCGCCATCAGCCATGGAACAGATGATGCGGTACTGCATGACGGTGTGGGACATCTGGAAGGCAGTTCGCTTCCGGTGGGTGGTGAAAATACACATGCCGCACTGTTCGGTCACAGGGGACTGCCCTCTGCGTTGCTCTTCACCGACCTGGATCAGATAGAAATAGGAGACTATTTCAGTGTCAATGTCCTCGGTAAAGTTTTGAATTATCAGGTGGATCAGATCCTTGTGGTTGAGCCCTATGAGACAGACCCGCTTGAAATTGAGGAAGGAAAAGATTATGTTACTCTGGTAACCTGTACCCCCTACGCGGTAAATACGCATAGGCTGATGATTCGTGGTGTCAGGGTAGAGGATGCGATAGACCACAACGAGTAAGATGGAAATTTGAAAGTATTACTGGCTGTTTCATCAGATTGAAAGAAAAGAGGGAGATGAGATGAAGATGAAAAGGTGGATAAGAAAAATCGTTCCAATCGTAAGTGCCATGCTGCTTGTGCTCTCCTGCGGTATCATCGCCTATGCTGATGGGAATATCAGCGGGTCAGGCAGTCTCAAAATTGAGGTTAATGATAAGGACGATGGTATTGAAGGCGCGGAATTTACGATTTATAAGGTACAGCAATGGACAGAAACGGGACCGGATCAGGATCTTGAGTGGATTGGAGACTTTAAGGAGTATGGGAATCAGGATATCGGAAGTCTTCGCGGCAAGTCAGCCAAGGCTCTAAAGGCTGCTGCAGGGCTGCTACAGGATTATGTTGATGAAAATGGTATTCCCGGTTATGATTACAAATCTACCCAAAGTGATGGGACTGTAAAATTTAATAATCTCGATCCCGGCGTATATCTGGTAGTTGTGACCAAGCAGCCGGAAGGGTATACGGTACTTTCTCCTTTTCTGGCATTTGTACCCGAAGTAGATGGCAAGACCGGGGATGCGAAGTACGATGTCATTGTAAAGGCCAAGATAGAAGCGGCGCCTACGCCGACTCCTAAGCCTACGCCTACACCGACGGCGACACCTACACCGACGGCAACACCTTCGCCGACAGCGACGCCTTCACCGACGGCGACACCGGGACCGTCAGCGCCTCCAACACCGGGACCGTCAGCGCCTCCAACACCGGGACCGTCAGCGCCTCCTACACCGGGACCGACGGATCCTCCACCGGTGCCTACGCCTCCGGCAACACCTGCACCGAGCGACCCGCCGCCGCAGCCTTCGGATCCTCCCCGGATAACTAATAGCCCGAATCCGACCCCTACGCCCGATCAGGCAGTACTCGGTATGCGCAGGAGAAAAGGATGGGAAAAGGGTGTATTAGGAAGGAGAAGACTTCCCCAGACAGGAACACTGCAGTGGCCGATACCGGTACTTGCAGGAGCAGGAATCCTGCTGTTCTTCATTGGCTGGATGCGAAGATATGGAAAGAAGAATAAACCGGAAGATGGAAATGAAAGCAAAAAGAAAATGAAAGGTATGCTGCTCATGAGCGCGGGACCGCTTATGATCATTGGCGGCATGGGAATCCTGCTTTACAACAACTGGGATAACGCCAGGGCGGAAAAAGCTGCACAGCAGGTGCTCGTCCAGATCGAACAGAACGCTGCGAGGGCGGAAGGAGCGAAAGCTGCTGATAATTTTGCTATTTCGGAGGAAATCGAGGAAAAGATTGATACCACCATGCCAATAATAGAGGTGGACGGCTTTACCTATATCGGGGAGGTTGCGATTCCGGCAATCGATATCTCACTGCCCGTCATGAACTCTGTTACCAGCGAAGGACTTAAGATTGCGCCGGGCAGATATGAGGGTAATTATAAAGAGAATTCCCTGATTATAGCGGCACATAACTATCAGAGGCACTTTGGCAACATCAAGTATCTCTCTCCGGGAGACCAGGTCGTCTTTTTGGATGTGGACGGAACGGAATACTTCTATGAGGTAGCAGAGATTGAGACAGTGGGCGGCAAGAAAGTGTCAAAGATGTCTGAGGGCGACTGGGATCTGACTTTGTTCACCTGTACCTATGGAGGAGTAAACAGAGTGACAGTAAGATGTAATCTGCAGGAAGAAGCATAAACATCGAATGCCGCGCTACGCGAAACGGTTTATTATAATTAAAAGAAATCAGAATATGAGATAGGAAGGATAAGCTGTAGGGGTATACCTGCAGCTTATTTTTCATACATATAAAGGAAGACAAATGCCAGGAGGCATAACATGACAAACAACCAAAACAGGATTTTAAAATTAGTAATGGTAGGAATCTTAATGTTCTCCATGTTTGTTGTGGCAAGGGAGAGCGCTGTCTATGTGAATTCCACACAGGTGGAGGAAAAAAAGCAGATTTGCGTAGTAATCGATGCAGGGCATGGAGGCGCTGATCCCGGTAAAGTCGGAATTAATGGTCAGTTGGAAAAGGATATCAATTTAGAGATTGCACAGATGTTAAAGCAGTTTCTGCAGGCCGAGGGAATCACGGTGGTCATGACCAGAGAAGGGGACGGCGGACTTTATGATGAAAATGCTTCCAACAAAAAAGTGCAGGATATGAAAAGAAGACTTGCAATCATTGAAGAAGCCGATCCGGTGCTTGTGGTCAGCATTCATCAGAATAGTTACCACGAGGAATATGTAAAAGGCGCGCAGGTTTTTTACTATGAGACCAGCCAGAACAGCAAACAGCTTGCCGAAATCATACAGGAGCAGCTGCGCAGCCTTGACCCCGACAATAAAAGAGGTGCTAAGGGAAATGACAGCTACTTTCTGCTGAAAAAAACCTCCAAGCCGATTGTAATTGTTGAATGCGGATTTCTATCGAACAGAGAAGAGGCGGCGGAACTATCTGCTCCTTTGTATCAAGAGAAAATGGCGTGGAATATTCATATGGGAATTATGAAGTATTTGAATGGAGTTGACAATCAGATTTTTTCACAGACAAAACAATCAAGGTAGTCAAAATTAAGAAAATATGATAAGGTATGTGTGAGACGAATGAAGATTTAGAAGAGAAATCGTTTTTCTCCGGAGCTTACACGAAATGAAAACGAAGATAATAAGGGTACAAGAAGAAAATATAGATTTGCAGCTGATTGCAGAGGCTGGTGCAATCATCAGAGAAGGAGGGCTGGTGGCGTTTCCTACGGAAACAGTATATGGTCTTGGCGGGGATGCTCTAAATGCCGCATCTTCAGGAAAGATTTATGCGGCGAAGGGGAGACCCTCCGATAATCCTTTGATTGTACATATTGCAGACATGAAAATGCTGGGGAAAATCGTCATGGAGGTTCCGGAGACGGCGTATAAGCTGGCGGAAAGGTATTGGCCGGGACCGCTTACCATGATTTTCAACAAGGCGGAATGTGTGCCGGCAGAGACTACCGGCGGTCTTGCAACGGTGGCAGTGCGTATGCCGTCGCATAAGATAGCGAAAGTGTTGATCGAAGCGGCAGGAGGATATGTGGCGGCGCCCAGCGCCAATCTTTCCGGGCGTCCAAGCCCCACTACGGCAAAATATGTAATTGAAGATCTGGACGGTCGGGTGGATATGATTATTGACGGCGGAGAGGCGGACATTGGTTTGGAATCCACTATCATTGATCTGACGGGAAAGAAACCCATGATTCTAAGACCGGGATATGTTACGGAGGAAATGCTTGAGGATACAATTGGAAGCGTTGACACAGACAGGGCGATTCTGGATGCTGATTCAAAGCAGGCGCCAAAGGCGCCGGGAATGAAGTACAGGCATTATGCGCCGAAGGGAAATCTGGTCCTTGTGGAAGGTGCGGAAGCACAGGTGGTTTCCTATATCAATGAGCAGTTGGCATGGCATAAATCCCGCAGTGCGAAAACCGGCGTGATTGCCACAGATGAGACGGCGGGTGGTTATCATGCAGACTGCATAAAAAGTGTTGGAAAACGTGAGGATGAAGAGCAGATAGCAAGGCATCTGTTCAGAATCCTCAGGGAATTTGATGATGAAGAGGTGCAGGTGATTTATGCCGAAAGTTTTAAAAGTCAGGGAGTAGGTGAAGCGATTATGAACAGGCTTTTAAAGGCGGCGGGGCATCAGGTAAAACATCTGCCGGATACAAAATAAGGATAAACGGAGGGACAGGCAATGATCGCATTGGGAAGTGACCATGGCGGATATGAATTGAAATGTCAAATTATGGAGCATTTGAAGGAAAGAGGGATTTCTTATCAGGATTTCGGGTGTTATGATCAGCAATCCTGTGATTATCCTGATTTTGGAAAGGCGGCGGCAAAAGCAGTCGCAGATGGCAGTTGTGAGCGCGGAATCGTGGTGTGCACTACGGGAATCGGTATTTCAATTGCGGCAAATAAAGTTGCAGGTGTGCGCTGCGCACTGTGTACAGACCCCTATCTTGCAAAAATGACAAGGCTGCATAACGATGCAAATATGCTTGCGCTGGGAGGCGGCTTTACAGGGAAGAATCTTGCCATTGAGATAGTAGATACTTTCCTTGACACGGAATTTTCAGAAGGCGAAAATCATGTGCGAAGAGTGGGAAAGCTGGAAAGTCAGAATTAGAACGATGGAGGATGAGGGCAGGTAAAGGAAATGAGAAGGGTAAAGAAAAAAAGTATTGCTGTGTTAATGGCGACAGTTCTTTTGGTATGTGCTTTTCCCATAACTGTATATGCTGATAAGATATCGGAGCTGGAAGAGGAAATCAATAAGAAAAACGAAGAGAAAGAACAGACCGAAAATGAAATAAACGAGAAGAAGGATGAACTGGAAGGTCTGAATGCAACCGCAGAAGGTCTTAAAGGGCAGCTTAACAAGCTGAATGCAGATTTAACCACTGTCAGCAATAATCTTGCAGAACTTGAAGAGAAAATCGAAGTCAAGAATGAAGAGATCGAAACTACGGAAAAAGAGCTGGAGGAAGCAAGAAAGGTAGAGGAAGAACAATATGCCGCAATGAAAAAGCGGGTGCAGTTCATGTATGAAAAAAGAGACTTCGTTATGTTAGAAATGCTTTTCGGCTCAGCAAGTTTTGCGGATTTTTTAAACCGTAATGATTATATTGAGCAGCTTTCGGCATATGATCGGAAGCAGCTTGACAAGTATAAAGAAACAAGACAGGGGATTGAGGAGAAGGAAGCGCAGCTTGTAAGAGAAAAAGAAGAATTGGATGAACTGCGGGATCAGGTGGAACAGGAGCAAAATCATGTTGCAGGGCTGGTAAACCAGACATCCGGTAAGATCTCCAGCAATCAGAATGAAATTTCACGGACAGAAGCGGAAATGCTGGAGTATGAAAAGGAGCTTGAAGCACAGAAGAACGATCTTGCAAATCTCCAGGCACAGCTGGCAGAAGAAAGAAGGCTTTCTGCACTGGCGGCACAGTCTGCATGGAGAGATATTTCGGAGATTTCATTTGCTGAAGGAGATCGATACTTGTTGGCAAACTTAATTTACTGCGAAGCGGGTAATCAGCCTTATGAAGGACAGGTTGCAGTGGGAGCAGTGGTTATGAATCGTGTCATGAGTTCTGTGTTCCCGGATACAGTAGTGGGAGTTATCTATCAGAATAAGCAGTTCTCTCCGGTCGCAAGCGGACGTCTCGCTCTTGCTCTGGCGGAGAATCATGCCACAGATGCCTGCTATAGAGCAGCAGATGCGGCTATGGCAGGTCAGACCACGGTGGGAAGCTGCCTGTTCTTCAGGACACCGATTGAGGGACTTACAGGAACCCAGATTGGCGGACATATCTTCTATTAAATTTAGTTGATAAACTTTTTGAGGGAATCGAAGTTGCCGGAGTATATAATTGTCAGCAATCGGTCAAGCCGTAAGAGGCTTGATTTTAAAGTGTCTAAGCCTATAGAACGAGTGTCCAGAGCGGTGATCAGTTCGTCTAAATCCACGACTTTTACGAAGCCGTCAGGATAAACGATCACATCAGCAAGGAGATCTGTCACAATCAGGCTGTTGTCGGAGGAATGAAAATCAAAATCCACAATGTCGCAGTACCAGTACAGCAAGTCTCCGTTTTCCCTGCAGAACTTGCTTACTTTGAAGCCTTCTTTCAGGAAGTAACAGGAACTGCCATGGTGAAGATCCTTTTTGGGATGCAGGGCATGCCAAGAGGTGACGATATGGTCTTCGTCACAGGAGAGGATGATGTCATCCTTGAGAAGTATGCATTCTTCCGGTATAATTCGCCTGCGGTACAAAATGGGATTTGCCATAAAACCTCCAAAACAGTAATAATCTATTTAAAAAAATACTACTATTAATTTAGGGGAAAGTCAACGGATTTGCCAAATCTTGCAGAAAACGATTTTGTGGCAGATTTCATGATTAATTTTTCATTATTCCTAGACAGAAATAGAAAAAATAGGTATAATCAATAAGTAAGTGCAGGCAGTAGAAAAGGCACTTTGAAAGGGCGAGGCATGTGAAGTTTAATCGAAAGGTTTATCAGGCATTAACGATGATTGGACAGTTCGGAATTAACATGTTGGTCCCTGTTTTTATTTGTTCTTTTCTGGGAATGTTCCTTGATGGGAAGCTGGGGACGAACTTTCTTGTAGTGATATTGTTTTTTGTAGGTGCTGTGGCAGGAGGATATAATGTATATCGATTTGCCAGAGGGATTTATGCAGATGACAGTGAGCAGTCAGCCTACCTTCATAAGAGCAGAAGAAACAGGGGAGAATCAAATGAAAGAAAAAATCACCAACATAAACAGGACTCTGTTTGAACTTGAGACAGGTATCATTATATTTGGTGCAGTGTGCCAGATTTTTGTCTTTCTGGCGAACGATAAGGCAGGATACAGCTGCGGACTCTGGCTGGGGATACTGATAGCGGCGCTGAGTGCATTTCATATGTGGTGGTCCCTGGAAAAAGCGCTTGCGCTTCCTGAAAAGTCAGCCGTTAAATCTATGAGCGCCCATACGATATTCCGGTATCTGTTGATTACAGCGGCGCTTGCAGCGATCGCAATAAGCGGGATTGGCAATCCTCTCTCCGCGTTTTTAGGTATTATGGGATTGAAGGCGTCTGCTTATATGCATTTTATTACCAAAAAGATCAGTACAATTATTTATGGGGAAGAAATTCTTCCCCCGCTGATAGAAGAACCTGCCGGAGGGCAGGATAGGTAAGGAGGTGAAGATATGGGACAAGGAATTCTGTTATCTGGAAGTGCTGAAGTCGACTTTATGATTCACGGGGTCTTTTCCTATGAATTGTTTGGTCAGCAGGTATGGATCACGACAACGCATGTATGCGTCTTGATTGTTATGTTGATTATCATCGGATTCTGCATTGCCGCAAACCGGGCAATTAAGCATGCCACCGAAGTGCCTTCGGGATTTCAAAATGTGGTGGAAATGATAGTGGAGATGTTAGATGGGATGATCAGCGGTGTAATGGGCGGTCAGGCGGTCAGATTCCGGAATTATATCGGAACGATTTTTATTTTCATTCTGGTCAGCAATATTTCCGGACTTTTAGGGCTTCGCCCTCCGACAGCAGACTATGGAGTGACCTTTGCGCTTGGTATTATTACATTTACATTGATTCACTTTAATAAGTTTAAATACCAAAAGGTATCCGGCGTGCTGAAGGGATTGTGCAGTCCATGGCCAATCTGGGCGCCAATCAATATCGTGAGCGACTTGGCAGTGCCGATTTCGCTCTCGCTGCGTCTGTTTGCAAATATCTTGTCAGGAACAGCAATCATGGCGCTCATTTATGCACTGCTGAGCAAGTTTGCCATCATATGGCCGGCAGCGCTTCATGTATACTTCGACCTGTTTTCAGGCGCAATCCAGACCTATGTATTCTGTATGCTCACGATGACTTATATCACAGATGCATGCAGTACAGAAGGATAGGGATTTAAATCAAATATTTAATAAAATTTTTCATGCAAAAAGCATAAGGAGGAAACAAAAATGGATTTTAATGGTAACTTTATTTTAGGTTGTTCAGCAATCGGTGCAGGTCTGGCGGTTATCGCCGGTATCGGACCTGGTGTAGGACAGGGTATTGCAGCAGGACATGCGGCAGCAGCAGTAGGAAGAAACCCCGGCGCTAAGTCAGATATTACTTCTACCATGTTACTTGGTCAGGCCGTTGCAGAGACAACCGGTCTGTATGGTCTGTTGGTAGCAATCTTGCTGTTATTCGTAAGACCTCTTATGGGAGCTGCTCAATAGCACGAGAAAGAGTTTTTCTAAGGCGTCAGAAGACGCCGCCTAAGAAAAGCTACAGTTTTCTCGGGAAAAATGTCTCTGGGAGACATTTTTCGAGGATGTCGGAGTAGCGAAAATGATATGAGGAAAGGAGGTTTACGGATGGAACCGAGATTGTTTGATCTTGACCTGCAGCTGCTTTCGGATGCGGTGCTTATGATCATTGCGATTTTTGTGTTGTTTTTGGTGGCGTCTTATTTTCTGTTTAATCCTGCAAGGGAGATGCTGGCGAAGAGACGGGCAAAGATTAAGGATGAACTGGACAGTGCAGCTAAGGATAAGGAAGACGCATCTTTATTAAAGCTTCAGTATGAAGAAAAGCTTAAGAACATTAACAAAGAAGCTGAAGAGATTCTGAGTGATGCCAGAAAGCGGGCGCTGGATAATGAAAATAAGATTGTTGCTGAGGCAAAAGAAGAGGCGGCAAGGATCATTGACAGAGCCAAGGTGGAAGCCGAGCTTGAGAAGCAGAAGGCAGCAGATGATGTGAAGCGCGAAATGGTAGTGCTTGCGTCCATGATTGCCGGTAAGGTAGTGAAGGCATCTATCGATACAACCATACAGGAAAGCCTGGTAAATGAAACGTTAAAGGAAATAGGTGAGAGCACATGGCAAAGCTAGTTGGCGCGACATATGGAGAAGCTTTGTTTGAACTGGCTGTGGAAGAAAAGAAGGAAGACGAATTTCTGGAGGAAATCACGCAGTTAAAGACGCTGCTTATAGAAAATCCGGATTTCGGAAGACTTATGAATCATCCCAAGGTGCTGAAGGAAGAAAAGCTTAAGGTTCTTGAGGAGGTTTTTGAGAACCGTATTTCAAAGGAGCTGCTTGGATTTTTATACCTTGTCGTAAGTAAGGACAGATATGGTGAGATTGATGCCATTCTGGATTACTTTATTGATGAGGTCAAAGCTCTTAAGGGAATAGGCATTGCCTATGTGACCACAGCATTTCATTTAAGTGAAGCGAAAAAGAAAGAAATAGAAGGAAAGCTGCTGACTACAACATCTTTTAAAAAGATGGAGATGCATTATCAGGTGGATGAAGATCTGATAGGCGGTATGGTCATCCGTATTGGTGACCGTGTAGTGGACAGCAGTGTGAAAAGTAAGTTGTTTGAGTTACAGCGGGAGCTGCTTAAAACACAAATCTAGTAACTTTAAAAGAAAGGTGCGTAAGAACCATGAATTTAAGACCGGAAGAAATCAGTTCTGTTATTAAAGAGCAGATTAAAAGATATGCTTCAGAGCTTGAAGTTTCAGAAGTCGGTACAGTTATTCAGGTTGCCGACGGTATTGCCCGTGTACATGGTCTGGAAAACGCAATGCAGGGAGAACTTCTGGAATTCCCCGGAGAAGTATATGGAATGGTACTGAACCTGGAAGAGGATAATGTAGGTGCCGTGCTTCTTGGAAGCCAGAAGAACATCAACGAAGGCGATACGGTAAAAACAACCGGCCGTGTTGTTGAGGTTCCTGTAGGCGATGCCATGTCAGGACGTGTAGTCAATGCTCTTGGGCAGCCCATTGACGGAAAGGGCCCTATTGCGACAGATAAATATCGTAAGATCGAAAGAGTTGCATCTGGTGTTATCACCAGAAAATCAGTGGATACACCGCTGCAGACAGGTATCAAGGCAATTGACTCCATGGTGCCTATCGGAAGAGGACAGCGTGAACTTATCATCGGTGACAGGCAGACAGGTAAGACTGCAATTGCCATCGATACCATTATTAATCAAAAAGGACAGGGTGTAAAATGTATTTATGTTGCCATCGGACAGAAGGCATCCACAGTAGCATCCATTGTCAACACATTGGAAGAGTCAGGCGCTATGGCTTACACCACAGTTGTAGCGGCAACTGCCAGCGAATTGGCACCGTTGCAGTATATCGCCCCTTACTCAGGCTGTGCGATCGGTGAAGAATGGATGGAAAACGGACAGGATGTACTTGTAGTTTATGATGACTTAAGTAAGCATGCAGCTGCATACCGTACACTCTCCCTGCTCTTAAAGCGTCCCCCCGGACGTGAGGCATACCCGGGCGACGTATTCTATCTGCACTCAAGACTTCTTGAGCGTGCGGCAAGAATGAGCGAGGAATACGGCGGAGGTTCCCTGACTGCTCTTCCTATTATTGAGACTCAGGCAGGTGATGTATCTGCTTATATTCCCACCAATGTTATTTCCATCACAGATGGTCAGATTTATCTGGAAACTGAAATGTTCAACTCAGGATTCCGCCCTGCGGTCAATGCAGGTCTGTCTGTATCCCGTGTAGGCGGCGCTGCGCAGATCAAGGCAATGAAAAAGATCGCTGCGCCTATCCGTGTTGAGCTGGCACAGTATAGAGAACTGGCAGCCTTTTCCCAGTTCGGCTCAGAATTGGATGCTGATACCAAGGAAAAGCTGGCACAAGGTGAGAGAATCAAAGAAGTTTTGAAGCAGCCGCAGTATAAACCGATGCCGGTACAGTATCAGGTCATCATTATTTATGCGGTTACCAATAAGTATCTGCTGGATGTTCCCACTGCGGACATTACCAGATTCGAGGAAGAGTTCTTTGAATTCCTTGATACCAGATATCCTCAGGTTCCCACTGCTATTGCAGATGAAAAGGTGATTTCTGATACCACGGAAGAAACCTTAAAGAAAGCAATCGAAGAGTTCAAAGCAGCATTTTTAAAATAATAGGAAAAGATAAGGATAAGGTGATAGTATGGCTTCAATGCGTGACATAAAAAGGCGTAAGGGCAGTATCCAGAGCACCCAGCAGATTACCAAGGCCATGAAGCTTGTTTCCACTGTTAAGCTGCAGAGAGCAAAACAAAATGCAGAGAAATCAGGAAATTATTTTCGCTGTATGTATGAGACGGTGAATTCCATTTTGCAAAGGACAAAGAATCTGGATCATAAGTATTTAAAATCCGGTGCGTCAGGCAAAAAGGCAGTAATCGTGATCACATCCAACAGAGGACTGGCAGGAGGCTATAACTCTAATGTAATCAAACTGATTACAAGAGGCGAACTGGCAGAAGAAGACCTGGCAATCTATGCAGTTGGGAAAAAGGGTAAGGATGCACTGCAAAGGCAGTATGAGATCAAGGCTGATTATTCAGACATGATTGAAGAGCCTGTTTATGCGGATGCAATGGCAATCGGAAAAGAGGTGCTTGAAGCTTTTGCCAAAGGTGAAATCAGTGAGATTTATCTTGCCTATACCGCATTTAAGAATACGGTTGTACATGTTCCGACGCTCCTTAAGCTCCTTCCTGTGGAAGTAAATGAGGAAGGAAAAATGCCGGGGGAGGCTGAGGAAGCAGCAGGCGAGGATAAAGCGCTGATGAATTTCGAGCCGGAGGATGAGGAAGCTTTGAATCTGCTCATACCCAAATATATAACCAGCCTGATTTATGGCGGCATGGTCGAAGCGGTAGCCAGTGAAAACGGAGCCAGAATGCAGGCGATGGATTCCGCTACCAGCAATGCAGAAGAAATGATAGATCATTTGACACTGCTGTACAACAGAGCACGTCAGGGCTCCATTACGCAGGAACTGACAGAGATCATTGCAGGTGCCAATGCAATCTCGTAGTAAGCTTTAAGACAGCAGAATTATAAGGAAAGAAACATGGTCCGGTATGTTTTAACTGCCGGGCAGGAATGGAGGAGAAATGGCAGATATAAATACGAGCAAGAAAAACTGCTCGGGAAAAATTACACAGATTATCAGTGCCGTTCTGGATATCAAATTCACAGACGGCAGGCTGCCTGAAATCAACGAAGCAATCAAGATTCCTTTAAAAGATAATGGTGAGCTTGTTGTTGAGGTGGCGCAGCATCTGGGTGATGATACGGTCAGATGTATTGCCATGGGTTCTACCGACGGACTGGTAAGAGGCATGGAGGCAATTGCAACCGGCGCGCCCATCAGTGTTCCGGTAGGTGAGAACACACTTGGACGTATGTTCAACGTTTTGGGAAATCCCATTGACAATAAGCCTGCGCCGGAAGGAGTAGCTTATGAACCGATACACAGAGCTGCCCCCGAATTCGTAGAGCAGTCAACCCAGCAGGAACTTTTGGAAACAGGTATCAAGGTCGTGGATCTTCTTTGCCCCTATCAGAAGGGCGGTAAGATTGGTCTGTTTGGAGGCGCCGGTGTTGGAAAGACTGTCCTGATTCAGGAGTTGATCAGAAACATTGCAACGGAGCACGGCGGCTATTCCGTATTTACGGGTGTAGGCGAGAGAACCAGAGAGGGAAATGACCTTTATCATGAAATGATCGAGTCAGGCGTTATTGACAAGACCACCATGGTTTTCGGTCAGATGAATGAGCCTCCCGGAGCAAGAATGAGAGTCGGACTTACAGGTCTTACCATGGCGGAATATTTCCGTGACAAAGGCGGAAAGGACGTACTTCTTTTCATTGACAATATTTTCCGTTTTACACAGGCAGGTTCAGAGGTTTCCGCTCTGCTTGGACGTATGCCCTCTGCGGTAGGTTATCAGCCTACACTGCAGACAGAGATGGGCGCTTTGCAGGAGCGTATCACATCCACAAAGAACGGTTCCATCACTTCCGTACAGGCTGTATATGTGCCTGCGGATGACCTTACAGACCCGGCACCGGCAACAACCTTCGCCCATCTGGATGCAACTACTGTTCTTTCCAGATCTATCGTAGAACTTGGTATTTACCCTGCGGTTGATCCTCTGGAGTCCACATCCAGAATCCTGGATCCCAGAATTCTTGGTGAGGATCACTACAATACAGCCAGAGGTGTTCAGGAAATCCTTCAGAAGTATAAGGAATTACAAGATATTATTGCAATCCTTGGTATGGATGAATTGTCAGAAAGCGATAAGCTGGTAGTTTCCCGTGCAAGAAAGGTACAAAGATTCTTATCCCAGCCGTTCTTCGTGGCAGGACAGTTCACCGGATTAGAAGGAAAATATGTTCCAATCGCTGAAACCATTCGCGGATTCAAGGAAATTCTGGAAGGTAAGCATGACGATATACCTGAAAGCTATTTCTTAAATGCCGGAGGTATTGATGACGTACTTGCCCGCGTGAAATAATGACGGGAGGAAGCAGATGGCAGACAACAACTTATTTACATTAAAAATCATTACTCCCGACCGTGTGTTTTACGAAGGGTCAGCTTCTATGGTTGAATTTAATACCACTGAGGGAGAAATTGGTATCTACAAGAAACATGTGCCGATGACGGTAATTGTAAATCCCGGCATCCTAACCATCACAGAGGCGGAGGGGACAAAGGAAGCTGCCCTTCATGCCGGCTTTGCAGAGATTCTGCAGGACGAAGTGGTGATTCTGGCGGAGATTATCGAGTGGCCCGAAGAAATCGATGTAAACCGGGCACAGGCAGCGAAAGAGCGGGCCGAAGAAAGGCTTCGCAGCAAGACACCGGAGACGGATATCCTGCGTGCGGAAACCGCACTGCAGAGAGCGCTGGCACGTATTCATGTTATTAAGTAAAAATGAAGCAATCAGAGGGCGGAAAATCTGCCCTCTTTTGTTACAACAAGCTGGCTCACGAAATTAGAGAAAGAAAGGACTTCGTCCCATCTTTAAAAATAGTAAAAAAATGGGGAAACCTTGAAAATGTTAATAGGGTTTCCTCGTGTTTATTTTTAAGTGATTTAATTACATTTGATCATATGCTACAAAACATAATAAGAGAAAATAATTATTGAAAAAACGGGAATTTGCTGTTATAATTTATTCAAAGCAAAAGATTTCTATAGGCGGCGCAGCCGTATCTGAAAATATCTATTTCTGACATTCTCGAAATCCTGCTTTTAAATCCAACAACTAAAACATAGCAGGAAGTGTAGAGAACGCCAGTGTGAATACTGATGCGATATGGGATTCAGCATGTAAGGCGTGGAGCGGTTGATATATTTTCCTGCACATAGGAGGAAAATGTATGGCGAATGATGTAACAACAAGACCACAGGAACAGATACCTTCATACTTTATGGAGAGCCTCTCGAAACTGAATTTGAATGACCGTTTTCTGTTTGATGAAACGATGGAGGACAAGGAATCCTGCCAGGCAGCAGTGAGCATTTTGCTTGAAAATGAGATAGAACTTCTTGGAAAGCCGGAGACGGAAAAGGAATTACGAATATCGCCGCAGCTCAGAGAAGTCCGGCTGGATGTGGTGAGTATGGATATGGAGAAGAAAATCTATTATACAGAGATGCAGAAGAGAAATACCGGCAATCTGAAAAAGAGAAGCCGATATTATCAGGCACAGATGGATGTGTCCCTGTTAGAGCCGGGGAGCGTGAATTTTAACCTGCTGAATGACAGCTGCTTCATTATGATAGCGCCGTTTGATTTGTTTGGAAGGAAACTGTACCGATATACCTTTGAAGGAAGATGCAGGGAATGCCCGGAATTAAGCCTTGGGGACGGGGCGGACAGGACAGACAGCGCAAAAATAAAAATGATACATGAAAAAGTCAAGAGAATTAAGGTTTCGGAGAAAATGGGGGTGAAGTATATGCAGAAATGGGAAGAGATTGTATATGCCAGAGAAGAGGGCAGAAGTGAAGGCTTAAAGGCTAAAGCTGAAATGCTTGTAAAAAACGTGGAGTCTGTGATGGAAAACTTTCATGTAGATTTACAGAGGGCATGTGAGGGAACTGGTAACACAATAGAAGAGTATTATAAGGCCAAGGAGAGTATATAATTTCGTAGTAGCAAAATCTTCATGTCTTGAAAACATTCGATTATAATATTTTCAAGAGATGTTAAATCAACTTGATGGAAAGTTTTTGATTAGATGAAGATGACCAGGCACAGTAGATGCACGGCAGTGGGCAGGGATGCATATGATAGGAATAAAGAAATAAGGAAGTTATGTATATGCATGAGCGTAAAATATTGCCCTTTTATATGACATATCCACTGCCTATGTATTATGAGGAGGAGGACTCTATCATAAGGGATCTGGAATATCTGCAGCAGATGTATCCATCAGAAGCAAAGCGGTATCAGAAGGTCATAAGCGGTATCTTAGATAAACTGGATTATGAGGGCAGCATGATTTATGATGAGTATCCAGATAAGTGGCAGCTCTATAAGTTGTCCAGAGACATATTAGACCGGATTAAGAGGGAAGAGGAAAAAGAAAATCCTGATTGCGAATTTCCACCGGAAAGGTGGGAATGGCTGGGGGATTTGGTGCAGATTCTGCTTTGCTATGAGATATACAAAAGGCGACACAATACGAGAAGAGGGATTCTCAGGTTCTAATAAAGTTTTAGTTGTGATTTTTCAGTTAAATAAGTAAAATATAGTCATGACGCAAAGTTATGGCTATATTTGTATTTAAGGAATCAGGAGAATGAATTTGTGGAAGAGTTAAGGGAAAAGCTGTCTGCTGTGTTGTCGGACAGGCTATATCAGGTCATTATCAGCAATCCCAGAAAAAAAGAGGGTGCTTTTAAAATAAAAATACGTCCGGTTATGGTGAAGGGAAGGATCTGTTTTCAGGAATCGATATCAAAGGGAACTCAGGTTTTTCACGAGAATCATGAGAAGGGTGAGATGCTTTTAAAGATTCTTTCTTATATGGATACAGACTTTAAGCAGTTAGAGGCAGAATGCATGGACGGAAAGCTGATTGCACTTGTCAGCAAAAAGGGAAAGGTTACGGTAAAGCAGCACAAGAGTAAAGGGGAGAAAGCCGGGGATGGACCGGATATGTCACATAACCGGGTCAAGAAATATATTCTTGAGGAGGGAACTGCGGTTCCTTTCCTGGTAGATTTGGGTGTGCAGACTTTAGATGGCAGGATTGTGCATGCCAGATATGACAAATTTAAGCAGATTAACCGATATTTGGAATTTATTGAGGATATACTACCTTCATTGGATAAGGAAGAACCGTTGCATATCATTGATTTTGGCTGCGGAAAATCTTATCTGACCTTTGCGTTGTATTATTATTTTCATGAACTTAAGGGAATGGAGGTCTGCATTACAGGACTGGATCTGAAAAAGGATGTGATTGAAAAATGCAATCTGCTCTCGCAGCAGTATGGGTATGGGAATCTGCATTTTTATCAGGGAGATATCAGTACTTTCCAGGGAGCGGAGAAGGTGGATATGGTGGTCACCCTCCATGCCTGTGATACGGCGACGGACTATGCCATCAAAAAGGCGGTGGACTGGAATGCAAAGGTGATTTTTAGCGTTCCCTGTTGTCAGCATGAGGTCAATGGGCAGATTGCAAATGAAGTGATGGAACCGGTTTTGAAATATGGTCTTTTGAAGGAGAGAATGGCGGCGCTCATAACAGACGGGATACGCGCGAATCTTCTGGAGGAAGCGGGTTATGATACCCAGGTGCTGGAATTTATTGATATGGAACACACGCCGAAGAATATACTGATAAGGGCGGTAAAACGCCGGACGGCAGAAGAGGGGCATAAAAAAGAGACCGGTATTGACCGTATGAGTGAAGCATTTAAGGTAAATACGACCCTGCAGAAATTAATGCGGGAATAGATGGGAGTTATATGAAAAAAACGATTATCAAAGGGTGCATAGTGGCAGTTGTATTTTTGGCGACCCTTTTTATTGTAAGCAGCATTATGAACAAGGGAAATACCGATATGACTATGGAGATGAGCGAGGCCTCTTATCCTGTAGTAGGAGTTAGGTATGGCGGATTCCTGATCAATAAAATGCACGGGTATGAGCAAGCCATGGAGTTAGGACAGATGCGGGAGAGCATTACACCGCTTGCTACCGGAAGAAAAATCAATCTGGAGATCAATACGTATGGAAGGGAGATTTCCAAGATTGTATATGAAGTGAGAAGTTTGGATGGAAGCCGCCTGATTGAAAGTACACAGGCGGCGGAATTTGAGCAAAGCGAGGAAATAATTTCGCTGTCTTTTGGAGTAAAGGATCTGATTGAGACTAATCAGGAGTATATGTTTGTCATTTTGCTGACGCTGGAAGATGGGAGAGAGATCAGATATTATACCAGGATTGTCAGTACAGAAGAGTATCATGCAAGTGATAAGCTTGATTATATATATGATTTTTCCAGAAGAACTTTTGACAAGGAAGCGGCAAAGGAACTTACGAAGTATCTGGAATCCAATGCGGAAGGAGACAATACGACTTTTGGACGGGTTACGATTCATAGCAGCTTCAAGCAGGTGACTTGGGGAGATTTAGAAATTACGAGAGAAAGCCAGCCGGAGATCACCATCAAAGAATTGGGCACCCAGACGGGGAGTTTTATACAGGAATATTATGTATCCACACCGGCTGGAGAAGATAAAAATTATTACAGGGTAAAAGAATTTTATCGAGTGCGCTACACGCCCGAGAGAATGTATCTTCTGGATTTTGAGAGGACAATGGATCAGATGTTTGAGGCGGAGAAAGATGTGTATGCCAATAACAAGATTATGCTTGGAATTGTCAGCAATCAGGTGCCTCTTAAGGAAAGCGATGGAGGGAATGTCTTTGCATTCGTAGTTGGAAACCGTTTGTACAGTTACAATGTAGCAGATAATAAGATGGCGCTTTTGTTCGGGTTTTATGATAAGGACAATCTTGATCAGCGGACATTGTATGACGGGCATGAAATCAAAATATTGAGTGTGGATGAGGGCGGCAATGTCATTTTCCTAGTTTATGGATATATGAACAGAGGGCACCATGAGGGACAGGTAGGTATCTCGGCTTATTATTATGACAGCACAGTAAATACGGTGGAGGAATTGACATACATTCCCTTTACCAGTTCACAGGAACTGCTCATGGAGGAGGTAGATCAGCTGTCTTATATCAATAGGAATAGTATGCTTTATCTGAAGTGGGGAAGTCAGATTTATGGTATAAATGTTATGGATCGCACCTGCGAGGTAATGGTGGAGAATCTTTCCGAAGGAAGTTATAAGGTCTCTGACAGCAATAAGATGGCTGTCTGGCAAAAGGGGAGTGATCCTTATCATGTAAAAGAGCTGGTGCTGATGAATCTGACTACCGGAAAGCAGAAAAGTATTCAGGCAGGAAGCAGCGAGGTCATTGCGCCTATCGGTTTTATGGGAGAGGATCTGATTTACGGTGTCGCATGGGAAAGTGATATTGTAATGGATTACGCAGGAAATACCATATTCCCGATGTACTGTGTCAAGATTGAAGATGAAACGGAAGGTGTGCTTAAGACTTACCGGCAGGAGAATGTTTATATTACGGATGGGGAAGTGAGTGAAAATCAGATTATCCTGTCCCGTGTGGAAAAGGGAGAGGATGGATTTTATCAGGAAATCAAAGACGATCAGATCATGAATGGAGAAACGGAACTGGATAGTAAGAATACCATTGAAACGGCTGTTACGGAAAAATATGAGAAGTTGACACAGATTGCTGTTATGAAAGCGATTAATGCGGCAACCATGAAACAGCTTACTCCGCGTGAGGTTTTGTTTGAGGGAGAAAGAAATGTGGTTCTGTCCGTTCCGAAGGAACAGCCGGGCAGATACTATGTATATGGAAAAGATGGCATAGAGAATATTTTTACTAACGAAAACAGCGCAGTGAGACGTGCAGAATCTATTTCGGGAGTCGTTATTAATGAAGATGGCTACTATGTGTGGACGAAAGGGAACAGGAGCCTGAAGAACCAGATTATGGCGATTCAAGGGCAAATGATGTCAGAAGAAAAAGAGTCCCTTGCGGTCTGTCTGGATACGATGCTGGAATATGAAGGCGTCATAAGAAATTCAAAATATATGCTTGCAAGCGGAGAATCTGTCTTAAGTATTTTGGAAGAGGGACTGCCGGATGTGCAGGTACTGGAACTGACAGGGTGTTCATTGGACGCAGTGTTATACTATGTAAACAAGGATATCCCTGTGCTGGTCATGATGCGGGACGGCTCTGCAGTGCTGTTGATTGGATTTAATGAGATGAATACCGTTGTGATGAATCCGGAGACGGGGACGGTTTATAAAGTGGGGATGAATGATTCCAAAGAATGGTTTGAGGAAAATGGGAATTGCTTTATCACCTATATCAGAAATGAAGGATGAGAGAGCAGTAAGGTAGTGGAGGAAGGACGCCCTCCGGCGCCCGGTCAGATATAAGACCGCGCCGAACGGATAAAAGTCCACGCCGAACCTATGTGCAGTGGTAAGAAGGACTAAGTATCCCTTTGGAAGATGTTTCAATGAGGACGCAAGCGGCGTATTGGTCCATCCATGGACCAAGTTACGCCTTCGTCGGACGTCCTGTCCGACGATTGCTGGGTGTCGAATGGGATACTAAGTCCTTCTAACCACTTTCCATAAGGTCCGGTGTGGATTTTTATCCGTTCCGGCGCGGTCTTATATCTGACCGGGTGCCGGAGGGCTGGTTTCTCGTGAAATACTGATTTATGGCGGTTTGCAACCAATAGTTTCCCCCTTTTCAAACTAGAATTGGTGGCGCAACCGGAGGGGGAATGGGTATAATCGGCTCGTGATGTGAGGAAAGGTAGGTATAAAGATGAATATTGAAATTGCAAATCGACTGGTGAATTTGAGGAAGAGTAATAATCTTTCTCAGGAGGCTTTGGCACAGAAGTTGGGGATTAGTAGGCAGGCAGTTAGTAAGTGGGAGAGGGCGGAGGCATCTCCTGATACGGATAATTTGATTTTGCTGGCGCGGCTTTATGGGGTCTCTCTGGATGAATTGTTGAAAACGGATGATGAAATTCCCAGACCGGATGAAGAAAGAATGGATACGCAGCAGGAAGGCTGGAAGGATGAGGCGTTCGGGGAAGATGAAAATCCGGAGTATGTGCATGTTGGTTTTGGGGGAGTTCATGTAAAGGATAAGAACGGAGAGGTTCATGTGGGTTGGGACGGCATCCATGTTGACGACAAGGCAAAAGGAGACAGTGTGCATATTGATAAGGAGGGAGTATTTGTGAATGGGGAAAAGTATGACAAGGAATGGTGGTCTCATCATGTGCGCTTTCCTATGCTTCTGACGGTTACGATTGTGTACATTATTATAGGATGTGCTTTCGGGGCATGGCACCCGGGGTGGCTGTTATTTTTACTTGTACCGATCTGGTATTCGCTGGTGGAAGCAATAGAAAAGAGAAACGCCCATTGCTTTGCGTATCCTGTGCTGGCAACGTTGGTGTTCCTTTGTCTGGGATTCTTCTGGTTTGCATGGCATCCCGGTTGGGTGGTCTTTTTGACAATACCGCTTTATTATGCGATGGTATCTTACCTCCAGTCGCTGGTGTATAGAAGGAAAGAGATGAGAAACGATTCTGAAAATGGTGTTTATGAAGGGATGGAGGAGACGAATGAAGAGAGGTAGAATTGCTTTGTTGGCAGCGTTAATTGTTATGGCGGTGTTTGTCCTGTTCATCAGCGTGATGAGTGTCAGGAATGCACCGGGAAGGGGAGATATGGTCAGTTTTTCGTTTGGCGGAAAAGCCGAACTTAGAAATACGATTGAGATTCCTTCATCAGAATTGGATAGTCTTGTGATGGAATATGGAAGTAAAAATATAAATGTTTACTTGTCAGAAGATGATAATGTAATGATCAAAGAGTATTTATATAGTAGCAGCCCTAAAGCAGTCGCATCGGTATCTTATCATGAGGATAAAGAGGTGGTGGTGACGGGCGGAGAGATGCACTCTATCGTTATCTTTGGCTTTTGGGCGGAAGGGGAGCGGATTGAAGTCTATGTACCGGAGAAAAGTCTTGCAAAACTTTCACTGGAGACGGGCAGCGGCAATATCACGTCAGCTGTATCCGGCGTCAGGGAAGAGGGGAGCCTGCTGCTTAAGGCGGGAAGCGGCAATATTAAATTGAGCAATGCAGAGGCGGAAAATCTTTCCGTCCGGACGGGCAGCGGTAATGTGAAATTAGAGAGTATAAAGGGAGATCTGAAGGTTGAAACAGGGAGCGGTAATATTACGGGAAATCAGATCGAGGGAAAGCTGGATGCACAGGCAGGAAGCGGAAATATCACGCTGACGGAAATTTCCGGTGAAGGAAGCGTGGAAGCAGGCAGTGGAAATGTGAAAGTAGAAACTGTTACAGTAACGGGAGATATGAGCCTTACAACGAGAAGCGGAAATATTCGTCTGGAACTGCCGGAGAATCTTGCATTCCATTTTCAGGCAGAAACAGGAAGCGGAAACATCAGCACGGATTTTGATGGTGCCTTATCCTATAATAAAAAGGGAAATCAGGCGGAAGGAGAAGTAGGTGCAGGGGCACCGCAGGTTGAGGTTCACGTAAAAGCCGGCAGCGGCAATGTACGTGTCTCAAATTAGTGGGCGCCCCTTGGAGGGCACCGTCAGTTCTGGTCTGTAAAAAACAGTCTGCCGCGGTATTTGTTCAGGGCAAACAGAAGCAGCATGCCTAACACACCGCATGAAATGATTTCCCCGATTGTTACTGTAATAAATGAGAACCAGAGGGGCTTTATCCCATAAGCATACAGAAGTACTAAGGGAACCACAATGGCATTGGCTGCAATCGGCGGAATCGGTGCAAGCCATTTGTGTTTGCGCAGTTTATAAGTAAAAAATGCGCCTACAACGGTGGCAAGGCTGCCGAAAATGATGTCGGGAAGTGCGCAGCCTGTCAACAGGTTGGACAGCAGGCATCCGACAAAAAGTCCCGGTATGGCAGCAGGGGTGAAGTAAGGCAGGATAGTGAGAGCCTCTGAGAAACGCACTTGGATTGCCTGATTGGCAAGTCCCAATGCATTGGCGATAAAAGTGAGCACTATGTAAAGTGCAGCGATCATGGCTGCCTGAACGAGAGACAGCAAGGGCGCGGTTCCTGCGGAAGCCGCATTGGTGTTTTGAGTTTTCATTTTTTTGTTCTCCTTTAGTATTTTTTTAACGAGTGGAAGGTCTCGAACACTCGAAGCTGATTTTGCCTGTATGCGATATACAGATGATGAATCAGCTTTTTAAATTATAATGCCTCGAAAAGTGCGGCATTCGTTGTATAGTATAGCACGTGGCTGGGGAATGTCAATAGGAGATATGCCCTTATTGGGATTAGGTTACTTTTCACTTTTTGACCAGAGGGACGCTCTGAGAGGATAAATAATCCAACGTCGCCGCGCTTTCGCTCCGTAAAAAGCGTAGCAGGCACTAAGCTCGAAAAAACCTCGCTAAGTGCTG